>NZ_CAJYPS010000020.1 GCF_913777145.1 uncultured Roseateles sp.
CTTGGGGCCTACCCAAGCTTCGTTTCGCGCCTTGCTCGCGGGCTTTCTGGCCGCAACGCGACCTGCTGCCGTAGTGCTAACAGGCCCTAGCCCGGCTCAGCGATAGCGATCCGGGTCCGGCGAATCGGTGGGCTGGGCGATGGCGCGGCGCAGTGCCGGGCTCATGGGCAGCTTGAGGTTGAGCCCCGAGGCCGGCAGCGGCGACTCGAACCAGCGCCGGTAGATCGCGAAGATCTCGCCGCTGCGGTAGAGACCGGCCAGCGTCTCGTCCACCAACGCCTTGAACTGCGGGTCGCCGCGGCGCAGGCCCAGCGCATAGGGCTCTACGGTCAGCGAGCGCTCGGACATGCGGTAGTCCTGCGGGCCGCCGCCCAGCTTCAGCCCCTGCTGGGCCAGCAGGCTGTGCAGCAGCACATCGTCCATCAGAAAGGCCTCGGCCCGGCCGCTGCGCAGCAGCTGGAAGGCCTCGGGATCGTCCAGCCCGCCCAGGATGCGTATGCCCAGCGCCTGCTGCTCGTTGACCTTGGCCAGGTGCTGGATGCTGGTCGTGCCCACGGTGGACGCCACCGTGCGACCGCGCAGCTCGGCCAGGCTTCGCGCAGCCTCGCCGGCGCGGGTCAGCAGCCGGGTCTCGGCGACGAAGGTGGTCAGCGAGAAGGCCTGGTTGCGCGCCCGCTCGGCGGTGTGCGTGGTGATGCCGCACTCCAGGTCCAGCGTGCCGTTGGTGACCAGCGGCAGCCGCGTGGCCGAGGCCACTTCCACCCGCCTCACCTCCAGCTCGGGCAGTTGCAGGCGCTGGCGCACCGCGGCCACCACGCGCTCGCACAGCTCGATCGAATAGCCAATGGGCTTGAGCTGCGCGTCCAGGTAGGTGAAGGGCAGCGAGGCCGGGCGGTAGCCGATCACGATGACGCCGGTGTCGCGCACCCGGTTCAGCGTGGGCCCGAGGTCGCTGGCGCGGGCCGGCGCAGCACCCAGGCCCGCCAGCGCCAGCAGCGTGGCGGCCAGGGCCAGGGTCAGGTCTTTGCTCAGCGCGGCGATCAGGGGCATGGGTGGGGCGGGCGGCCGCGTCAGGCAGCGCAGCCCGGCGCGGATTCTGGCACCGCCCTCACGCCCTCCCCGCTCAGCGCGTGCGCTGGCGCGCCACCGCGTCGGCGGTCACCTCGCCGCGCTTGCCGCTGAAATGCCCGATCACGTAGTTGGCCAGCTGCGCAATCTCCACATCGGACATCGAGTCCTTGAAGCCCGGCATGAACACCGGCTGGCCCTGGATCTGCAGCTTCACGCCGTCCAGCACCGCCTTGGTCAGGCTGCGGCCCAGCGGGTCGTTGACCGAGCGCAGGCTCAGCAGGCCGGCGCGCTCGACCTGGCGGCCCTGGCCGTCCCAGCGATGGCAGGACGCGCAGGACGACTCGAACAGCTTGAGCCCGGCCTGCAGGTCCGCAGGCGTGTTGGGCGGCGGCGCGGTGGCGCTGGACTGGGCCACGGACTGCGGCCGCGCCGCCACCGCGGTGCGCGGGTCGCCCTCGCGCGCCGGCACGCTGCGCAGGTAGGCCACCAGCGCATCCAGGTCCGCGGGGGCCAGGTGTTGCAGGCTGTGCGACACCGCCTCGCCCATGGGGCCGGCTGCGCTGCCGCGGCCCGGCGCATGGCCGCTCAGCAGGTAGGCGACGATCTCGCGGTCGCTCCAGGACCCCAGACCGAACTTGGAGTCGGACGTGATGTTGGGCGCCAGCCAGCCTTCCAGCGACGCGCCGGCCAGCTCCTGGCCATGGTCCAGCGCAAAGCCTGCGTTGCGCGGCGTGTGGCATTCCGCGCAGTGGGCCAGGCCGTTGGCCAGATAGGCGCCGCGGTTCCAGACCTCGGGCCGCGCCGGGTCGGCCTGGAAGCGCTCGCTGCGGAAGAACACCGCATTCCACAGCCCCATGCCCCAGCGCTGGTTGAACGGGAAGCTCAGCTCCGGCGCGCGGGCCGGCTGCTGTACCGGCGGCAGGCTCATCAGATAGGCCTTGATCGCCAGCACATCGGCGCGGCTGAGCTGGGTGAACGAGGTGTAGGGGAAGGCCGGGTAGAGGCGCTGGCCGTCGCGGCCCACGCCCTCGTGCATCGCGCGCACGAACTCGTCGTCCGTCCAGGCACCCAGGCCGGTGGCCGCGTCGGGCGTGAGGTTGGTGGAGTAGATGCGACCGAACGGCAGCTCGAAGGCCAGACCGCCGGCGAACGGCTGGCCGCCCGGCGCGGTGTGGCAGGCCACGCAGTCCGCCGCACGTGCGAGATAGGCGCCGCGCTGCAGCACCGGCATGTCGGCCGGCGCGCCGGCCAGCACCGGCGCGCGCCCCGGGTCGGCATTGGGCCGCACCCGCCACGCATAGCCGGCCGCCAGCACCACCAGCAGCGCGAGCGCACCGCTCAGCCACAGACGGCGGCTCATGCCTGCTCCTTGTCATCAGCGCCCTGCGCCACCTGCTTGAGCAGCGCCGGCGACGCGATCAGCGCCTTGCGGTCTATGGGCAGGCGCCGCAGCCGCACACCGGTGGCGGCATGGATGGCATTGACCAGCGCCGGGGCGGCCACCGCGGTCGCCAGCTCACCCACGCCGCCGGGTGCGGCCTCGCTCTTCATCACATGGACCTCGACGGTCGGCGTCTCATCCAGCCTCAGCACGCGGTAATCGTTGAAGTTGGACTGCTGGATCTGGCCGTTCTTCAGCGTCACCTCGCTGAACAGCGCCGCACTGAGACCGAACAGCAGACCGCCCTGGATCTGGGCCTCGATGGAGCCCGGATTGACCGGGATGCCACAGTCCACCACCACCACCGCCTTGCGCAGCCGCACCTCGCCCTGCGGCGTGACCTCCACCTCCAGCATCGCGCAGATCCGGCTGCCGAAGGGCTCGCCCACGGCCACGCCACGGCCCACGCGCGCAGGCAGCTGCTCACCCCAGCCCATGCGCTCGGCCGCCAGGTCCAGCAACGCGCGGGTGCGGTCATTCTTCTGCAGCAGGCGGCGGCGGTAAGCCACCGGGTCCTGCTTGGCGCGCTGCGCCAGCTCGTCGAGGAAGCCCTCGACCACGAAGAGGTTGTGCAGCGCGCCCACGCCGCGCCACCAGCCCACCACCAGGCCCGGGGGCAGGTCATGCCTCACCCACTCGACCCGGAAGTTGGGCAGGCCGTAGGGTGTGTCGACCACCGACTCGCCGGCGTCGCGATCCCAGCCGTCCGCGCGTATCGCGGCCGGCCGCCAGCGCCCCAGCACCGTGGGGCTGCAGATGCGGTCGCCCAGCCACAGTGGCCAGCCCTGCTCGTCCACCACGGCCGAGATCACGTCGTGGTAGGGCGGGCGCACGATGTCGTGGCGCAGGTCTTCCTCACGCGTCCAGACCAGCTTGAGCGGATAGCGCACCTGGCGCGCCAGCAGCACGGCCTGGTCCACCATGTCGTATTCCAGGCGGCGCCCGAAGCCCCCGCCCAGGTATTGGTTGTGCAGCGTGACCTGGGCCACCGGCAGGCCCAGCAGCCGCGCCGCGCTCTCCACCGCCCGCATGGGCACCTGGGTGCCGGTCCAGATCTCGCAGCGGCCCTCGTGCACATGGACCGTCGCATTGGGCGGCTCCATCGTCGCGTGGGCCAGCATGGGCTGGTGATAGTCGGCCTGTACCAGCGTGCCGCCCGCCGGGCGCCGGCCCTGCTCCTTGCCGACCACGCCCTTGCCGCTGGCCTGGCTGCGGGCCAGGTCGGCGCGCAGCTGCTCGGTGCTGTAGCCCGCGTTGGGGCCGGCCTCCCAGCGGATCTCCAGCGCCTCCAGGCCGCGCTTGGCGGCCCAGAAATGCTCGCCCACCACGGCTACCGCATCGGCCAGGCGCAGCACGTCCACCACGCCGGGCAGGCGGCGCGCCGCCTGGTCGTTGACGCTGAGCAGCTTGCCGCCCAGCGTGGGGCAGGCCTGCACCACGGCGACCCGCATGCCGGGCAGGCGCACGTCCAGCCCGAACTGGGTCTTGCCGCTGACCTTGTCGGCCGCGTCTACCCGGGCCATGGGGCGCCCGATCAGGCGCAGCTCGCCGGCCGGCTTGAGCTTCACGGTCTTGGGGTCGGGCAGCTGGCCGGCGGCTACCGCCAGTTCGCCAAAGCCCAGCGAGCGCCCCGACGCCGCGTGCAAGACCCGGCCCTGCTCGGTGCGGCACTCGTCTTCCTTCACGCGCCAGCGGCGCGCCGCGGCCTGGATCAGCCGCGTGCGCGCCACGGCGCCGGCCTCGCGCAGGTCGGCGTAGGACGCGCGCGTGCTGGTGGAGCCGCCGGTGATCTGGCCGCGCAGCAGCTTCATGCCGTAGAGCTGGTCGCTGGGCGGCGAGTGCTGCACGCTGATCTGGCTCAGCTCCACGCCCAGCTCGTCGGCCAGCAGCATGCAGGAGCCGGTGTAGATGCCCTGCCCCATCTCCACCATGGGCATGACCAGGCGCACCCGGCCGTCGCGCTCGATGCGGATGAAGGCGTTGGGCGCGAACGGCGGTGCGCCATCGGCGGCCGCGGCCGCCGCATCGCCGGGCTGCAGATGGCCGCTCATCAACGCGCTGGCCGGTTTGGCCAGGCCGGCCATCACGAAGCCCACGGTCAGGCCCGCGCCCGCGCGCAAGACCTGGCGCCGGGCCGGGCTGAATGCTGGCGTGTCGCTCATGAACGGGCCTCCCGCTGCGCGTGGATGGGAATGACCTGGGGCCCCTGGGTCTTGCCACTGGCCGCCTGCTTGACCGCCGCGCGTATGCGCACATAGGTAGCGCAGCGGCACAGGTTGCCGCTCAGCGCGGCGTCGATGTCGGCGTCGGACGGGTTCCTGTTGTCACGCACCAGCGCGGTGGCGGACATGATCTGGCCGGGCTGGCAGTAGCCGCACTGCACCACGTCCACCGCCAGCCAGGCCTGCTGCACGCGCGCGCCGGCCTCGGTCTGACCCACGCCCTCGATGGTGGTGATCTCGCGGCCCTCCACATTGGCCACCGGCAGCACGCAGGCGCGCACCGGCGTGCCGTCCAGGTGCACGGTGCAGGCGCCACATTGGGCAATGCCGCAGCCGAACTTGGTGCCGGTCAGCCCCAAAACATCGCGCAGCACCCACAGCAGGGGCATGTCGGGGGGCACGTCGGCCGCATAGGCCTGGCCGTTGATCTTCAATGTCGTCATGTGGTGCACCTCAGTACCCCACAGACTAACGACGCGTCGCGTCGGCGGCGTCGGCTCAAGGGCCGGCGCGTTCTCGGCCCAAAGGCAGTCAGCTGAATCCCAGCAGGGCGCCCCACGGGCGCACCGGGAGCAGCTCAGTCGCCCGTGCCAGCGTCTTCATCCAGCTGGCGCAGAAAGGCCAGCTTCTCGGCGATCTTGCTCTCCAGCCCGCGCGGCACCGGCTGGTACCAGCGTGGCTCGGCCATGCCGTCCGGCAGGTAGGTCTCACCGGCCGCGTAGGCGTGGGGCTCGTCGTGCGCGTAGCGGTACTCGTGGCCGTAGCCCAGCTCCTTCATCAGCCGGGTGGGCGCATTGCGCAGGTGCACCGGCACCTCACGGCTGCCGTCCTGCTTCACGAAGGCGCGCGCCGCGTTGTAGGCGTTGTAGCCCGCATTGCTCTTGGGCGCGACCGCGAGATAGATCACCGCCTGCGCCAGCGCCAGCTCGCCCTCGGGGCTGCCCAGGCGCTCGAAGGTGGCGGCCGCGTCGTTGGCGATCTGCAGCGCGCGCGGGTCGGCCAGGCCTATGTCTTCCCAGGCCATGCGCACGATGCGGCGCGACAGATAGCGCGCGTCCGCGCCGCCGTCCAGCATGCGGCACAGCCAGTACAGCGCGCCGTCCGGGTTGGAGCCGCGCACCGACTTGTGCAGCGCGGAGATCTGGTCGTAGAAGTGGTCGCCGCCCTTGTCGAAGCGGCGCGCATTCAGGCTCAGCGAGCGGGTGATGAACTCGGCGTCCACCCCCGTGACGCCGGCCGCCTGGGCCGCGGTCTGGCATTGCTCAAGCAGGTGCAGCAAGCGGCGCGCATCGCCGTCGGCATAGCCCACCAGCGTGCTGACCGCGGCCTCGTCCAGCGTCAGCGGCTGCAGCGCGCCCAGCGCGCGCGCGACCAGCTGGCGCAGCTCGGCCTCGCTGAGGCTCTTGAGCACATAGACCTGGGCGCGCGACAGCAGCGCCGAGTTGACCTCGAAGGACGGGTTCTCGGTGGTCGCGCCTATGAAGGTGAACAGCCCCGACTCCACATGCGGCAGCAGCGCGTCCTGCTGGGCCTTGTTGAAGCGGTGGATCTCGTCCACGAACAGGATGGTGCGGCGACGCTGGGCCGCGTACTGCTGCGCGCGCTCCACCGCCTCGCGGATGTCCTTCACGCCCGACAGCACGGCCGACAGCGCGATGAACTCGCAGCCGAAGGCGCTGGCGGTGAGCCGCGCCAGCGTGGTCTTGCCCACGCCCGGCGGTCCCCAGAAGATCATGGAATGCGGCTTGCCGGACTTGAAGGCCAGCTGCAGCGGCTTGCCCTCGCCCAGCAGATGGGTCTGGCCTATGACCTCGTCCAGCGTCTTGGGCCGCAGCAGCTCGGGCAGCGGCACGACCGGCGGCGCCACACCGGACGGCGCACCGGGCGCGGGCGCGTCGTCGTCGAACAGCGAGCCGCTCACTGCTCGATCAGGTCGGCACCGGCGGGCAGCTTGAACTGGAAGCGCTCGGCCGGCACGGCCACATTGGTCTGCAGGCCGCTGAAGGAGATGCGCGAGCGCTGGCCGAAGCCGTCCACGATCTCCAGCGCCGCCAGCTCGCGGCCCTTGAAGCCCAGCTTCATGGACTGCAGAGTGCTGTCGGCCTGCTTGGGCTGGGCCTGCACCCAGTCCAGCCCTTCGTCAGCCGGCAGCGCCTTGAGCGTGAAGTCGCGCTCGATATTGCCGCCGGCCAGCAGCGCCGCCGGCGTCGCGCCCAGCGCGTCACCCAGCTTGCGCGAGCTGGCCTGGTTGAGGTCGGGGTCGTAGATCCAGACCTTGTGGCCGTCGGCCACGATGAGCTGCTCGAAGGGCTTGGCGTAGGCGAAGCGGAACTGGTTGGGGCGCTGGAACTCGAAGCTGCCGGACGAGCTCTTCTTGCGCTTGCCGTCCGGCGCGGTGACGGTCTGCGTGAAGCTGGCGCGGCCACTCTTGGCCTCGCGCGCGAACTCGCGCAGCGCGTCGACCGCATCGGCGTGCGCCGCGCCCGCGGCGGTGGCCGCCAGGGCCAGGGTGATCAGAAGGCGTTTCATTCGTCTCGTTTCGGCACGATGAGTTCGCGGCTGCCGTTGGTGGCCATCGCGCCCACCAGGCCGGATTTCTCCATCTGCTCCAGCAGGCGTGCGGCCCGGTTGTAGCCTATGCGCAGATGGCGCTGCACCAGCGAGATGGAGGCCTTGCGGTGCTGCAGCACGATGGCCACGGCCTGGTCGTACATCGCGTCGGACTCGCCGTCACCACCGCCGCCACCGGCCGGTGCATCGCCGCCCAGGTCGTCCAGCACGCCGCCCTCGAGGATGCCCTCGATGTAGTTGGGCTCGCCGCCCTGGGCCTTGAGGTATTCGACGACACGGTGCACCTCGTCGTCGCTGACGAAGGCGCCGTGCACACGGATGGGCAGGCCGGTGCCCGAGGGCATGTAGAGCATGTCACCCATGCCCAGCAGCGCCTCGGCGCCCATCTGGTCGAGGATGGTGCGGCTGTCGATCTTGGAGCTGACCTGGAAGGACAGGCGGGTCGGGATGTTGGCCTTGATGAGGCCGGTGATCACGTCCACCGACGGCCGCTGCGTGGCCAGGATCAGGTGGATGCCTGCCGCGCGGGCCTTCTGCGCCAGGCGGGCGATCAGTTCCTCTATCTTCTTGCCCACCACCATCATCAGGTCGGCCAGCTCGTCGATGACGACCACGATGAAGGGCAGGCGCTCCAGCGGCTCGGGCTCTTCCGGCGTGAGGCTGAAGGGGTTGGGGATGCTCTGGCCGGCGGCCTTGGCCTCGTCGATCTTCTTGTTGTAGCCGGCCAGGTTGCGCACGCCCAGCTTGGACATCAGCTTGTAGCGCCGCTCCATCTCGCCGACACACCAGTTCAGCGCATTGCCGGCCTGCTTCATGTCGGTGACCACCGGCGCCAGCAGGTGCGGGATGCCCTCGTAGACCGACATCTCCAGCATCTTGGGGTCGATCAGGATCAGGCGCACGTCGCGCGCCTCGGCCTTGTAGAGCAGGCTCAGGATCATCGCGTTGATGCCCACCGACTTGCCCGAGCCGGTCGTGCCGGCCACCAGGCAGTGCGGCATCTTGGCCAGGTCGGCCACGACCGGCGCGCCGACGATGTCCTTGCCCAGACCCATGGTGAGCTGCGAGGACGCGTCCGCGTAGACCTGGGAGCCCAGAATCTCGGACAGGCGTATGGTCTGGCGCCGCGCATTGGGCAGCTCCAGCGCCATGTAGTTCTTGCCGGGAATGGTCTCGACCACGCGGATGGAGGTCAGGCTCAGCGAGCGCGACAGGTCCTTGGCCAGGCCCACGATCTGCGAGCCCTTCACGCCGGTGGCCGGCTCGATCTCGTAGCGCGTGATCACGGGGCCGGGCGACGCGGCCACCACATGCACCTCGACGCCGAAGTCGCGCAGCTTCTTCTCGATCAGCCGGCTGGTCATCTCCAGCGACTCGGGCGTGACCGTCTCCTGGCGGCCCGGCGCGGCGTCCAGCAGGTCCACCTGGGGCAGCTTGCCGTCGCCGGCATCGCTGAACAGCGTGGCCTGGCGCTCCTTGGCGACTCGGGTGGACTGCGGCACCTCGACCACCGGCGGCTCGATCACCAGCGGCACATCCTCGGCGCCCAACTCGCGCTCCAGCTGGCGCTCGGCCTCGCGCTCCACCTCGACCTCCTGGGCACGCTCCTTCTTGGCCTTGGCGCCGGCCTTCTGGTCGGCGATGACCTCACGCTGCGCCAGCAGGCGCTCGCGCAGGGTCTCGATGCGCTCGCCCAGGTGCTCGGCCACCTGGCCCCACGAGAAGCGCAGCGCCCAGGACATGCCGGTCAGCAACAGCACGATGCCCACCGCGCCAGAGCCGGCAAAGCCCAGCAGGCGCACGCCCAGCGGGCCCAGCCAGTAACCCAGCACGCCGCCGGCATGGCCGGGCAGCCGGGCCTCGAAGGCATAGAGGCGGCTCCACTCCAGCGCGCAACTGGCCGTCAGCAGCAGCGCCACACCCAGCCAGCCGCGCAGGCGCAGCGGCCAGCGCGGGCGCTGCGCCACATCGCCGCGCAGCAGGCCGGCCAGGCTGGACAGCCAGCCGCGCAGCCCCAGCAGCGGCAGCCACCAGGCAGAGAAACCAAACAGGAAGAGCAGGCCGTCCGACACCCAGGCGCCCAGGTTGCCAACCCGGTTGCTCACCACGTCATGCTGGCCGCTGGAGCTGAAGGCCGCGTCGCGCAGATCGTGCGTGGCCAGCGCCAGCACCAAGAGGATCAGGCCCAGCGCGCTCAGCACCAGCCACAGCGGTGTGCGCAGCAGCCGCCCGGCGGGCGCCGGGCTGGGGGCCGCGGCGCGCTGCGTGGCGCGGCGGCTCACGCGGGCCTCAGCCGGCGCATCGCCAGACGGCGCCTCGCCGCCCAGCATGGAACCCAACGGAAAACTCATGCCGGCATTGTGCCCCGGCAAGCCGCAAGCAAAGGTAAGCGGCTCAGTCGTGGGTCAGGCGTTCCTTGATGACCACGGAACCGTTCTCCAGCGTCTCGATGACGCCGCGCTCCTCCAGGTCCTTCATCACGCGGCTGACCATCTCGCGCGACGCGCCCACGACCTTGGCCATGTCCTGGCGCGACACCTTGCCGCGGATGATCTTGATGCCCTTCTCGTCGTCCGCCATGTCCAGCAGCGTGCGGGCGACGCGGCCATACACATCCAGCAGCGCCAGCGACTCGATCTGGCGGTCCGCATTGCGCAGCCGCGCGACCAGGCCTCGCAGGATGCCGTAGGACAGGCTGCTGCTCTCAGGCAGGCAACGCGCGAACTCCAGGCGGCCCAGCACCAGCATGTCGGTCTGCACCTCGGCCCGCACCGTGGCCGAATGCGGCTCGTTGTCGATCAGGCTCATCTCGCCGACATAGTCGCCGGACTGCAGCACCGCCAGGATGACCTCGCGGCCCCGGTTGTCGGCGGTCAGCACCCGCGCACGGCCGTTCAGCAGGATGAAGAGCGCGTTGGACTTCGTGCCCTGCTCCACGATCAGCTCGCCGCGCTTGAAGCGGCGCTTCACCACGCTGTCGGCGATGGACTGGGCCTGGTCGGTGGTCAGCATCGAGAACAGCGGAACACGACGGATCAGGTCCAGGTTGGAAATCATCGCCATATGCAATCTCCAGGTATGCGCTTCAAGGCCCGCGCGCCCAAGAGGGCGCCCCTAAAATTGCCCGCATTGTGCACACGCTGCGAGGGCTGACCCATCAGGGTTTGGCTGAAAAAAGACGGTCTGCCGCCCGGCAAAGCTTGTTTTCGCAGCCAACAACCCGAGATCTTCCCCATGACTGCCAACACCCAACACCACGGCCTGCTGATCCTGGGCTCCGGCCCGGCGGGCTACACCGCCGCCATCTACGCGGCTCGCGCCAACCTCAAGCCCACGCTGATCACCGGCATGGCCCAGGGCGGTCAGCTGATGACCACGACCGAGGTCGACAACTGGCCGGCCGACGTGATGGGCGTGCAGGGGCCGGAGCTGATGCAGCGCTTCCAGCAGCATGCCGAGCGCTTCCAGACCCAGCTGGTCTACGACCACATCAACAAGGTCGACTTCTCCAAGCGCCCGTTCACGCTGGTCGGCGACAGCGCCACCTACACCTGTGATGCGCTGATCATCGCGACTGGCGCGTCGGCCAAGTACCTGGGTCTGGATTCCGAGCAGGCCTTCATGGGCCGTGGGGTCAGTGGTTGCGCCACCTGCGACGGCTTCTTCTACCGTGAGCAGCAGGTCTGCGTGGTCGGCGGCGGTAACACCGCGGTCGAGGAGGCGCTCTACCTGTCCAATATCGCCAGCAAGGTCCACCTGATCCACCGCCGCGACAAGTTCCGCGCCGAGCCCATCCTGGTCGACAAGCTGATGGACAAGGTGGCCGCCGGCAAGATCGAGCTGCACCTGCACCAGCAACTCGACGAGGTGCTGGGCGACGCCAGCGGCGTGACCGGCGTGCGCACCGTGAATGTGAACAACGGCGAGAAGGCCGAAATTGCGGTACACGGCTGCTTCATCGCGATCGGCCATCAGCCCAACACCGAGATCTTCCAGGGTCAGCTGGAGATGAAGGACGGCTACATCGTGACCCGCAGCGGCCTCAACGGCTTCGCGACCATGACCAGCGTGCCCGGCGTGTTCGCCGCCGGCGATGTGCAGGACCACATCTACCGCCAGGCCATCACCAGCGCCGGTACGGGCTGCATGGCGGCACTGGATGCGCAGCGCTTCCTGGAGCAGGAACAGGGCTGATCGGCTCGCCGATCGACGGCAGCTTCCCCGCACCCGCGATTTCACCTATACTCGCGGGCTTGCCTGCCGGATAGACCGCACCTGGCGCGCTGCTGATGCAGCGGGATCAGGCTTAGCAGGCATATGCGGTCAAAGGGTTGCCCGGGCATTCGGCCTTGGGCAACTGGTCAAACGTCAGAGTGGAGAAGCGTCATGGCACGCGTCTGTCAAGTCACGGGCAAGAAGCCCATGGTGGGGAACAATGTCTCCCACGCCAACAACAAAACCAAGCGCCGGTTCCTGCCGAACCTGCAATACCGCCGCTTCTTCGTCGAGTCGGAGAACCGCTGGGTTCGTCTGCGCATCTCGAACGCTGCTCTGCGTTTGATCGACAAGGTCGGCATCGACCAAGTCGTCGCCGATCTGCGCGCCAAGGGCGAGCTCTGATCGCCGCCTCACTGACCCACTGAAGGAACACGACCATGGCATCCAAAGGCGGCCGCGAAAAGATCAAGCTTGAGTCCACCGCGGGCACGGGCCACTTCTACACGACGAACAAGAACAAGAAGACCACGCCCGAAAAGCTGGAATTCATGAAGTTCGACCCCAAGGCACGCAAGCACGTGCTGTACAAGGAAATCAAGCTGAAGTGATGCCTGGGTGGCCCGAGGTCGCCCTGCCCCACCCAGCAAAAACCCGCCGCGCGCAAGCCGGCGGGTTTTTTCATGCCTGGGCGCGATCAGGCAGGCAGGGCCGCCCTCAGGGCTTGGCGCTCAGGGCTTGGCGCTCAGGGCTTGGCGGCCGGAGCGCCGAATTCCTTCTCGAAGCTGCGGTCGATCATGCGGCGCTCATAGCGCAAGGGATCGGACTCGGGGTAGCGATTGAAGCCATCCCGGTAGCCCAGGTCGCGCATGCGCATCTCACCCTGGCGCACCACCTGCCCCTGCTCACGCACCTCGTACTTGAGCGTGATCGCCGGCAGCGTCACATCCCGCAGCAGGCGCAGCCACTGCCCGGAACGCCAGATGGGCTCTACCTCGCCCGCAAGGTCGACGTCCGTGACCTCCAGCACCACATCCCGGCCCGGCAGGTATTTCTCGGCCTGCTTGCGCAGTTGCGCTTCCAGTTCACCCAGCACCTCCGGGCGATTGAAGCCTGAGTTGCTCTTGATGTCGGTGAACTTCTCCGGCTCGGTGAAGCTGACCTTCACCTCGGCCTGCGCCATGCCTGCACACGCCAACAGCGCCCAGGCCATCCAATGCTTGTTCATGAGCTTGCCTCCTATGAGCTTGCCTGGCCCAAAGTCTAGTAGCTGGACAGAAAAAAGGCGCCCCGCAGGGCGCCTTTGCATGGCTTTGCGAAACCTGGTCAGGCATGCGCGGCGCGCAGGCGCATGGAGAAGTTGCGCAGCTCGGCAATGCCGCTTTCCTCGGCACGGCGGCACCAGGCCTGCAGATCGGCCACCAGCTGTTCGGCCGACACATTGGTCCGGGTCCAGAACTGACGAAGTTCTTCGCGCATGGTCACCAGCTTGTCCAGCGCGGGGCTGGCCGCACGGGCGTGGGCCAGGTCGCCATGCACATCGGCAGGAATGCGGTCCTCATCGCGGTGCAGCCAGCGCTTGGCCTGCTTGAACTGGGCCCAGCGGGCGCTGTGCTTGCCACCCTCGGCCTTGATCTTGTCCAGCTCGGCCGCGCAGGCCGCCTTCAGGTCGCGGCCGAAGCTGGCCATCACCTCGTAGCGGTTGGCGATCAGCGCCTCCAGCGTGCGCGCATCGGCCGGCTTCACCTCGCCCAGGCTCAGCTTGGGCGCGGTCTTGCGGACCTTGGCCCAGCCGATCATCTCCATCGCACGGATGTAGCCCCAGCCCAGGTCGAACTCGTACTTCTTGACCGAGAACTTGGCCGAGGTCGGGTAGGTGTGATGGTTGTTGTGCAGCTCTTCGCCGCCGATGATCAGACCCCAGGGCGACACATTGGTGGACGCATCCGGCGCCTCGAAGTTGCGATAGCCCCAGTAGTGGCCGATGCCGTTGATGACGCCAGCCGCCCAGAACGGAATCCAGACCATCTGGATGGCCCAGATGGTGGCGCCCAGCGCACCGAACAGCGTGACGTTGAGGATCAGCATCAGCGCCACGCCCTGCCAGCTGTAGCGGCTGTAGAGGTGGTTCTCAATCCAGTCGTTGGGCACGCCATGGCTGAACTTCGCGATGGTCTCGGCGTTCTTGGCCTCGGCGCGGTAGAGCTCGGCGCCTTCGCGCATCACCTTGCCCAGACCGCGGGTCTGGGGGCTGTGTGGGTCGTCGGGCGTTTCGCACTTGGCGTGGTGCTTGCGGTGGATGGCCACCCACTCGCGCGTGACCATGCCGGTGGTCATCCACAGCCAGAAGCGGAAGAAGTGCGATGGAATGGGGCCGAGATCCAGCGCACGATGGGCCTGGGCACGGTGCAGGAAGATGGTGACCGCTGCGATCGTGATGTGCGTCACCACCAGCGTGTAGACCACCAGCTGCCAGACGCTGGCGTGCAGCAGACCGCCGCTCACCCAGTTCAGCAGTGCGTCAAAAAATTCATTCATGCGTTGGAAACCTCGACCTCAGGGGTCATTGCCAGACCTCACATTGTAGGGGGGTGGCCCTAAAAATCACCCCCCGGGATGATCCGCCCTCAAGCCGCAGCGGCAGCAATCGACGCCGCGCTTGAGCAAGATCAAGCCGCGCGTTCCCAGGCGACCGCAAAAAAGCCGTCGGTCGCGTGACGGTGCGGCCACAGGCGCAGCATGTCGTCCTGCACCAGCTCATCGGCCCGCTCCACCTGCTGCTTGGCCAGTTGCTCGGCGGCCGGCAGCAGCTTGAATTCCGGGTGGGCGGCCTGAAACTCTCGCGCGATCTGCTCGTTCTCGGCCTCCAACAGGCTGCAGGTTGCGTAGACCAGCCGTCCGCCCGGCTTCACCAGCCGCGACGCGCTGGCCAGGATGGCACGCTGCTTGTCCTGCAACTCCGCCACGCTGTGCGGCGACTGGCGCCACTTCAGGTCGGGATTGCGACGCAGCGTGCCCAGGCCCGAGCAAGGCGCATCGACCAGCACCCGATCTATCTTGCCGGCCAGGCGCTTCACGCGGTCGTCGCGCTCGTGCGCGATCTGGGCCGGATAGACATTGGACAGGCCGCTGCGCGCCAGCCGCGGCTTGAGCGCATCCAGACGGTGGCCGGACACATCGAAGGCATAGAGCCGGCCGGTGTTGCGCATGGCCGCACCCACAGCCAGCGTCTTGCCACCGGCACCCGCGCAGAAGTCCACCACCATCTCGCCGCGCTTGGCGCCCAGCAGGGCGGTGAGCAGCTGACTGCCCTCGTCCTGCACCTCCACCAGCCCTTGCGTGAACACGTCCATGCGGTTCAAGGCCGGCTTGCCCTGCACACGCAGGCCCCAGGGCGAATAGGGTGTGGGCTCGGCGGGCACGCCCAGCTCGGCCAGGCGCGCCTGCACCTCCTCGCGCTTGGCCTTGAGCAGGTTGACGCGCAGGTCCAGCGGCGCGGGCTCGTTGAGCGCCTGCGCCAGCTGCCAGAAGGCCTCGTCGCCGAGGCGCTCGCGCAGTGGCTCGGCCAGCCAGTCCGGCAGATTGTGACGCAGCCGCGGCGCCAGCGACTCGGGCGCGACCGCCTGCACCTGCTGCAGCCACTGCTGCTCGACCGGGCTCAGCGCGGCACGCAGAAAGCTTTCCTGTCCGCGCCAGGCCAGCATGGCCAGGCGGCGCGGCATGGGGCCGCTGCCGGACTGGGCCAGGTGCTGGAACTTCAGCCGTTCGCGCAGCAACGCATAGACCGTTTCGGCCAGGGTGGCGCGCTCGCGCTGGCCCAGGGCCTTGTGTTTTCTGAAAAAGGCCGACACGGTGGCGTCGGCAGGGGCGTCGAGTCGGGAAACCGCAGCGACCAGCTCGGCTCCGAGCTCCAGCAGGGCATTAGGATGCATGGCCCGATTATCCCAAGCCCCGCCGCAGCCGCGCGCGCCTGTCATGAATCTCTGGTCGCAACTGCGCCTGCGCCCTCGCCTGCTGATGGCCCTGCTGGGGGGGAGCCTGCTGGCCGCCGCCTGGCCCGGCACGCTGGCATGGCAGACCCGCCTGCTGCTGGGCTGGAACCTGGTGGTGTGGATCTACCTGCCGCTGGTGCTGTGGATGATGCTGGGCACGCTGGCGCCCGACCGGGTCCAGCAACGTGCGCGCCAGCTGGCCGAGGGCGTGCCCGCGATGCTGCTGCTGGCGGTGCTGGGCGCCGCCGCCAGCCTGGTGGCCGTGACCTTCGAGATACAGACCGCCCGCCATGCGCAGTCGACCGGCGGTCTGCTGCTGGTGCTCGCCACGGTGGCCGGTTCCTGGTTGCTGCTGCCGGTGGAGTTCGCGCTGGCCTATGCCAGCATCTACCACCGCCATGGCAGCGGCGCGCACGGGCTGGAGTTCCCCGGTCGCGATGAGCCGCCGGACTACGGCGACTTCTTGTACTTCTCGATCACCGTGGCTGCCACCTCGCAGACCTCGGATGTGGCCGTGTCGTCGCGGCTGATGCGACGCCTGGTGCTGCTGCAGTCGCTGCTGGCCTTCGTGTTCAACACCGGCGTGCTGGCACTGTCCATCAACCTGCTGGCCGGGCTGATCAGCTGAGCAGCAACTGCGGCGCGCCGTCGCGGTGGAAGACGCGATCACCGTCCCACACCAGCGCGTCCTCCACGAACCAGCGCACCGAGCGCGGGTAGATCTGGTGCTCCAGCTTGAGTACGCGGGCCGACAGCGCGGCCGCGTCGTCGCCCGCCAGCACCGGCACCGCGGCCTGCATCACGATGGCGCCATGGTCCAGCTCGGCGGTCACGAAGTGCACGGTGGCGCCGGCCAGCTTGCAGCCCATCTCGATCGCACGCTCGTGCGTGTGCAGCCCGGTGAAGGCCGGCAGCAGCGAAGGATGGATGTTCAGCAGGCGGCGCGCGTAATGCGCGGTGAAGCCCGGGGTCAGGATGCGCATGAAGCCGGCCAGCACCACCAGGTCCGGTGCAAAGCCGTCGATGACCCGCATCAGCTCGGCGTCGAAATCCTCGCGGCTCGCAAAGGCCTTGTGATCCACCACCGCGGTCGCGATGCCGTGCGCCGCCGCGAACGCCAGACCGCCGGCATCCGGCCGGTTGCTGATCACCGCGGCCACCTGGGCCGGCCAGCCCTCGGCGGCGCAGGCCTTCACGATGGCCTCCATGTTCGAGCCGCGGCCAGAGATCAGGATGACCAGTTTTTTCATGAGGGTGGAGTCGGCGGAGTGACGCGTCCCGCGGCCTCTCATGGCCTTGCGGGCGGGGCCGGGTGGCGAAGGGGGCGCAGTGTAACAATCGCACCCCCCATGCAGACTCCAGCCTCCCCCCGCCCGCGCGTGCTGTCGGGCATGCGCCCGACCGGCGCCCTCCACCTCGGCCACTACCACGGCGCCATCAAGAACTGGGTGCGGCTGCAGGACAGCCACGAGGGTTTCTATTTCGTCGCCGACTGGCATGCGCTGACCACGCAGCGCCCCGCACCCGGCGAGCTCAACCGCGCGGTCTACGACATGGTCACCGACTGGCTGGCCGCCGGCCTGGACCCGGAGCGCAGCACGCTGTTCATCCAGAGCCGCATGCCCGAGCACGCCGAGCTGTTCACGCTGCTGGCCATGTGCACGCCGTCCAGCTGGCTGGCCCGCATGCCCAGCTACAAGGACCAGGTCGCCGCCGACCCGGAACTCGCCACCTACGGCTTTCTGGGCTACCCGCTGCTGCAGGCGGCCGACATCCTGCTCTACAAGCCCGCCGGCGTGCCGGTAGGCGAAGACCAGGCCGCCCACGTGGAGGTCACCCGCGAGGTCGCGCGCCGCTTCAACCGGCTCTATGCGCCCGACGCGCCGGTCTTCGTGGAGCCCCAGGCGCTGCTGACCGAGACCGCGCGGGTGCCGGGTCTTGACGGCCAGAAGATGAGCAAGAGCGCCGGCAACGCGATCGCGATGCGCGATGCGCCCGAGGTCACGGCCGAGAAGCTGCGCACCATGCCCACCGACCCGCAGCGGGTGCGCCGCAGCGATGCCGGCGAGCCCACGCGCTGCCCGGTCTGGCCGCTGCACCAGATCTACACCGACGACGCCACCCGCGCCGCCTGCGCGGAAGGCTGCCGCACGGCAACACAAGGCTGCCTGGACTGCAAGCAGCCGCTGATCGAGGCGGTGCAGCGCGAGCAGGCCCCCTGGCGTGAGCGCGCCGCCGCGCTGGACCCGCAACAGGTGCGCTGGATCGTCGAGGTGGGCACCGAGCGCGCCCGCGCCGTGGCCCGCAAGACGCTGCGCGAGGTGCGCGAGCTGATGGGCCTGGTCGCATGAGCGCCCCGCTGCACCTGAGCGACCTCCAGGCCGCCATCGCCTGGTGGCGGGGCCGCCGCCCCGACGCGCCCGCGCTGTCCGCACTGGAAGCCTTGCAGGCCCGCCTGACGGCCGCCGGCCTGAGCGAGCTGCCGGCGCAAGACCTGCCCGAGGACGCGCTGGACGCCTGGCTGAGCTGGTATGACAGCACGCCCGACTCGCCCTGCATCGCGATCTGCAGCACGGCCCAGGGCGACGCGGTCTGCAAGGGCTGTGGCCGCAGCTTCGACGAGGTGCAGAACTGGCTGGCGCTGGAGCCGCTGGAAAAGCGCGTGGTCTGGCGCCGCATCACGCAGGAAGGCACGGCCTGGCGCTTCAACCGCTATGCCGAGCGGGGCTGAATGAGCGCGCCCGCCGCCCCCTTGCTCGACACCGCCCGGCCCCGCATCCGCTTCCTGGACAGCGTGCGCCGGCTGCTGCCGCTGGCCTGGCCGGTGCTGGTGGGCCAGGTCGCGGTGATGCTGTTCAGCACCGTGGACACGCTGATGATGGGCCGCGTGGGCCCCGAGGACCTGGCCGCGCTGGCCGTGGGTTCGGCCGCCTATGTGACCATCTTCGTCGGCCTGATGGGCGTGGTGCTGGCCGTGGGCCCGCTGGCCGGGCGGCGCTTCGGCGCCGACGACCTGCAGGGCGCCGGCCGCGACTTCGTGCAGGCCCAGTGGCTGGCGCTGCTGCTGTGCGTGCCGGGCTGCCTGGCGCTGTGGTTCCCCCAGCCCTTCATCGCGCTGGCCCAGCTGGACCCGGCCCAGGCCCACAAGGTGCAGGCCTACACCCGGCCCGAGGCGATCGCGCTGCCCGCGGCGCTGCTGTTCACCGCCTTCCGCGGTTTTTCCACCGCGGTCAGCCGGCCCAAGGCGGTGATGCTGCTGCAGTTGGTGGGCCTCACGCTCAAAGTGCCGCTGAACGCGCTGCTGGTGTTCGGCTGGGGCCCGGTGCCGGCGCTGGGCGTGGCCGGCTGCGGCGTGGCCACCGCGATCGCGATGTGCCTGCAGGCGCTGGTGGCGCAATGGCTGCTGCGCCATGACGCCTTCTACCGACCGTTCCAGGTGCCGCGCCTGTGGCAGACCCGGCCGGACTGGGCCGCGCTGCGCGAGATCGTGAAGCTGGGCCTGCCCATGGGCGGCTCCATCCTGGTCGAGGTGACCGGCTTCACCTTCATGGCCTTCTTCATCGCGCGGCTTGGCGCCACGCCGGTGGCCGGCCACCAGATCGCGGTCAACCTGGTCGCGATGATGTTCATGATCGCGCTGGCCCTGGCCACCGCGGCCGGCACGCTGGTGGCCCAACACCTGGGCGCGCAGCAGCTGCGCGAGGCGCGCACCGTCGGCCGGCATGCAATCACGCTGGCGGCGCTGGTGGCGGCCGGCGTGGGTGCGGTCGTGGCGCTGGCGCGCGCGCCCATCGTGGGGCTCTACACCTCGGACGCCGCCACCATGGCCGCGGCGCTGCCGCTGCTGGTGTGGGTGTGGTTCTTCCACCTGGGCGACGCGCTGCAGACCGTGGCCGCCTATGTGCTGCGCGCCTACCAGGTGGCCACGCTGCCCATGGTGATCTACGTGGTGGCGCTGTGGGGCCTTGGCATAGGCGGCGGCTACTGGCTGGCCTTCGGGCCGCCGGCGGCCGCAGCGCTGGGCTTCTGGCAGGCTGCCACGGCCGGCCTGCTGGCCGCCGCGGCCCTGCTGTGCGCGCTGCTGTGGCGCGTCTTCAAGGACTACCGCTGAGCGCTGCGCAGCGGCAGGTGCAGCACGAAGCGGCTGCCGCCGCCCTCGCGTGGCTCGCAGCGCACCCGGCCGCCATGGCGCTCGGCGATCTGCTTGACCAGGCTCAGCCCCAGTCCCACGCCACCGGCCATCTCCGCATGGCCGGGCAGCCGGAAGAAGGGCTCGAAGATGCGCTCGCGCATCTCCGCCGGCACGCCGGGGCCGCGGTCGGCCACCACCAGGTCGAAGCCGTCACCCACCGCCTGCAGCTGCAGCGATACCTCGGGGCCGCCGTAGCGGCGCGCGTTCTCCAGCAGGTTGCGCAGCGCCCGGCGCAGCAGGCGCTCCTCGCCCTGCACGCGGGCCAGGTCGGCCTCGGGCTCGAACACCGCCTCGGCGCGCGCGGCCTCCTCGGCGCCCAGCGCCAGCAGGTCCACCGGCTGCACCTCGCCCACCGCGCTGCCGGCCTCCAGGCGGCTGGCCAGCAGCACCTCCTCGACCAGCGCATCCAGCTCGGCGATGTTGGCGTGGATCTCGATGGACAGCCGCTCACGCTGCACCGCCGAGGCGTCGTCCAGCATCGCAAACGCCATCTTCAAACGCGCCAGCGGTGAGCGCAGCTCGTGGCTGGCATTGGCCAGCAGGGTCTGGTGGGAGCGCAGCAGCGTCTCGATGCGCTCGGCCGCCTGGTTGAAGCTGGACGCCAGCGCGGCCACCTCGTCGCGGCCGCTGTCGTCCACACGCTGGCCCAGCTGGCCGGCGCCGAAGCGCTCCACGCCACGCTTGAGGTTCTCGAGGCGGCGCGTAAGCCGGCGCACGACCGGGAAAGCCCCGGCCGCGACACCGACGAACAACAGGATCAGCACGATGGCCAAGGTCGACACGGCCGGAGCGCCCGGCACCACAGGTTGACGGCTGAGCCAGGGCCCGCCCCAGGGCGATGGCTCCTCGGGGCGGGCGCCGGGCGCCCGCGCGCCGCCATTGGCGTTGGGCCCATTGGGCGGGCCACCGGCATTGTTGGGATTGATCTGTGGCGGGCGGATGCTGCGCACCATCTCCACACTGCGACCGTCGCCTATCGGGGCCGAGATGACCACCGAGCCGGGCTCATCCACACGGCGCAGAAAGGCGGGCGTTGCCGCGATGCGCTGGCCCTTCTCGTCCTCCATGGCCAGCGGCATGCGCAGACGCTGGCCCCAGTCGATGAAGGCCTCGGCCTGCTCTCTGGCGGATGCGTCCGCCGGCGGCAGCGCGAGCTTGAGCAGTGCCGCCATCGCGGCCAGGCGCTCGCCTGCCGCAATCTCGACATTGCCACGCTCCTGCTCGATGTGGCGCTGGAACAGCCAGGCGGAACCGAACGCGAACGCCAGCAGCAGGGCCACCAGCGTCAGGTAGATGCGGATGTAGAGGGTCTTCAAGTGCGGACGTCGCCCTCAGGCCGATTCATGTTCGCCGTCCTGCTTGCGCGCGAACACATAGCCGGCGCCGCGCACGGTCAGCACCCGCCGCGGGCTCTTGGGGTCGTCCTCGATGACCGCCCGGATGCGCGAGATGTGCACGTCGATGGAGCGGTCGAAGGCCTCCAACGGGTGGCCCTTGAGCGCGTCCATGATCTGGTCGCGCGACAGCACGCGGCCCGGGCTCTGCGCCAGCACCACCAGCAGGTCGAACTGGTGGCTGGTGAGTTCGCAGATCTTGCCGTCCAGGCGCGCGACGCGGGCGGCCAGGTCGATCTCCAGGCGGCCGAAGCGCAGCACCTCGTCGCCGTCCAGCTTGGGCTCGGCCCGGCGCAGCAGCGCCTTGATGCGGGCCTGCAGCTCGCGCGGCTCAAAGGGCTTGGCGAGATAGTCGTCAGCGCCCAGTTCCAGGCCCAGGATGCGGTCCATGGGTTCGCCGCGGGCCGACAGCATCAGCACCGGCTGGTGGCGCCAGCGCGGGTCGCCGCGCAGCCAGCGGCAGAAGTCCAGGCCGTCGCCGTCGGGCAGCATCAGGTCCAGCACGATGAGCTCGAAGCGGCCGTGGGCCAGGTGCTCGCGCGCCTGGGCCAGGCTGCCGGCCGAGGACACGTCGAAGCCGGCACCGCGCAGGTAGTCGCCCACCATGCCGGTCAGGCGGGCATCGTCATCAATCAGCAGCAATCGGGCGGTCATAGGCAAGGTGTCAAGACGGACCCGGCCCTCGGCCGGGCCTGCATAGGGCACGGAGGCTTGCAGCATAGTCGCTCCTGGCTGGGGGTCTGGCTTACTTGGGGGCGCGGGCGCCGCGCTCCGCCTGCATCTTGCTCATCTGCGCGGCCAGCTTGGCGCGCTGATCCGGCGTCAGCACATTGGCCGCGTCGATCATGGCTTGGCTCATGCGCTTGCTGACCACCTCGTGGTTGGCGCTGGTCTGCACGCGCAGGTTCTCGATCGCGATCGGATCGATGGTGGGCGCCGTGAACAGCGCCATCTCCTGCTTGTGCAGCTCACGCTCGGCGCTGTGCGTGGTGGCCAGGTCCTTGCGGGCCTGCTCGAAGATGGCCTTGATCTGGCTGCGCTGCGCGTCGGTGGCGCCGACCTCGTTCAGCATCCGGCCCATGTGGCCGAACATCGGCAGGCCTTCGGGGCCAGGGCCCGGGCCGCGGCCCGGGTGGCCCTGGGCCAATGCGGCCGTGCCGGCCAGGCCAACCAGAGCGGCCAGCGCGCCGTGGCGCAGAAGACGGGAGAAGCGGGTCGTTTGCATCATGAGCCCCTGGTCTTGAGTGGGAATGAGCTCATGATGCCCAGCCCTTGTATGGGCTTGGTGCGACCCGCGTAAAGATCTGTGAAAGCTGGCAAGCCAGCTTTCAGCCGCGCGGGGCTTACTTGATGGACTTGAAGCGCGCGCGCTTGGGACGGGCGCCCTCCTCACCCAGCCGCTTGACCTTGTCGGCCTCGTACTCGGTGAAGTTGCCGTCGAAGAACACCCACTTGGCATCGCCCTCGTAGGCCAGGATGTGGGTGCAGATGCGGTCCAGGAACCAGCGATCGTGGGAGATCACCATCGCGGAGCCGCCAAACTCCAGCAAGGCTTCTTCCAGCGCGCGCAAGGTTTCGACGTCCAGGTCGTTGGACGGCTCGTCCAGCATCAGCACGTTGCCACCCTGGGCCAGGGTCTTGGCTAGGTGCAGACGACCGCGCTCACCGCCGGACAGCTGGCCCACCAGCTTCTGCTGGTCATTGCCCTTGAAGTTGAAGCGGCCGATGTAGGCGCGGCTGGGCATCACGAACTTGCCCACGACGATGTTGTCCAGGCCGCCGGACACGTCTTCCCACACGGTCTTGCTCGCGTCCAGGCTGGCACGGCTCTGGTCCACGAAGGCCAGCTTGGCGGTCTTGCCGATCACGACCTCGCCGCTGTCCGGCGTCTCCGTGCCCTGGATCATGCGGAACAGCGTGGACTTGCCGGCGCCATTGGGGCCGATGATGCCCACGATGGCGCCCGGCGGCACGCGGAAGCTCAGGTTCTCGATCAGCACGCGGTCGCCGAAGCTCTTGCTGACGCCCTTGAACTCGATCACCTCATTGCCCAGGCGCTCGGCCACCGGGATGAAGATCTCGTTGGTTTCGTTGCGCTGCTGGTATTCGACGTCGCTCAGCTCCTCGAAGCGGGCCAGACGCGCCTTGCTCTTGGCCTGGCGGCCCTTGGCGTTGGAGCGCACCCACTTCAGTTCTTCCTTCATCGCCTTGGCGCGGGCGTCCTCGGACTTCTGCTCCTGCTCCAGGCGGCGCTCCTTCTGGTCCAGCCAGTCGGAGTAGTTGCCCTTCCAGGGAATGCCGTGGCCGCGGTCGAGTTCGAGAATCCACTCGGCGGCGTTGTCCAGGAAGTACCGATCGTGGGTGATGGCCACCACGGTGCCGGGGAAGCGCTGCAGGAACTGCTCCAGCCAGTGCACCGACTCGGCGTCCAAGTGGTTGGTGGGCTCGTCCAGCAGCAGCATGTCGGGCTTGGACAGCAGCAGGCGGCACAGCGCCACGCGGCGCTTTTCGCCGCCGGACAGCAGGTCGATCTTGGCGTCCCAGGGCGGCAGGTTCAGCGCGTCGGCGGCCAGTTCCAGCTGCAGGTCGGTGTTCTCGGAGCCAGCGGCCGCGATGATGGCCTCCAGCTCACCCTGCTCGGCGGCCAGCGCGTCGAAGTCGGCGTCCGGCTCGGCATAGGCCGCATAGACCTCGTCCAGGCGCTTCTTGGCGGCCAGCACGCCGCCGATGCCCTCTTCCACCGCCTCGCGCACCGTCTGCTCGGGGTCCAGCTTGGGCTCCTGCTCCAGGTAGCCGATCTTGATGCCGGGCATGGCCACGGCCTCGCCTTCGAACTCCTTGTCCACGCCCGCCATGATCTTCAGGATGGTGGACTTGCCGGAGCCGTTCAGGCCCAGCACGCCGATCTTGGCGCCCGGAAAGAAGGACAGCGAGATGTCCTTGAGGATGTGTCGCTTGGGAGGAACCGTCTTGTTGACACGGTTCATCGAGAAAACGTATTGGGCCATGGTGTCTGCGCGTTGAGCGAACAAAGCGAGCCGGGCGGCGCCGGGCCGACACCCCGCGGCACCGC
>NZ_CAJYPS010000021.1 GCF_913777145.1 uncultured Roseateles sp.
CTGGCAAGCCTGACCTGGCCTACGCCAAGGCCTTCGCCGAGGCCATCCACGCCAAGTTCCCGGGCAAGCTGCTGGCCTACAACTGCTCGCCGTCTTTCAACTGGAAGAAGAACCTGGACGACGCCACCATCGCCAAGTTCCAGCGCGAGCTCGGCGCCATGGGCTACAAGTTCCAGTTCATCACGCTGGCGGGCTTCCACAGCCTGAACTACTCGATGTTCAACCTGGCCCACGGCTATGCGCGCAACCAGATGAGCGCGTTTGTGGAGCTGCAGGAGGCCGAGTTCGCCGCCGCCGAGAAGGGCTTCACCGCGGTCAAGCACCAGCGCGAAGTCGGCACCGGCTACTTCGATGCGGTCACCACGACCATCGAGGCCCAGGCCTCGACCGCCGCGCTCAAGGGCTCGACCGAAGACGAGCAGTTCTTCGACGCCAAGCACGGCTGATACCGGACCTCGGGCGCATGACGCCCGGCGGCTGAGAGGAGACCGGGCCGGTCCTGCACTGCAGGCCGGCCCTTTTTTTGTGTCAGGCCGGCTGCAGCGCTTCGCCCGCCGGCTGCGCCGCGGCCGTGGCGCGCGCGGCGAGGTGCTCGACGATGAAGCGCGCATCCCGGGCCACCCCCGAGAAGCGCCCCGAGCCCCAGGTGTGCAGCCAGGGCAGGCCCACCACGTAAAGACCTGGCACCTGGGTCAGGCCGCGCCGGTGCACCGGGTGGCCGCGGCCGTTGAAGATGGGGGCGTCCAGCCAGTTGAAGTCGGGCGTGAAGCCTATGCACCAGATCACCGCGGTGATGCCCGAGTCGGCCAGCGACAGCGTCTCGCGCTCCTGCGCGGGCGCCCACACCGGCGCGTAGACCTGGCCGGGCGGGGCGTCCAGGCCGCGCTCGGCGATGTAGCGATCGATGGACGCGTTGATGCCGTTGTAGGTGCGGTCCGCCTGGTCCAGCGCCTCGGTCAGGCTGGGCTCGAAGCGCAGCGTGTCACCCTCCAGCGCGCGCAGCGGGCCATAGAGTTCCATGCCCTCCAGCGCGAAGCGGCGCAGGTCGATGTCGCGCCCGCCGTCGCGGCCGGTCACGTAGTGGTTGGTGTTGTCGCGCACGCCCTCGCGCAGCGGGTGCTGTTCCACCGGCATGTCGTAGTAGCCCATGTCGGCCAGCCAGTCCACCACGTCGCGGCCGCGGTAGAAGCGCGCGCAGCGCGGCGCATCGCCCACCGCCAGCACCACCTCGCGGCCGGCCAGGTGCAGGTCTTCCGCGATCTGCGCGCCGCTCTGGCCCGCGCCCACCACCAGCACCTTGCCGGCCGGCAGCTGGGCCGGGTTGCGGTACTGCGCGGAGTGCAGCTGCATGATGTGGGCCGGCAGGCGCTCCGCGAGGCGGGGCACGATGGGCTGGTGATAGCCGCCCGAGGCCACCACCAGCTGGTCCGCCAGCAGCTCGCCCTCGCTGGTGCTGAGGTGGAAGCCACCGTCGGGCAGCGGCCGCGCGCGCAGCACGGCCACGCCCTCGCGCAGCGGCGCGGCGACCGCCTCCTTGAAGCCGCGCAGGTAGTCCAGGATCTGCGGCTTGGTCATGAAGCCGTGCGGCTCGGCGCCCCGGTAGGGGTGGCCGGGCAGCGCGCATTGCCAGTTGGGCGTGACCAGGCAGAAGTTGTCCCAGCGCTGCTCATCCCAGACATGCAGGGCGCGGTGCTTCTCGAGCACCACATGGTCCAGCTGCTGCTGTTGCAGGAAATGGCTGACCGACAGGCCGGCCTGGCCGCCGCCGACGACGGCGACCTGATGACGGGGGAGGGGGCGAGGCGACATGGCGAGCTCCTGGGGTTTGAGAGGGGCGGGTTGAGACCCGTTCAGGCCGGTTCGAAGGCCAGCACCCACACGCGGGCGTCCTGCTGGCCGGCAAAGCGGGCGGCGCGGGCCTCGGTGGACACCAGCTGGTCGTCCGCGCGCGAGCAGGCGAAGCCGTACTTGGCGCGCACCCGCTCGTTGGCGATCTCGGTGGCGGCGCGCACGCGGTGCACGAAGTCGTCCACCGGATAGGCCGTGTCCAGGCTGAGAAAGTCCTGGATCACCAGGGACGGCGAGTAGCAGCTGCTTTCGCTGGCATCGGGCCAGCGCACGCGGTAGTGCAGGGCGGGCATGGGTGGGTCTCCGTTCAGCAGACGGGCAGGGCCGTCTCGATGGCATGAGGGGCGTGAAGGGCCGCCAGCGTCTGGCGGTACCAGCGTTCGTGCAGCCGGGCGCTGCGCTCCCAGCTGTAGTCCCGGCACACGGCCGGCGTGTCCGTGAGGCGGGGCAGCGCGGCCGCGGTGCGCAGGCCGGCGGCGATGCTGGCCACGTCTTCCGGCTCGCACCAGGCGACGGCCTCGCAGCCGGCCAGGTGTTCGGTGAAGGGCGCGCGGCGCGACACCAGCACCGGCGTGCCGCAGGCCAGCGCCTCCAGCGCGACCAGGCCGAAGCCTTCCACCAGCGAGGGCATGGCCAGCAGCGTGGCGCGGCGCATCAGCGCGGGGATCAGCGCGTCGGGCAGCGGGCCGGTGCGCAGCACCGCCTGGCCCGGGCCCTCGTTCAGGCCCAGCGCCGCCAGCTGCTCGGCCCAGGCGCTGCGGGCGGCGCCGTGATCCATCATGCTGGCGCCGCCGGCCACCACCAGGCGGGCCTGCCGCCAGGCTGGATCGCTGGCGCGCAGCCGGCCAAAGGCCTGCAGCAGGCGCACGCTGTTCTTGCGCTCCTCCACGCCGCCCACCAGCAGGCAGACCGGGCCTGCAGTCTCGGTCAGCCCCAGCGCGGCCAGCGCCGCGGCCTCGTCCGCCTCGGGCCGGGGCTGGTAGCGCGCGAGGTTGACGCCGTTGAACATGCGCTGGGCCTCGACGCCATGCTGCTCTCGCAGCGCCTGCAGCCACAGCTGGCTCACGCAGGCCACGCCGTCGGCGGCGCGCCAGGCGCGCTCCTGCCAGCGGTTCAGCAGGTCTTCGCGGAAGTGATCCAGGTGGTGCACGGTGCGCAGCCAGGGCGTGTCCAGCAGCCCGCCGTCGCGCAGCGTGGCCAGCGCGTTGCCGCTGAGGCTGTCCTGCGCATGGATCAGGTCGTGCGCGCCGGGCTGCAGCAGCATGGGCAGGGCCCGCACCAGGCAGTTGATGCGCTGCGACACCTGGGACACGAGATCGCCCTGCAGCGTCGGCAGGCGCACCAGCTCCAGCCAGTGCGACACCGGCCGGAACATCTGCTCGCCGGGCTCGGCCGACGCGATCAGCGTGATGCGGTGGCCACGCGCGGCCAGCGCGTCGGCCAGCTCCAGCGTGTGGATCACGCCGCCGCGCGGGCGTATGGAGTGGGTCAGCAGGGCGATGCGCAGCGGCTTCATGCGGCCTCCTGCTGGGCCACGGGCGCGGCGCCTATGAAGGGCTCGGTGGTCAGGTCCCACAGGCCGGCCTGCTCGCCGTGCAGGCGCAGGCTCAGCTGCCGGCTGCCGTCCACGCTGCCGACGTCGGCGCAGCTCAGGCCGCGCGCGGTGAAGCGCGCCTGTACCGCCGCCGCCTGGGCCGCCGGCACGCTCAGCACGAAGCCATAGCTCGGGAAGGCGCTGAGCCAGCGCAGCAGCGTGGCGTCATCGTCCAGCGTGCCGGCCGGCATGGGCAGCTGCGCCAGATCCACGCAGGCGCCCACGCCCGAGCATTCCAGCAGCATCAGCAGGCTGCCCAGCACGCCGGCCATGCTGATGTCCTTGCCGGCGCGACACAGGCCGTCCTCGGCGAGCTGGGGTAGCAGCGCCAGGTCGTCGCGCAGGCGTGCGGGCGGCGCGCTGGTGGACGCGTTCCAGAACGGCTGCTCGCCCTGCCAGGCGCCGCGCAGGTCCAAGGCCACCAGCAGCCGGTCGCCGATGCGGGCGTCGAAACTCGTGATCAGCTGGCGCGCATGGCCCAGCACCGCGACCGCGAGCTGGCCTTGCGCCGCCCGCAGATTGCTGTGGCCGCCCAGCAGCGGCACGCCGTAGCGTTCGGCCGCTGCGCGCAGGCCGGCCAGCAGCTCTCCGGCCTGGGCGCTGTCGCGCGCCCACAGCGCATCCACCACGCCCGCGGCACGGCCGCCCATGGCCGCGATGTCGCTGAGGTTGACCATCACCGCGCTGTAGCCGGCGAACCAGGGCTGGCTGCTGACGAAGTCCGGCACCAGGCCCTCGATCGCCAGCAACTGGTAGCCGGCGCCCTGTGCGCCACCCGGCAGTGGCAGCACCGCGCAGTCGTCCCCATTGGGCACGCCCGCGGGCGCGGCCGGGTCCAGCCGGGCCAGCACGGCCGCGATGTCGCGCTTGTGCGCAAAGCCGCGGCTGGCGCGTAGCGCCTGGGTCAGGTCTTGCAGGCGGCTCATGCGCGTTCTCCGGCGATCACGAAGCCCGCGTAGGGCGTGTGGCAGGCGGGGTAGTGGGCCAGGTCGGCCTGCATCAGCCCGTGCGGCAGGCCGTGCAGCAGCTGCTGGTCCAGCAGCTGCCAGTGCAGGCGCTGGAACAGCGGGATGTTCTGCGCCTGCACATGGGCCAGAAAGCTTTCGCAGCCCAGCGCGTGGGCGCTGCAGACCGCCAGGCGTATCAGCTGGCTGCCCAGCCCGCGGTGCTGGCGCCAGCCCGGCGCCACCGCCAGCCGCGAGCCCCACCACAGGCCCGGCGCGGCCTCGTGAATGCGCACCGTGCCGATCAGCTCGTCCGCCTCGCCGGCGATGCAGGACAGCGCCACCAGCGTCTGCACGCTGGCCGAGCCGCGGTCCACGTCGTCGGTGTCGTCTTGCGCGAACAGGCGCTGCTCCGTGCAGAACACCTGGCGGCGCAGCGCGCGCGCCTGGGCCTGCATCCAGGGGTTGCTGGCCCACTGGATGCGGAACTCGCGCGGGCTGAAGCCCGGGTCCAGGTCGCACAGTGCCCAGGGGGCGGTGCTGGCTGAGGTGTGCAGCGTGGGCATGGGAGGCTCCCGAGGGTCAGGCCGCGGTTTCGTAGCGCGACAGCGTGGAGCAGGCCGCGCAGCGGCCGCAGCCGGCCTTGATGTCGCTGGAGCGCAGGCCGGCCTGGGCCACCAGCGCGCCCAGCGGTTCCAGCACCGAGCGCATGAAGGCGGCGCTGGGGGCCGGGTGGTCTTCCAGCGGCGTGCCGCTGATGGGCACGAAGGGCACGACGAAGGGGTAGACGCCCAGGTCCAGCAGCCGCCGGCTGGTGGCCAGCAGCGTGTCGGCGTCGTCGCCCAGGCCGGCCAGCAGGTAGGTGCTGACCTGACCCCGCCCGAACACCGCGACGGCGGCCTCGAAGGCCTCCCAGTAACGGCTCATGGGCACCTCGGACTTGCCCGGCAGCAGCTGGCGGCGCAGCGGCTCGCCCACCACCTCCAGGTGCATGCCCAGCGTGTCCACGCCGGCATCCTTGAGGCGCTGGAACCACGCGTCGGTGTCGGGCGGCTCGCACTGGGCCTGCAGCGGCAGGTCCACGGCGGCGCGCACCGCGGCGGCGCTCTCGCAGAGGATCTGCGCGCCGCGGTCCGGCGTGGGCGGCGTGCCGGTGGTCATCACCATGTGGCGCACGCCGTCCAGCTCGACCGCGGCCTTGGCGACCTCGGCCAGCTGGGCCGGCGTCTTGCGGGCGATGGTGCGGCCCGCCGCCAGCGACTGGCCGATCGCGCAAAAGCGGCAGGCCTTGCGGCGGCTCTCGTAGCGTATGCAGGTCTGCAGCACCGTGGTGGCCAGCACGTCGGCGCCATGCAGCGTGGCGATCTGCGAATAGGGCAGGCCGTCGGTGGTGCTGAGGCCGTAGAAGCGCGGCTGGCGCGGGAAGCTGACGCTGGCGATGGGGATGCTGTCGCGGCGCAGCAGGCTGCGGCCGTCCGGCCCCGGTGCATCGGCGACGAAGGGCGAGCTGAACGCGCTGCCGGTGTGCACCGGCACCATCACGGTGACGCCGTCCACCGTGACCGCCTTGTGGTCGGACGGCCCCGCGCCGCCGCGCCGGCTAGCGGCGCCGGCGCCGGGATCCTGCAGGCGCAGGCCCAGGGTCTGCAGCTCGGTCATCAGCGCGCGGGCATCGGCCGGGGCCGGTCGCGCCGCGACGGGCAGGTCGAGTTCAATCATGGCTGGGCACTCCATCCAGGGCGGGGGTGAGGGTCGGCTCGGCGGGCGCGGCGGCCAGCGGCTGCGTGGTCGCACCGGGCTCGCGGCGTATCGCCAGGCTCAGCAGCTCGGGGCGCGCGTAGTGGCCCACCGAATCCATCATGCGTTTGCGCTTGGCGATCAGCGCGAAGTCCAGATCGGCCACCACCAGGCCCTCGCCCTCGGTCAGCGGCTCGGCCAGGTACTTGCCCTCGGGCGACACGATGGCCGTGTGGCAGCCGCCGCGCAGCGCGCCCTGGAGTTGCTCGTCCGACGTGATGCTGCGTATCTGCTCCGGGTGCAGCCAGCCGGTGGCGTTGACGACGAAGCAGCCCGACTCCAGCGCGTGGTGGCGTATGGTCACGCCCATCTGCTCCGCGAAGATGGGGCCCACCAGCGAGCCGGGGAACTGCGCGCAGTGGATCTCCTCGTGCTCGGCCATCAGCGCATAGCGCGCCAGCGGGTTGTAGTGCTCCCAGCAGGCCAGCGCGCCGACGCGACCCACGCGGGTGTCCACCGCGCGCAGGCCGGCGGCGTCGCCCTGGCCCCAGACCATGCGCTCGTGATAGGTGGGCGTGATCTTGCGGCGCTTGAGCACCAGGCGTCCGTCGGCGTCGAAGATCAGCTGGGTGTTGTAGAGGCTGCCGTGGTCGCGCTCATTGACGCCCAGCACGATGACCATGCCGGCCTCGCGCGCGGCGGCGCCCACCGCATCGGTCAGCGGCCCGGGCACGGTGGGCGCGCGCGCCATCAGCTGCAGGTGGGGCGGGCCCTGCAGCACCGGCGGCAGCACGAAGGAGAAATAGGGGTAGTAGGGCAGGAAGGTCTCGGGGAAGACCAGCAGCTCCACGCCCCGGCGCGCGGCCTCGCGCACCGTCTCCAGCACGCGGGCCAGCGTGCCGTCGGCGCTGTCCAGGTCGGGCGCGATCTGGGCCGCGGCGGCCCGAACGGTCTTCTTGGATGCTTGGTTCATGCGAATCCCCCAACACAACCGCAACCCAACCCAGCGGAGCCCGAGGATCCGGCTCCGCCGGTCCGTTGGGCTCGCCCCCTTGAGGGGGCGCGCGAAGCGCGTAGGGGGTGGGCCATTACAGCGTCCAGGTGTCCAAAATGAAGGCGCCGGCCTTGCGGTGCAGCAGCACCAGGTCCAGCACATCCAGCGGGTTGATGGGGCGTATGCCCTCGATCAGCGCGCCCTCGCCGTGGCCATACAGCGCCTGCAGCGCGAAGCGGCAGGCGTAGACCTTGCCGCCCTCGGCGATGAACTTGGTGATCTGGTCGTTGAAGTTCTGATGGCCGGGGAAGGCCGCGTCGCCCAGCTTGGGGAAGCCGCGCTTCACGCCCAGCGTGACGCCCGGGCCGTACAGCAGCACCGAGGTCTCGAAGCCCTTGCGCTGCAGCCGGGTGGCCTGCAGCAGGTTCACGAAGCCGATGGAGCCCTCGAAGGCGACGGTGTGGAAGGTCACCAACGCCTTCTCGCCGGGCTCGGCCTTCACGTCCTCGAAGACCTTTTCTTCGTAGTCGACCAGGAAGTCGCCGGTCTGGTGGGCGGGGTGGGTCACTTGGGGCATGGAAATCTCCTGTGGCGGTGGTCGGTAGGGCCGGGGCTTGCATGTCCGGTTGCCGGGTTCTTTGCGACGACCGTGCCAGTGGCCGCGCGGGCCATGCCATCAACATGCGATCAAAGGGGCGTCGTTGATCGCAGGCCGGCGAGGGCGTCCCGCGCGCCCGGCGGCGCCATGCACCAGCACGGACCGCGGCGATGCAATCAATGCACCCGATCAATGGAGGGCGTGCACCGCGGTGCATGCGCCGTTCGGGCACCGGCGGCGCGTGCAGCAGGCACACTGGAGTGCATCCCGCCGCCCGCCCGCCAGCGCCCGCCGCCCCATGCCCTTCACCCACTGGATTCCCCGCCTGCGCAGCAGCAGCCTGCCGGCCTATCTGCAGATCCCGGAGCTGATCGCCGAGGACCTGCAGCAGGGCCGGCTGTCACCGCGCGAGCGCCTGCCGCCGCTGCGTGACCTGGCCGGCCTGCTGAACCTGAACTACACGACCGTGGTGCGCGGCTTCGCCGAGGCGCGCGACCGCGGGCTGATCGCGTCGCGACCGGGCCTGGGCTCCTATGTGCGCGGCTCCTTCATCGGCCTGCCGCTGCGGGCGGGCACCGGCGCCGAGATGACCATGAACCTGCCGCCGGAGATCGAGGCCCATCCGGCGCTGCAGCGCCTGCTGGGCAGCGCGGCCGAGGCGATAGCCGGCGCCACGCTGCACGACCTGATGCGCTACCAGGATTTCGGCGGCACGCCGCATGACCGCGCGTTGGCCGCCGCCTGGATGGCGCAATGGCTGCCCGAGGCCAGGGCCGAGCGCCTGCTGGTGGCGCCGGGCATACACAGCGTGCTGCTGGCGCTGGTGTCGCTGCTGGTGCGCCCGGGCCAGAGCCTGTGCGTGGAGAGCATGGCCTACCCGGGCATCAAAGCCATCGCCGCGCAGCTGGGCGTGCAGTTGCTGCCGCTGGCCATGGACGAGCAGGGGCTGGTGCCCGAGGCGCTGGAGGCCGCCTGCAAGAGCACGGCGGTGGGCGCGCTCTACCTGTGCCCCAATCTGCACAACCCCATGACCGCTAGCCTGCCCATCAAGCGGCGCGAGCAGATCGCCGACATCGCGCTGCGCTACAGCCTGCCTTTCATCGAGGACGACGCCTACGGCATGCTGCCGCTGGCCGCGCCGCCGCCGCTGAGCGACTACGCGCCGGCGCTGGGCTACTACGTCAGCGGCCTGTCCAAGTGGCTGGGCGCGGGCCTGCGCGTGGCCTATGTGGTGGCGCCGGGCCCGGCGGCCCACCAGCGCCTGGCCGGCGCGCTGCGCGCCACCACGGTGATGGCCTCGCCCTTCGTCAATGCGGTGGTGGCCCACTGGCTGGAGCAGGGGCAGGGGGCCGAGGTGCTGGATGCGGTGCGCGAGGAATGCAGCTGGCGCAGCGCCTTGCTGCGCGAGCGCCTGGGGCCGCTGGGGGTGCGCACCCATGCGCAGGGCTTTCATGCCTGGCTGCCCATGCCGGCCTGCGTGCCGGCCGGTGCGGCCAGCGAGATCGCCGCCGAGCTGCGCACGCTGGGCGTGGCCGCGGTGGCCGGCAGCGCGTTCTCCACCGACCGCCAGCCGCCCGAGGGCCTGCGCCTGTGCCTGGGGGGCGGTCTCACGCGCGACGATTGCGGGCGCGCACTGCAGGCGGTGCAGCAGGCACTGGACCAGGCCTGCCAGCGCGCGGTCCAGGCCTGAGGCCGGCCGCCAAAAACAAAGGCCCGGACAAGCCGGGCCTTGGCGAGGACGGGAGGGCGTTCAGCCCATGTGCCGCTGGCGGCGGCGCACGCCCAGGCCCACGGCGGCCAGGCCCAGCGCCATCAGCGCATAGGTCTCGGGCTCAGGCACCGGGGTCACGGTGGTCGTGTAGCTGCCCAGGTCGGTGTTGTTGAAGGCGGTGCTGACCACGGTGTAGACCGCGCCCGCCGTCAGCGTGTAGCTGAAGGCGGAGTAGTTCACGCCGGGCACATCGTCATTCAGCGCCACCAGATTGGTCAGCGGTGAGCTCGGATCGAAGCTGCCCGCGTACAGCAGCAGGAAGGTGTCCACCGTGGAGCCCGCCCCTGGCGCCATCTTGAACTCGTAGCTGCCGCCTGCGGCGCCCAGAAACGAGAACGTGTCGTAGTGCACCGCCGTGCCCACACCCGACAGCGACGTCAGCGTGAACGGCCGGTTGAAGGTGGCATCGGTCGAGGTCAGCGCGCCGGTGATCGTGAAAGTGTCGGCCTGAGCCGCACCTGCCACCAACCAGGCGGCTGCGGCCGCCAGCAAGGACAACTTCATCGAATTCCCTCCGATCAGTCTTCGTTGCGTGAACCCGCGGCCCAGCGCCCTAAGGCGCTTGGGGGGCAGGTGTGGACCACGATAACGCCCCGCGTGCCCCGTGGTCATGGGGCAAACCCCTTGCCGTGGCCTCAATCCATCGCTGCGGCCAGCATCTGGCGGTAATCGTCCGCACTGGCCAGGCGCGGGTTGGTTTTGTGGCAATGGTCCAGCAGCGCGTGTTCGATGATGGCGTCGAACTGCGCCTCGACCACGCCCAGTGCGCGCAGCCCGGCCGGCAGGCCCAGGCGGGCGTTGAGGCCGCGGATCGCGTCCGCCACATGGTCGGCATCCGAGCCGGCCAGCCCCATGGCCTGGGCCAGGCGGGCGATGCGCTGCTCGCGCTGCACGCTGTCGGCCTGGGCGTTGAAGCGGATCACCGCCGGCAGGAACACCGCGTTCAGCGTGCCATGGTGCAGGCGCGGGTTGATGCCGCCCAGCGAGTGGCTCAGCGAGTGCACGCAGCCCAGGCCCTTCTGGAAGGCCATCGCGCCGTGCACGCTGGCACACATCATGTCCAGGCGCGCGTCCTGGTCCTGGCCGTCGCGGGTGGCTCTCTCGATAGCCGCCCAGCCGCGGCGCAGGCCTTCCAGCGCGATGCCGTCGGCCGGCGGGTTGAAGGCCGGCGCGAGAAAGGTCTCCAGGCAGTGCGCGATCGCATCCATGCCGGTGGCGGCGGTCAGCAGCGGCGGCAGCTTGAGCGTCAGTGCGGGGTCGCAGATCGCGGCCTTGGGCAGCAGCTCCCAGTTGTGAAAGCCCAGCTTGCGCCCATCGTCCACGATGAGGATGGCGCCGCGCGCCACCTCGCTGCCGGTGCCGGCGGTGGTGGGCACCGCGATCAGCGGCAGCACGCGCGGGCTGATGCGCACCGCGCCGCCGGTGATGGTGGCGTAGTCCTTCAGCGGCCCCTCGTGCGTGGCCGCGATGGCCACGCCCTTGGCGAGATCGATGCTGGAGCCGCCGCCCACCGCGATCAGTCCGTCGCAGCCGTGCTCGCGCTGCACCTGCACCGCCAGCCGCACCGCGGCCTCGGTGGGGTTGGAGGGGGTCTGGTCGAACACCGGCAGCGGGTGCTCGAAGGCGGCCAGCGCCTGGTCCAGCACGCCGGCGGCGCGCACGCCCGCGTCGGTGATCACCAGCGGGCGGCGCATGCCCACGCGCTCGCATTCGGCCGGCAGCAGGCTGCTGGCGCCGAACGCCATCTCGATGCGGGTCAGGTACAGGATCTGGGCCATTCGTTGTCTCCTTGGCTCTGGCACACTGCCGCGCGACTATGACATCCCCGACCGCCTTGCTGACGCCCCGCATGGCCGGTGTGCTCGAACGCATACACCGGGCCAAGCGGCCGCCTTTTCACTCGCTGTCGCCGCGCGATGCGCGCATCGCCTACCGGCTGGGCGCCGAGATCCTGGACCTGCCGCGCGCGCCGCTGGCCCGGGTGCAAGACCTGACGCTGCGCACGCCGGCGGCCGAGCTGGCGGCGCGCCTGTACGCGCCCAGCGACGAGCCCCTGCCGGTGCTGCTCTACCTGCACGGCGGCGGCTTCACCATCGGCGACCTGGAAACCCACGACAGCCTGTGCCGGCAGCTGGCGCTGCGCGGCGGCGTGGCGGTGCTGGCGCTGGACTACCGGCTGGCGCCCGAGCACCCGTTCCCGGCCGCGGTGGACGATGCCTGGGCCGCGCTGGACTGGTTGCATGTGAACGCCGCTCAGCTCGGCCTGGACGGCCAGCGCCTGGCCGTGGGCGGCGACAGCGCCGGCGGCACGCTGGCCGCGACCGCCGCCTTCCATGCGCGCGAGCGTGGCCTGCCGCTGAAGCTGCAGCTCCTGATCACGCCTGGCACCGCCAGCGCGCCTACGAGCGCTTCGCACAAGCTGTTCGCCAACGGCTTTTTGCTGGACTCGGCCGGCATCGCGTGGTTCTTCGACCATTACCTGGCGCGTGAGCAGCGCCACGACTGGCGCTTTGCGCCGCTGGAGGCCGAGGACCACGGCGGCCTCGCGCCCACCTGCATGGTGCTGGCCGAGTGCGATCCGCTGGTGGACGAGGGCCTGGCCTACGGCGACCGCCTGCGTCTGGCCGGCGTGCCGGTGCAGCTGGAGCTCTACCGGGGCGTGACCCACGATTTCATCAAGATGGGCCGGCAGATTCCCGAGGCGCTGAGCGCGCTGGAGGCCTGCGGCCAGGCGCTCAAGGACGCCTTCAGGGCATAGGGAGGCCCGCACATGAAACGAAGCGAATTCCGCTACATCGAGCCGCTGCGCGTGCGCTGGGCCGAGGTCGATGCCCAGGGCATCGTGTTCAACGGCCATTACCTGACCTACCTGGACACCGCGGTCAGCGGCTACTGGCGCGCGCTGGCGCTGCCCTATGCCGAGACCATGCGAGCGCTGGGCGGCGACCTGTTCGTGCGCCGCGCGACGCTGGACTACCGCGGCTCGGCCCGCTACGACGACCAGCTCGGCATAGGCATCAGGGTGCGCGAGTTCGGCAACAGCTCCATGAAGGTGGATGCGGCCATCTTCCGCAGCGAGCAGATGCTGGTGCACGGCGAGATGGTCTATGTGTTCGCCGACCCGGCCACGCAGTCGCCGCTGCGGCTGCCGGACGAGCTGCGCGCCATCATCCAGGCTTTCGAGGCCGGCCAGGGCGTGGTGGATGTGAGCCTGGGCCGCTGGAGCGAGCTGGGCGAGGCGGCCACCGCCATACGCCGCGAGGTGTTCGTGGAGGAGCAGCACATCCCGGCCGACCTGGAGTGGGACAGCGCCGATGCCGAATGCCTGCATGCGCTGGCCTTCAACCGCCTGGGGCGGCCACTGGCCACCGGGCGGCTGCTGGAGCATGTGCCCGGTGTGGCCAAGATTGGCCGCATGGCGGTGCGGCGCGCGCTGCGCGGCAGCCAGATCGGCCGCCAGGTGCTGGACGCGCTGATGGCCGAGGCGCGCCGCCAGGGCTACCGCGAGGTGCTGCTGCATGCGCAGCTGTCGGCCGAGGGCTTCTACCAGCGCGCCGGCTTCCAGCGCCGCGGCGAGCCCTTCGAGGAGGCCGGCATCGGCCATGTGGAGATGGTGCGGGCGCTGTGAGCGCGCCCGGGGCCGCTCAGGCCAGCGGCTCGAAGTGCTCCAGGTGGCGATCGCCCTGCAGCCAGGGGTGCAGGGCCGAGGCGATGGCGGGTTCCAGCGCCAGCGTTTCGGCCGGGTAGACCTCCATCCAGGTCATCAGCCCGTCCTTGAGCTCGGGCCGGCGCAGCAGCTGCACCGGCGCCGCGCCACGCGCCGCGACAAAGGCGGCGAGTGCTGCCTGTTGGTCAGCCGCGGCGACGCGGTAGTAGACATAGAGCCGGCCTGACCTCATCGGCTCACCCCAGGCGCTCACTCTTGCGGCGGGATTTCGTACGGCAGGGCGCGGGGCTGCAGCAAAGCGCCGCCGGCGCTGCCCAGATGCAGGCTGCCGCCCTCCAGTGCCGCGAGCTTGATTTCGGCCGCGATCAGCGTGCGGCCCGCCCGCGTGGCGCAGCCGGCCACCACGCCGGCGGGCTGCTCGGGGTCGGCGCTGTGGAAGATCTCCTGGCCCACCTGCGCTGCGCCCTCGGTCTCGAAGATCTGCAGGCGGCGCTTCAGCGTGCCGCGGTACTGGCTGCGCGCGACGATCTCCTGACCCGGGTAGCAGCCCTTCTTGAAGTTCACGCCGCCCAGCACCTCGAAATTGATCATCTGCGGCACGAAGGCCTCGACCGTGGCGCTGCGCACCCAGGCCTGGCCGGCGGCGACCTCGGCCCAGGCCCAGTCGTCGGCGCTGATCTCGGCGCCGGCCGGTGCGGGCGCGCCCGCAGGCTGCACGCGCAGCGCACGCCCCGACCCCGGCTGGGCGGGCAGCGCGATCTGCACCGCGTCGCCGTCGCGGCTGAGCTGCCAGGCTTGGTCGGGGGGCGTGTCCAGCACGCCCCAGACCGCGTAGTCCGCACTGGCGTCGCTGAGCTTGCACTTGGCACGCAGCACGAACATGGACAGGCGCTTCACGGTGGCGGGAATCAGCTCGGCCGGCAGCGCCAGCAGGATCTCGTCGTCGCCGGCACGCCAGCCCACCAGTGCGGCCAGCAGCCGGCCCTTGGCGGAGCAGTAGCCGGCCAGGCGGGCCTGATCGGGGCCCAGCAGCGCGAAGTCCTGGGTCAGCTGGCCATGCAGGAAGGTGGCGGCGTCGGCGCCCTGGGCGCGGATCACGCCCCAATCGGTGAGGCGCAGTGCGCCGGTCGTGAGGGTCTCGGACATGGCGGAATTATCATCGGCGCCCTCCAGATCAACGGGTGGGCGCGGGCAAAGGCATGAAGTGGGTGTGGCGAGCGCTGCTCGTGGTGGTGTTGATGGCGGCCGCGTCGGCCGGTCTGGTGTGGCAGTGGCTCAAGAGCCCGCTGGCGCTGGCCGCGCCGTCGGTCGAGTTGTCCATCGAGCCGGGCACGGCGCCGGTCGAGGTCGCGCGGGCCTGGGTGGCCGCCGGCGTGCAAACCGATGCGCGCTGGCTCTACCAGTGGTTCAAGTGGTCCGGCCAGGCCAAGCAGATTCGCGCCGGCAGCTACGAGGTCCATGCGGGCATCACGCCGCGCCAGTTGCTGGACAAGATGGTGCGGGGCGACCAGGTGCTGGAGCAGCTGCGCCTGATCGAAGGCTGGAACTGGCGCCAGGTGCGCGCCGCGCTGGCCGCTGCCCCCGCGCTCAAGCCCACCGTGGCCACGATGAGCGATGCCGAGGTGATGGCCGCCTTAGGCGAGCCCGGTGTGGCGCCCGAGGGCCGCTTCTTCCCCGACACCTATGCCTACAGCCGCGGTGTCAGCGACCTGACCGTGCTCAAGCGCGCGCACGCGGCCATGCAGCGCCGCCTGGCCGCGGCCTGGGCGGGGCGCGCACCGGAGCTGCCGCTGCGCTCGGCCGATGAGGCGCTGATCCTGGCCTCCATCGTCGAGAAAGAAACCGGCGCCGCGGCCGACCGCGCCAAGGTGGCGGCGGTGTTCGTGAACCGGCTGCGCGTGGGCATGCCGCTGCAGACCGACCCCACGGTCATCTACGGCCTGGGCGAGGGCTTCGACGGCAATCTGCGCAAGCGCGACCTGCTGGCCGACACGCCCTACAACACCTACACCCGTGGCGGCCTGCCGCCCACGCCGATTGCGATGCCAGGTCTTGCGTCGCTGCAGGCGGCGCTGCATCCGGCGCCGGTGAAGGCGCTGTATTTCGTCGCGCGCGGCGACGGCAGCAGCCAGTTCAGCGACGATCTCGACGCGCACAATCGCGCGGTCAACCACTACATACGCGGCAAAGCAGCAGGCAAGTGAGCAAGGGCAGATTCATCAGCTTCGAGGGCATAGACGGTGCCGGCAAGTCCACCCACATCGCGCGCGTGGCGGACTGGTTCCGAACACGCGGCGCCGATGTCCAATGGAGCCGAGAGCCAGGCGGCACGCCGCTGGCCGAGACCCTGCGCGAGCTGGTGCTGGGCCGGCCCATGGGTTCGCTGACCGAGCTGCTGCTGATCTTTGCCGGCCGGCGCGACCATGTGGAGACCGTCATTGCTCCGGCGCTGCAGGCCGGCAAGACCCTGCTGTGCGACCGCTTCACCGACGCCAGCTTCGCCTACCAGGGCGGCGGCCGCGGCCTGCCGCCCAGCGTGCTGGACACGCTGGCCGACTGGGTGCAGGCCGGGCCCGAGGGCGTGGTCGAACCGGAACTGACGCTGTGGTTCGACCTGCCGGCCGAGCAGGCGGCCGCGCGGCGCGCGAGCGCCCGCGAGGCCGACCGCATCGAGCAACTGGATCTGGATTTCTTCGAACGTGTGCGTGCGGGTTACGCAGCCCGCGCCGCGCAGGCGCCGCAGCGCATCGTTCGCGTGGACGCCAGCGGCAGCATCGAAGACGTCTGGGCCCAGGTGCAGGCGGTGCTGGCCGCACGCTATCCGGAGCTGCGCCCATGCTGAACATCGCGCTGCCCTGGCTGGAGCAGCCGCTGCGCGACGCGCTGCAGCGGGCCCGCTCGCATGCGCTGCTGGTGCAGGGCCCGGCGGGCGTGGGTCAGCTGGAGTTCGCGCTGCAGCTGGCCTTGAGCTGGCTGTGCGAGCAGGGTTACGGCCATCAGCCCGGCTGCGGCCAGTGCGCCAGCTGCAGGCTGTTTGCCAGCGGTACCCACCCGGACTTCCAGCTGCTGATGCCCGAGGCGCTGGAGCCGCTGCGCGAAGCGCTGGGCCTGCCGGTGGACGAGGAGGGCGGCAAGTCGGCCAAGAGCAAGACCGCCAAGCCCAGCCGCGAGATCAAGGTGGAGGCGGTGCGTGCGCTGCTGTCCTTCGCGCAGTCCACATCGGCGCGCGGCCGTGCCAAGGTGGCGGTGATCTTCCCGGCCGAGGCGCTCAACGGCGTGGCCGCGAACGCGCTGCTGAAGACGCTGGAGGAGCCCTCCGGTCTGCTGCGCTTCGCGCTGGCCAGCCATGACAGCGCCAGCCTGCTGCCCACGATACGCAGCCGCTGCCAGCCGGTGCCGCTGGGTCTGCCCGCCCGCGAGGCGGCGCTGCCCTGGCTGGCCTCGCGCGGCGTCGACGGTGCCGAGGGCCTGCTGGCCGCCACCGGCGGCCGCCCGCAGCAGGCGCTGGCCTGGGCCGAGGCCGGCCTCACCGACGCCGCCTGGCAGGCGCTGCCCAAGCGCATTGCGCGTGGTGAGGTGCAGGCGCTGGCCGACTGGCTGCCGGCCCGCATCATCGACGCGCTGCAGCGCATCTGCCACGACCTGCTGCGCCGCCTGCACGGGCAGAAGCCGCAGTTCTTCGACACCGCCTCGCTGCCGGCGCTGCGCAAGGCCGGGCCGTTGCTGGCCTGGGAGGCCGAGCTGCGGCGCGCGGCCCGGCATGCGGATCACCCGCTCAACACCGGGCTGTGGACCGAGGCGCTGGTGGCCCAGGCGCAGGCCGCGTTCGTGGCGGCGCGCTGACGGGGCGGGTCTATGGCGACGCTTTCGTCTGGCTACACTGGCCCGATGACCGAGGCGACCCCCAAGCCCCCCGCGGGCCAGCCGCAATTCCAGCCCAGCCAGATCGGCGGCCAGCTGCCGCTGCCCACCGTGGGCGGCGTCGGCGCCAGCAGCAGCGCGCGACCCAGCGTGATCCAGCTGGTGTTCCGCGAGAAGTCGGCGCTGTACGCGGCCTACATCCCGGCCTTCACCGAGGGCGGGCTGTTCGTGCCCACCACGCGGGACTACCGGCTGGGCGAAGACATCTACCTGCTGCTGGCTCTGCCCGAGGACCCGGCGCGCTACCCGGTGGCCGGCAAGGTCGCCTGGCTGACGCCGGCAAATGCGTCCGGTGGTCGCACCCAGGGCGTGGGCGTGCGTTTTCCCGGCGACGAGAAGACCCGGCTGATACGCGCGAAGATCGAGGAAGTCCTCGGCACCGCGGTGTCTTCCAGCAAGCCGACGCAGACGCTCTGAGCGCGCCAGCGGCGCTCCCGTTCCCCGATGTACCGGGCCCGGCCCGGCTGCCCCATGTTCATCGACTCCCACTGCCACCTGAGCTTCCCCGAACTGCAGCAGCGCCTGCCCGACATCCTGCGCGAGATGCAGCAGGCCCGTGTCGAGCAGGCGATCTGCATCTGCACGCAGATGGAGGAGTTCGAGACGGTGCACGGCCTGGCGCTGGCCCACGAGCCGCTGTGGGCCACGGTGGGCGTACACCCGGACACTGAAGGGCTGCGCGAGCCCGATGTGGCCGAGTTGGTCGCGCTGGCGGCCCGGCCCAAGGTGGTGGCGATTGGCGAGACCGGGCTGGACTACTACCGCCTGGGCGAGCGCAGCCTGGCCGACATGGAATGGCAGCGCGAGCGCTTTCGCGTGCACATCCGCGCGGCGCGCCAGGCCGGCAAGCCGCTGGTGATCCACACCCGCTCGGCCTCGGCCGACACGCTGCGCCTGCTGGACGAGGAGGGCGGCGAGCAGGCGGGCGGGGTCTTCCACTGCTTCACCGAGACCGCCGAGGTCGCGCGCGAGGCGCTGGCGCGGGGCTTCTACATCTCCTTCTCCGGCATCGTCAGCTTCAAGAATGCGCAGGACCTGCGCGACCTGGCGCGCGAACTGCCGCTGGAGCGCCTGCTCATCGAGACCGACAGCCCCTATCTCGCGCCCGTGCCCTTCCGCGGCAAGACCAACACCCCCGCGCTGGTGCCCCATGTGGCGCGCGCGGTGGCCGAGGCGCGCGGCCTGGCGGTGGAGGACCTGGCCCGCATCGCGGCCGACAACACCCGGCGCCTGTTCGGCCTGCCGGTTCTGCAGGAGGCTGCATGAGCCGTATGACCCGTATGACCCGCATGTCCCGTCGACACTGGATGGCGGCCGGCCTGGCCGCGTGGGCGCTGCTCGCCCAACCCGCGCTGGCCGCGCCGTTGGACGAGCTCATCAAGGCCGCGGAGATGGACGACGCCCGCACGGTGCAGGCGCTTCTGGATGCCGGCCTCAATCCCAACATGCAGGATGCCAAGGGCCGCACCGCGCTGACGGTGGCGGCGCGCGAGCAGTCCGCCGCGGCACTGCAGGCGCTGCTGACCTCGCCCAAGCTGGACGTGGACCGGCCCAATGCCAGCCAGGAGACCGCGCTGATGCTGGCCGCCATCCGCGGCTCGCTGCCGCTGGCCAAGCTGCTGGTGCAGCGCGGCGCGGCGGTGAACCGCAGTGGCTGGACGCCGCTGCACTACGCCTGCAGCGGGCCGGACAACGGCGTCGCTGCCTGGCTGCTGAGCCAGGGCGCGCAGATCGATGCGCGCTCCGAGAACGGCACGACGCCGCTGATGATGGCGGCCCGCTACGGCAATGGCGATCTGGTGCCGCTGCTGCTCAAGGCCGGCGCCCAGGCCGGGCTGAAGAACGAGCAGGGGCTGGACGCGGCCGACTTCGCGCGTCTGGGCGGGCGTGACCGCATCGTGGACGAGTTGCGCCGCCGTGCGCTGGCGGCGCCCGACGCCAAGTAGGAATTTGCCTGACAGCGCATCTGGCCGGGCGCCGACTGCCCGGCAAAGGCCGGGCTGCCTACAGTGAGGCCATTCCAATGACGCTCACTGACGAGGTCCATCATGCTGAACACCCCGCTGTCCGCCGACCCCTTTGCGATGCTGGTGGCCCCCGAGCAGGTGATGCGCGCGATCGAGCGCTCCGACCGCCTGCAGCGCCTGCAACGCCGTGTCTACCGCCCGCTGGACCGGCCCTGGATTCCGCACCGCGCTACCGGTGGCCAGCCGCAAGACCTGTCCCCCGAGTCGGACGACCAGGACGATTGATGGGTGCGGCGTCCCCGGGCTGGGGTGAAATACGCGGCCTCACGGCCCGTGTTTTCGCTGCCTGCCCATGACGCCTTCCGCTTCGCCCACCGACACCTCACCGCTGGCCCTGCCGCTGAAAATCCTGGCCGGCACGGCGCTGCTGGGCCTGCTCTATGTGGGGCGGGATGTGCTGATGCCGGTGGCCCTGGCGCTGATGCTGGGCTTTGCGCTCGCGCCGGTGGTGCGGCGTCTGCGCCGGCTGGGCCTGAGCCAGACGCCCGCTGCGCTGGCGGCGCTGCTGCTCAGCGGCGCCATCGTCGCGGGCCTGGGCATGGCGGTGTTCTCCCAGCTGGGCACGTTGGCCGACAACCTGCCGCGCTATGAGCGCCATGTGCGTGACAAGCTGGCCACGCTGCGCGCGCTGACGCTGGACCGCATCGCCGCGGCGCAGGATCAGGCCGGGCGCCTGATCGGTGAGCCCCTCGCGCCGCGCGCCACGGATGCCGCCGAGTCGCCGTCCGCCGCGTCTTCCCGCCCCGCCACAACCGCTGCAACCGCCGCGAGGCATGCGCCGCCCGGTGAGGCCGCCGGCGTGAGTGCCGCCCGTGTCGAGGGCTCGGCCCATGCCAGCGACGATGCCGCCGGCCTGGTGGCCAAGGCGCTGGCCCTGGCCTGGGGGCCGCTGGGCATGCTGGGCGTGGTGGCGCTGGTGCTGATCTTCGTGCTGCTGGAGCAGGACTCGCTGCGCGACCGGCTGATACGCCTGGTCGGCGGCCAGGACCTGCGCGCCGCCACCAATGCGCTGAACGACGCCGGCGAGCGGCTGTCGCGCTATTTCATCTCGCAGTTCGCGGTGAACCTGGGCGTGGCCCTGGTGATCGGCAGCCTGCTGGCGCTGCTGGGCCTGCCGCAGGCGGCGGTGTGGGCGCTGCTGGCGGGCATGCTGCGCTTCATTCCCTATGTGGGCTTTCCGGCGGCGGCAGCCTGCGCGGCGGTGTTCGCCGCGGCCGTGGAGCCGGGCTGGCAGCTGGTCTATGTGACGTTGCTGGTGTTCCTGGTGGTGGAGCTGGTGGTGGCCCATGTGGTGGAGCCGCAGCTCTACGGCCACACGACCGGCCTGTCGCCGTTCTCGGTGGTGGTGGCTGCGGTGGCCTGGGGCGCGCTGTGGGGGCCGGTGGGCCTGCTGCTGTCCACGCCGCTGACGCTGTGCCTGGTGGTGGCCGGCCGCCATGTGCCGGCCCTGGCCTTCTTCGACATCCTGTTCGGCGATGCGCCCGCGCTCAGCCTGTCACAGCGCTTCTACCAGCGCTGCCTAAGCGGCGATGCGGTCGAGATCCTGGCCGAGGCGCGCAACTACCTGCGCCGGCGCACGCTGGCTGTCTACTGCGACAAGATCGTGATGCCGGCGCTGCAACTGGCGCGCGGCGACTTCGAGCGCCAGCTGATCAGCGCCGAGCAGCAGCAGGTGGCGCAGCGGGTCGTGGCCCAGGTGTTCGAGTCGCTGGCCCACGAACGCGGGCCCACGCGGCGGCGTCAGCGCCGCACGGTGCTGGACGGCAGCAGCCTGGGCCTGAGCCTGCGCGAGTCGCGCATGCAGTCATCCGGCCGCTGGCAGGGGCCGCTGAACGTGGCACCGGGCTCCATCACGCTGTGCCTGAGCAGCGCGGGCATGGGCTCGCAGCTGGTGGCCGAGCTGCTGGCGCGGGCGCTGCGCGCTGAAGGGGTGGATGCACGTCACGTGACGCTGGCCGAGCTGGCCGATCCACCGGAGGGTGCGGCGCCCGAGGTCGTCGGCTCGCTGTTGCTGGTGGCGCCTGACGAGCCGCTGGAGGCCGAGGCGTCAGCGCTGTTGTCCGAGGTGCTGGACCGCCTGTCGGGCGCCCATCTGCTGCTGCTTCGCCCGGCGCTGGGCCAGGCGCCGTCGCCGGACCGGCTGGAGGCCGGGCGGGTGCACCGCACGGTCTACTCCTTCGAGGAGGCGCTGGCCCTGGTGCGGGGCGAGCGCGGCAGGGCCTGAGCGGCCCGGCGCCGCCCCGCCGATCGCCCATGAAAAACGCCGCCCGGGGGGCGGCGTTTTCGCGGGTGGAGCAAGGGCTGGCCTTGCCGCCGACCTCAGACGCGCTTGCGGTACTCGTGCGTGCGGGTGTCGATTTCGATCTTGTCGCCGTTCTCGACGAACAGCGGCACGGCGATCTCGAAGCCCGTGCCCTTGATGCGGGCCGGCTTCATGACCTTGCCCGAGGTGTCGCCCTTGACGGCCGGCTCGGTCTCGATCTCGCGGACCACGCTGGTGGGCATTTCGACCGAGATGGCCTTGCCGTCGTAGAAGGTCACTTCCACGGCCATGCCGTCTTCCAGGTAGGAGATCGCGTCGCCCATGTTTTCGGACTCGACTTCGTACTGGTTGTACTCGGTGTCCATGAACACATACATCGGGTCGGCGAAGTAGGAGTAGGTGCACTCCTTCTTGTCGAGGATGATCTGGTCCATCTTGTCGTCGGCCTTGAAGACCAGCTCGGCGCCAGCGCCGTTCAGCAGGTTCTTCATCTTGATGCGGACCGTCGCTGCGCCACGGCCGCCGCGGCTGTATTCGGTCTTCAGGACGACCATCGGGTCCTTGCCCTGCATGATCACGTTGCCGGCGCGGATTTCTTGAGCGAGTTTCATGGTGTATCGACGGTGTAGAGCGCCGGGAATTCCGGCAAGGCGGCGCACCAATCTCCCTAGACTCGCTGCGTCACCCGAACCGCGAGATTCGCGTGATTCGGGCGTGAGCGTCCCCGGTGTGGCGCGGCAAAGCCAGCCATTCTAGCTGGAAACCCCCAGAAAGCCTTGCAGCTGCGTCAGCAGATCGGGCTGGCCCAGGAGCTGCTCGCGCCAGTTGCGGGCCTGGGCCGCGACCGGCGCGAGCGGCGGCAGATCCGTCGGCCAGGCCGCGAGGCCGTTCCAGGCGCGCCAGACCGCGCGCCAGTCGGCGGGCAGCTCGGCGCGGTCCATGAAGGCTTGCAGCTTGGCGTGGTGGGCGTCGTCGTGCTGCGGGTAGATCTGCCAGACGAAGGGCTTGCCGGCCCACTGGGCGCGCACGAAGGAGTCCTCGCCGCGCACCAGGTTGAGGTTGCAGGCCCACAGCAGGCGGTCGTAGTCGGGCTGGGCCAGATAGGGCAGGGCCAGCACGCGCAGACCCGGCCCGGCCAGAGCCAGGGCTTGCGCCTGCAGCGGCCCGGGGCAGGCCAGCAGCAGCGTGGGCTGACCGGCCAGCGCCTGAGCGAGCGCCGGCAGTTGCGGGTTGGCGTAGGCGAACAGGCTGACCACCCGCTCGCCCGGGGCCGGCGCCCAGCTGCGCTGCTGCAGCCAGGCCGAGCCGTCAAACGCGGCGATCTGGCCGGCCAGGCCGGGCTCGCGCAGCAAGCCGCCGGTGCGCTCGGTGAAGCCAGGGTAGAAGAAATGCTTGGTCAAGCCGGCGCCGGGGCCGCTGAACTGTGGGGAGGCCAGGCCGTGGCTGCGCTCCACGTAGTCCTCGGCGCTGAGGTATTCGAGATTGATCCAGCGCGGCGGCCCGGGCTGGCGCGCGGCCATGCGGGCCACGAAGGCGGGCGGCAGCTCGCAGCCGAAGGCCTCGATGACGATGTCGCCGGGCGTCACGTCCACATCGCCCGCCGGCCAGTCGCAAAGCTCTATGGCGGCGGGGCGTGGCGGCGGCGCCATCCAGGCCAGGGCGCGGGCGTCGTCCACCCATAGGCGCACCTGCTGGCCGCGCTCGGCCAGGTCGCGCGCCAGGCGCCAGCAGACGCCGAGGTCGCCGTGGTTGTCGATGACGCGGCAGAAGAGGTCCCAGAGCATGGGGCGGAATTGTCCCAGGCCACAATGCCGGCCATGTCGAACTTGCCTTCCTCCCCGGCGTCGGATGCCGACGTCGGCGCCCAGCAGCAGGCCGAGTGGGCCGCCCAGCGCGAACAGATCGAGGCCGCCGAGCGCGCCCGCACCGCCGAGGTCGAGGCCGCGGCCCGCCTGGCCCGCGACAAGCTGCTGGCCGAGGTGGCCGCGCTGCCGCAGCTGCCCGGCGTCTACCGCTACTTCGACGCCAAGGACGAGGTGCTCTACGTCGGCAAGGCCAAGGCGCTGAAGAAGCGCGTGTCCAGCTATTTCCAGAAGGACCACACCGGCACCCGCATCGGCCTGATGGTGGCCCGCATCGCGCGCATGGAGACCACGGTGGTGCGCACCGAGGCCGAGGCGCTGCTGCTGGAGAACAACCTCATCAAGACGCTCAATCCGCGGTTCAACATCCTGTTCCGCGACGACAAGAGCTATCCCTATCTGCGGCTCAGCGGCCACGCCTACCCGCGCATGAGCTACTACCGCGGCGCGGTGGACAAGAAGCACCGCTATTTCGGCCCCTACCCGAACGGCTGGGCGGTGAAAGAGGCCATTCAGCTGATGCAGAAGGTGTTCCGGCTGCGCACCTGCGAGGACAGTGTGTTCAGCAACCGCAGCCGGCCCTGCCTGCTGTTCCAGATCAAGCGCTGCTCCGGCCCCTGCGTGCCCGAGGGGCAGGGCGGCGACTACGCGCGCAACGTGGCGAGTGCCGAGCGCTTTCTGCGCGGCGAGACCGACGAGGTGATGGCTGCGCTGCAGCAGCAGATGATGGCCCACGCCGAGCGCTTCGAGTACGAGCTGGCGGCCGAGCTGCGCAATCAGATCCAGGCGCTGTCCAAGGTGCTGCAACAGCAGGTGGTGGAGGAGAGCAGTGCCACCGGCCGCGACCGCGACGTGGATGTGCTGGCGGTCAAGGTGATGGGTGGCAAGGCCTGCGTGAACCTGGCCATGGTGCGCGGCGGCCGCCACCTGGGCGACCGCGCCTTCTTCCCCAGGCACGTGGACGACGCGACCTCGCTGCAACTGGACGACGACGAGCCGCGTTCACCCGAACGCCAGGTGCTGGAGGCTTTCATCGCCCAGCACTACCTGGGCTCGCCGCCGCCGGGGCTGGTGCTGCTCAGCGAGCCGGTGGACGAGGGTCTGGGCGAGGCGCTGTCGGCCCAGGCCGGCAGCCGCGTGACGCTGCAGGCTCAGCCGCGCGGCCAGCGCCGTATCTGGCTGGAGATGTGTGTGCAGGGCGCCGAGCTGGCGCTGGCTCGGCTGCTGGCCGAGGAGGGCTCGCAGCAGGCCCGCACCCGCGCGCTGGTGGATGCGCTGGACCTGTCGGTGCCGGAGATGGATAAGTTTCGTGTCGAATGTTTCGACATCAGCCATACCGCCGGCGAGGCGACGGTGGCAAGCTGCGTGGTGTTTGAAGGCCACCAGATGCAGAGCAGCCAGTACCGCCGCTACACGATTGAAGGCATCACCGGCGGCGACGACTACGCCGCGATGCGCCAGGTGCTGACCCGCCGCTACAGCAAGATGGCCGAGGCCGCGCAGCTGGGCACGGGGCGGCTGCCCGACCTGGTGCTGGTGGACGGCGGCCGCGGCCAGGTCAGCATGGCGCGCGAGGTGTTCGAGGAGCTGGGGTTGGACCTCAGCCTGATCGCCGGCGTGGAGAAGGGCGAGGGCCGCAAGGTCGGCCTGGAGGAGCTGGTGTTCGCCGACGGACGCGAGAAGGTCTATCTGGGCCGCGACTCGGCGGCGCTGATGCTGATCGCGCAGATTCGTGACGAGGCCCACCGCTTCGCGATCACCGGCATGCGGGCCAAGCGGGCATCGGCCCGCACCGGCGGTTCGCGGCTGGAGGACATCCCCGGCGTCGGCCCCAAGAAGCGCGCCCAACTGCTGCAGCGCTTCGGTGGCGTGCGCGGCGTGGCGGGGGCCAGCGTGGAGGAGCTGTGCAGCGTGAAGGGCATCTCGCGCGATCTGGCCGAAGAGATTTACCGCGCGCTGCGCTGAGCCGCGCCAGGAGCAAGACATGACCCCACTACCCAGGCTGAAACGCTGGCTGCGCGACGGCCCCTGGTCGCCGGTGACCCGCTGGCTGCTCGGGCCGCTGCTGGCCGGTTGCAGCGCCACGCCGCGGGCGCCGGTGCCACCGCCGCCCGCCATGCCCGCGCCGCCGCCGGCCGTGGCGGCGGCGCCTACGCCGGCCGCGCGTCCGGGCACAGGCCTGCCCGCGCCGCGCGCGGTGCGCACGCCGGCGGAACTGCGCCGTCAGGCCGCCGAGCGCCTGGTGGCGGCCAATCCCGAGGGCAGCTACCTGACACCGTCGCCCCCCATCCTGCTGGCCATTCCGGTGCTGGAGGTGGAGTTGCACCGCGACGGCAGCGTGCGGCGCATCCAGGTCTTGCGCCACCCCAGCCAGGCGCCCGAGACGGTGCAGCTCGCGATCAATGCCATCCACCGCGCCGCGCCCTATGGCGACCTGCGCCACCTGCCTCAGCCCTGGGCCTTCACCGAGACCTTCTTGTTCGACGACGACAAGCGCTTCAAGCCGCGCACGCTGGATTGAGCGGCCCCTGCGTCCTTATCGCCACAAACTTTGCGCCGCTGCCCCGGGGTGGTGCGGCGCTTGGGCACAATGCAGCGCTATTCCGGCCCGCCAAACAGGCGCGCCTGGCGCTCCATGGGGGTTCGCGCCGGACGCTGCAAGGCCGGGCCTGCCTGCTATGTTCCTGACGCTGCCGACCCTGCTGACCTGGGCACGCATCGTGGCGATCCCGTTGATCGTCGGCGTGTTCTATCTGGACCTGACCCCGGCCCACCAGAACCTCTTCGCGACGGTGTTGTTCATCGTCGTCGCGCTGACCGACTGGCTGGACGGCTACCTGGCCCGCAAGCTCAACCAGACCTCGTCCTTCGGCGCCTTTCTGGACCCGGTGGCCGACAAGTTCCTGGTTTGCTCCGCGCTGCTGATCCTGCTGGAGCTGGGGCGTGTGAACGCGATGGTGGCGCTGGTCATCATCGGGCGCGAGATCGCGATCTCGGCGCTGCGCGAATGGATGGCGCAGATAGGCGCGTCGCGCAGCGTGGCGGTGCACATGGTGGGCAAGCTCAAGACCACGGTGCAGATGATTGCGATTCCCTTCCTGCTGTACGACGGCCAGCTGTTCGGGCAGATCCCCACGCGGCTGTGGGGCACCTGGCTGATTTATGCGGCTGTGGTGCTGACCATCTGGTCCATGGTCTATTACCTGCAGAAGGCCGTGCCCGAGATCCGGGCCAAGGCCCGCTGAGTGCCTGCAAAGACCGCTTGCGGCCAGATGTAATCGGGAGTTTTCCCGCGATGGGCGCCCGATGCCTGGCGTCTAGAATTCTTTCCCCGCGTCGGTGACTCACCGCGCAGTGCCAAGGCCCCCCGCAGTACCGGGGCGCGCGGGAACCGTCCACTGCATTGCTGCCGTCAGGCTTTGGGAGCGTCCCGGGCCTGGCTCAACTGTCCGTCGAGGGGGTACGAGTGAACAAGTCCGAACTGATCGAGCACATCGCCAAGCAAGCCGACATCTCCAAGGCGGCCGCCGGGCGCGCGCTCGAAGCCGTGATCGGTGGCGTCAAGACCACGCTGAAGAAAAACGGCACGGTGTCGCTGGTGGGCTTCGGCACTTTCAGCGTCACCAAGCGCGCCGCGCGCACCGGACGCAATCCGCGCACCAACGAGGCGATTAAGATCAAGGCTGCCAAGTTGCCCAAGTTCAAACCGGGCAAGGCCCTGAAAGACGCGGTCAACTGACCCTGTCACGATCGGGTGCCCGGAACCCCGGGTGCTTAGCTCAGTTGGTAGAGCAACGCCCTTACAAGGCGTGGGTCGGCGGTTCGAGCCCGTCAGCACCCACCACCCGATCCCAGTGCCGGCGACGTCCGCCGGCGAGACCCTAGAATGCGGCTCCCCCAAAGGCGAACCATGGTTCGCCTTTGTTGCGTTTGCCCCGAGGTTTTGCGATGTTCGATTTCGTTCGCCAACACAACCGCCTGTTCCAGTTCATCCTGCTGATCCTGATCCTGCCCTCGTTTGCCTTTGTGGGCATGCAGGGCTACACGAGCATGATGGGGGGCGCCAATGCGGGCGTCGCCAGTGTCGATGGCCGCAAGATCACCCAGGCCGAGTGGGATGCGGCGCACCGCGAGCAGAGCGAGCGGATCCGCCGCCAGAACCCCAATGTGGACGCCAAGCTGCTGGACACGCCGCAGGTGCGCCAGCAGGCGCTCGAAGGCCTGCTGACCGAGCGCACCTTGCAGGCCGCGGCCGCCCACCAGCACTTCACGGTCGGCGATGACCGCCTGGCCGTGCTGTTCAAGAACGACCCCGAATTCGCCTTCCTGCGCAACCCGGACGGCACGGTCAACAAGGCTGTGCTCGCTGCCCAGGGCATGAGCTCGGCGATGTTTGTGGAGCGCCTGCGCCAGGATCTGTCGGTGCGCCAGGTCACCCAGGGCGTGGAGAGCTCGGCGCTGGCCGGCGCGGCTTCGGTCAAGCTGGCGTTTGACTCGCTGCTGCAGCAGCGCGAGGTGCAACTGCAGCGCTTCGACGCCAAGGACTTCGCCGCCAAGATCAACCCCAGCGACGCTGAGCTGGACGCCTTCTACAAGGAACCGGCCAACGCGGCCAAGTTCCAGCTGCCGGAATCCGCGCAAATCCAGTATGTGGTGCTGGACCTGGAGGCGCTGAAGAAGGACGTCAGCTTCACCGAGGAAGACCTGCGCAAGTACTACGACGAGAACGCGTCGCGCTACAGCGTGCCGGAAGAGCGCCGCGCCAGCCACATCCTGATCAAGGTCGAGCGCAATGCGCCGGCCGATGTGCGCGCCAAGGCCAAGGCCAAGGCCGAGGAACTGCTGGCCCAGGTGCGCAAGAACCCGGCGTCGTTCGCCGAGCTGGCCAAGAAGAACTCGCAGGATGAGGGCTCGGCTGCAAGCGGCGGCGACCTGGACTTCTTCGGCCGTGGCGCCATGGTCAAGGAGTTCGACTCGGCCGTGTTCGCGATGAAGCAGGGCGAGATCAGCAACCTGGTCGAGACCGACTTCGGCTACCACATCATCGAACTGACCGGCGTGCGCGGCGGCGAGAAGAAGTCCTTCGACGCGGTGCGTGCCGAGATCGAGGGCGAGGTGCGCAAGCAACTGGCCCAGCGCAAGTACGCCGAGGCGGCCGAGCAGTTCGGCAACATGGTCTACGAGCAGTCCGACACGCTGCAGCCGGTGGCCGACAAGCTCAAGCTGCAGATCCAGACCGCCACGGTGCAACGCCAGCCGGCGCCCGGTGCCGTGGGTCCGCTGGTGTCGCCCAAGCTGCTGGAGGCGGTGTTCGGCGTCGACGCGCTGCGCAACAAGCGCAACACCGAGGCGGTCGAGACCGCGCCCAACCAGATGGTGTCGGCGCGCGTCACGCAATACAACCCGGCCCGCATGCCCGCGCTGGCGGATGTGAAGGACAAGGTCCGCACGCTGCTGGTGGCCAAGCTGGCGGCCGAGCAGGCCCGCAAGGCCGGTGAGGCCCGTCTGGCTGCGCTCAAGGCCAAGGCCGATGACCTGGCCGGCTTCGATGCACCCTTTGTGGTGTCGCGTGCCCAGGCTCATGGCCTGACCCGCGCGCAGCTGGAAGCCGTGCTGGGCGCCGATGCCAGCAAGCTGCCGCAGGCGGTGGGTGTGGCGTCGGACGACGGCGCCTACGTGGTGGCCCGCATCGCCAAGGTGCTGCCGCGCGACCCGGCCATCGTGGACGACAAGCGTGCCGCCCAGCAATACGCGGCCGCCTGGGCGCGCGTCGAAGGCGCGGCCTACATGGCGGCACTGAAGTCGCAGTACAAGGCGGCAATAAAAGTTGCTGCTCCTGCCTCTTCTGCTAGCGCGCCCTGAATTTCTGCGTTATACTTTCAGGCTCCGCTGCGGTGGCTGTAGCTCAGTTGGTAGAGTCCAGGATTGTGATTCCTGTTGTCGTGGGTTCGAGTCCCATCAGCCACCCCAAGAAATAAGCCAAGCCCCGGTAACGCAAGTTGCCGGGGCTTTTGCTTTGTGGCCGGCAGTTGATGCTTTGGCAGCGACCCCAGGGCTGGATTGCCAAATCCCGCACGAACAAAGGCCCTCTGGCGCATTTCTGCATCGGCGCGTTGCGGCGCTACGGGCAGCCAAGACGCCGCGCGACTTCTATCCTTGCTGCGCCGCAACACATGGCGCCCGCGCCGCTTCCCGCCAGGGGCATAGAAGCCGCGCCGGGCATGGCCGTGTACCGCCTGCGCCGTGCGCCAGGGCGTTGCGCTCACCGCCTTGTTCAGGAGTCGTCCATGTTTCTCTCTCGTCTCACGATCGCGATGCGTCTTGCCGTCGTGCTGGCCATCCTGCTGCTGATCTGCCTGGCCAGCAGCACCTTTGCGGTGCTGGAGTTCGAGGCTTCCAAGACCGAGGTCAAACGCATGCTGGAGGAACAGGTGGAGACCGAGCGTCTGGCCACCGACTGGTACAGCACGGTCTATGCATCCGGGCTGCTCACCGCGGCGATCGCGCGCTCCTCGGACACCAGCATGGCGGCCTATTTCACCGCCACGCGCGACGGCATCAAGGCCAAGATCGACGGCCTGCAGGGCCAGGTGCAGCAGCGCCTGAGCACACCGGCCGGGCGTGAGCGCTTTGAGCGCATCCTGGGCCTGCGCAAGAACTACCTGGCCGCGCTGATGTCGGTCTACGGTCTCAAGGAGAGCGGCCAGACGGAGCAGGCGCAGCGGGTGTTCGAGCAACAACTGACCCCTGCGACCAAGGACTACCTGGACGAGGTCAAGGGCATCATGGACGACGCCCGCGCGCAGATGGATGCGAGCAGCCGGCGCGTGCAGACACTGCAGGACCGGGCCGCCCGCATGCTGAGCGGCTGCGCCGCGCTGGCGCTGCTGCTGGGCGTGGTGTTGGCGGTGTCGCTGACGCGCAGCATCACGCGGCCGCTGGCCCAGGCCCAGCGGGTGGCGGCCGAGATCGCCGGCATGGACCTGTCGGGCCAGGCTCGCACCGATTACGCCAGGGATGAAACCGGCCAGTTGCTGCGCTCGCTGGACCTGATGCGCGGCGCGCTGAAGGAGGCGCTGCACGAGGTGCAGCAGGCCGCGCAGGGCGTGTCCACCGCCAGCGACGAGCTGAGCGTGGGCAACCGCGACCTGTCGGGCCGCACCGAGCAGGCGGCGTCGGGGCTGCAGCAGACCGCCAGCTCCATGGAGGAGATCGCGTCGGCCGTGAGCCAGACCGCCTCGTCCGCCCAGAACGCCAACGAGCTGGCACGCACCGCCTCCGGCGCCGCCCACGCCGGAGGCGAGGTGGTCGGCCGGGTGGTCGCGTCCATGCAGAAGATCAGCAGCAGTTCCTCGCGCATCGGCGACATCACGACGCTGATCGACGGCCTGGCCTTCCAGACCAATATCCTGGCGCTGAACGCCGCGGTGGAGGCGGCGCGGGCGGGCGAGCAGGGGCGGGGCTTTGCGGTGGTGGCGGGCGAGGTGCGCCTGCTGGCCAAGCGTTCGGCCGATGCGGCCAAGGAGATCCGGCAACTGATCGACAGCTCGGTGGCCGAGGTGTCCTCCGGCGCGGCCCAGGCCGCCCAGGCCGGCCAGTCCATAGAGGCCATCGTCGCGCACTCGCACCGGGTGTCGGCGCTGGTGGCCGAGATCAGCACGGCCGCGCTGGAACAGAGCCGCGGCATCACCGAGGTCAACCAGGTGGTCAGCCACCTGGACCAGACCACGCAGCAGAACGCCGCGCTGGTGGAACAGGCCACCGCAGCGACCGAGAGCCTGCGTGCCCAGGCCGGCCGGCTGGATGAGGTGGTGCGTCGCTTCCGACTGCAGGCCTGACCCTCGCTAGACGCTCAGCGTGCGCGCGATGAAGTCGGCCACCGTGCGCAGGCGCGCGGCACCGCGCAGGTCGGGGTGCATCACCAGCCAGACCTCGTAGTCCGCCCGGCGGGTCCGCTCGGGCCAGACGCGCACCAGGCCCTCGCGCTCGCCCATGCCCAGCGGCATCTCGCCCAGCCCCAAGCCTGCCGCGACCGCGCGGCGCAGCATCAGGCTGGAGTTCAGCGCCGCCGTGACGCGCCCCTGGCGGGCCGACTCGTCCAGCAGCGTGAACAAACGGCCGCCTTCCAGGTAGGGCTTGTAGGCCACCACATCGTGGCCGGCGAATTCGCTGCCCGGTGCCGGGTCGCCATGCTCGGCCAGGTAGGCCGCGCTGGCGAACAACCCCACGGGCCATTGCGTGACGCGGCGCACCACCAGGTCGGGGTTGTCGGGCTTGATGTTGCGCACGGCCAGGTCCACCTGCCGGCGCGGCAGGCTCAGCATCTGCGTGGAGACCTCCAGGTCCACGCGGATCTGCGGATGCTCGCGGTGCAGCTCGCCCAGCGCAGGCAGCAGGTAGTCCACCGCGATGGAGTCGGTGCAGCTCACGCGCACCGTGCCGCCCAGCGCGTCGTCCTGGCCGTCTATCTTGTTCTTCAGCTCCAGCGCTGCAGCCTCCATGCGGCGCGCGGCGGCCAGGGCGCTCTCGCCGGCGGGCGTCAGCAGATAGCCGTCCGACGCGCGCAGGAACAGCTTGGCGCCCAGCGCCTTTTCCATCGCGGTGATGCGCCGGCCCACGGTGGCCTGGTCCACCCCCAGCTGGCGCGCCGCGCTGCGCAGCGTGCCCTCGCGGCTCAGTGCCAGAAAGATGCGTGTGTCGTCCCAGTTCATGGCTTGGTGTGATGCGTTCGTGCATTTGAGGTTTGCGCAAACGATGCGTTTGCGCATCGACCTAACGGACTAATCTGAAGCCACTGCCACACGACCCTGTGTGGCCCAGGAGTTCCCCATGTCCCACACTCAAGCTCTCCCCTCCGCGGCGCGCAGCGGGCCGGCCATCTTTGCCGGCCTGGCCGCCAGCCTGGTCGGCATCGGTCTGGCCCGTTTCGCCTACACGCCGCTGCTGCCGCCCATGATTCATGAGCACTGGTTCCCGGCCTCGCAGGTGGCCTTCCTGGGTGCGGCCAACCTGGCCGGCTACCTGGTCGGCGCGCTCAGTGGCCGCGCGATGGCGCGCTTCGCGACGCCGGTGGCCGTGCTGCGCTGGATGATGTTGCTGGCCTCGGTCGCCTTTTTTGCCTGTGCCTTCCCTATTTCGGAGGCCTGGTTCTTCGTCTGGCGACTGATTTCCGGCGTGGCGGGCGGCGTGATCATGGTCCTCGTGTCCAGCGTCGTCCTGCACCATGTCCCACCCGCCAAGCGCGGGCTGGCCAGCGGTGCGATCTTCTTCGGCATCGGCGCGGGCGTCGCGATCTCGGGCACGCTGGTGCCGGTGGTGCTCGCCGTGAGCCTGCGCGACACCTGGCTGGTGCTGGGGGCGCTGTCGCTGCTGCTGACCGTGGCGAGCTGGGGCGCCTGGCCCGCCACCGCGGGTGACCCGCCGGTGCCAAGCCTTTCGTCCCTGCAGCGCCGCCGCATGCCCTGGCCGGTGAAGGTGCTGCTGGCGCAGTACGGACTGATGGCGCTGGGCGTGGTGCCGGTGATGATGTTCATGGTGGACTACGTCGGCCATGCGGCGGGCCACGACAGCGGCCTGGGCGGCGTTGCCTGGGTGGCCTACGGCGTGGGCGCGATGCTGGGGCCGGTGCTCTATGGCCTGGCCTCGGACCGCTGGGGTGCACGCAGCGCGATACGCGCGGCGCTGGCGCTGCAGGTATTGGCCGTGCTGGCCTTCAGCCTGGACCATCAGCCTGCCAGCCTGATCGCGCTGGCCGTCGCGCTGGGCTCCTTCCCGGTGGGCGTGGTGCCGCTGGCGCTGAACCGCGTGCACGAGCTGGTGCCCGACGCCCATGCACGCCAGGCCATGTGGAGCCGCGCGACCGTGTCCTTCGCGCTGGCCCAGGCCGTGGGCGGCTATCTGTATTCCGCGGTCTATGCACTGTCCGGCGGCCAGCATCAGCTGAGCTTCTGGATCGCGGCCGTGGCCCTGGTGGTCGCGCTGGCGCTGGACGCCCGCGGCCAGGACCAAGTGGCCCAGCCCCTGCACGGCCGGGCCGCGACCTGACCCTCGTCTTTTTGGAGTCTTCATGAACACCTCCCCCGTTTCCCTGTCCCGCCGGCTGCTCGCGGCCGGCCTGCTGGGTCTGGCCTTGCTGGGCATGGCCGGCGTCTCGCCGGCCCGGGCGGCCGCGCCCAAGGTGGAGGGGCAGGCGCCGGGCTTTTACCGCACGACGTTGGGGGATGTGGAGATCACCGCGCTGTCGGACGGCACCCATGCCTTCCCGGTCACCACGGTGATGCAGGGCGTCACGCCCAAGCAGCTGGAGGCCGCGCTGCGCTACGACTTCCTCGCGCCGCCGGTGGCGGGCTCCATCAATGCCTTTCTCATCAACACCGGCAAGCGCCTGGTGCTGATAGACAGCGGCGCGGGCCTGCTCTACGGCGATTGCTGCGGCCGCCTGCAGGCCCATCTGCGCGCGGCTGGCTATGCGCCCGAGCAGATCGACGCGGTCTACCTGACCCATCTGCACAAGGACCATGTGGGCGGCATCACGCGCAACGGCGTGATGCAGTTCCCCAACGCGACCCTCTATGTGTCCGCGCACGAGCTGGCCTACTGGACCAGCCCGGCCGCCAAGGCCGCGGCGCCGGACTTCCTGTCCAGCTTCTTCGACGCGGCCGTGGCGGCGCTGCAGCCCTACCAGCAGGCCGGCCGCGTGCGCACCATCGAGGCCCCCGGCCCGCTGGCGGACGACGGCCTCGAGGCCATCGCCACGCCCGGCCACACGCCGGGCCACCTGAGCTATGTGCTGCACCGCGGCGACCAGACCCTGGTGGTCTGGGGCGACATCGTGCATGTGGCCTCGCTGCAGCTGCCGCGCCCGGAGATCACCGTGAAGTACGACTCCGACGCCGCGGCGGCACGGCGCTCGCGCACCGAGCTGGCGGGCCAGGTGGTGCAGCGCCGCTACCTGGTGGCGGCCGCCCATGTGGCCTTCCCGGGCCTCGGGCACCTGCGCCGTGCGCCCCAGGGCCGAGGCTACGAATGGGTGCCGCTGAACTACGACGAGCAGGGTGGTTCGCCGCACTGAGCGGGCCAGGGGTCACGACCTGACCCCTACGGTCGCTCAGGTCACCGGCGCGGGGTTGAAGAGCACCAGCGCGTTGTGCAGCTTCCAGTGCTCGGCCCAGGTCTTGCGTCCGCTGGCTACGTCCAGCATCAGGTGGAACAGGGCCCAGCCCATGTCCTCGATGCTGGCTTCGCCATCGGCGATGCGGCCGGCGTTCACATCCATCAGATCGTGCCAGCGGCGGGCCAGGTCGGTGCGGGTGGCGACCTTGATGACCGGGCACTCCGCCAGCCCATAGGGCGTGCCCCGGCCGGTGGTGAATACATGCAGGTTCATGCCGGCGGCCAGCTGCAGCGTGCCGCAGATGAAGTCGCTGGCGGGCGTGGCCGCATAGACCAGGCCGCGCTGATCACGGCCCAGCTTGTCGCCCGGTGACAGCACATGCGAGATCGCGGCGCTGCCGCTCTTGACCACCGAACCCATGGCCTTCTCGGTGATGTTGGCCAGGCCGCCGGCCTTGTTGCCCGGCGTGGTGTTGGCCGCTCGGTCCACGCGGCCGCGCTCCAGATAGCGGTCGTACCAGCCCAGCTCGCGCACGATGGCCTCGGCTACCGCGGGTGTGGCCGCGCGGCTGGTGAGCTGTTCCACCGCATCGCGCACCTCGGTGTTCTCGCTGAACATCACGGTCGCGCCGGCGCGCACCAGCAGGTCGGCGCAAAAACCCACCGCCGGGTTGGCGGTGACGCCGGAGAACGCGTCGCTGCCGCCGCACTGCACGCCCACCACCAGTTCGCTGGCGGGCACGGTCTCGCGGCGGCGCGCGTTCAGGCGCGCCAGGTGGGGGCGAGCGCTGGCCACGATGTCGTCCAGCATGGACATGAAGCCCACATGGGCCTCGTCCTGCAGGCAGATGGTGTCGGGGCCGGCATCGGCGCTGCGCTCGTCCACGATGGGGAAGCTGCCCGGTGGTAGCAGGCGGTTGGGCTGCAGCTTCTCGCAGCCCAGGCTCACCACCATCACCTCGCCGCCGAAGTTGGGGTTCAGCGAGATGTTCTTGAGAGTCCGTATGGGGATCACCGCGTCCGGCGCGTCGATGGCCACGCCGCAGCCGTAGCTGTGCTCCAGGCCGATCACGTCGTCCACGTTGGGGTAGAGCGGCAGCAGCTCGGCCTTGATGCGGGCCACGGCCTGCGCCACCACGCCGGCCACGCACTGCACCGTGGTCGTGATGGCCAGGATGTTGCGCGTGCCCACCGAGCCGTCGGCATTGCGGTAGCCCTGGAAGCTGTAGCCGCTCAGCGGTTCGGCCGCCGCGGCCTGGCGCGTGGCCATGGGCAGTCCTTCGAGCCCGCGAGCCTCGGGCAGGGCCAGCAGGCGTTCATGCACCCAGCTGCCGGCCGGAATGTGCTGCAGCGCGAAGCCTATGGGCACGTCGTAGCGGCGCACCGCGGCGCCGGCGGGGATGTCTTGCAGCGCCACCTTGTGGCCCTGCGGCACCTTGTCGCGCAGCACCAGGCCGGCACCAGGAATGCCGTCGGGCAGATGTGTGCCTTCGGGCAGGCCGCCGTCATTGGCGACGATGGCGACGTTGTCCTGCGCATGCATGCGCAGCGTGAGGGGCGGGCGGGCAGGGGAGGCGCTCATGTCTATCGGGGGCGGGAGCTTGGTAAAGTGCAACAGGGAGGCTGGTACGTCGTCATGTCGTCGTACAACTAAGGCACTGTAGGCCTCGAAAAGCGCCCAAGACCTAGGGATAACACTGATTTCTATGCACGCTCCGGTTCGTCGACGCCCCCGCACCCTGGCCCTGGAGCTGGTTGATGCGCTGCGCGAGCGGATCCGTGACGGCCGCCTGCAGGTCGGTGACAAGCTGCCCACCGAGGCGGCCTTCATGGCGGAATTCGAGGTCAGCCGCACCGTGGTGCGCGAGGCCATCTCCAAGCTGCAGGCCGCCGGCCTGGTCGAGACCCGCCACGGCATAGGCACCTTCGTGCTGGGTCTGGGCGAGGGGCCGGCGTTCAAGATCACGCCGGAGCAGTTCAGCACGCTGCAGGACGTGATCGCGGTGCTGGAGCTGCGCATAGGCCTGGAGACCGAGGCCGCCGGGCTGGCGGCCCAGCGCCGCACCGAGGCCAATCTGGCGCAGTTGCGCGTGGCGCTGGACGCGGTGATCGCCGCGGTGGAGCAGGGCGTGGACTCGGTGGCCGCGGACTTCCAGTTCCATCTGGAGATCGCCCGGGCAACGCAGAACAGCCACTTCGCCGAGCTGATGGCGACGCTGGGCAGCCAGATCATCCCGCGCGCCCGGCTGGAGGCGGCCGACCCCGGCGCCGAGCGCCTGGCCTATATGCGGCGTGTGAACGCGGAGCACGAGAGCATCCTGGATGCGATCGCCGCGCAGGACGCCGATGCGGCCCGCGCCGCCATGCGCACCCACCTCAGCAACAGCCGCGAACGCCGCCGGCGTGCGCAGGCGCTGGGTGGCAGCCTGAACGGCTAAATACGCGGTCGGCGGTCGCCGGCCTTCTTGGTGATTTCCCTAGGTTTTGAGGCTTCGCGGTTAGTTGTACGATGACCTACAACTTAATGCATGAGCCGCGGCCGTCGCCGGCAGGCTCTTGTTCCCAGCCCCCCAGTCGGAGACCTCCATGTCGCCCCAAGAACTCAAGAGCGTGCTGCAAGCCGGCCTGCTGTCCTTCCCGCTGACCGACTTCGATGCGCAGCTGAACTTCGCGCCCAAGGCCTATGCCGAGCGCCTGGAGTGGCTGCAGCCCTACGGCGCCTCGGCGCTGTTCGCTGCCGGCGGCACGGGCGAGTTCTTCTCGCTGGAGCCGGGCGAGTACCGCGACATCATCAAGGTCGCGCTGGACACCTGCCGCGGCCGCACGCCCATCATTGCGGGCGCCGGTGGCGGCACCCGCGTGGCCATCCAGTACGCACAGGAAGCCGAGGCACTGGGCGCCCAGGGCATCCTGCTGCTGCCGCACTACCTGACCGAGGCCAGCCAGGAAGGCCTGATCGCGCATGTGGAGGCGGTCTGCAAGAGCGTGAAGTTCGGCGTCGTCGTCTACAACCGCGGCGCCTGCAAGCTGACGCCGCAGAGCCTGCTGATCCTGGCCGAGCGCTGCCCCAACCTGATCGGCTTCAAGGACGGCCTGGGCGACATCGAGAAGTTCGTCGCCATCCGCCAGACGCTGGGCGAGCGCTTCGCCTACCTCGGCGGCCTGCCCACGGCCGAGCTGTTCGCCGGCGCCTACAAGGCCATGGGCTGCCCGGTGTACTCGTCGGCGGTCTTCAACTTCATCCCCAAGACCGCGATGGCCTTCTACAACGCGCACGCGGCCGGCGACACCGCGACGACGGACCGCCTGATCCGCGACTTCTTCCTGCCCTACATCGCGCTGCGCAACAAGGGCGAGGGCTATGCGGTGTCCATTGTGAAGGCCGGCGCCACGCTGGTGGGTCACGGGGCCGGGCCGGTGCGCCCGCCGCTGTCCGACCTGAAGCCGACCGAGGTGGAGGAACTGCGCGCGCTGATCGCGACCCTCGGCCCGCAGTGAACCAAGGCCCGCCAGAGGCCATCCCCCATCCATCGAGGAGACACGCATGAAGAAACTGCTGAGCGCCTGCCTGCTGGGCCTGGCCGCATCGACCGCCGCGCTGGCCCAGACCTGGCCGGCCAAGCCCGTGACCCTGCTGGTGCCGTTCCCGCCCGGCGGCTCCAGTGACGCGATCGCCCGCCTGCTGGGCAACAAGCTGCAGGAGGGACTGGGCGGCAGCTTCGTGGTGGACAACCGCGGCGGCGCCGGCGGCACCATAGGCACGGTGGCGGTCAAGCGCGCGGCGCCCGACGGCTACACGCTGCTGGTGACCTCGCTGGGCCCGCTGGTCATAGGCCCGCACCTGCTGAAGAACATAGGCTACGACCCGACCAAGGATCTGGACTACATCAGCGTCGCGGTGCAGGCGCCCAATGTGCTGGTGGTGCCGGCCGCCTCGCCGCACAAGAGCCTGGCGGACGTGCTGAGCTTCGAGCGGGCCAATCCCGGCAAGATGAGCTTCGCGTCCTCGGGCAACGGCTCCAGCGACCACATCACGGCCGAGCTGTTCTGGCAGCAGACCGGCACCACCGGCCTGCACATTCCCTACAAGGGCGGCGGCCCGGTGATGACCGATCTGCTGGGCAACCAGGTGGACGCCAGCTTCATGAACATCAACACCGCGCTGCCGCAGATCAAGGCCGGCAAGCTGCGCGCGCTGAGCATCACCAGCGCCAAGCGCTCGCCGGCGCTGCCCGAGGTGCCCACGATGGACGAGTTGGGCATCAAGGGCCTGCAGGTCTATTCCTGGCAGGCGGTGGCCGCGCCCAAGGGCCTGCCGGCCGACATCAAGCGCCGGCTGAACGGCGCCATCGTCGCCGCGCTGAATGCGCCCGACGTGAAGCCCAAACTGCTGGAGCAGGGCTTCGAGATCGTGGCCAACACACCCGAGCAGTTCACCGCCTTCCAGGCTGCCGAGTTCGAGCGCTGGCGCAAGCTCATCGCCGAGCGCCGCATCACCGCCGACTGATCCCTTTCGCTTTCAAGCCATGAACGCCACCCCCGTCATCCAGTCGCTGCGCGTCATCCCGGTCGCCGGGCGCGACAGCATGCTGCTCAATCTCAGCGGCGCCCATGCACCGTTCTTCACCCGCAACCTGCTGCTGCTGACCGACAGCGCCGGCAACACCGGCGTGGGCGAGGTGCCCGGCGGCGAGGCGATACGCCAGACGCTGGAGGATGCCCGCGCGCTGGTGCTGGGCCAGCCCATAGGTGCGCACCAGGGCCTGCTGCAGAAGGTGCAGCAGGCCTTTGCCCACCGCGATGCCGGCGGCCGCGGGCTGCAGACCTTTGACCTGCGCACCACCATCCATGCGGTCGCCGCGCTGGAGTCGGCGCTGCTGGACCTGCTGGGCCAGCACCTGGGCGTGCCGGTCGCGGCGCTGCTGGGCGAGGGCCAGCAGCGCGAGTCGGTGGAGATGCTGGGCTACCTGTTCTATGTGGGCGACCGCACCCGCACCGATCTGCCTTATGTCGATCCGGCGAGCGAGCCCGATGCAGACAACGACTGGTGCCGCCTGCGCCACGAGGCCGCGATGACGCCCGAGGCCATCGTGCGCCTGGCCGAGGCGGCGCGCGAGCGCTACGGCTTCAACGATTTCAAGCTCAAGGGCGGCGTGCTGCGCGGCGAGGAGGAGGTCGAGGCCATCCGCGCGCTGCATGAGCGCTTCCCCGAGGCGCGCGTGACGCTGGACCCCAACGGCGGCTGGCTGTTGAAGGACGCGATCCGCCTGATGCGCGACATGCGCGGCGTGCTGGCCTACGCCGAGGACCCCTGCGGCGCGGAGGACGGCTTCTCCGGCCGCGAGGTGATGGCCGAATTCCGCCGCGCCACCGGCCTGCCCACGGCCACCAACATGGTGGCCACCGACTGGCGCCAGCTCTCGCATGCGCTGTCGCTGCAGAGCGTGGACATCCCGCTGGCCGACCCGCACTTCTGGACCATGGCGGGCAGCGTGCGCGTGGCTCAGACCTGCCGCGACTGGGGCCTGACCTGGGGCAGCCATTCCAACAACCACTTCGACGTGTCGCTGGCGATGTTCACCCATGTGGGCGCGGCCGCGCCGGGTCGGGTCACGGCCATCGATACGCACTGGATCTGGCAGGACGGCCAGCGCCTCACCAAGGAGCCGCTGCAGATCGTCGGCGGCCATGTGCAGGTGCCCAAGAAGCCGGGCCTGGGCGTGCAGCTCGACATGGCCGAGGTCGAGAAGGCCCATGCGCTCTACCAGCGCCACGGCCTGGGTGCGCGCGACGACGCGATCGCGATGCAGTACCTGATCCCGGGCTGGAGCTTCCATCCCAAGCGTCCCGCGCTGGTCCGCTGATTCCCTTTCCTTCCTTCGTCTCACGAGCTCAAGATGTACAAGAACCTGATTGGCGGCGAATGGCGCGATGGCGTTGCCGTGTCACGCAACATCAACCCCTCCGACACGCGCGACCTGATAGGCGAGTACGCCCAGGCCGATGCCGAGCAGACCCGCCTGGCCATCAGCGCGGCCGACGCGGCGTTCCCGGCCTGGAGCCTGTCCACGCCGCAGCAGCGCTTCGACATCCTGGATGCGGTGGGCAGCGAGATCCTGGCGCGCCGCGCCGAGCTGGGCGACCTGCTGGCCCGCGAGGAGGGCAAGACCCTGCCCGAGGCCATAGGCGAGGTCGTGCGGGCCGGCAACATCTTCAAGTTCTTTGCCGGCGAGGCGCTGCGCCCGGGCGGCGAGCTGATGCCCTCGGTGCGCCCCGGTGTGGGCGTGGAGATCACCCGCGAGCCCATAGGCATCGTGGGCCTGATCACGCCGTGGAACTTCCCCATCGCCATCCCGGCGTGGAAGATCGCGCCGGCGCTGGCCTTCGGCAACTGCGTGGTGTTCAAACCGGCCGAGCTGGTGCCCGGCTCGGCCTGGGCGCTGGCTGAGATCCTGTCGCGCGCCGGCCTGCCGGCCGGGGTGTTCAACCTGGTGATGGGCCGCGGCTCCGAGGCGGGCCAGACGCTGCTGAACGACCCTCGCGTGGCCGCCATCAGCTTCACCGGCTCCGTGCCCACCGGCCAGAAGGTGGCCGCCGCCTGCGTGGCGCGCATGGCCAAGTTCCAGCTGGAGATGGGCGGCAAGAATCCCATGATCGTGCTGGACGACGCCGACCTGGGCGTGGCCGTCAACGCCGCGGTCAACAGCGGCTTCTTTTCCACCGGCCAGCGCTGCACGGCCTCCAGCCGGCTCATCGTCACCGAGGGCATCCACGACCGCTTTGTGGCCGCCATGGTCGAGAAGATGAAGACGCTGAAGATCGACGACGCCCGCAAGGCCGGCACCGACATCGGCCCCGTGGTGGACGCCAGCCAGCTCGGGCAAGACCTGGACTACGTGGGCATCGCGCAGGCCGAGGGCGGCCGGCTGGTGCAGGGCGGCGCGCGCGTGGAGCACAGCGGCGACGGCCAGCCGGGCTTCTACATGACGCCGGCGCTGATCACCGAGACCACGGCAGCCATGCGCATCAACCGCGAGGAGGTGTTCGGCCCCGTGGTCAGCGTGATGCGCGCGAAGAACTACGAGGAGGCGCTGGCGCTGGCCAATGACTCGCCCTTCGGCCTGGCCGCGGGCATCGCGACCACGTCGTTGAAACACGCCACGCATTTCAAGCGCCACGCCCAGGCCGGCATGGTGATGGTCAACCTGCCCACCGCGGGCGTGGACTATCACGTGCCCTTCGGCGGCCGCAAGGGCTCCAGCTACGGCCCGCGTGAGCAGGGGCGCCATGCGGCGGAGTTCTACACCACGGTCAAGACGGCCTACACCCAGGCCTGACGCTCGCCCTGAGGCCCGACCTGACCCCCATCCCCCGACGCACACGCCACGCCTGATGGCGTGCGCCGCCCAGCCCGCGCAGACGGGCACGGCGGCCCGCGGCCGCGACCCTTTCCCGGAGACGACATGAACACCACCACCGCGCAAGCTGCCACCCCGGCCGCGTCCGGCGTGCCCGCCGCGGCGCGCACGCGCAAGCGCTACCTGATCCTCGCGATGCTCTTCATCGTGACGACCATCAACTACGCGGATCGCGCCACGCTGTCCATCGCCGGCCCGGCGCTGTCCAAGGAGCTGGGCATCGATGCGGTCACCATGGGCTACATCTTCTCGGCCTTCGGCTGGTCCTATGTGATCGCGCAACTGCCCGGCGGCTGGCTGCTGGACCGCTTCGGCTCCAAGAAGGTGTATGCGGCCAGCATCCTGCTGTGGTCGGTGTTCACGCTGCTGCAGGGCGGCATCCACTTCGTCACCGCGACCGCGGGCTCGGCCGTGGTGGTGCTGTTCGCGCTGCGCTTCCTGGTGGGGGCGGCCGAGGCGCCGTCCTTTCCGGCCAATGGCCGCATCGTCGCGAGTTGGTTCCCCGCGAATGAGCGCGGCACGGCCTCGGCCATCTTCAACTCGGCCCAGTACTTCGCCACCGTGCTGTTCGCGCCGCTGATGGGCTGGATCACCCACAGCTTCGGCTGGCCGGCGGTGTTCGTCGTGATGGGCCTGCTGGGCATGGCGCTCAGCGTCGTGTGGCTGAAGACGGTGTACACGCCCAGCAGCCACCCGCGGGTCAACAAGGCCGAGCTGAACTACATCGCGGCCGGCGGCGCGCTGGTGAACATGGACAACCCCAACACGCAGAGCCGCAGCTTCGCGGAGCCGCCGCGCTGGGGCTATGTGAAGCAGCTGCTGTCCAACCGCATGCTGATGGGGGTCTACATCGGCCAGTACTGCATCACCACGCTGACCTATTTCTTCCTGACCTGGTTCCCGGTCTACCTGGTCAAGGAGCGCGGCATGTCCATCCTGAACGCCGGCTTCGTTGCCGCGCTGCCGGCCATCTGCGGCTTTGCCGGCGGCGTGCTGGGCGGGCTGATCTCGGACGCGCTGCTGCGCCGTGGCAAGAGCCTGACCGTGGCGCGCAAGACGCCCATCGTGATCGGCATGCTGCTGTCGACCAGCATGATCCTGTGCAACTATGTGGACAGCGCCGCCGTGGTGGTGGCCATCATGTCGCTGGCCTTCTTCGGCAAGGGCCTGGGCGCGCTGGGCTGGGCCGTGGTGTCCGACACCTCGCCCAAGGAGATCTCGGGCCTGTCGGGCGCGCTGTTCAACACCTTCGGCAACACCGCCGGCATCACCACGCCCATCGTGATCGGCTACCTGGTCAAGGGCATGGGCAGCTTCAGCGGCGCGCTGATCTTCGTGGCCGCGAACGCCCTGGTCGCTGTCTGCTGCTACCTGTTCGTGGTGGGTGACATCCGGCGCTTCGAGCTGCGCAAGGACTGAGCCCGCCCGGCCCGCCGGGAGGCGGGCAAGACCACTAGGCCATCGCGGACATGGCCTTGTGGCAGAATTCGTTAGCCATCTAATGATTAGTAGCTAATGAATTCACCTGCTATCGAAGAGCGCTTCTCGCTGGCGCTGCACAACACCGCGCGGGCCTGGCGCCAGGCGGTGGACCGCCGGCTCAAGGATGTGGGCGTGGGCCAGGCCGGCTGGATGGCCATCGCCCATGTGGCCAAGGCCGGCGTGCCGCTGTCGCAGATCGAGCTGGCCAACCGCCTGGGCGTCGAGGGCCCCAGCGTGGTCAGCCTGGTCGACCGGCTGGTCAAGGCCGGCCTGGTGGAGCGCGCGCCGTCCGAGACCGACCGCCGCGTCAAGCATGTGCTGCTGACCGAGTCCGGGCAGGCGCTGTACGGCCAGGTGCGCCGCGCGGCCGATGGCTTCCGGCGCGAGCTGCTGGGCGGGCTGGAGCGCGAGCGCCTGCAGGCCGCCACCGAGCTGCTGGAGGAGCTGCAGGCGCGGGTCGAGGCCAGCCTTTGAGCACGGCCGCGGCCCTGCCGGGCGAGCCGGTGCTCAACCGCGGCATGATCACGCTGTCCATCATGCTGGCCACCGTGATCCAGGCGCTGGACGGCACCATCGCCAATGTGGCGCTGCACCATATGCAGGGCAGTCTGTCGGCCTCGCAGGATCAGATCAGCTGGGTGCTGACCTCCTTCATCGTGGCCGCCGCCATCGCCACGCCGCTGACCGGCTGGCTGTGCGACCGCTTCGGGCAGAAGCAGGTCTTCCTGGCCTCCATCGCCGGCTTCACGCTGGCCTCGGTGCTATGCGGCATCGCGGCCACGCTGTCCGAGATTGTTGCCGCGCGCCTGGCCCAGGGCGTGTTCGGCGCCGCGCTGGTGCCGCTGTCGCAGGCGGTGCTGCTGGACATCAACCCGCGCGAGAAGCACGGCTCGGCCATGGCCGTGTGGGGCATGGGCGTGATGATCGGCCCCATCCTGGGCCCCACGCTGGGCGGCTGGCTGACGGACGCCTACAGCTGGCGCTGGGTGTTCTTCATCAATGTGCCGGTGGGCGCGCTGGCGCTGTGGGGCGTGTGGCGCTACATCCCGGCCCGGGCCGCGCCGCGCGCGATGCGCTTCGACCTGTTCGGCTTTGCGACGCTGAGCCTGGCGGTGGGCGCGCTGCAGATGCTGCTGGACCGCGGCGAGCAGAACGACTGGTTCGCGTCCACCGAGACCTGGGTGGAGGCCGTGCTGCTGGCGGTGAGCCTGGCCTATTTCATCGCCCACACCGCGCTGCGGCCGGCGGGCCAGTCCTTCTTCGACTACCGGCTGCTGAAGAACCCCAACTACGTGACCGGCCTGCTGTTCATCAGCATCGTGGGCCTGGTGCTGTTCGCGACCCGGGCGCTGACGCCCTCCATGCTGCAGGGCCTGATGGGCTATCCGGCCGCCACGGCCGGCCTGGTGACCGCGCCCAGCGGCCTCGGCACCATGCTGGCCATGCTGGTGGTGGGGCGGCTGGTGGGGCGCGTGGATGTGCGACTGCTGCTGACCGCGGGCTTTGCGCTGACCGCGCTGTCGCTGTGGCAGATGAGCCGCTACACACTGGTGCTGTCGCCGGCCGACATCGTGTGGCCCGGCATCGTGCAGGGCGTGGGCCTGGGCCTGGTGTTCGTGCCGCTGAGCACCGCCACCTTCGCGACGCTGGCGCCCGCCATGCGCGCCGACGGCACGGCCATTTACAGCCTGGTGCGCAACATAGGCAGCAGCGTGGGCATTGCGATGGTGCAGGCCTTCCTGACCCGCAACACCCAGATCGTCCATGCCTCGGTGGGCGAGCACCTCAACCTCGCCAGCCCCGCGCTGCAGGACCCCGCCGCGCTGGGCGGCTACGGGCTGGCCAGTCCGGCCGCCACTGCGCTGCTGAACAACGAGCTCACGCGCCAGGCGTCCATGGTGGCCTACGTGGACGACTTCTGGCTGATGTTCGTGCTGACCCTGGCCATCGTGCCGCTGCTGGCGCTGATACGCCCACCCCGCGCCACGCAGAAGCCGGCGCTGGACCACGCTGCCCTGGAATGACCATGACCCCTGCGATCTCCAAGACCCTGGCCGTCGTGCCGCTGCTGGCCCTGCTGGGCCTGAGCGCCTGCGTGAGCGTGCCGCCCGAGGCGCATGCGCCGGTGCGCCTGGCCGAGCCGGCTTCGCGCCTGCCGGCCGATCTCGCCGCGTCCGCCAGCGCCGCCTGGCCCGCCCAGCCCTGGTGGCAGCGCTGGGGCGATGCCCAGCTGGACGGCCTGGTCGAGCAGGCGCTGCGCGACAGCCCCTCGCTGCAGGCCGCGGCCGCGCGCATCCAGGCCGCGCAGGCCGAGCTCACGCAGCGCCGTGCCGCCACCCAGGCCGGTGCCGCGCTGGAGGTCGGCGCGAACCGCCAGCACTACTCGGCCAACGGCCTGTTCCCGCCCCCGATTGGCGGCGAGACCTACAACGACTTTTCGGTGCAGTTGCAGGGCCGCCTGCCGCTGGACCTGTGGGGCCGCCAGCGCGCCCAGGTCGCGGCGGCGGTGGGCGAGGAGGCGGCGCGCCGCGCCGAGTATGCCCAGGCCCGCCAGCTGCTGGCCGCCGCGGTGGTGCAGACCTACTGGACGCTGCAGACCGACTGGGCGCTGCAGGCCCAGGTGACGGAGCAGGTCGGCCTGCAACAGAACCTGCTGGACGACCAGCAGCGGCGCCTGACCCGCGGCCTGGTGGCGCGCGACGGCTTGCTGCAGGCCCGGCAGCACCTGGCCCAGCTGCGCGGCCAGCAGGCCGAGCTGGGCGCCCAGGCGCTGCGCAGCCGCGAGGCCTTGCGTGCATTGTTGGGTACGCCGGCGGCGGCCGGCCCCGATGCGCTGGCCGCCTTGCAACCTCACGCGCTGCCCGCCGTCGCTGCCGGTGCGCCGGCCACGCTGGGCTATGAGCTGCTCGCGCGCCGGGCCGACCTGCAGGCCGCGCGCTGGCGGGTGGAGGCTTCGCTCAGCCGCGTGGAGGCGGCGCAGGCGGCGTTCTACCCCTCGTTGGACCTGAGCGCCTCGCTGGGGCTGGATTCGCTGACGCTGCCGCAGCTGCTGCGCTCCGCCAGCCGCACGCTGATGCTGGGGCCCACGCTGAGCCTGCCGGTGTTCAACGGCGCGGCGCTGCGCGGCCAGTTGGGCGAGGCCCGCAGCACGCGCGACGAGCTGATCGCCGACTACGACCAGCGCCTGCTGGACGCGGTGCGCGATGTCGCGCAAGACCTGGCCACGCTGCAGGGCCTGGCCGCACAGCGCGAGCAGCAGCAGGCCTCTCTGCAGGCCGCGGCGGCGCAGCAGCAGCAGGTGCAGCGCCGGCTGGACCAGGGTCTGGCCGACCGCGCCTCGCTGTGGCAGGCGCGACTGGCCTGGCAGCGCGAGCAGCAGGCGCTGCTGCAGCTGGCCGGCCGGCAGCTGCAGGCCGAGATCGAACTGACCCGGGCGCTGGGCGGCGGCTTCCATGCCGAGCCCGCGGCGTCCCCCACCCAGAGCTGAGAGCCCCGAGATGACCACCCCCTCCGATTCCACCCCCGCCACCGGCCTGGAACGCAAGCGCCGCTGGGCGCTGGCCGGCATCAGCCTGCTGGTGCTGCTGGGCGCTGCGGCCTATGCGGCCTACGCCACGCTCGTGCTGTCGCAGCGCGAGGACACCGACAACGCCTATGTGGGCGGCAACCAGGTGATGCTCACCGCCCAGGCCGCCGGCAACGTGGCCGAGATCCGCGCGGACGAGACCCAGCGCGTTCAGGCCGGCGCCGAGCTGGTGCTGCTGGACCCGGCCGATGCGCAGGTCGCGCTGGAGCAGGCCGCGGCCCGGCTGGGCCAGCAGGTGCGCGAGCTGCGTGAGCGCTACAGCGCGCTGGCCCAGTACGACGCGACCATTGCCTTGCGCCGCACCGAACTGCAGCGTGCCCAGCAAGACCTGGCCCGCCGCCGCCCGCTGGCCGCCGACCAGACGCTGCCGGCCGAGGAGATCGCCCATGCGCAGGACGCGGTGCAGACCGCCCAGGCCGCGCTGGCCGTGGCCGAGCGCCAGGCCGAGGCCGCGCGCGCCGGTCTGGCCGGCGTGAGCCTGGCCGAGCACCCGGCGGTGCAGGCCGCGCGGGCCGACTATGTGCAGGCCTGGCTGGCCCAGCATCGCAACGCGGTGCTGGCGCCGGTCAGCGGCTATGTGGGCAAGCGCAGCGTGCAGCTGGGCGCCCATGTGACGCCGGGCACGGCGCTGATGTCCATCGTGCCGCTGGAGCAGCTGTGGGTGGACGCGAACTTCAAGGAGTCCGAGCTGGCTCATTTGCGCGTGGGCCAGCCGGTGCAACTGCAGGCCGATGTCTACGGGGGCGACGTGAGCTTCCACGGTCGCGTGCTGGGCCTGTCGCCCGGCACCGGCAGCGCGTTCTCGCTGCTGCCGGCGCAGAACGCGACCGGCAACTGGATCAAGGTGGTGCAGCGTGTGCCGGTGCGCATCGCGCTGGACCCGGCGGAGCTGCGCGAGCATCCGCTGCGCATCGGCCTGTCCATGCAGGTGCGCGTGGACACGCACGACCGCAGTGGTCCCGTACTGGGCCAGGCCGCGCCGCAGAGCCAGCCGGTCTACCGCACGCAGGCGCTGCAGCAGCCGCTGCTGCAGGCCGAGTCCGCCGCCGACGCCATCATCGCGCGCCAGGCGCACGGCTGAAGCGCGCGCAGGTGCCTGGTGTCAGGTGAGCTGTTCGGCCAGCGTCTCCGCCAGCGCCAGTGAGGCGGTCAGGCCCGGGGACTCTATGCCCAGCAGGTTGACCAGGCCGGGCTGGTGGTCGATCAGGAAATCGGCCGCCGGCTCGCCGGGGCCGCTGAGCTTGGGTCGTATGCCGCTGTAGGCCGGCGCCAGACGGCCCTCGGGCAGGCCCGGCCAGTAGTGGCGCACCTCGGCCTCGAAGGCCGGGCCCAGGGCCGGGTCCACGCGGTAGTCCAGCGTGTCGGGGTCGCGCTCGTCCAGCCACTGCACATCCGGCCCGAAGCGGGCCTGGCCGCCCAGGTCCAGCGTCAGGTGCACGCCCAGGCCGCCGTCCACCGGCAGCGGGTAGATGAGGTGGGAGAAGGGCGCGCGCCCGGCCAGCGCGAAGTAATGGCCTCGCGCATAGCGCAGCGGCGCCACCGGCCGGCCCAGCGCGCCCGATACCCGGGCCGCGTGCAGGCCCGCGCAATTCACCACCAGGTCGGCGGCCAGTTCGAACTCGTCGCTGCAGCGCAGCCGCCAGACGCGGCCGTCGTAGTCGCCGCCCTCCACGCGACTGGCCAGCGCCAGCAACGCACCGGCGGCCTCGGCATCGCCCAGCAGCGCGGTCATCAGGCCATGGCTGTCCACGATGCCGCTGGATGGCGACCACAGCGCCGCGGCGCAGCGCAGTTCGGGCTCGCGGGCCCGCGCCTCGTCGCCCGCCAGCAGGCTCAGGTCGTGCACGCCGTTGGCCGCACCCTGGGCGGCCAGGGCCTGCAGCCGGGGCAGGTCGCTCTCGCGCGTGGCCACCACCAGCTTGCCGCAGCGCCGGTGCGCGATGCCGCGGGCGGCGCAGTAGTCGTACAGCAGGGCCTTGCCACGCACGCACAGCGCCGCCTTGAGGCTGGCGGTGGGGTAGTAGAGCCCGGCGTGTATCACCTCGCTGTTGCGCGAGGAGATGCCGCTGCCTATCGCGCTCGCGGCTTCGATCAGCACGACCTCGCGGCCCTGCTGAACCAGCGCCCGCGCGACTGCCAGGCCCACCACGCCGGCGCCTATGACGGCGATCTCAACGCGGTCCATGGCCGGGCCCGCTCAGAGGGGCTCGGTGCGTTCCAGCAGCCAGGCCAGCGCCGCGCCGCTCACGCGCGGCTGCAGGCGCTCGCGCACGGTCGCGTGGTAGCGGTTCAGCCACGCGATCTCGTCGGCACGCAGCAGGCTGGTGTCTATGCAGCGCGTGTCGATAGGGCACAGCGTCAGCGTCTCGAAGCCCAGCATTTCGCCGAAGGCGCCGGCCTCGGGCGTGTCCACCACGACGTTGAGCACCAGGTTCTCGATGCGCACACCCCACTGGCCCGGGCGGTACAGCCCTGGCTCTATGGACGTGACCATGCCCGGCTCCATGGCCATGGCCGGCTCGGCCGTGGCCTTGGAGATGCTCTGCGGGCCTTCATGCACGTTCAGGAAGTAGCCCACGCCGTGGCCGGTACCGTGGCCGTAGTCCAGGCCGGCGGCCCACAGCGGCGCGCGCGCGATGCTGTCCAGCATGGGGCTGGGCGTGCCGCGCGGGAACAGCGTGGCCGACAGCGCGATCGTGCCCTTGAGCACGCGGGTGTAGTCGCGCTTGTGCGCGGCGCTGATCTGGCCGATGGGCCACACGCGGGTGATGTCGGTGGTGCCGCCCACATACTGGCCGCCGGAGTCGATCAGCAGCAGGCCGTTGCCCTCTATCCAGGAGAAAGCGTCCGGCGTGGCACGGTAGTGGGGCAGGGCGCCATTGGCGTTGAAGCCGGCGATGGTGGAGAAGGACAGGCCCACGAAGCCGGTGCGCCTGGTGCGCGCGGCGGTCAGCCGGGTGTCGATGTCCAGCTCGCTCCAGCGCTCGCCGCGGGCCAGCGAGGCCTCGAACTCGGCATAGAACTCGCACATCGCGGCGCCGTCCTCGGCCATGGCCTCGCGGATGAAGGCGGCCTCGGCCGAGGTCTTGCGGCTCTTGGCCAGCGTGCTGGGGTTGATCTGCTCGATCACCTTGACGCCGGCGGGCACGGCCTCGCGCAGGCCCAGCGTGATGCGGCGCGGGTCCAGCAGCAGCTGGCCGTCCGCGGGCAGCGCGGCCAGCGCGGCGGCAGCCTGCTCGTAGGGCTGCACCTGCAGGCCGTCGGCCGCAAGGCGGGCGGCCAGTGCGGCATCGATCTTGCCCGCGGCCACGAACAGCTGGCCACCGCGCATGTCCAGCAGCAGGTGGGCCAGGAAGACCGGGTTGTATTCCACGTCCGAGCCGCGCAGGTTCAGCAGCCAGGCGATGTCGTCCACGGTGGAGATCAGGTGGTGGCTGGCGCCGGCCGAGGCCATCGCGGCGCGCACGCGTGCCAGCTTTTCACCGCGCGACACCGTGGCCTGCGGCGGCAGGTGCTCGTACACCGGTTCGGCGGGCAGGCCGGGGCGCTGGGGCCAGATGGCCTGCAGCAGGTCCAGGTCGGTGCGCAGCGTCAGGCCGGCGCGTGTCATCGCGTGGCGCAGCGTGCTGGCCAGCGACAGGCCCAGCACCTGGCCGTCCACCGCCAGCGTCTGGCCGGGGCGCAGCTGCTGCGCGATCCAGTCGATGTACTGGGTGGAGGCGCCCGACGCCATCTTCTCCAGCGCGATGCCGCTGCCGGCGATCTGGGCCTCGGCCTGGGTCCAGTAGCGGCTGTCGGCGAACAGTGCCGCGCGGTCCTGCGTGACCACCAGGCTGCCCACCGAGCCGGTGAAGCCCGACAGCCACTGCCGGCCCTGCCAGCGCTCGGGCAGGTACTCGGACAGGTGCGGGTCGGCCGAGGGCACGAGCACGGCCTGCACGCCGGCTGCTCGCATCGCGTCGCGTAGCTGGTCGATGCGCAAACGGGTTTCGGAGGTGCGGGTGTCCATGCAGCAAGCCTTTGTTCTTGGGGGAGCGTCGAGTTTAGGTCTAAGCGCCTGGCCTGCCGGCGTCAGGGGCCGGGGGCGGGGCGCTGCAGCGCGGCGATGGCCAGCGCGAGGCGCCGGGCTTCCGGGCCGGCCACGTCGGTCCAGCCCAGGCCGGCCTTGGTGAGCGTGCCGCGCAGGTGCTGATCCAGCCGCGCGCGGGCGGCGGGGCCGTCGCGCTGCACGCCGTCGGGTTCCCAGGGCAGGTCAGTCGCGCACAGCAGGTTGAGCGCGCAGCCGCGCTGAAAGTCCAGCGCGGCGGGCAGCAGCGTGGTGTCGTCGAAATACTGCTGGCTGTAGAGCGCCGTGATCAGCGGTGTGGTGTCGCAGAACACCAGCGCCTGGCCTTGGGCGGCGGCCTGGATGCGGCGCGCCTGCTCGGCCGCGATCTGGGCCTGCTCCTCGCGCCGCGGCGTGCGGCCGGCAGCGTCGCACCATTCGCGCAGCACCTCGGGCACAAAGGCCGCGTCGAAATGCCGGGCCAGCGCCTGGCCCAGCGTGGTCTTGCCGGTGCATTCACCGCCCAGCAGCGCGACCAGGCGGGCACTCATGCCCGCGCGGCGGCCAGGCCCGCCTGGCGCCAGGCGCGCCAGCCCCAGAAGCTCATGGGAATGAAGCCGGCATACAGCAGCACGGTGAGCCAGTAGCCCTTGAGGCCGAACAGCACGACGCTGACCACATTCACCACGACCCAGGTGGGCCAGTTTTCCTCGTACTTGCGCGCCAGCAGCCACTGGCCAAGCAGGCTGGCGACGGTGGGAAAGGCGTCCCAGTAGGGCAGCGGCGAGTCGGTGTGGCGGGCCAGGAACCAGCCCAGCAGCGGCCAGGCGGCCAGCGTCAGCAGCGTGGGGCGCAGCAGGCCGGCCAGGCCCAGGCGCCGCACCTGCAGCGCACTGCCGTCCGCGCGGCGGCCGAAGCGCCACTGCCACCAGCCCCAGCCGGCCAGTGCGGCGAACAGCAGCTGCAGCGCCGCCTCGCCGTAGAGCCGGCCTTCCCAGAAGAGCGCGAAGTACATCAGCGAGCTGACGATGGCCAGCGGCCAGGCCAGCAGCTTCACGCGCATATTGCAGACCACCATCCACAGCGCCAGCACAAAGGCCACCAGCTCCAGCCAGGAAATCGGGCTGCCGAGCGCGACGAAGGCGGGCGACTGCAGCGCCGCCCAGAGCTGGGAGATCAGGGACACGGTGGTGGGAAGCAATGCCTAAGCGGGCCGGCGTGCCGGCCGCTCATTTCAGCGGGATGTAGATCTCATCCTGCTTGATCATGCCCAGCTCGAAGCGGGCTTTCTCCTCGACCATCTCCAGGCCTTCGCGCAGGTCGCGCAACTCGGCCTGGAGCTGGGCGTTGGCGGCCCGGGCCTTGTCGTTGTCGGCTTCGGCCTGGGCCAGCTCCACGCGCAGCTGGGCGACGCGCGGCAGGCTGCCCCGGCCCACCCAGATCTGGGCTTGGATGGCCAGCAGGAAGACGACCAGGACCACGGCGAGAGCTTTCATGGCGGACGAGGGCGAGGAGGGGAGGGAGGCGCGCGCCACGACCGCAGCCGCGGCGCGTGAGGCCGGACCTTACTTCAGGTTGTAGAAGGCTGCACGGCCCGGGTAGACGGCGATGTCGCCCAGGTCTTCCTCGATGCGCAGCAGCTGGTTGTACTTGGCCATGCGGTCCGAGCGCGACAGCGAGCCGGTCTTGATCTGGCCGGCGTTCAGGCCCACCGCGATGTCGGCGATGGTGTTGTCCTCGGTCTCGCCCGAGCGGTGGCTGATGACGGCGGTGTAGCCGGCGCGCTTGGCCATCTCGATGGCGGCGAAGGTCTCGGTCAGCGTGCCGATCTGGTTGATCTTGATGAGGATGGAATTGGCGATGCCCTTGTCGATGCCTTCCTTCAGGATCTTGGTGTTGGTGACGAACAGGTCGTCGCCCACCAGCTGCACCTTGTCGCCCAGCTTCTCGGTGATGTGCTTCCAGCCGTCCCAGTCGCCTTCGGCCATGCCGTCTTCGATGGAGATGATGGGGTACTTGTCCACCCAGGTGGCCAGCATGTCGGTCCACTGCTCGGCCGTCAGCTGGATGCCGCCTTCGCCTTCCAGCACGTACTTGCCGTCCTTGTAGAACTCGCTGGCGGCGCAGTCCAGGCCCAGCGCGATCTGCTCGCCGGCGGTGTAGCCGGCCTTGTCGATGGCTTCCAGGATCAGCTGGATGGCCGCCTCGTGGCTCTCGACGCTGGGTGCGAAGCCGCCCTCGTCACCCACGGCGGTGGAGATGCCCTTGTCGTGCAGGATCTTCTTCAGCGCGTGGAAGACCTCGGCACCCCAGCGCAGCGCCTCGCGGAAGCTCGGGGCGCCCACGGGGATGATCATCAGCTCCTGCAGGTCCAGCGAGTTGTTCGCGTGCGCGCCGCCGTTGATGACGTTCATCATGGGCACGGGCAGCTGGTTGCCGCCCATGCCGCCGAAGTAGCGGTACAGCGGCAGGCCGGACTCTTCGGCCGCGGCGCGGGCCACGGCCATGGACACGGCCAGCATCGCGTTGGCGCCCAGGCGGCTCTTGTTCTCGGTGCCGTCCAGGTCGATCAGGGTCTTGTCCAGGAAGGCCTGTTCGGAGGCGTCCAGGCCCAGCACGGCTTCGCTGATCTCGGTGTTGATGTGCTCGACGGCCTTGAGCACACCCTTGCCCAGGTAGCGGCCCTTGTCGCCGTCGCGCAGCTCGATGGCTTCGCGCGAGCCGGTGGACGCACCCGACGGCACGGCCGCGCGGCCCATGACGCCGGACTCCAGCAGCACGTCGCATTCGACGGTGGGGTTGCCGCGGCTGTCGAGGATCTCTCGGCCGACGATGTCAACGATGGCGCTCATTCAGCTGTCTCCAGAAAGTGAAAAAACTCAGGGCGCGCAGTGTGCCAAGCAGGCGTTACCGCGTCACAACATTCGCGGGGTTCAGACCCCTTCGATCAACACCATGCGCATCACGGCCGCGCCCTCGCGGGCCTGGCGTGCGCGGCCGTACTCGGGCGAGTCGTAGAAGGCCAGCGCGGCCTCGCGCGACGGGAACTTCAGCAGCACGACGCGCTCGGGCGTCCAGTCGCCTTCCAGCACCTGCACGGCGCCGCCACGGATGCACACCTCGGCGCCATGCGCCTGCATCGCGAGCGACGAGAACTTGCGGTAGTCCTCGTATTGCATGGGGTTGGTGACGGTGACGTTGGCGAGGATGTAGGCGCTGGGCATGGCGGGTTCAGCAGGAGAAGTCGTATCGACGGAGGATCTTTCCCTCAGCAGGAGAAATCGTTCTCCAGCAGCGGCTGCTGCTTGACCACGCGGTCCAGCGCCACCAGCTGCTCCAGCAGGGTCTTCATGTGCTTGAGCGGCACGGCGTTCGGCCCGTCGCTGAAGGCCTCGGCCGGGTTGGGGTGGGTCTCCATGAACAGGCCCGCCACGCCCACGCCGATGCCCGCGCGGGCCAGCACCGGCACCATCTCACGGGCACCGCCGCTGCTGGTGCCCTGACCGCCGGGCTTCTGCACCGAGTGGGTCACGTCGAACACCACCGGCGCACCGCTGTTGCGCATCTCGGCCAGGCTGGTCATGTCGGCCACCAGGTTGTTGTAGCCGAAGCTCACGCCGCGCTCGCAGGCCAGGAAACGGTCTTCGGAGAGGCCCGCCTCGCGCGCAGCGGCGCGGGCCTTGTCGATGACGTTCTTCATGTCCCAGGGCGCGAGGAACTGGCCCTTCTTGATGTTCACGGGCTTGCCGCTCTGGGCGACGGCACGGATGAAATCAGTCTGGCGGCACAGGAAGGCCGGCGTCTGCAGCACGTCGACGACGGCAGCCACCTCGGCCACCTGGCTGGCATCGTGCACATCGGTCAGCACCGGCAGGCCGGTCTGGCGGCGCACCTCGTCGAGGATCTTCAGGCCCGCTTCCATGCCGACGCCGCGCTTGGACGTGCCCGACGAGCGGTTGGCCTTGTCGAAGGAGCCCTTGTAGATCAGCGGGATGCCCAGGGCCGTGCAGGCTTCCTTCAGCAGGCCGGCAACGTCCAGCGACATCTGCA
>NZ_CAJYPS010000022.1 GCF_913777145.1 uncultured Roseateles sp.
CGCTGGGCGCCCGGCGAGGCCGGCCTGATCGGCTGGCTGCTGCAGACCAAGGCGCTGATCATGATCATCTTCGCCAACATCCTGCTGGACCGTCAGATCATCACCAGCGAAACCTTCACCGCACTGCTGCTGATGGCGGTGGCCAGCACCATGCTGACGGTGCCGGTGGTGACGCCGAGGTTGGAGCGGTTGAAGGGGTTGTGGGGGAAGGGGAGTTGAGGTGGCTGTCTTGCCGAGTGGGCCCATCGATTGATCGCAACGCGATGGAGTAGGTTGACGGGTTTAGACCTGACCCCGTTCCTCGTCGTTTGCGGGTGGGCTTGGCGAGGCATTTGTGCTTCTTCGCGAGGTCCATGCGGGGAGTTCTGGCTTTCCGCTTGCAAGCGGAAAGCCCTTCGCCAGGCACAAGGCAGCCCGCAGTGGGCTGCCTTGTGTCCGGGCTCAGCCCCCGCGGGCGACCCACTTTCTGTCCCGCCAGAAAGTGGGCAAAGAGCGGCCCCTGTTCCGCCGCCCCTCGCTGCGCGAGGGGTTCCCTGCGTGCCCAAGCGCCTGCATGCGCTTGGGCCTTCGTCAGGCGTCGTGCAGCACGCAGGTGCTGCACTCGGTCCTGTCTCAGTGCATCGAAGCCAGGGGCCGCGCCGAACTCACTGCGCTACGCTCTGTTCAAAAAAGCGTCGCGAGTCAGTTCTTGAAGCGTGCTGCGCACGCGCCCCGGGCTCCTGCGCTTCTCGGCGGCTCCAAAGGGGAATGCAGGAATAGCCACCAGCCGACATTCCAAACCAAAGAGCCGGTCTAACGACCGGCTCTTTGGTTTGGAAATCAACGTTAACGTTCGAGCTAAGCTGCCCGCGGAGGCCGGTACTGTAAGTCCGGACTGAGACAATATACGGAGTACCTCAGGCCGGGCTTACAGTGCCTGCTGTAGCCGGCTCAGCTTGAGCGATTGGTTAGGCGTCACTGCGCGAGCGCTCGAACTGCTTTCACTAGATCATCGTCAGACAGGTTGGGCGCCACAAGAATCTTGTCCACTCTGGGCGATTGCTTCCGGATCGGCTGAACTACGGAGTTGAAAACAGTGATGAAGCGATGCTGTTGAAGCAGGTCGAGTACCGGTTCTACGAGGCTCGCAACCTCAGGCTTGGTAATGCCGCGGCTAAACGCGCTCAGTTTTCGACCCGAACCCGGTTGTCGGTATAGCTTGCGGAGAACGGTCACAAGTGCCTTCAGGTTCGCGGGCAAGTCCGACTTCAGAACGGCACTGTTCGTTGCCATGCTGTCAAACACTTCGATCTCACATGCGTCATCAACGAGACCTGCAGGCAAGCCCGCGCGCGCGGTTACGCCGCCGATTTTGGATATGAAACAGTCGCTGAGACGGATGCCGTCGGCACTATCAACTGAGCCCAGAGCGATCTCGTGAATGAGCGAGTTTGTGAGAGATAGGCGCTTGATGTGAATCTCATCTAGAGGGAGCCGGCCGATGGCCCCGCCGCTAATCACGAGTCCGCGGAAATCGATCTCCTCACGCTCTAGATCAATAGCCATACGCAGCGCGACGACGACGCAATCCGCAATGAGTTGTGCGCCAGCGCTCTCGCGCGATGTCTTTGCTGCCAGCTGCTCGGCGACTCCTATCAGCATCTCGGGTGTGGCTCCATTCTTTGAGAGAGCATGAGTCGCCATGGAAACGGCCTTCTCGCCTAGCTCGTCCAGAGGAATCGGAATCGGGCCCTGAAACGCCGTAAGCACTCTCCTGGCAAAAGCACTGCCCTGGAGCGCGCCCAGCATGTCGAAGTCCACAAAAGAGCGGTTGCCTGGCTCACTGTCGCGTTGTGTAAGACCAGGAAGTCGCTGGAGTTGTGCAAGCACACCTTCGCCGGCCGCTTGACCCGTTTCCGCGAAGTAAGCCTCGGCAAGGTCAACACCCGTGACTGGGCCGGTGCCTGAACTCTTCGATCGCACAGACTCCGCAAGCCTCTCAAGCACTGCTCGAATTGTCGCCGGGTCCATCGAAGAACTCTCAAGCTGCGACTCTCTCTCGCAGATTCGCGTCAGGAATTCATCCCAGGCATGTCCAAACCCTCGCGAGGACTCGATGCTGAGAACCTCAGAGTAGAGGTTTCGGCGAAGTAGGTACGCCAAGATTAAGGGCTTGCGCGGCAACCAATCCGGCAAGGCAGAAGAGATTCCGTTCTTCCTCAGGAAGTCGTTCGCGTGGGCGTCACTGAACTCTTCAAGCTTGACAATCAAGCAAGGACGGGTCCCGATTCCTAGTGAGGACGACAACTCAGTGTCGGTGTCGAAGTAGTGGTCACGCCCACACAAGAAAATGCCTGCATTAGCTGGGGCCTTTTGCGTGAAATCCCGTACCCCCTGAAGCGCGCGGCGGCGTGCGTCTCGCATGAAGTTCTTGTTGTCGGTCCTCACGACGGTCTGCGATGCCACCTCATCAAAACCGTCTAGGAGTAGGCAGCACATTCCGGCTCGCCAAGCTACGACCACGTCTTCTCGCGGGGAATAGCCGATGGTGCGTGCGTGCCGCTCCAGAATCTCGTCGCTGTGGTCCTCGCCCCAGTGATCTCGCAGATTGAGAGTGAGCGGGATCGCCGCGTTTGAGTCATCTCTATGCAGCTTTGCGAGCTGTTTGAAAAGTTCGCGCGTCGTCAAGCTTTTTCCGGATCCAAACGGAGCTTTCAGTACGACGGTTCCCCCCTCGGAGACCCTGAGCTTCAATTGATGCAAAGAGACCGACTGACCGGGCTTGAATGGATTTTGTGCCTTTGTATCGGACAGCACAGTAATCGGCAATGAGATGTAGGCATCATCTGCGATATTCACTGAGTCAGTCTGAGGATCGCGCGCAGAACCAAAAGCTGCTCGCTCTCTCAACGCTAAATACTTGCCGCTGTCAAAGAAGCGGCGTTGGAATTGTTGCAGAGTGAGTGCAATGACATTGCTCTTGCGAGCTACTTCAACGTGCTGGGCATCTAGTTGATGCTCAGTAATGAGCCACTTCGAGACTGCTGGGGCGCGCGTGCGTTCGATGGACTCTGCGGCGAGCAATTTCTTCACGTCTTCACGGGCCTTGTCGAGTTTCGTGCTCGTCGTAGCCATGATCAGGTGGGTCAAGTCCCGCAGCCGCGCTATTCCATCGATTTCCCGGACTACCGGGTCACCTGGGTAGTGCGAAGGCTGACAAGCGCCTGGCTCAAGATTCCACACGGCTTCTGCCACGCGGCGGACTTCTGCCTCGAAGCTCATGTTGTAGCGGTAGGAGGTCGACATGTTGCGGATTGGGTTCGGGAACGCCTAACTTGTTGTAGACCGCAGGGCGGCGCCGCTTATCACGTCGAGCCGCGCAGTAATGGGCCGCACTGGAACGGCGCTGAATTCTTGCTGCACATGGATTCCATCCTCCCCGCCGTGCTACTAATTGGCTGCCCATTTTCAGAGCAAATGCCGCACTGGTTGCAATTTTCTTGGGGCTGATGGGTCGCCCTGCGTGGTAGCGGGATGTTGCCATGGCCAGGGGCGATGGCTCACGCGGAGAACCCCGTATTCGGGATCAGGCCTCTAATTTTCAGACTTGACGAACTGCCACGTGAAAGCAAAGAGCCGGCCGTCAGACCGGCTCTTTGCTTTTTTGGGGGGGGGCCGGCCGTCGCAGGCGAGGCCGCCCCTTTGCAGCGGCCGAGAAGCCAACCCCAACGACTTGCAGGCACATCCCGCCGTGCGCTCCACGGCCAGCGTCGCCCGAGCGACGCCGAATTCCCATTCGCTGCTGAGCACGGCGTGCAGCCGCGCGTCGGACGGCGCAGAGGTTCGAGGCCATCGGGCGATGACAAGTCCACCGCGAGAGCGCAGCGGCTCGCCTTTCCGCCCGCAACAAGCGCTCGTTGAATTGGTGGACCTCGATGCAGGCACCGAGCGCGGTGCGGTTCAGCGCATCTTCTTTGGTGACTTTCTTCTGGGCGCGACCAGAAGAAAGTTACCCGCCCGCCGGGGCTGAGCCCGGACACAAGGCAGCCCACTGCGGGCTGCCTTGTGCCTGGCGAAGGCCATGCCGCTTGCAAGCGGCATGGCAGGAATCCCGGCGCGGTGTTGCGAGTTGCAAAGGCTCATCGCAAGAGCAGCCCGCCCAAGATGAGGGTCAGGTCTTGAATCTACAGCTGTGGTCGAGCCCTCAGGTGCAGCAGACCGACCAGGCCCGCGCGCCGCAGCACCAAGCTCCTCAACGCCGCCTGATCTCCAACACCACCGGCCCCCGCGCCGGCACATGCAGCGTGTCCCCCAGCGTCGTCTCACGCCCGCTGAAGATGTCTCGCGCCACATCACCAGGCGCCACGCGCTCGGCGAAGCGGGCCAGGGTCAGGTCTTGCGGCCGCCCGTTCTTGTTCAGCACCACCATCACCTGGCGCTGCGTGTCGCAGCGGAAGACCACGTTGACGCCGTCCGGCGGCGCGTACCCGAATTCCGTCACCATGAAAAACCGCCTCGTGACGCCTTGGGCAAGCGAGATCACCCGATTCCGCGGGCCTCGACGACCTCGGCGAGATAAGCCACAAAGACCTTCACGGCCGGATTGCTGCGTCTGCTCTCGGGCCAGACGGCATGAATCGCGGTACTGGTGACCCAGTATTGCTGCAGGAGCGGTACCAACAGGCCTCTTTCGACGTAGGGCGCTGCAATCCATGATGCCGTCATGCCGATGCCGCCACCGGCTGCAAGCACCTCCACGACCGCGTCGCTGACATCAACGACGATGGACGCCGGGGAGCTCAGCTCCAGCTTGCGCTCGCCCACGGCGAAAACCCAGCTGAGCAGCTGGCCAGAGTTCTGGAAGCGGAAGTTCACACAGTCGTGATCCGCCACCTCGTCTGGTCGCTGTGGCGTTCCTCGCGCTGCCAAATAGCCTGGGGAGGCATACGCCCCGAGGCGCACCGGCGCGAGTGTTCTGGAAATCAGGTTGGAGTCGGGAAGGTGCCCCAGGCGTATCGCGACATCGATACGCTCCTCCACGAGATTCACGAAATGGTCGCTGAGCCGCAGATCGAGCTTCACCTTCGGGAAGCGTCGTCGGAACTCGGGCAGGACGGGCGCCAGCAAGCGCGTCCCTATGGGCAAAGGGGCAGCGATTTTTAGCGTGCCGCTGGGTTCTGCCTGGGCCGCGGTTGCGGACTGCACGACGCTCTCGGCCGCCTGGAGCAGATGCGACGCCTTGGCTTGCAGGTCGATGCCTTCCGGGGTGAGGACCAAGGACCTGGTCGTCCGGGTGAAAAGCTTGACGCCGAGCAGCTGCTCGAGCCGCTGAATCGACTTGCTGATCGCCGACGGGGACACGGACAGCGACCTGGCCGCTGCTGTGAAGCTTCCCAAAGAGGCAGCGCGTGAGAAGGCAATGATGCCCGTCAGGCGCTCCACGGTGATTTGTTCCGTCATGGAACGTGTATATCAATCTCCGGCCTGATTATCAAATGCAAGGAAATTGACCAAACTGGCCTTCATCGCGGCGTTCCGCCGCTTCAACCGGAAGAGTCAATGATGAGTGCGCGCGTGATGAAGGCCGTGAGGCAGCATGAGTTCGGTAGACCGGAGGTCCTGAGCTACGAGGACGCGCCTGTGCCGTCTCTTGCCGGGGGCGAGGTGCTGATCCGGGTTCATGCGGTCGGGTTGAACCCACCCGATTGGTACCTGCGCGAGGGCTACAAGATGCTTCCGCCGGAGTGGCAACCCAAGGTGGACTTCCCGGTGATTCTGGGGACCGACGTTTCGGGCGTCATCGAGGCGGTTGCCGATGACGTCACGGCCTTCAAGCCGGGTGACGAGGTGTACTCGATGGTCCGTTTCCCCTCAGGGCTGGCGGGCCAGAGCCGCGGCTATGCGGAGTACGTCAGCGTCCCGGCCGATGAGGTCGCGCTGAAGCCCGCCAACATCGATCACGCCCATGCCGCTGCGGCCCCCATGTCGCTGCTCACGGCTTGGCAGTTCCTCATCGAACTGGGCCACGATGTGCAGAACCCGCTTCAGCCGCATCGCCACGAGCCCGTGCCGCTTGAGGGGCGGACCGTGCTGGTGAACGGCGCCGGCGGTGGCGTGGGGCATTTCGTCGTGCAACTGGCCAAGTTGAAGGGCGCGAAAGTCATTGCTGTCGCTTCAGGCCGGCAAGAGGCTTTCGTCCGCAGTCTGGGTGCAGACGAGTTCATCGACTACACCCGGGGCGCGCCGCAAGACATGGTTTGCGGCGTCGACCTGGTGGTTGACTGCGTTGGCGGGGCCGGGGCCGGGCGCTTTCTGAAGGTGCTGAAGCGAGGCGGCGCCCTGTTTCCCATCTTCCCGCTGGGCTTCAACGGCGCGGAGGAGGCCACCAAGCTCGGTGTGACCGTCTCCTCAACCCAAGTACGCTCCAGCGGGAAGCAACTGGCCACCCTCAGCGGCTTGCTCGATGAGGGCACCGTTCGCGTCGCCATCGACAGCCAATATCCGCTCCAGAACGCTCGCGAAGCGCACGAACGAGCCGCGGCCGGTCACTTGGCGGGCAAGCTGGTTCTGACGGTCGTCTAGTAGCGGGCATGGTTGCGCGATACCGGCTCAAGCGAGCCATCGACGATCTGCTGGACGAAGCCGTGGCGCTGCGGGTGGCGGCTGATCGCCACTTTTCGCCCGACTTCAGACAGACGGTCAATGGACTCGCGGTTGACCGCGAGGCGTTCATCGACGCTGTTGAAACACTGCGGCCGCAGTTGAAGCAGTCACGCGTCACCGTGCTCGACGAAGTGGTCGACACGGCACGATATGCGCAGCGGCATCGAATCGAGCTCACCCTGCGGGACGGCTCGCGCGTGTCGCGCGAGGTCTATGTGTTCGCTGAGCTCGACGCCGAGTCGAGGTTTGTCCGCATCGACGAGGTGACGCTGGACGTTCTCTGACCGCTGCGGACCGTTGAGAGGCCGCGCATGCGGCCTTCCGATCGAGCAGGCCTGCGTGCCGCAGCGCCTCTCTCAGCGCCGCCTGATCTCCAACACCACCGGCCCCCGCGCCGGCACATGCAGCGTGTCCCCCAGCGTCGTCTCACGCCCGCTGAAGATGTCGCGCGCCGCATCGCCCGGCGCCACGCGCTCGGCGAATCGGGCCAGGCTCAGGTCTCGCGGCTGCTCGTTCTTGTTCATCACCACCATCACGGTGCGCTGCGCGTCGTAGCGGAAGAACACATAGACCCCGTCCAGCGGCGCGTACTGCATCAGCGCGCCGTCGTGCAGCACCGGGTTGGCCTTGCGCCAGGTGAAGAGCGTTCGTACCCAGGCCTGCATGTCGCGCTGCGCGGGGCTCAGGCCCGCGCCGGTGAAGGCGTTCACGCGGTCGCCGGGCCAGCCGCCGGGCATGTCGGCGCGCACCTTGCCGTCGTCGCGCTCGGTCGGGCTGGTCATCAGCAGCTCGCTGCCGTAGAACAGCTGCGGGATGCGCCGCGTGGTGGCCAGGTAGGCCAGCGCCAGGCGGGTGAGGCCCACGTCCTCCTTCAGCACGGAGAACAGCCGCGGCGTGTCGTGGTTGCCGTCGAACAGCACCAGGTTGGCCGGGTCGGCGTAGACGAAGTCGTGCGCCAGGCCCTCATAGAGCCTGGTCAGGCCGGTGTGGGGGCCGTCGCCCTCCAGCAGCGCGGCCAGCAGGTTGGACTGCAGCGGAAAGTCCATCAGCCCCGGCGTGTAGGACACATAGCCGTCGTGGTTGCGCTTGCCGCGCTGCCAGTAGGCCACCACGGCCGGGTGGGGGCTCCATTCTTCGCCGACGATGTTGAGCTGCGGGTACTCCTGCATCACGCGGGCGGACCAGCGGGTCAGGAAGTCGCGGTCGGAGTAGGAGTAAGTGTCGGTGCGTATGCCCGACAGGCCGGCGGTCTCCACCCACCACAGGCTCATCTGGATCAGATAGGTGGCCAGCTCGGGCTGGCGCTGGTTCAGGTCGGGCATGCCGGGCGTGAACCAGCCGTCGGTGAAGCGCTGGCGGTCGCTGGGCGCGGCGTAGGGGTCCTGCAGCGTCATGCGCGCGTGGTGGGTTTCTGTGTAGCCTTGCTTCCACTGATTCAGCCAACTCGGCGTGGGCAGGTCGGCCATCCACCAGTGGTTCACGCCGATGTGGTTGAGCACGATGTCCTGGAGCAGGCCTACGCCTTGGCGGCGTGCGTCGGCGGACAGCGCGACATAGTCCTGCAGGCTGCCGAAGCGCGGGTCTATGCGGTAGAAGTTGGTGGCGCCGTAGCCGTGGTAGCTGTAGGTCTCGGCGTCGTTCTCCAGCAGCGGTGTGGGCCAGAGCTGGGTGAAGCCCAGGCCCGCGATGTAGTCCAGGTGCTGGCGCAGGCCGGCGATATCGCCGCCGTGGCGGCCGCCGGGGTTGGCGCGGTCCAGCCCCTCGCGCAGGCCGGCGCGCTCGGCGTTGCCAGCGCGGGCGAAGCGGTCGGGCACGACCAGGTAGATCGCATCCCTGGGGCCGAAGCCCTGGCGCTGGGCGGAGCCGGGCTCACGGGCCAGCAGCGGGTAGTCCAGCACCTGCGGCGGCTGGCCCGGCCGGGTCAGCGTGAGGCGCAGCGGGCCTGGTGCAGCATTGGGCCCCACGGCCAGGTCCACGAACAGGTAGTTGGGGCTGTCCAGCCGGTGCCAGCCCTTGAGCGCGACGCCGGCCTGCGGCGCCAGCGCCACCTGGGCCTCGGCCAGGCCCGGCCCGTGCAGCATCAGCTGCAGCGCGGGGTCGCGCATGCCCACCCACCAATGCGGCGGCTCCACATGATCCAGGCCGGCGGCCAGCACATTCAGACTCATCAGCAAACTCGTGAACAGGGCGGTCAGTGTTTTCATCGTGTCAGCAGGCGATAGACCCGCACCGACAGCGGCGGCAGCGCCAGCGTGGCCTGGCCGGCGGTGTCCGCCTGCCAGGGGCTGGCCTGCCGGGGCAGGCTGGGCACCGCGCGGGCCCGCGGTGGCAGCTGTTGCAGCGACAAGGTGGCCGCTTCGTCCCCGTAGTTGATCGCGACCAGCACGCGCTCATTCCCCTGCACGCGCTGGAAGCTCCAGACCTGACCCTGCACCTGCGCGGCCTCGTAGCGGCCGCGGGTGAGCGCGGCGGAGTCGCGGCGCAGCTGGATCAGGCGCTGGTAGAAGTGGAACAGCGAGTCGGCCTGCAGCTGCTGGCTCTGCGCGTTGTGCTGGCTGCGGTTCAGCGCCAGCGGCCTGAAGGGCGCGCCGCTGCTGAAGCCTTCGGCGCCGCGGTTGCTGGCGGTCCAGCTCATGGGCGAGCGCAGCGGGTCGTCGCCGCTGCCGGCGCTGCCGGCCTGGCCGATCTCCTCGCCGTAGTAAACGAAAGGCGTGCCCGGCAGCAGCAGGTAGCTGGCCGCGGCCAGGCGGTAGCGGGCCTCGTCGCCCTTGAGCTGGTCCCACACACGCTGGCCGGCGAAGCTGTCGTGGTTGTGCAGAAAGGTCGCCATCGTGGGCGCCATCTGCGCGTAGTAGGCCGACACCTTGGCCACGGCCGCCGCGTCGCCCTGGGCGGCCTTCATGATCTCGTACTGCAGGTTGAACGCGAACGCCGCGCCGCAGACCTCGGGGGCGCCATAGGCCGCGGGCTCGGCCGTGGCCTCGCAGACCGCGTAGCGGCCGGGGTAGCTCTTGATCAGGTCCTGCAGCTGCTTGGTCAGCACGCGGCTCTCGGGCTGGTCGTTCCAGTCCTGGGCGCTGTTCTCGATCATGTGGGGCACGGCGTCCAGCCGGAAGCCGTCCAGCCCGCGGTTGAGCCAGAAGCGCAGGCTGTCTTCGTGATAGCGCCACACGACCGGGTTGCGCAGGTTGAAGTCCGGCATGTGGGGGCCGAAGGTGCCGAAGTAGACGTTGGGCTGGCCTGGCTTGGGGCGCGGCAGGTCATTGAGCTCGCCGGCCCAGGTCCAGGGCAGGGTGTCGGCGTCGTACCAGGGGTATTTGCCCCAGATGTCCCAGCCCGGGCCGGGGTCGGGGTTCCACACGAACCAGCTGCGCCAGGGGCTGCTCGGGTCCTTGAGCGCCTGCTGGAAGGGCGGGAACTGGTAGGACGCGTGGTTGACCACGTAGTCCATCACGATGCCTATGCCGCGCCGGTGGGCTTCGCGTATCAGCGTGTCGAAGTCGTCCAGCGTGCCGTACTGGGGCTCGATGGCGCGGAAGTCGGTGGTGGCGTAGCCGTGGTCATGGTCGGCGCTGGCGGTCACCGGCATCAGCCACAGCGCGCTGACGCCCAGCGACTTGAGGTAGTCCAGCCGCCGGGCCAGGCCGCGCAGGTCGCCGATGCCGTCGCCGTCGCTGTCCTGGTAGGCGCGCACGAACACCTCCATGAACACGCCTTGCTGCCAGTGGGCAGGCAGGGCGCTGGCCACGGGGCGGGCGGGCACGGCGCGGGTGTCAATGTCGGCCTGCGCCTGCAGCGCGGCCAGCGCCAGCGTGGCGGCCAGAATCTTGTTGTTCATGTAATCAAACTACTTGTCTCGTGGCCGGAAGCATAGATGCTCTCTGAGAAATTCCGCAAGCTGGGCGATGCAGGGAAGTAGTTTTGCTACGATTTTCAAAAAACGAGGAGACCTTGATGTACCGAACCCCGCGGGCCATCACCGCTTTGCCGCGCCTGCTGCTGCCCCTGTTGCTGAGTTCGGCGGCTTGCGCGGCCACGCTGCCCGCGCCCACGGCGGCCGACTGCGAGCACGAGCCCGTGATGCCGGCTATGCCCACTGCGGCGGCACCGCAGCCCGCCGGCGCCTACTGGCTGGACGCGCGGCGCCTGCAGTGGCCGGGCCTGCAATTGCAGCCGGGCGAGCGGGTGCGGCTCTACCACGCGCCCCAGGCCGATCTGCAGGCCCGGCCGGGCGAGCTGCTGGCCGGTGCGGCGCTGGCGCTGCGCGCGTCGGACGCGCCGGCCGGCGAGCGCTGGCGCTTCGTGGCCGCCGGCCCGCGTTTCGAGCTGGACGCGGACGAGGCCGCGCTGAAGGCGCTGCTGCGCGAGCAGCTGCTGCTGGTGCACGAGCGCGCCGACGGCCGCGTGATCGCCGCCACCGGCCTGCAGCTGCCGGGCGCGCTGGACGATCTCTATGCGGCGGCCGAGGGGCTGGACGACCTCGGCGTGCGGCCGCGCGCCGACGGCACCGCGTTCCGCGTCTGGGCGCCCACCGCGCAGCGCGTCAGCCTGTGCCTGTACCGCACGGCCGAGGGGCCGGTGCGGCAGCTGTTGCCCATGACCTGGGACGCGCGCACCGGCAGCTGGCAGGCCCGCGCCGCGGGTGATCTCAGCGGCCAGGCCTACCGCTACCTGGTGGACGTGGTGACGCCGACCCACGGCCTGGTGCGCAATCTGGTGACCGACCCCTATTCGGTGGCGCTGAGCGCGGACTCGCGCCGCAGCCTGGTGGCCGACCTGGCCTCGCCGCGCACCAAGCCCGCCGGCTGGGACGCCGCACCGCGCCCACGCCCGCTGGCCGCCGCGACCGACCAGCTGATCTACGAGCTGCATGCGCGCGACTTCTCCGTCAGCGACGACAGCGTGCGGCCGGCCTGGCGCGGCAAGTTCCTGGCCTTCACCGAGCCGGCCTCGCGCGGCATGGCGCATCTGAAGGCGCTGGCGCGCGCGGGCCTGACTGATGTGCACCTGCTGCCGGTGTTCGATTTCGCCAGCGTGCCCGAGCGCGGCTGCAAGACGCCGCGCGTGCCCGCCGCCGGGCCCGCCGCGCCCGACCAGCAGGCCGCGGTGATGGCGCTGGCCGCCGAGGACTGCTTCAACTGGGGCTACGACCCCTGGCACTTCAACGTGCCCGAGGGCAGTTATGCGGTCGATCCGCTGAACCGCGTGCTGGAGTTCCGCCGCCTGGTGATGGCGCTGCACGCCGTCGGCCTGCGCGTGGGCATGGATATGGTCTACAACCACATGGCCGCGGCCGGCCAGCACCCGCAGTCGGTGCTGGACCGCCTGGTGCCGGGCTACTACCACCGGCTGGACGCGCAGGGCCGCATCGAGCGCTCCACCTGCTGCGACAACACGGCCACCGAGCACCGCATGATGGCCAAGCTGATGATCGATTCGGCGGCGCTGTGGGTGCGCGAGTACCGCATCGACTCCATGCGCTTCGACCTGATGGGCCACCAGCCGCGCGAAGCCATGGAGCGGCTGCAGGCGCGCGTGAACGCCGAGGCCGGCCGGCCGGTGCAGCTGCTGGGCGAGGGCTGGAACTTCGGCGAGGTGGCCCATGGCGCGCGCTTTGTGCAGGCCTCGCAGCTGAGCCTCAACGGCAGCGGCATCGCCTCCTTCAGCGACCGCGGCCGCGATGCGGCGCGCGGCGGCGCGGCGGGCGAGGGCGGCGACGACAGCGTGCGCCGCCAGGGCTGGCTCAACGGCCTCTTTTACGTGCCGAATGCGCTGGGCGGCGGCGCTACGCGCGAGCAGCTGCTGGATGCGGCGGACATGATCCGCGTCGCGCTGGCCGGCTCGCTGCGCGGCGTGTCGATCAAGACCTGGCACGGCGAGGTGCAGCGCCTGGAGCAGATCCGCTACGGCGACCAGCCCGCCGGCTTTGCGAGCCAGCCCGACGAGGTGGTGAACTATGTGGAGAACCACGACAACCAGACGCTGTTCGACGTGAACGCGCTCAAGCTGCCGCTGGACACGTCCTCGGCCGAGCGTGCCCGCGTGCAGATGCTGGGCGCGGCGCTGGTGGCCTTCAGCCAGGGCGTGGCCTATTTCCACGCGGGCCAGGACATCCTGCGCAGCAAGTCCATGGACCGCAACAGCTACAACAGCGGCGACTGGTTCAACCGGCTGGACTGGAGCTACCAGACCAACCACTTCGGCACGGGCCTGCCGCCCAAGGCCGACAACTTCGGCGCCCAGGGCCGCGACTGGGCGCTGGCGGCCGAGCGTCTGGCCCGCGCGGACCTGGCGCCCACGCCGGCCGACATCGCCTGGTCGCGCGACGTGTTCCGTGATCTGCTGCGCATCCGCGCGAGCACGCCGCTGCTGCGGCTGGCCAGCGCGCAGGAGGTGCAGCGGCGCCTGAGCTTCCCGGGCAGCGGGCCGGGCCAGAACCCGGTGCTGGTGGCCGCCCGCCTCGATGGCCAGGGCCTGCCAGGCGAGCGGGCGGTGCTGCTGATGATCAATGTGGCGCCCAGCGCCCAGGTGCTGAACCTGCCCGAGGAGGCCGGCGCGCGCTGGGTGCTGCACCCGGTGCAGCGCGACGGGGCGGATGAGCGCGTGCGGCGCGAGGCGCGCTTCGAGGCCGGCCGCTTCGAGGTGCCGGCGCGCAGCGCGGTGGTGTTCGTGCTGCAGCGCTGAGCCGGTGCCCCCGACGGCTCGCGTCAGCCGTGCCTGCGGCGGCGGCTGCGCGAGGCCAGCCCCAGCGCGCCCAGGCCCAGCAACGTCAGCGTGACGCTGGCAGGCTCGGGCACGGCGGCCGGGCTGACGTCAAAGCTCAGCTGGCCGCCCAGCCACTGGCCCTCGGCCACGCCCGGGGCGAAATCCTTGTAGGCCTCGCTGAACTCCAGCCGCAGCAGGCCGTCCTCGCCCACGCTCAGGCCCAGGCCGGACAGGTCCAGCGTGCCGCTGTAGTGGCCGCTGCCGCTGAAGCCGTCGGCCGCGCCGGGTGCCAGCGTCAGCAGGTCCAGCCCGCTGCTGGCGCCTAAGCTGAGCTGCATCTCGGACAGCAGGCTGGGCTCCGTGGCGGACAGCGTCAGGTCCCAGCTCAGCGAGTTGAGTACCGCGTGGGCGCCCACGTCGATGAGCCAGACCGTGTTGCCGCCTTCGCCCAGCAGGTTGATGCTCTGCGCGCCGGCGACATCGATCGTCACCGGCGCGGCCTGCGCCGCCGGGCTGGCCAGCGACAGGGCCATCAGCGCGGCGGTGGCGGCCGAGCGGGCGACGCGCGGGAGGGACAGGGGGAACGGATTCATGGCAGGGGTTTGCGGTTGAGAGCGGTGGCGCGCGCGACAAAGACCACGGCGGTGCGGGCCGGCAGGCTGAAGCTGCCGCTGGCGCGATCGAAGGTGGCCTGGGCGGCGCGGGTGTCGGCCGCGCCGGGCGCGGTGTGCACCGGGTGCAGCTCCAGCGCATGGCCGGCCAGCGTGGGCAGCGTGAGCTGCTTGGCGCTCTTGTCCACGTTGATCAGGTAGACCAGTTCGTCGAAGTTGGCGCCGGCATAGCCGCGGCCGTCGACGCGGCCCACCAGCACCGTGGGCTCCTGGGCCGAGCCGGTGTTCAGGAAGCTCAGCCGTGCCTTGATGTCGTCCGCGCTGCGCAGACGCAGCAGCGTGCTGCTCTTGCGTATCTTGAGCAGGTCGCGGAAGGCGTCGCGGGTCCAGGCGATGTCGGCGGGCGTGGGCTTGATCAGCGCATTGCCCAGCAGCGGGCGGGCATAGGCCCAGTTGTCCGCGTTGTCGCGCGCGGGCGGCAGGCCGACGCCGAAGTTGTTGTCCTGGTAGCTCCAGTCCAGGCGGTTGAACCAGTCGCCGCTGTCGTAGCTGTTGCGGTCCAGGCTCTTGCTGCGCAGCGTGTCCACGCCAGCGTGGAAGTAGGCCACGCCCTGGCTGAAACTGTTGATCGCGGCGGCCAGGATCTGCACCCGAGCCCGGTCCTCGTGGCTGGTGCCGGTGGGCAGGCGGAAGGCGTTGTTGTCGAACAGCGTGAGGTTGTCGTGGTTCTCCATGTAGTTCACCACCTCGCCGGGCTCCAGCACCCAGCCGGCCGGGATGCCGCCGACGTCGATCTGCTCCAGGCGCAGGTTGGCGTCCCAGCTGGTCTGCATCTCGAAGCTGCGTATGGAGCCCGCCAGCGCGGCCTTGAGGCGGTCGGCCTGCCACATCAGCTCGCCGCGGCTCTGGCCGCTGGCATTGCTGTTGGGGTCGTAGAAGAAGCCGTTCACATAGCCCTGGTTGGCGACCACCGCGTTGCCGCTGTCGCAGCAGCCGCCACCGCGCACCGCGTCGCGGATGATGGGGTTGAAGCTGCCTATGCCCGAGCCGTTCAGCGACAGCATCTCGGCCTGCACGAAGCGCGCGCCATTGGCCACCTCGCCGAAGTTCCAGCCCTCGCCGATGATCTGCACCGGGCGGCCCGCGGCGGCGCTGACGCTCGCCCTCAGCGCCTCCATCACCGAGCGCGGGTGGTGGCCCATGATGTCGAAGCGCAGTGAGCTGATGCGGTAGTCCCGCGTCCAGACCGCCGATGAATCGATCATCAGCTTGCCCATCATCAGGTTTTCGGCCGCGGTGTTCTCGCAGCAGGTGGAGCGCTCGATGCCGCCGGTGGCGTTGAGGCGGTAGTAGTAGCCGGGCACGATGCGGTCCAGCACCGAGTTGGCGTTCTGGCCCGAGGACGTGGTGTGGTTGAACACCACATCCATGCCCACGCGCAGGCCGGCCGCGTTCAGCGCCTGCACCATGCGGCGGAACTCGACGATGCGGGCCAGCGGGTCGGCCGCATTGCTGGAGTAGCTGCCCTCCGGCGTGCTGAACTGCAGCGGGTCGTAGCCCCAGTTGAAGCAGTCGCTGGCGGCCGTGGCGGCCACCGCGGCCTGCTGCGACTCGCTGTCCGGCGCGCCGGCGGGCGAGGGCGTGGTGCAGCCCTTTTCGTTGACGCTGGCGATGTCGAACACCGGCAGCAGGTGCACGTCGGTCAGCCCGGCCGCGGCGAGGGCCGCGAGATGCTTCATGCCGTTGGACTGGCTCTGCGTGAACGCCAGGTACTTGCCGCGCTGGGCGGCGGGCACGCTGGTGTCGTTGATGGAGAAGTCGCGCACATGCAGCTCGTAGATGCTGAGGTCGGACGGCGCGGCCACGGTGGCGGGCGGCGTGCCCAGGTCCCAGCCGGGCGGCTTGGTCTGCGGCGACTGCAGGTCCACGACCACGCTCTGCTGGCTGCCCAGCGTGAGGCCCTGTGCATAGGGGTCGGCCACCAGGTTCTTCACCAGGCCCACGCCCTTCACGAACACCTGCACCTGGTAGCGGTACTGCGTGCCCTGCAGGTTGCCGGGCTTGCTCAGGCTCCACACGCCGGTGGCGGTGTCGCGCGTCATGGCTTCGGTGCTGGTGCGGCTCAGGCCCGAGCTGCCCAGCGGCGTGGTCAGCACCACGGACACGGCCTGCGCGGTGGGCGCCCAGACCTTGAAGCTGGTGCTGCCGTTCTTCACGACTGCGCCCAGGTCGGGTGTGTCGGCGGCCGCGGCGTAGAGATCGTCCAGCGCGCCGGCGATCTGCGCGGTGGTGGCGTTCTGCACGCGGCCGTTGGCGTCTTCCTGCACCAGCACCAGCTGCTGCTGATGCAGTGCGGGCAGGCGGGCCAGGTCGGCGGCGCGCACGCTGAACACGGTGCCGCTGGCCACGTACTTGAAGCGCAGCGCGTCGGCCGCGGGCACGCTGCCGCTGAAGGCGTCCAGCGTGACATAGCCGTCGGCGCCGCTGACCGGTGCGTCCAGCGCCACCGCGATCTGGCCGGTGGCCGAGTAGTACAGCTTCACCGGGCCCGAGGTCGCGATGCGCGGCCACTTCACCAGGCTCTTGTTCAGCCACACGGCGCGCGCATCGGTGCTGGACACGCTGCGCAGATCGGGCGGCGCGGTGTAGACCGTGGCGTCGCGCTCCACCAGCCAGATCTGGCCCACCTGGCCCTGCACGCTCAGCGCGCTGTACTCGACGCGGATGTTGTTGTCGCGGCCGTCCTTGTCGTTCTCATTGGGCGGCATGCCGTGGATGATGAATTCCAGGCCCTTGCGGTTCACGTCGCCCTGGGGGTTGAGCACAGGAATGTCGAACACCAGCTCGCCGTCGCCGGCCGCATAGCCTGGCATCGCGCTGAAGGCCACCGGCTGGTTCCAGAGGTCGATGTTGACGCCGGCCGGCAGGCGGCTGGTGTCCAGCCCGCTGCTGCCCCACAGGTGCAGGCCCCAGGCGGCGTAGTTGCCGTCAAAGCGCTTGTAGTGCACCCGCACGGTCTTGATGTCGGGCAACGGCAGCAGCAGTGGGTTGCTCGCGTAGTTGGTGCTGTCGCCCTGCAGGCGCCAGATCTCGTTGGCGCCGGCCTGCAGCACATAGCTTTGGTCGGCGCCGCCGTTGTCCTTGTTGTCGCCGTTGTGGAACAGAAAGCCCACGCTGCCGCTGCCAGCGGCCAGCGGCACGTCGTAGTAGACGCCGAAGTCATCGCTGCCGGCCGGGTTCCAGCCGCCGTTCCAGTTGGGGCTCTGGGCGGCGTTCCAGGTGTGGATCTGCCAGCCGTCGTAGCCGCCGTCCGTGCGGCGGTAGTGCACCCGCAGCGAGGTGGCGGGCGCCGTGGGTGTGGCCACCGCGGCGACGCGCAGGCGTGGTGGCGTGGTCGTTGGCACGCCGGCCAGCAGCTGGGTGCTGCCGTCATCCGCTGCGGAGGCCATGCTCAGGGCCCCGGCCTGTGGCGAGGCGGCGCCACCGCCCCCACAGCCCGCCAGCACGCCCATCAGGCCGAGGGCCAGCCCGGCTGCCGCGCGTCTGGCCCGACGCGCCAAGCCCGTCACCCATGTCTCCATGCTTGTTCTCCTTTGAGGCTGGGCGATGCTATTGGAGTAAAACTACATGTTGAAGATGGTGGAATCCCGGTGGATTTTGAGATGAAGTCGTGAATTGGCGCACGAATATAGAGCGGATTGGCGCCGAGTTGGGTGTGGCGTGTAGTTTTGCTTCTTTTGTGCCGCTGCTGCCACCTGAGGGTGGGCAGTGCCTGTCCAGCCCCTCCCGGGGCGGGCGGTGGTGGCTCAGCGCAGGTCTTCGGCGCGCAGCCTGATGCCGTAGCGGCGGAACAGCCGCTCCATGCTGCCGTCGGCCAGCATGGCTTCCTGCTGCTGGCGCAGGCGATTGATCTCGTCGTCGGTCACGCCACCCTGCGCACCCAGCCAGGTGTCGGCTGATTCCAGCATCAGCCCCACCTGCAACAACTCACGGGGGCGGCCCTTGCGCTGCCAGCTCTCGGTATGGATGAGCTCGCTGCCGTACATGGTCTCCACCAGGCCGCGTTCCAGCGCGCGGTGCAGGTCGTCCACATTGGCCGCCTCGTACAGGCGCTCCTGCTTCAGGCCCAGCTGCTGCAACCGTGCCAGGTTGGAGGAGCCTCGCAGCACGCCCACACGCGCCGCGAGCGCCTGCTCGATGCTGTCCACCCGCGGCTGCGGGCTGATCGACAGGAACACGAAGCGCTGCGTGTAGAGCTTGACCAGCCACTGGAAGCGCGCCTCGCGCTCCGGCGTGCGGTTCAAGGGCAGGATCAGCGTGCGCGGCGTCTCGCTGGCCAGCAGCAGCGCACGGGCCCAGGGGTAGAAGCGCGTATGGCTGACCAGGCCGGCGCGTTGCAGCAGGATTTCGGCCAGCTCCAGCAGCACGCCGCGGCGGCCGCCGTGGCCCGCCTCCATCGCAAAGGGCGGCAACTCGCTGGTGACCAGATGCAGCGGCGAGCCCGGGTTCGCGGGTCGGGCCAGCGCCGGTCGGCCGAACGCGGCCAGACCTAGCCCGGCCATCAGTGTGTGGCGGCGGAAGAGGAACATCCCTACATGGTCGCAGGGCGGCCCGGGTGCCGCAAGGCGTGCCCTCCCGAGGTGGTGGGGGCCCGGTGTCAAGTTGCCGGCGGCCGGACTAAGCTTGCCGAACAAGGAGACAAATCATGGATGTCCGCGCGCGCTGCTGGTCTCTGGTGCTTGTGGGCTCGGTACTGCTGGGCGGCTGTGCGAGCACGCCGTCCGACCAGCCTTCGCCGTTGCTGCGCGATGCAGCCTTTGCGCCGCCCACCGAGCCGGTGGACCCGCGGCAGGCTCTGACCCTGAGCCCGGCGATGCGCGAATTCGCAGCGGGCGACATGGCGCGTCAGATCCGCGCCAAGGGGCCACGCGACGGCCTTATCGAAGCGCTGTATGCGCGGGAATGGCTGCAGCTGGAATACGACAGCGAACGCACCCGCACCGCGGCCGAGGCCTTCGAGGCGAGGCGCGGCAATTGCATGTCGCTGGTGCTGATGACTGCAGCGTTCGCGCGTCACATGGGCCTGAATCTGCGTTTCAACAGCGTGACGCTGGATGAGTCCTGGACCCGTGCCAATGGCATGTTCTTCGTTGCCGGCCATGTGAACATCAGTGTGGGCCGTCCCAGTGTGCCCGGCGAGACCGCGTTGTTCGACAGCCTGGGCCTGCTGACCATCGACTTCCTGCCGCCCCGGCTGCTGCGCGGGCAGCGCAGCTATGCGATCGACGAGGCTACGCTGCTGGCGATGTTTGCGAACAACCGCGCAGCCGAAGAACTGACCGAGGGGCGACTGGACCAGGCCTACTGGTGGGCGCGTGCGGGCGTGCAGACCGATCCGCGCTGGCTGGCCAGTTACAACACGCTGGCCGTCATCTACCGCCGCCGCGGCCTGCTGGACGCGGCCGAGGCCACGCTGCGCGCGGTGCTGGAGCGCGAGCCCCAGAACCTGCAGGCCATGTCCAACCTGGTGCTGGTGCTGGGCGATCTGGGGCGGCCACAGCAGGCGGCCGAGCTGGCGCGGCAGCTGGCGCAGATCCAGCCCGTGCCGCCCTACGCCTATTTCGACCAGGGCGTGGAGGCCATGCGCCAGGGCCAGTACCGCAGCGCGCGCGAGCTGTTCAGCAAGGAGATCGCGCGGGCGGCCTATGTGTCGGAGTTCCATTTCTGGCTGGCGCTGGCCAACTACGGCCTGGGCGACCTGGGCGGTGCGCGCGGCGAGATCGCGAAGGCGCTGGAGAACAGTGCCACGCACCGTGAGCGCGAGCTCTACGGTGCCAAGCTGGCCTGGCTGAACGAGCAGCGTCGCGCGGCCTTGCCGCCCGGCGGGCGGCTGGTGCGCGACACCGGCCCCTGAGCCCGCGTCACAGCGGCGCCAGCCCGTGCCGAGCACGGGCCCGGTTGCAGGCCTCGTCGCCCAGACCCATGGGCGCGCGCAGGCCGAACTCACGGCAGGGCGAGGGGCGCCACTCGTGGATGCCGCAGCTCACCCGCTCGCCCACGCGGCCGCCGAGCGCGGCGCAGCGCGGCGGCTGGTGGTCGGTGCCGCGCAGGCGCACCAGGCGGCTGGTCAGTGGCACGGTGAGACCGTCGGGCACGCTGCCGCCTTCGCTCAGCAGCTCGGCCCGGTCGAAGTCCACGCGGAAGCTCGCGCAGCAGGCGCCGCAGCGCATACAGGGGTTGTCGCTCATGTCGGGGGATGTCAGTCGGCGCCGCGCTCGCGCACCACGGTCACGGTGCAGTCGGCCTGGGCCACCACCTGGCTGCTGACGCTGCCCAGGTAGCGCCGCAGCGCCGACGCCCCGCGCGCGCCCATCACGATATGGTCCACGCCGTTGCGGCGCGCGAAGTCTATGAGCGCATCGGCCGCGTCCGGCGCTTCCAGCACATGAAAGGTCAGGCGGCCGTCCTCCAGCGCCAGCGACTTGCTGATGGGGCGCGCCCAGTGGCGCAGCGCGATCAGCTGCTTCACGTGCACGCTCTGACCGTGCTTGTCGGTGAGCTCGTCGATGCCGATGCGGTTGGTCTTCATGATGGCCACGCAGGCCAGGCGGGCGCCAGGCTCGGTCTGCACGATGCGCCGCGCGGTTTCGCGCAACAGGCCCAGCAGCTCGGGCGAGGCGTTGTCCGCGTCCACCGCTGCCATGATGATGGGGCTGCGTGCCAGCTGCTCGCCCGGCGGCACCGCGGGCTCGGGCTCGGCGCCCAGTGCGAAGAACCACTGCTTGAGCCGGCGCACCGCCCCGCTGGTCTGCAGCTTCTCGGCACGCGCGGTCAGCGCGATGCCCTGGGGCTCGCGCAGGTCCAGCGCCAGCTGGGCGGCGCTCTGGTAGCGCTTGTCGGGCCTCACCTCCAGGCAGTGCAGGATGACCTCCTGCAGCCATTTGGGGCAGTCTGGCCGTATCGCGCGCGGCGGCACCGGCTCCACATAGAGGCGCCGCCGCAGGCCGCGCACCGAGGTGGGCTGGCCGAAGGGGCGCTCGCCGGTGGCCAGGTGGTAGAGCATCACGCCCAGCGCGAACAGGTCGCTGCGCGGGTCGTTGCGCACGAACTGCACCTGCTCGGGCGACATATAGGGGCCCGTGCCCATGGGCAGCGTGAACTCCTCTTCCAGCAGGTCGGGCAGCTGCTCGTGGCGGCTGAGGCCGAAGTCCACCAGCACCGCGCTGCCATCGGGGCGGAACATGATGTTGCTGGGCTTCACATCCAGGTGCACCACATGCTGGCGGTGCAGCGCGGCCAGCGCGGTGGCCACGCGCGCGCCGATGTCGGCCAGCTCGTCGGGGTCCAGCGGCGCGTCGTCCAGGCGCGGGCGCAGCGTGTCGCCGGGGATGCGCTCCATCACGATGTAGGCCTGGCGCGTCCAGTCGCCGCGGGCGACGTAGCGCGGCACATGGGGGCCGCTCAACTGCGGCATCAGCATCTGCTCGACCTCGAAGCCCACGATGGTGGCCGGGTCCTCGCCGCCCTTGATGCGCGGCACCTTCATCAGCAGCTCGAAGCCGTCGTCCGCCCCCTCGATGCGGCTGACCCGCCAGAGATTGGCCATGCCGCCCTGGTGCAGGCGTTCTTCCAGCCGGAAGCCGTCCAGCACCTGGCCCGGGGCCAGGGCCGGCGCGGGGCCGGAGGGATGGCTGGCCGGGGTCATTCGCCGGTCTGCAGGCGGCGCGCCAGGCGTTGCACCACCTCGGCGGGCATGGCGGTGGCGTGCAGCGCCGCGACCGCGGCCTCCACGTCATAGGGCACGCGCATGAAGCGCAGCTGCGCGTCCTCCTGCGGCGAGGTGCCTGGCTTGAACAGCGCATAGCAGGCCGCCGGGTTGCCGTCTCGCGGCTGGCCGCAGGAGCCGGGGATGGCCAGCCACTGGCGGTGGGCCGGCAGCGGCATCAGCACGTCGGCCTGGGGATGGAAATCGCCCGCCTTGCCGGTGCCGGACACATGGAACAGCATGGGCTCGTGCATGTGGCCGCAGAACTGCACGCGCGCCGGCACGGCGAGCAGGCTCTGCACCGCCTCGGCCCGGCCCTGCACATAGTCCCAGCCGGCCGGGTTGTAGGCATTCGCATGCACGAACAGGCAGTCGCCCGCCTCGGGGCCGGTGCGCACGCTCAATGGCAGCTCCTTCAGAAAGCTCAGCTGAGCTTCACTGAGCTGGGCGCGGGTCCAGTCGATCACGGCGCGCGCGTCCGGGTGCATCTGCGCATGGCTGCCGGCCGCCACCGCTTCGTCGTGGTTGCCGCGCACCACCACCGCGCCGTGGTGGCGGACCAGGTCTATCACCTGGTCCAGCACCCAGCCGGGGTCGGCGCCATAGCCGACGAAGTCGCCCAGCAGCGCGTAGTGGGTGGCGCCCTGCTGGCGCGCGTTGGCGAGCACCGCCTCCAAGGCTTGGCGGTTGGCGTGCAGATCGGAAATGACGGCCCAAAGCATCCCGACAGCTTGCCACGCTGGGCTGACGCCGGCCCAACGCTGGTGCGAATTTCAGCGCAGCGCGTCCAGCGTGGCGCGCAGCCGCGCGGCGCCTGCCGGGTCGCGCGGCGCCAGTGCGGCGGCCAGGCGCTCCAGCGGTTCGCGGGCCGGGCGGAAGTCGGGGCTTTGGCGCAGCACGTCCAGCAGCGGCGTGCCCACGCGCGCCAGCATCACCGCCGGGTCGGCGCTTGGCTGCACATGGCGGCCCAAGGCGAGGTAGCCGCGGCGCGCCTGCGCATAGGCCGACAGCCGCGACTGCAGTGCCTCGTCCGGCGTGGCCAGCAGCGGCGCCGGGTCGTAGGGCAGCTCGCCCAGCAGCGTCAGCAGGCGCTCGGCGGGGCGGGAGTCGGGTGCATAGGTGAGGGCGGGCGCGTGGTAGGCGACCCAGGGGTGGTCGTCGGTGTTCAGCGGCGCCTGGGCCGCAAAGGCCTGAAGCGCCGCCGGGCCGGCGATCAGGCTGCCCAGCAGCGCGTAGTCGTCGCCCAGGCCGAAGGCGGCGGCCAGCGCGGGCAGGGGGTGGGGCGCGAAGCGGGTGCTCGGGTCTCGCCCCAGCAGGCCCAGCACGGGCGTGTCCAGGCTGTTGCTGGCCAGCAGTGCGGCGGCGTCGGGGAATGCGACGCGAAAGCTCGCGACGATGCTGCGCACGCTGTCCAGGTCCAGCTGGTGCAGCGGCAGCCACTGGCAGAACAGGCCGCCGGGCGCCAGCCGCGCGCGCACCGCCTGGAAATGCTCCACCGTATAGAGCGCGCCCGAGCCGCTGCGCGCGGGGTGGAAGTTGTCGGACACGATGACGTCATAGTGCCGCTCGGCGTTGCGCACATAGCGGCGCGCGTCCGCGGTGATGACGCGCGGCGCCGGCCCCTCGCCCAGCACCGGGCGGAACAGCGCGGCGACCTGCACCACCTCGGGCAGCAGCTCCACCGCGTCCACCTGCACGCCGGGCAGCTGTGCGGCGGCACCGGCGCTGAGGCCGGCGCCCAGGCCCAGGAACAGCGCCTGCCGCGGCGCGCCGTGCAGCAGCAGCGGCAGCAGGCCCTGGCGGCCGTCGGCCGGCAGCGTCGCGCTGCTGCCTTCCTGCTGGCGGTTGTTGATGCGCAGGCGGGCCACGCCGTCCGCATCGGCTACCACGCTGACCGTGGCCAGCGCGCCCTCGCGATAGCTCAGCAGCTGACTGTCGGCGGAGCGCTCGATGACGGCCAGCGGCGGCGCCCACAGGGCCAGCGCGGCCAGCATGGCCACCAGCGCGCCCCAGGCCGGCTGGCGCCAGCGCCGCACCAGCAGCCCATAGCCGGCCAGCAGCGTCAGCAGCGCGAGCTTGCTGCCCAGCAGCGGCAGCAGCAGCGCGCCGAACAGCGGTGCGGCGGCCAGGCCGCCCAGGAGGTTCACGCCCAGCGCGCGGCTGTAGCCCGCGCCGGCGGCCAGCGCCTCGCGGCTGAGCTGGCAGAACAGCGCGCCCATCAGCAGCGCGGCCGGCCCCAGCGTCAGCGCCGCCAGCAGTGCCTCGGCCAGCAGCGCACCACCCATGCCGGCGGGCAGGGCGGCCAGCAGCAGGCGCTGCAGCGTCGGCGCGGCCCACAGCGCCAGCGCGCCCAGCAGGCCGCAGCCGGCCAGCGCCAGCAGCAGGCGGTCGGTGTCGCCCAGCCGCTCGCGCCAGCGCGCATGCGCGGCCGCGCCCAGCGCGCTGCCGGCCAGATAGACCGCCAGCAGCAGCGCAAAGGTGTAGACCGTGCCCTCGGTCACCTGGCTCAGCAGGCGCACGACCAGCAGTTCGTCACCCAGGCCCAGCAGGCCGGTGAGGGCCAGCAGCGCCAGCGCCCGCCGCGCGGCGGGCGGGTTGGGGTGGGTGGCCCGCGTGGGGGCGGGCGCATCGCTGCGCAGCACCAGCCCGGCCAGCAGTGCGCAGCCCAGGTTGAGGGCCACGCACAGGCCGGCGCTGGCGCTCAGGCCCCAGGCCGGAATCAGCCACAGCGCGGGCAGCAGCACGCCGGCCACGGCGCCCAGCGTGTTGGCTGCGTACAGCGGCGCGATCTGCTCCGCACGCAGCCGGGTCAGCGCCGGCAGCGTCGCCCCCATGGCCAGCGTGGCCGGCAGCAGCAGCACGAAGCTCAGCGCACCGCCCAGCAGGCCATGGCGCAGCGGGCCGGCCTCGGCGCCCAGCAGCGTGAGTGCGCCGCGGCCGACCGCGGGCATGGCGACGATCAGCACCAGGCCCCAGGCGCCTATCACCGCCTCGCAGGCCGCATACCAGCGCAGCGGCCGGGCGCTGGCCTCGATGCGCGCGCCCAGCAGCAGCGCGCCCAGCGCCAGCCCGCCGAAGAAGGCGGCCACGACGGCCAGCACCGCGGCGGTCTCGTGGCCCAGCCACAGGCCGATCTGCTGCGTCCAGACGATCTGGTAGCCCAGGCCCGCAAAGCCCGAGGCGGCCATCAGCGCTAGCGCGAAGCGGTTCAAGCGGAGAAGCTCAGCGTGTAGCCCCAGGACTCCAGCCGCGTCGGGATCGCGTTGAAGGCCAGGGTGATGCGTCGGCCGCCCGCATTGGGCGGCACCGCGTGCATCAGGTAGCTGGGGAACATCAGCAGGTCGCCCGGGGCGGGCGAGGGGGCGATCCACTTCTCGGCGTTGTAGGGGCCGGTGACCACGCCCGCGTGGTCGTTCTTCAGCGAGAACTCATGGCCGCCGGGCGACTTCATGAACACGGTGCGCGCGGACTCGTCGGTCTCGGTCAGGTAGACCACGCCGGACGCGAAGCTGTTCGCGTGGTTGTGCACCGACTGGCGTCCGCCGGTGTCCAGCACATTGACCCACATCTCCTTGATCGCCCAGCCCAGCGCCTCGCCGAACAGCAGCCGGCCGAAGTCCACCAGGCGCGGCGTGATCAGCGCCGCGGCCTGCACCAGCAGCGGGCTGTCTCCAGGCTGCAGCATGCGGGTGTGCGAGAGCTGCTCCGACGAGTTGTTGGCCTGCAGCGCCTGCTGGCTGAAATGCGCCACCAGGCCGGCCACCAGCGCGGGCGGCAGCACGCCGGCGCTGAGTTGCACCGGGGTGGGGAAGAGGCCGAAGACCTGGTCGGCGCGGGCGGGCGGGGTGCTCATGTCAGCCCAGCAGCGTGGCGATGCGCAGCCAGGACCAGTAGGCCGCGATGCTGCCTATGCCGTACAGCGCCGCGGTGCGCAGCCGCTGCACCACCGGCAGGCCGCGGGTGGCGCGCCAGATCAGCCAGCAGGCGCCCACGGTCAGCAGCTGGCCCAGCTCCACGCCGATGTTGAACGTCAGCAGCGCCACCAGCAGGTGGTTTTCCGGCAGGCCGATTTCCTTGAGCGCACCGGCAAACCCTAGGCCATGGACCAGGCCGAACAGAAAGGCCACCAGCGCCGGCCAGCGCCGCGCCAGCGTGTCGCGCCGGTGCAGCGCCTCGACCGCCACCAGCACGATGGACAGCGCGATGCAGGCCTCCACCGGCGGCGGCCTCAGCGTCAGCCAGCCCAGGGCGCTGCTGGCCAGCGTCAGGCTGTGCGCGGCGGTGAAGGCGGTGATGGTCCAGACCAGGCGGCGCTCGAAGCCGACCAGGAACAGCAGGCCCACGACGAACATCAGGTGGTCTATGCCGCCCAGGATGTGCTCCACGCCCAGCAGCGTGTAGGCGCTGGTCACCTCGCCCATGCCGCGCGGGTCGTCGGCCGCGCCGTAGAGCTGCACCGTGGGCTGGGCACCGGTCAGCGTGTAGACGCGGCTGCTGCCGTCCAGCCAGGTGACCTTGACCAGGGCGGCCGAGTAGCGCTTGCCGACGCCGTCTATGGCGAGCGTGCCGCTCAGGCCCTGGGCGCCGCAGCGCAGCGTGGCCGCCTCGGCCTGGCAGCCGGCGGGCCACAAGGGAGTCAGGTCTTGCGACGCGGGGCGGCGGTCATTGGCCGCGGTCCATTGCCAGATGAACTCGCCGCGCTGGGTCTCGCGCAGCTGCATCTCGGCCATGGTCATCTCGTGCGCGCCGGCCGGGCCGTGCAGCAGCGCCAGGCCCCAGGCCAGTAGCGCCAGCAGGCGTGTCAGCAGTGCTCTCATGGCGCCTTGGCCTCGACCTTGATGTCGTACTTGCGCGCCAGCGCGGCCACGGCGGCGCTGCGCTGCTCGGCCATGGTGGCGTCGGTCCAGTCCTGCAGCACCACGCCGCGCAGCGCCTCGTAGCTGCCGGGGCGCGCCGGGCTGGCGGCGTCCAGCCGCACCGCGCGCCAGCCGTCGCGGCTGCGCAGCGCCTGCCACTGACCGGGGGGCGCCGCTTCCAGCGCCTTGGCGAAGTCCTCGCCATAGCTCTGCACCAGGTTGCCATGCGGTCGGGCCTTGAACACGCGCAGGCCGGCCTTGGCGTCGCCCGGCGTGCCTGCGTTGAGCGCGTCCACGAAGGCACGCACCGCGGCCTCGCCGTTGTCGCTGGCCAGTTGGGCCTCCTGGAAGTCGAAGCGGGCCGGGTCGTCGTACTTGGCGCGGTGCTGCTCGAACCAGGTCTGCAGCAGGCGGTCGTCATGCGGCGGCAGCTTGAGCCCGCTGTCCACCACGCTGAGCGCCTTGAAGATCACGCGCTCGCGGATCGCGCTGTCGCCCTTGTCCAGCTGCAGCGCTAGGCCCTCGCGGTACAGCACCTCGTTGTCCAGCCAGACCTTGCGCAGCGCCTGCAGCTCCTCGGCATTGGGCTCGCGGCCGCGCGTGGCCTTGAAGACCTGGGTGGCCTCTTCGTCCACGTCGGCACCGACCAGGATCTCGTGGCCGGTGTCGCGGCGGCCGTTGAGCGCGTGGTCCACGCCGAACAGCAGCGCGCCTATCAGCAGGAAGTGCAGCAGCGGCTCGCGCAGCCAGGCCGGCGTGCGGCTGGGGGAGGGGGCATGCGGTGCGGCGGCAGTCGGTGGGGCAGCGGTCTTGGCGGACATCGGGGGGTGAGGCGGGTGGGCGGGCCGGGCCATGCTAGAAAACTTGCAAGACAAAACGACGACAACGCGGCGGGGCCGCGCGGGCGTCGCCCAATAAAAAGCGCCGCGATGGACGCGGCGCTGAGGGCGAGGGGGGCGCGCGCTCAGCGCACGCCGGCCACCGCGTAGGAGTTGGCGACCTCGATGTAGACCGGGTTGCTGTAGAACCACAGGTCGGCCCATGCGGCCACGTCATAGGACACGGCCTTCTGGCCGGCGATGGGCGAGGCGCCGGTCGCGGTGGCCAGGTGGTCGGGGCAGCCGTCGAACTGGCTGTTCGCGCTGTGCGCCGTGGTGCACGGGATGCGCAGCATGGTCGTGTCGTTGGCGTTGGTGAACAGGTCGGCCAGCGGGTTGCCGTTGGCATCGGTCTCGTAGGGCACGGCGGCCGGCAGGTTGCTGCCGCGCAGGCGCACGTACTGCGAGGCCTGCACCGCCGGGATGCGGAAGCTCATCTTCAGGAAGGGCGTGTTGTCCACGCCCGAGGCCACGCGCACCCAGGGCGTGCTGCCGTTGCCGTTGAAGGTCTTGATGACCGAGGCGCTGGTGTTCTTGGCCGCGGCCGGCACCACCGACAGGTCGGCGGTGCTGCCGTCGGCGCGCAGCCAGTTGGTGTTGCGCGGCCATTCGCCCGAGTAGTCCGCCGCGCCCGGCTTGCGGTAGCCGGTGACCAGGCCGCGGATCACGTCCACATGGTCCAGCACCGGCCGGTTCATCGGCTGGTTGATGCCGATCTGGGCCAGCGAGGGGTTGGGGAAGCTGTAGGGCGAGTAGTTCGTGCCCTCGGGGTCGCGCAGCGCCACCGCCACCACCAGCTCGGCGCCGGGGCGCACGGCCAGCTTCTCGCCCATGGTGGCGCAGCCGGCGGTGTCGATGTCCGTGCCCTTGGTGGCCGCGGCCAGCGCGATCGCCTCCACCGACGCATTGCTGCGCGCGGTCGGGCCGGCGTAGGACGCGCACACCACCAAGGCCAGGCGGTCGATCAGCTGGCCGGTGGCGGACCAGGCATTGCCGCTGCGCAGGCCGTCGACGATGGTCTGCGGGCGCAGCTTGTCGCTGCCGTTGCGCACCATCACATAGGTGCGCTGGTATTCCCCGGGGTAGAAGTCCTGGCTGGAGCGGCGGTCATCCGGGCCGAACATGCCGCGGTTGTGCCAGTCGGAGCTGGCAAAGAACCACCAGTTGCGGCCCTCGCCCAGCAGCGCGTCCCACACGCCGCCGACCTGGCCGGCATAGACGCCGGTGCCGCCGTAGGTGGTGCCGCCGACCGAGTCGGTCATCACGCCGGCGATGTTGTTGCGCTTGACCTGGTATTCACCGCGGTTGTTGGCTGCGCCGTGGCCGGGCTGCGACTCGAAGCCGAACGCGATGTTGGGCGCGGCGTTGTTGAAGTTGCGCAGATGTTCGATGTTGAAGCCGTTGTTGCCGTCCGCGTTGAAGGGGCCGGCGCGCTCCAGGTGGGCGGGGACGTAGTAGCTGCCGTTGGCATGGAACTGCGCCATCCACTTCAGCGCCTCCACCGTCTTCAGGTGGCCCTTGCTGCCGGTGCCGGTGCCGCCGGGCGGCAGCAGCTTCTTGGCGGCATCGTTCCAGCCCAGCGCGCTGGAGGTGGAGTCGGCGCTGGCCGGGTTGCTGCAGTCCCAGTTGTTGCCCACGTTGGAGCCGGTGGTGTTGCCGCGGCTGGTGTCGGTGTCGCCGCGGTCGAAGCAGTAGGACCACTGCGCCAGCGCATTGGCATTGCCCAGTGCGGTGTAGCCCGGCGTGTTGGGCAGGGAGGCGTTGTCCAGCGCGGCCGGCATCTGGCCGGTGATGATGGACATGGAGGTGTGCTCATGGCCGGCCACGACCGACTCCATGCCGATGAACAGCGGCAGGTTCTTCTGGGCCGAGAGGTATTCCAGCAGCGGGTACTGGTACTCCTGGATGGACTGCCAGCGCCACATATTGCCGTTGCCGCCGACGCCGCCGTTCAGGCCCTTGAGGTTGGCCGCGCCAATGCTCTGGGTCCAGGTGGTGCTCGGGCCGGCGTATTGCGACGGCGCGGAGCTGGTGCCGGTGTTGTAGGGCGTGTTGCCGGTCAGGTAGGGGTAGGCGGGCGTGGCCAGCGTGGCGTCTTCCACCAGCGTGCAGTTGCGGTTGCCGTTGCCGCCGTGGCCGGCTTGCACGAACCAGTCCAGACCCCAGGGCGTGTCCACCTTGTCGGTGACCTTCTTCACCAGCTTCTGCATGGAGATGGCGCCGTCCGAGCAGGTCGTGTGGTTGTGGAAGTCACCCGACACGTACTTGCCGGCGGTCTTGCCGGCCGCGGTCGCCAGGTTGGGGGCCACGATGGCCACGCTGCCAAGCGCGGCGATGGCCAGCGCGATCTGGCTCTTGCTCAAGGAATTTTTCATGGACAAGGCTCCGGGGAGAGGGGGAGGGACGTGAAATCGGGCGGATGCTAGGCAGCAGTCATGACCTCGGCGTGACGTATTCACGACTTCGGCGGCCTGTGGATTCGCGGCTCAGCGAAAGCTGCCGTAATCGACGTTGAGCAGCGCATTCACCGTGCCGCCGTGCAGAAAGCCCAGCTGCAGCGGGAAGCTGCGGCCTATCTGCAGCGGCTGCTGCAGGTCCAGCAGTTCGATGTGCAGGCCGTCCTCGGTCAGCGTGAGCTCCCGGCCGGCCGGGATGTCCAGGGCCAGGTCTTGCGCCGGCTCGGTCTCGTCGGGGCGCACCAGGCGTGCGCCGCCGGCCACCGGCGTCACCACCGAGATCAGCCGGTCATCGCGCTGCACTTCGTCGAAGCGCATGCACAGGCGGGCGGTCTCGGCATCCACGCGCGTGGCCCGGGTCCAGGGGTGCCAGATGCGCATCGTGGCGCTGTAGAAGTCGCAGGCACGGGCCGGGCGGGCGAGGGTGCCCAGGCCGGCGCCGGCCAGTGCCAGCAGCAGACCGCGGCGCGACTGAAGTTGAGGGTGAGGCATGGCAAGGTGCAGACGAGCAGTGATGCGCCCACCTTGGCAGCCGTTCGTGACGCTTGCGTGACCCCCGAGTCTTGCTCGGCGCGTCTGCAACAGGCGTCACGCCGTTGACTTTTTCACGAATCACACTCCACCGGATTTCGCAGCGGCTTGACGCCGTGTCCGTGTTGACTCTGGAGTGACTGATGAAGCAACTCGTCTCCCTGGCCCTGGCCCTGGGCTTGGCCGCACCGGCGTTCGCGTCCGGCACCCCCTTCGTGATCGACTTCGAGAAGAGCTGGGACTATGGCCAGGCGGTCGATGACAGCTACGCCGCGTTGGGCGTTAGATTCACCAATGTGCTGGGCCTGTCCAACGGCGACGGCCTGGGCGGCCTGCCCGACGGCGCCTACTACGCCGGCGCGCCGTCGCCGCTGGGTGTGGGCTTCGTGCAGCTGGACGGCGTTCAGAACACCACCGCCTACATGAATGTGGCCGGCGGCGTGGACGGCGCGCTGAACTTCTTCTACTCGTCCACCGCCGATTTCGAGATCAAGGCCTACTCCGGCCTCAATGGCACGGGCGATCTGCTGGGCACCCTCACGCTGAGCGCCAACACTGCGGACTACACCAACTGGAACGCGGCCGCGTTCAGCTTCCTGGGCTCGGCCCGCTCCTTCGACCTGAGCGGCGCGGCCAATGTCGCGGCGCTGGACAACATCTCGGCCGTGCCCGAACCCGCCAGCGCGCTGCTGCTGCTGGCCGGTGGCGCGCTGCTGGCCGCGACGCGCCGCCGCCGCGACTGAGCGCCTGCGCGGGCGACAAAAAAGCCGGCTCAGGAGCCGGCTTTTTTGGTGCGCTGACGCTCAGCCAATCCGCCCGAGCAGCAGGTACTCCATGAGTGCCTTCTGCACGTGCATCCGTTCTGGTCTCGGCCGCGCCTGACGGCGCTTCACTTTGCGCGGCAAAGTGAGCCTCGCCCGAACCGGATGTGCCGCCTGCGGCGGCGCGTCTTGGCCTTCAGCCAATCCGCCCGAGCAGCAGGTACTCCATGAGCGCCTTCTGCACGTGCATCCGGTTCTCCGCCTCGTCCCAGACCACGGACTGGGGGCCGTCGATGACGTCGGCCGACACCTCCTCGCCGCGGTGGGCCGGCAGGCAGTGCATGAACAGCGCGTCGGGCTTGGCGCGGGCCATCATCGCGGCGTCCACGCACCAGTCGGCGAACGCGGCCTTGCGGGCCTCGTTCTCGGCTTCATAGCCCATGCTGGTCCAGACGTCGGTGGTCACCAGGTCGGCGCCGACGCAGGCCTCGCGCGGGTCCTTGAAGACCCGGTAGCAGCTCGCGTCCTTGACGCCGGCCACGGCCGGGTCGATCTCATAGCCGCTGGGCGTGCTCACATGCACCTTGAAGCCCAGGATCTCGGCCGCCTGCAGCCAGGTGTTGGCCATGTTGTTGCCGTCCCCCACCCAGGCCACGACCCGGCCCTTGAGGCAGTCCATGTCGATGGCGCCGCGGCGGTCCATGCCGCGGTTCTCTATGAAGGTGAACAGGTCGGCCAGGATCTGGCAGGGGTGGTACTCGTTGGTCAGGCCGTTGATGACCGGCACGCGCGAGTGCGCCGCGAAACGCTCGATCTTGCTCTGCTCGAAGGTGCGGATCATCACGATGTCGACCATGCGGCTGATCACGCGGGCCGAGTCCTCGATGGGCTCGGCGCGGCCCAGCTGGCTGTCGCCGGTGGTGAGGTGCACCACTGAGCCGCCCATCTGGTACATGCCGGCCTCGAAACTCACGCGGGTGCGGGTGCTGGCCTTCTCGAAGATCATGGCCAGCGTGCGGTCCTGCAGTGGCTGGTACTTCTCGTAGTTCTTGAAGCGGCGCTTGATGGTGGCGGCCCGTTCGAACAGATGGGCGTATTCCTCGGCGCGGAAGTCCTTGAACTGCAGGTAGTGGCGCATCAGACTGTTCCCCGGCTTCATGGCTTGGGCTGGGCCAGCAGCCCCTTGATCAGCGGCAGCAGGCGGGCGGCGATTTGGCGCGCCTCGTCGTGCGTCAGGATCAGCGGCGGCAGCAGGCGCACCACGCGGTCGGCGGTCACGCTGAACAACAGGCCTGCTTCCAGGCCTTGCGTCAGCAGCGCACCGGCCGGGCGGTCCAGCTCCAGGCCCAGCATCAGGCCCTGGCCACGGATCTCCACCAGGCCCGGCTCGCCGGCCAGGCCGTCGGCCAGCGCTTGACGCAGCGTTGCGCCCACGGCCTCGGCATTCGCCAGCAGGCCGTCCTCTTCCATGATCTTCAGCGTCTCGATGCCGGCGCGCATGGCCAGCGGGTTGCCGCCGAAGGTCGTGCCATGGTTGCCGGCCTGCAGCACATGGGCGGCACGCGGGCCACAGACCACCGCGCCGATGGGCACGCCCGAGCCCAGGCCCTTGGCCAGCGGCATCACGTCGGGCTGGATGCCCGCCCACTGGTGGGCGAACCACTTGCCGGTGCGGCCAATGCCGCACTGCACCTCGTCCAGCATCAGCAGCAGGTCGTGCTGGTCGCAGAGCCGGCGCAGCCCCTGCAGGAACTCGACACGCGCCGGGTTGATGCCGCCTTCACCCTGGATGGTCTCCAGGAAGATGGCGGTGATGTTGGGGTTGGCCTGGATCGCGGCCTGGACCGCGGCGAGGTCGTTCAGCGGCACGCGCACAAAGCCCGGCACCAGCGGCGCAAAGCCCGCCTGCACCTTGGGGTTGGCCGTGGCCGACAGCGTCGCGATGGAGCGGCCATGGAAGGCGCCCTCGAACACGATGACCGCCGGGTTGGCGTTGCCGCGGTCATGGCCGAACTTGCGCGCGATCTTCAGCGCGGCCTCGTTCGCCTCCAGGCCGCTGTTGCAGAAGAAGACATTGGCCAGGCCGGAGATCTCGCACAGCTTGTCGGCCAGTTGCTCCTGCAGCGGCGACTGGTAGTAGTTGCTGGTGTGGATCAGCTTGGCGACCTGCTCCTGCAGCGCCGGCACCAGGCGCGGGTGGGCATGGCCCAGCGTGTTCACCGCGATGCCGGCGAGGGCGTCCAGGTATCGTCGGCCCTCCACGTCCCAGACCCAGACGCCCTGGCCGTGCGACAGGGCAACGGGCAGGCGGCCGTAGGTCGGCATCACGTGGCTGGTGGACGAGGGGGGGACAGCGCTCATCGGGTCTCCGGCGGGAATCCAAGGGTTGAAAGAGTGAAGATTCTAGGGTTCCCCTACGGGTTATGCCGGGGTTTGCTGCGGCGCAACACATCCGAGGCACAATCACGGGTTTTGGGGCGGCGCTGAAGCGTCGTCAAACTGCTGCCAATGAGTTCGACCACACCGCCGCGCGAAGTCTTCATCCAGGGCGTGACCCTGGATGGCCGGACGTTCCGGCCCAGCGACTGGGCGGAACGCCTGGCCGGGGCCATGTCCTGTTTTCGCCCGGGTGGTGTGCGTGGTGGCATAGGGGCCCACATCGGCTACTCGCCGCTGTGCGTGCCCACGGTCGTCAATGGCGTGAAGTGCGTGGTGGTCAGCGAGGAGCTGAAGCGCCTGGAGCCCATGGCCTGGGACTTCGTGATGAACTTCGCCCGCGACAACAACCTGCAGGTGGCCGAGGCCTGCCTGCTGCCGGACGGCAAGCCCGCCAAGGGCTGATGTCCAGGCGAGGAGGTCGCCGCGGCGGCACTCCTCTCATCTAAGGGCTTGTGCGGCCCGCTTGCAGACTTCTCGCGACAGTTGCGGGCCCGAGGGCTGGCCGGCTGCGGCTATTCTCACAATTGCTTACGTAGTCGTCCTCGATGAGCCTCAGTCGCGCCGCCGCCGCGCCCTCCATGCCCACTTCGCCGCTCCTGCCTGCCCAGCCTGTGGCGCCGGCCGTGCCGGTGTGGGTGCTGCTGCGCGGTCTGTCACGGGAAGGGGCGCACTGGGGAGAGTTCCCCAGGCATTTCCAGATCGCGCTGCAGGAGCAGCAGCCCGGCGCCGAGCTGCTGCTGCTGGATCTGCCGGGTAATGGTGCGCTGCACAAGCAGGCCAGCCCCACCCAGGTGTCGGCTTTCGTCGATGCCTGCCGCGAGGAACTGCGCCGCCGGGGCGTGACCGCGCCGGTATGGCTGGTGGGCATGTCGCTGGGCGCGATGGTGGCCACGGACTGGGCGCACCGCTACCCCGGCGAGGTGCAGGCGGGGGTGTTGATCAATGCGAGCCTGCGGCCCTTCAGCGAGGTGTTCCGCCGCCCGCGGCCGCTGAACTATCTGAGCCTGCTGCTGCTGTCGCTGACGCGCTTCGGTGCGCGCATGCGCGAGCAGCGCGTGCTGCGCCTGACCACCCGGTTGGCGCCGGCCGATCTGGTGCTGGACCGCTGGGTGGAGTTGCAGCGCCACCATCCGCTGCGCGTGCGCAATACCGTGCGGCAGTGGGTCGCGTCCATGCGCTACCGCGCCAGCCGCAGCCGGCCGGCCGCGCCCATGCTGCTGCTGTGCAGCAAGGCCGACAAGCTGGTGGACTGGCGCTGCTCCCAGGCCATCAGCCGTGCCTGGGGCGCGCCGCTGCGCCTGCATGCGCAGGCGGGTCACGACCTGCCGCTGGACGACCCGCAGTGGGTGGCCCGCGTGGTGGCTGAATGGCTCAGGGATCGCAATCGCCACGGCGTGAAGCCGGGCGAGTGGCATTGAGTGGGTCGGGCGCTTGATGGCCGCCCGCAGCCGCTGGAAATGCAAAAGGCCCGCTTGCGCGGGCCTTTTGCTTGCACCAGAGCTGGATTGGTAATCAGGCTGCGAGCGCCTTGATCTTGGCGGACAGGCGGCTCTTGTGGCGAGCAGCCTTGTTCTTGTGGAAGATGCCCTTGTCGGCCACCGAGTCGATCACGACCTGGGCAGACTTGAACAGTTCGGCGGCCTTGGCCTTGTCGCCGGCGACAACGGCCTTTTGCACGTTCTTGATGACCGTGCGGAATTTGGAGCGCAGCGCGGTGTTGGCGGCGTTGAGCTTCACGTCCTGGCGGGCGCGCTTGCGACCCGATGCCAGGCGGACGGTCTTCTTCTTGGCTTTGGAGCTGGTGGCCATGCTGTGTGTATACCCAGTTGGTGCAAAGACGGCGAGTGTAGCACGTGGATGGCGGGGCGGCCAAGCATTTGCATGCCTTTTGTCAAAAACCCTTGGAGGCGGCCGTGATAATCCGCCGCCATGAATCTGCTCCGCGCCGCGTCCACGGTTTCCCTGCTCACTCTCGCGTCGCGCATCACGGGTCTGGTCCGGGAGCAGCTCACGGCCGGATTGTTCGGTGCCACCGGCATGACGGATGCGTTCCTGGTGGCCTTCCGCATTCCCAACCTGCTGCGGCGCCTGTTCGCGGAGGGCGCATTTTCCCAGGCTTTCGTGCCGCTGCTGGCGGCCTGCCGCGCCACCGACGGCGACGAGGCCACGCACCGGCTGGTGGATGCGGTGGCCACGGTGCTGCTGTGGGCGCTGGTGGCGACCTCGGTGCTGGGCATCGTGGCCGCGCCGGTGCTGGTGTGGCTGCTGGGCTCCGGACTGTCCGAGCGCTCCTTCGACGCGTCGGTCGTGATGACGCGCTTCATGTTTCCCTACATCGGCTGCATGTCGCTGGTGGCGCTGTCCGCCGGCATCCTGAACACCTGGCGCCGTTTCGTGGTGCCTGCGGCGTCGCCGGTGCTGCTGAACCTGTCCATGATCGCCTGCGGCTGGCTGCTGGTCGGGCCGCTGCAGCGCGCCGGCTATCCCGGCATCTACGGCATGGCGGCCGGCGTGATGCTGGGCGGCGTGCTGCAGTTGGCGGTGCAGTGGCCGGCGCTGAGCCGCATCGGCATGCGGCCGCGCATGCGCTGGGGCTGGCGCGGCCTGCGCGAGTCCCAGGCCCACCCGGGCGTGCGGCGCATGCTGGTCAATATGGGGCCGGCGCTGCTGGGCGTGGGTGTGTCGCAGCTGTCGCTGATGATCAATACCCAGATCTCCAGCCACCTGGGCGAGGGCGCGACCTCCTGGCTGAACTATGCGGACCGGCTGATGGAGTTTCCCATCGGCCTGCTGGGCGTGGCCTTGTCCGCCGTGCTGACGCCGCAGCTGTCGGCGGCCCAGGCCTCGGGCGAGAGCGGACGCTACAGCCGCCTGCTGGACTGGGGCCTGCGCATGGTGCTGCTGCTGGCGCTGCCCTGCGCGGTGGCGCTGCTGGTGTTTGCCCAGCCGCTGACCGCGGTGCTCTACCACCGCGGCGCCTTCGGCGCGGCCGATGTGGCGCACACCGCGCAGTCGGTGATGGGCTGGGGCGTGGGGCTGCTGGGGCTGATCGCGGTCAAGGTGCTGGCGCCGGGCTTTTATGCGCGCCAGGACACCGGCACGCCGGCCCGCATCGCGGTCGCGGTGCTGGTGCTGACCCAGGGCTTCAACCTGATCTTCGTGCCCTGGATAGGCGTGGCCGGCCTGGCGCTGTCCATAGGCCTGGGCGCGCTGGTCAACGCGACCTGGCTGCTGCGCGGCCTCAAGAAGCTGGGCAGCTACCGCCCCGAGTCCGGCTGGCTGGCCTATGCGCTGCGCGTGGGGCTGGGCTGTGGCGCGATGGGCCTGCTGCAGTGGCAGCTGGCGCAGCGCATAGACTGGATCGCGCTGGGCGCCCACGAGCTGCACCGCGCGCTGTGGATGGCGGCCAGCCTGGGCGCCAGCGCACTGGTGTACTTCGCGGTGCTGCGTCTAGCCGGCCTGAAACTGGGCGCGCTGGCGCGCCCCACCTGAGATGCTGAAGTTCGCCCCGCCCACGCCCCTGGAGTATTTCGCCAGCCTGGTGGCTGACGACGACCAGCTGCAGTTGCTGGAGGCGGCGGCCAGCCTGGCCCAGGACGAGCAGCCCGGGCTGGATGTGCAGGCCGTGCTCAGCGAGGTCGATGCGCTGGCGCGGCGGCTGCGCGAGCGCATCGCGTCCGACGCCTCGCCCGCGCAGCGCCTGCGCCAGCTGACCCGCTTCTTCCATGGCGAGCTGGGCTTTGCCGGCAACCTGAACAACTACTACGCGCCCGAGAACAGCTATGTGCACCACGTGCTGCGCAGCCGGCGCGGTCTGCCGATCACGCTGTCGGTGCTGCTGCTGGAGCTGGCCGAGCAGATCGGCCTGCAGGCCAGCGGCGTGGCCTTTCCGGGCCATTTCCTGGTGAAGTGCCGCATCGGTGCGGGTGAGGCGGTGCTGGATCCGTTCACCGGCGAGTCGCTGTCCGCCTCGCGGCTGGAGGAGTTGCTGGCGGTCTACCGCCAGAACAGCGGCTGGCCGGGCGACCTGGAGTTGCCGCTGGACTTCTTTCTGCGTGGCGCTGCGCCGCGCCAGATCCTGGCACGCATGCTGCGCAATCTGAAGGAAATCCACCGCGCGTCGCAGGACTGGCCGCGCCAGCTCGCGGTGCAGCAACGCCTGGTGATCCTGCTTCCGCAGGACCTGCCGGAGCGGCGCGACCGCGGCCTGGTGCTGGCCGAGCTGGGCGCGGCCGAGGCGGCGCTGGCCGACCTGCAGGCCTACCTGGCGAAGCATGGCGACGCGCCGGACGCGCCCGCGCTGCGCGAGCGGGTGGCCGAGCTGCAAGTTCGGCAACGGCCGCCGCTTCAGTGACAATCGCGCGCTTTTTTCACCGACTCACCGCCCTCCGATGCCGATGAACCTCAGCAAGCCCCAACGCACGGCCCTGGCCTGGGCGGGTGTCGCGCTGCTCGCCGCGCTGCTGCTGTGGCTGCTGGCGCCGGTGTTCGCGCCCTTTATTGCGGCCGCGGTACTGGCCTATGTGCTGGCACCGGCCGTGCAGGCGCTGACCGCGCGACGCGTGCCGCGCACGCTGGCCGTGCTGGCGGTGGAGCTGCTGTTCGGGCTGGCGTTGCTGGCGCTGCTGCTGCTGATCCTGCCCATACTGAGCAAGGAGCTGCCGGCGCTGCGCGAGCAGATCCCGCTGCTGGCCAAGGCGGCCAACGACAAGCTCGCGCCCTGGCTGGCCTCGCACGGCATCCAGCTGCAGCTGGACCCCGCCAGCATCAAGGCCTTCGTGCTGAAGTACCTGGATGCCAACCTGGAGGACTGGATCGCGACTGCGCTGAGCTCGGCGCGCATAGGCGGCAGCTTCGTGCTGGCGCTGGTGGGCAATGCGGTGCTGCTGCCGGTCGTGCTGTTCTATCTGCTGTACGACTGGCGCTCGCTGCAGGCCCGCGCCTGGGCGCTGGTGCCGCCCGCGGCGCGCGAGCCGGTGGGTGGCTTCCTGGCCGAGTGCGACCAGATGCTGGGCCAGTACCTGCGCGGCCAGCTGCTGGTGATGGGCGCGCTGGCCATCTTCTACAGCGCCGCGCTGGCGCTGGCCGGCTTCGACCTGGCGCTGCCCATAGGCGTGTTCACCGGTCTGGCCGTATTCATTCCCTATGTGGGCTTCGGCCTGGGCCTGGTGCTGGCGCTGCTGGCCGGGCTGCTGCAGTTCGCCAGCCTCTACGGGCCGCTGGCCGTGGCCGTGGTGTTCGGCATGGGCCAGTTGCTGGAGAGCTTTGTGCTGACGCCGCGGCTGGTGGGCGAGCGCATCGGCCTGTCGCCGCTGATGGTGATCTTCGCGCTGCTGGCCTTCGGCCATCTGCTGGGCTTCGTGGGGGTGTTGATTGCGCTGCCGGTGTCGGCGCTGGGGGTGGTCGCGGCGCGGCGCCTGCATGCGGCCTACCTTGGCAGCAGTTTGTTCCGGTGAGGCGTCCGCGATGAGACAGATCCCGCTGGCGCTGCTGGCGCCGCCCGTTCACAACTTCGACAACTTCATGCCCGGCGCCAATGCCGAGGCGCTGCACTACCTGAATTCGCTGACCCCGGGCGACCCGCCGGTGCTGTTGTGGGGCCCCACCGGCTCCGGCAAGACCCACCTGCTGCGCGCGCTGGCCGAGCGCTGGCAGGCGGCCGGCCTGCGCGCCGCCTGGTACGACGCCACCACGCCGCTGCCCTGGGAGCTGCCGGCCCACGAGAGCCTGCTGCTGCTGGACGACTGCCAGAGCTTCGACGCCGGCCAGCAGCACGCGGCCTTCGCGCTGTTCGTCGCGTCGGCCGGGCAGGGCTACACCGTGGTGGCCACGGCCGACGCGCCGGCGGTGGCGCTGGAGCTGCGCGAGGACCTGCGCACCCGCCTGGGCTGGGGCCCCAGCTTCCAGCTCGAGCCGCTCGGCGAGCCCGAGATGCGCGCCGCACTGCGTCGCGAGGCGGACCGCCGCGGCCTGCTGCTGGGCGACGAGGTGCTGTCCTATCTGCTGACCCGCTTCGAGCGCAATCTCAAGGGCCTGATGGCGCTGCTGGAGCGGCTGGACGACTTTGCGCTGTCCAGCAAGCGCGCGCTGACGCTGCCGCTGCTGCGGCAGATGCTGGCCGACGAGAAAACCGAATCCAAGCCATGAACCTGACCCTCTTCGATCTCGACGGGACGCTGATCCCGGTGGATTCCGACCACGCCTTCGGCGCCTTCATGGTGGAGGTGGGCTGGGCCGACCGTGCCCACTGGGGGGCGCGCAACGACGAGTTTTTTGCGCAGTACAACGCCGGCCAGCTGGACCTGCCGGCCTACATCGAGTTCGCGACCTCGGCCTGGCGCCACCGGCCGCTGGACGAGGCGCTGGCGATGCGCGAGCGCTTCATCACCCAGGTGCTGCGGCCCGCGCTGCGGCCCGAGGCGCGCGCGCTGGTGGAGCGCCACCGCGAGGCCGGCGACCTGCTGGCCATCGTCACCGCCACCAACGAGTTCGTGACCACGCCCTTCGCCCAGGCCTTCGGCGTGGAGCACCTGATCGCGGTGCGCCTGGCGCGCGACGAGGCGGGCCGCTACACCGGGGCCATCGACGGCGTACCCAGCTTTCGCGAGGGCAAGATCGCCCGCGTGGAATCCTGGCTGCAGGGCCTCGGGGCACAATGGCGCGACTTCGAGCGCGTCACGTTCTACAGCGACTCGACCAACGACCTGCCGCTGCTCGAGCGTGTCAGCCATCCGGTCGCAACCAACCCCAGCCCCGCGCTCGCGCGCATCGCCGCCGAACGCGGCTGGGCTCAGCTGCAACTCTTCGCATGATCAAGAAGTTCATCGACAAGCTGCTCGGCAAGCCCGCATCGGGCGCCGGCAAGAACCCGCTGGGTCAGCGGGTGGAGATTCCCGCCGAGGTGCATGGCATCAACCCCGAGCTGCTCGACGAGCGCGCGGTCAAGGTGGTGCGCACGCTGACCGACGCAGGCTTCGAGGCCTACATCGTCGGCGGCGCGGTGCGCGATCTGCTGCTGGGCGTACGGCCCAAGGACTTCGACGTGGCCACCAATGCCACGCCCGAGCAGGTCAAGGGCCTGTTCCGGCGCGCCTTCATCATCGGCCGGCGCTTTCGCATCGTGCACGTGGTCTACGGCCGTGGGCGCGAGCACGAGGTCATCGAGGTGTCCACCTTCCGCGCGCTGCTGACCGAGGCGGACGCCGATTCGGTGGCCGGCAACGAGAAGACCTCCAAGCGCGAGCTGGAAGGCAAGGCCCATGCGGTGGACGCCAGCGGCCGCGTGCTGCGCGACAACGTCTGGGGTCCGCAGATCGAGGACGCGGCGCGCCGTGACTTCACGGTCAACGCGATGTACTACGACCCGCAGCGCCAGCTGGTGGTCGACTACCACGGCGGCCTGGCCGACGCCAAGGCCAAGCTGCTGCGCATGATCGGCGACCCCGAGACCCGCTACCGCGAGGACCCGGTGCGCATCATCCGTGCGGTGCGTTTCGCGGCCAAGCTGGGCTTCGAGCTCGAGAAGAAGACGCTGGCGCCGGTCAAGGGCTCGGTGCCGCTGCTGGCCAATGTGCCGGCTTCGCGCCTGTTCGACGAGATGATCAAGCTGCTGCAGACCGGCCATGCGCTGGCCAGCCTGGCGCAGCTCAAGAAGCTGGGCCTGGTGGGGCAGGGCGGCAAGGGCGCGTTCGCGGTGCTGGATGCGCTGCTGACCGACACCGGCGACCTGCCGGCCGGCGTGCGGGGGCAGTTCGTGCGCCAGGCGCTGGAAGACACTGACCGCCGCGTGCAGGACGGCCGTGGCGTCAGCCCCAGCTTCATGCTGGCCTGCATGCTGTGGCACGAGGTGCAGGAGCGCTGGCTGAAGAACCGCGAGGCCGGCGAGCCCACGGTGCCGGCGCTGGCCCAGGCCATTGACACCGTGTTCGACGCCCGCGTGGGCGACATCTCCGGCCGCGGCAAGCTGGCGGCCGACATGCGCGAGATCTGGATGATGCAGCCGCGCTTCGAGCGCCGCAGCGGCTCGGGCGTGTTCAGCCTCATCGAGCAGCCGCGCTACCGCGCCGGCTTCGACTTCCTGCGTCTGCGTGCGGACGTGGGCGAGGTCGATGCGGCGCTGGCCGACTGGTGGGAAGACTTCGCACTGGGCAGCGATGACGATCGTCAGGCGCTGCTGGCCGATGCCCGTGCCGCACAGCAGAAGGCGCCGCGCGCCGTGCGCGCGCCCAAGCCGGCACCCTCGCGGGTGGCCGAGGGGGCGGCAGCCGATGAAGACGAGGGTGACGGTGAAGCCCCGGCCGACGACGGCGCCGCCGCGCCGGCCCGCAAGCGCCGCCGTCGCCGCCGCAAACCGGCCGGCGCAGGCGGCAGCGCCGCCCCGACCGCCGAGTGAGCACGCGGGCCTATATCGGCCTGGGCGCCAACCTCGGCGTGGACCTGGCCGCCACGCTGCAGCAGGCGCTGCAGCAGCTGGCGGCGCTGCCGCAGACTCGGCTGGAGGCCGTGTCCTCGGCCTGGCGCAGCGCGCCGGTGGAGGCCCAGGGGCCGGACTTCCTGAATGCGGTCGCCGCGCTGGATACCGAGCTGGCGCCGCTGGCGCTCTTGGATGCGCTGCAGGCCATAGAGCAGGCCCATGGCCGCGAACGGCCCTATCGCAACGCGCCGCGCACGCTGGACCTGGACCTGCTGCTCTACGGCGGGCTGCAGATGGCCAGTGAGCGCCTGACGCTGCCTCACCCGCGGCTGGGCGAGCGGGCCTTCGTGTTGCGGCCCTTGCTGGAGATCGCGCCCGAGCTGGCGGGCCTGGCCCGGGGCACGGGCTGGCAGAGCCAGGTGCTGGAACGCTGGGGCGCGCTGACGCGCTGAAGTCACGCCATGGGTCCCACCTTGCTCCGGGTCTGGCGCGGCCTGCGCGCCGACAGCTTCTTCAAGATCCTGCTGGCTGCACTGCTGCTGCTGAGCCTGCTGGCGCCGTCGCGCATCCCGTCCTACCCGGGGCTGGTGGACTGGCCCACCATGGCCGCGCTGACCGGCCTGCTGCTGCTGACCAAGGGGTTGGAGCTCAGCGGCGTGCTGCACCGCCTGGGCCGCCTGCTGGTGGGCGTGATGGCGACCGAGCGGGCCGCGGCGCTGAGCCTGGTGCTGGCGGCGGCGCTGTTGTCCACGGTGCTGACCAACGATGTGGCGCTGTTCGTCGTCGTGCCGCTGACGCTGGGCGTGTGCCGCATGACCGGCCTGCCGCTAACCCGGCTGGTGGTGTTCGAGGCGCTGGCGGTGAACGCCGGCTCGGCGCTGACGCCGATTGGCAATCCGCAGAACCTGTTCCTGTGGCAGCTGGCCCAGGTGTCCTTCGCCGAGTTCGTGTGGCATCAGCTGCCGCTGGTCATGGGGCTGATGGCGGCGTTGCTGGCGCTGACCGCCTGGACCTTCGGCAGCCGCCGCATCGCAGTGCGCGACGACGACCACACGCCGCTGGACAAGCGGCTGCTGGCGGTGTCGCTGCTGCTGTATGTGCCGTTCCTGGTGGCGACCGACCTGCATCAGCCGGGTTGGGCTGTGGCCGGCGTGCTGATGGTCTTTCTCGTGTTGCGCCCGGCCGTGCTGGCGGAGCTGGACTGGGGGCTGCTGCTGGTCTTCGTGCTGATGTTCATCGACCTGCGCCTGCTCGCCGGCCTGCCCCTGGTGCAGCAGGCCATGCAGGGCCTGGGCCTGCAGCACCCGGTGTCGCTGTACCTGGCCGGCATCGCGGCCAGCCAGGTGGTCAGCAATGTGCCGGCCGCGATCGCGCTGGCCGAGTACTCCAGCAACTGGCGCGTGCTGGCCTATGCGGTGAACGTGGGCGGCTTCGGGCTGATGGTGGGCTCGCTGGCCAATCTGATCGCGCTGCGCCTGACCGGCGACCGCCAGGCCTGGAAGCTCTTCCATGTCTATGCGCTGCCGGCGCTGGGGGTGGCTGCGCTGCTGGGCTACGTGCTGCTGTTTCGCGCGGCCGCCTGAGCCGCCGCCGGCGGTTTGGCCGGTTGCGGTGTGGGGGTCATGAAACGGTCATCGTCGGGTCACGTGAGGCGGCTAGGTAGAATCCCCGCCCTTAACCACGACGATACCGACAAGGACGGCCATGCTGTTCGGAAAACTGCTGCCCCGCGAGGGCAATTTTTTTGAGCTCTTCAACCAGCACGGCAGCCATATTGCCGAAGGCGCGCGGGCTTTCCAGCGCATGATCGAGAACTACGCCGATCCTGCGCTGCGTCAGCAATACGCCGAGGTGGTGGACCGCGAGGAGCGCGCGGCCGACCGCGTGACCGCCGAGGTCAACCGCCTGCTGCACCGCACCTTCATCACGCCCATCGATCGCGAGCAGATCCATGGCCTGATCAATGCGATGGACGACATCCTGGACCTGCTGCAGGACTCGACCGAGACCATGTCGCTGTACGACGTGCGCGCGCTGCCCGAGCCCGCGCTGCAGCTGGCCACGCTGTCGGTGCGCTGCTGCGAGCGCGTGCAGCATGCGATCACGCTGTTGCCCAACCTCAGCCAGCCGGCCACCACCGAGGCCGCGCTCAAGACCTGCGAGGAGATCGACAAGCTCGAATCCGACGCGGACCGCGTGATGCGCGCCGCGATGTCGCGGCTGTTCCGCGACGAGGCCGATGTGCGCGAGCTGATCAAGATGAAGGTGGTCTACGAGCAGCTCGAGACCATCTCCGACCGCTGTGAGGACGTCGCCAACCTGATCGAGGGCATCGTCCTCGAGAATTCCTGAGCCTGGCCATGCCGCATGCGGAGATAGCCTTCTGGGTGGTGGCGCTGCTGGTGCTGCTGGCCCTGCTGTTCGATTTCATGAATGGCTTCCATGACGCCGCGAACTCCATCGCGACCGTGGTGTCCACCGGGGTGCTCAAGCCCCAGCAGGCGGTGCTGTTCGCCGCCTTCTTCAATGTCGTCGCGGTCGCGTTCTTCCAGCTCAAGGTGGCCGCCACCATAGGCAAGGGCATCGTGATCCCGGGCGTGGTGGATCAGCACGTGGTGTTCGGCGCGCTGATAGGCGCCATCGCCTGGAATGCGATCACCTGGTGGTGGGGCATCCCGTCCAGTTCGTCCCATGCGCTGATAGGTGGCATCGCCGGCGCGGTGCTGGCCAAGGCCGGCCCGAGCGCGCTGGTGGCCGCGGGCATCTGGAAGACCGTGGCCTTTATCGTCGTGTCGCCGCTGCTGGGCTATGTGTTCGGCTCGCTGCTGATGGTGGCCGTGGCCTGGATCTGCCGCGACAAGTCACCGCTGCGCATAGACCGCTGGTTCCGGCGCCTGCAGCTGCTGTCGGCCGGCCTCTACAGCCTGGGCCATGGCGGCAACGATGCGCAGAAGACCATAGGCCTGATCTGGATGCTGCTGATCGCGTCCGGCATGGTGGCCGCCGGTGAGGCTTCGCCGCCGACCTGGGTCATCGTGGCCTGCTACATCGCGATCGGCATGGGCACCATGTTCGGCGGCTGGCGCATCGTGAAGACCATGGGCCAGCGCATCACCAAGCTCAAGCCGGTGGGCGGCTTCTGTGCCGAGACCGGCGGCGCGATGACGCTGTTCCTGGCCACGGCCATGGGCGTGCCGGTGTCGACCACCCACACCATCACCGGCGCCATCGTCGGCGTGGGCTCGGTGCAGCGCGCCGCTGCGGTGCGCTGGGGTGTGGCCGGCAGCATCATCTGGGCTTGGATCTTCACCATCCCCGCCGCGGCCCTGATGGCCGGCGGCTGCTACTGGCTCAGCCTGCTGCTGTTCTGATCGGCCTGCGAGGCGCTCTGCGCCTCGAAGTAGCGCTGGGCGCTGAAGGCAATCGTGGCCATCAGCGTGGTGCCCCCCACCAGCAGGCACAGCACCACACCCAGCACCGTGATCCAGCCGCCCGGCGGTGCCGGGTGTTGCGGGTTGTGGCGCGCGTTCCAGCGCTCGTCGGGCGTGAGCCCGTAGACGATGCCGCTGGCCAGCGCGACCACCAGGCTCAGCCCCAGCAGCGGGATCAGCAGCCAGGCGCCGCGGTCGTCCTGGCCCAGTTGCTCCATGCGCTGCACGCCTTCCAGGCCCAGCAGCGTGGGCGGCAGGAACAGCCAGCCCCAGCCGTCCTTCAGACCGTGCAGGTAGAAGCGGTGCAAGCCGAATGCCCCCAGGCCCAGTGCCAGCCAGGTGGCGACGCCCTTGTGCTTGACCCCGCTCATGCGGCCGGCGTGCCCGGGGTGCTGTCACCCTGGCCCAGCGTGCGCTGCATCAGCACCACGTCCAGCCAGCGCCCGAACTTCCAGCCGGCGCTTTTGAGCTGGCCGGTGTGCTCGAAGCCCAGCGCGCGGTGCAGGCCGATGGAGCCGGCGTTGGCCGCGTCGCCTATCACCGCCACCATCTGGCGCGCGCCCGCCGCCTCGCAGCGCGCGATCAGCTCGGCCAGCAGCAGCCGGCCCACGCCGCGGCCCTGGGCGGCCGGCGCGAGGTAGATGGAGTCCTCGACGAAGAAGCGGTAGGCCAGGCGTGGGCGGAAGTAGTTCGCGTAGGCGTAGCCCAGCACCTCGCCACCGCTCTCGGCCACCAGATAGGGCAGGCCGCGGCCCAGCACCTCGGTGCGGCGGCGCGCCATCTCGGCGGCGTCGGGCACCTCGGTCTCAAAGGTGCCCGTGCCGTGCAACACGGCCTGGGCGTAGATCGCCTGGATGGCGGGAATGTCTTGTTCGGTGCTGGGACGCAGGAGGAGGGCAGGGGAGCTCATGAGGCGATGCGGCGAATGGTTGGCGGAAAAGCTTTCTGGACCGCCAGACCAGTTTATAATGCCGGGTTTTGGTGCTGGTCGCAGGTGGCTGCGGCGTATCTACGGCATCAGTCCCGACAGGGTGTCCTGTCAAACCCGATCTGCTCGCCCTGAGTGTCTCCTGGTGCGGTGGTCGCCCCTAATCGTTTAGGAAACATCATGGTTGTGATTCGTCTGTCCCGCGGCGGCTCCAAGAAGCGCCCCTTCTACAACATCGTCGTCGCCAACAGCCAAAACCGTCGTGACGGCCGCTTCATCGAGCGCGTGGGCTTCTACAACCCCGTGGCTTCCGGCGCTGCCGAAAAGCTGCGCGTGGCTCAGGACCGCGTGAGCTACTGGGTGGGCGTTGGCGCGCAGATGTCGCCGACCGTGGCTCGCCTGGTGGGCGATGCTCAGAAGGCCGCTGTCGCTGCCTAAGCACGTGGCAGGCAACAAGCCTCAGCAAGACGGCGCCTCGGCGCCGTCTTTTGCTTCTGAAGCCCCCTGGCCCGACGACCTGGTGCAGGTCGGCCACATCCTGGACGCCTGGGGCGTCAAGGGCTGGTTCAAGGTCCAGGCCTATTCGCAGCAGGCGGATGCGCTGTTCAGCGCCAAGCGCTGGTTCCTGAAGAGTGGCGGCCCCAAGCCGGCCCGGCGCGAGCTCAAGATCAGCTCGATGCGCGAGCACGGCGAAGGCCTGGTTGCGCATGCGGCCGGCATCGAGGACCGCAACGGCGCAGAGGCGCTCAAGGGCTTCGAGCTCTTCATCTCCCGCAGCGATTTCCCCAAGGCCGGCGACGGCGAGTACTACTGGGTGGACCTGATCGGCCTGGACGTGCTCAACCGCGAGTCGCAGGCGCTGGGCCGGGTCGTGGGCCTGATAGACACGGGCCCGCACTGCGTGCTGCGCATCGTGCCGGAAGGCCTGCCCGAGCCGGTCAAGCCGGACCAGGAGCGCCTGATCCCCTTCGTGGACGCCTTTGTCGACGGCGTGGACTTGGCGGCGCGCCAGATCCGCGTGGACTGGGGCGTGGACTACTGAGCGCTTGAGCCGCGGCATGCGCTTCGACGTCCTGACCATCTTCCCGGAGCTGTTCGCGCCGCATCTCACGCATGGCGTGACGCGGCGCGCCTTCGAGCGCGGGCAGGTCGACGTGCGCTTCTGGCCGCTGCGCGACTTCACCGAAGACAACTACCGCCGCGTGGATGACCGCCCCTATGGCGGCGGCCCCGGCATGGTGATGCTGGCCGAGCCGCTGGAGCGTGCGCTGGCCGCGGCGCGTGCCGACCGCGGCGAGGCCGCGCCGGTGGTTATCCACTTCACGCCCACCGGCCGGCGCATCGACCAGGCGCTGGTGCAGGAACTGGCCGCCGGCCCCGGCGCGTTCCTGCTGTGCGGCCGCTACGAGGGCATAGACCAGCGCGTGCTGGACCGCCACGTGACGCTGGAGCTCAGCCTGGGCGACTTTGTGCTGTCCGGCGGTGAACTGCCGGCCATCGCGTTGCTGGATGCGATCGCGCGGCTGCAGGACGGCGTGCTGGGCGATGCTCAGTCCCATCAGCAGGACAGCTTCTCCGACGGTCTGCTGGACTGCCCGCACTACAGCCGGCCCGAGCTGCTGCCGGCCGACGGCGAGGGGCCCGAGCGGCCGGTGCCCGCGGTGCTGCTGTCCGGGCATCACGCCGACATTCGGCGCTGGCGCCGCGAACGCTCGCTGGCGCTGACCGCCGAGCGACGGCCCGAGCTGATTGCCGCGGCGCGCGCCGCTGGTCGGCTGAGCAAGGCCGACGAGGCCTTCCTGGCGAAGCTCGCACGCGGTGAGGCCCAGGGCTGAGGGCCGGCTAGGCAATCCAGACCTGCCCGGTTATACTCGTGGGCTTTTGTCGATCCTCTGGCGTGCCGCCAGTGGGCCGTGATGCCGGGCTCTTCTAGAGCTCGACGCATGTGGGTGCCGCTGGCAACAAACTCCTTTCAACACCGCCGCCAAGATCGCCTTCGGAGAAACCATGGATCTGATCCAGACCCTCGAGCAAGAAGAAATTGCTCGCCTCGGCAAGACCATCCCCGCCTTCGCCCCCGGCGACACGGTGATCGTCAGCGTCAACGTCGTTGAAGGCACCCGCAAGCGCGTGCAGGCCTACGAAGGCGTCGTGATCGCCCGCCGCAACCGTGGCCTGAACAGCAGCTTCATCGTGCGCAAGATGTCCAGCGGCGAAGGCGTGGAGCGTACGTTCCAGCTGTACAGCCCGCTGATCGCTTCCATCGAAGTGAAGCGTCGCGGCGATGTGCGTCGTGCCAAGCTGTACTACCTGCGTGAGCGTTCGGGCAAGTCGGCGCGCATCAAGGAAAAGCTGGCCTGATGTTCCGGGCTGGCCCGTCCAGCCCCGGTTCAACAAGCCCCAAGCCGCCTGGAGTTCTGCTCCCGGCGGCTTTTTCTTTCCGCGCTCGCCCTATGCTGCTGCCATGAACCGGCCTCGAATCGTGAACCCGCAACTCGCGCCGCTGGTGGCGGTGGACGAGGGCCTGCCGCCGGTGCCCGCCGAGCGGCTCACCGCGCAGTCGCTGCGCGAGCGTCTGAGCGCGCCGCCGCCCTGGGAGCCCGAATTCCGCGGCGACGGTGCCCGTTTTGCCGACCGAGCGCCCGCAGGGGCGGCCGTGCTGGTGCCTCTGGTGCAGCGGGCCCAGGGCCTGCAACTGCTGCTGACGCGGCGCACCGATCACCTGCGCGACCATGCGGGCCAGATCAGCTTTCCCGGCGGCCGCGTGGAGCCCGAGGATGACGGCCCGGTCGCCACCGCGCTGCGCGAAACCGAGGAGGAGATCGGCCTGGACCGCGCCCACATCGAGGTGCTGGGCCAGTTGCCGGTTTACTCGACCGTGACCGCCTTCCAGGTCACGCCGGTCGTGGGCCTGGTGCAGCCCGGCTTCGAGCTGCGCCTGGACAGCGGCGAGGTGGCCGAGGCCTTCGAGGTGCCGCTGAGCTTTCTGATGACGCCCGCCCACCATCAGCACCGGCGCGTGGCCTTCGACAGCGGCGAGCGCCGCTTCGTCGCCATGCCCTGGCAGGCTGAGGGCCGCGAATACTTCATCTGGGGCGCCACCGCAGCCATGCTGCGCAACCTCTACCGGCTGCTGTCCGCCTGAGCGGGCCCCAGTCGGCACTATCATCCGCGGCCATGAATTTCTTTGCGGTGCTGCTGGCCCTGTTGTGCGAGCAGCTCAAACCTCTGCGGCACGGCAACCGCGTCCACGAAGCGGTGATCGGCTGGGTCCGCTGGACCGGACGCAACTTCGACGCGGGCCATGAGCGCCACGCGGTGGTGGTGTGGGCCATCACCGTGCTGGTGCCGGGCCTGCTGGTGGCCGTGCTGTACTGGGTGTTCCGGCATTTCAGCGTGCTGCTGGCGCTGGCGCTGGACGTGGCCATCCTCTACCTGACGCTGGGCTTCCGGCAGTTCAGCCACTACTTCACCGACATCCGCGAGGCGCTGGAGCGGGGCGACGACCTGACCGCGCGCCAGCTGCTGGCCGAGTGGCGCCACCTGGACGCCAGCGAGTTGCCGCGCACCGAGCTGATCCGTCATGTGATCGAGCATTCGCTGCTGGCCGCGCACCGCCATGTGTTCGGCGTGTTCTTCTGGTTCGTGCTGTGCTCCACGCTGGGCCTGGGCCCGGCGGGCGCGGTGATCTACCGCATGGCCGAGTTCGCGGGCCGCTACTGGGCCTTCAAGAGCCGCACGCTGGACGCACCCACCAACGAGCGCCTGCTGGCGCTGTCGCGCCAGGCCTTTGGCTGGATAGACCACCTGCCGGCGCGCCTCACGGCGACAGGTTTTGCCATCGTGGGCAATTTCGAGGAGGCGGTGAACGGCTGGCGCCGTGACGCCAAGCTGTGGCTGCATCCCAACGAGGGCATCATCCTGGCATCCGCCGCGGGCGCTGTGGGCCTGCAGCTGGGCGGCGCGGCCGCGCCCGGCGTGACGCCGGACCGCAGCAAGACCTTCGATTTCGGCTCCGAGCCCGAGGCCACCGGCGCCGCCGGTTCCACCGCCGGCGTGCCGCCCCAGCTGGGCCACCTGCAGAGCGTGGTGGGCCTGGTGTGGCGCTCGGTCGTGCTGTGGATGCTGCTGCTGGCGCTGCTGACGCTGGCCAACCTGGTCGGCTGAGCCCTCGGCCTCCGCTTCAGCCTCAGCCGGGCAGCTGCCCCACCGCGCTGGCCACGGCCAGCAGCTCGTGATCCGCCGGCACCGGCCGGCTCACGCCCGCCACCTCGTCCAGCGGCACCGACACGATGCGGTCGCCGCGCAGCGCCACCATGCGCTGGCGCTCGCCGGCCAGCACCGCACGCGCCGCGGCCACACCGAAGCGGGTGGACAGCACGCGGTCGAAGCTGCTGGGCGCACCGCCACGCTGCAAATGGCCCAGCAGGCTGTAGCGCACCTCGATGGCCGCGCCCCAGCGCGCCTGCAGCGCCGCCTGCAGCGGCAGGCCGGCGCCGGCCAGCGTGAGCCGGCCGTCGAAAGCGTCGCCCTGCAGTTGGCGGGGCAGCTCGGGCAGTTGCATGCCCTCGGCCAGGCAGACCAGCGCATAGCCCTGGGCTGCGATGCGGCGTTCGCAGTGCGTGGCCAGCTGCTCCAGCGTGAAGCCGCGCTCGGGAATGAGGATGGCATCCGCGCCGCCGGCGATGCCGCCTTCCAGCGCGATCCAGCCGGCATGCCGGCCCATGGTCTCCAGCAGCATCACTCGGCCGTGGCTGCGTGCGGTGGTCTGCAGCCGGTTCAGCGCATCCGCCACGACCGCGACCGCGGAATCAAAGCCGAAGCTGCGCTCGTTGCCGACGATGTCGTTGTCTATGGTCTTGGGCACACCGATGACCGGCAGGCCCAGGCGGCCGAAGCGCTCGGCGATGGTCATGGTGCCGTCGCCGCCTATGGCCACCAGCAGGTCCAGCCCCAGCGACTGCGCAAAGGCCAGCGCGTCGCCCGACACGTCGGCGCCGCCGGCGCCGAAGTAATGGAAGGGGTCGGCCCGGTTGTGCGTGCCCAGCACCGTGCCGCCCTCGGCAAGCAGGTCGCGCACCCGGGGCTCGTCCAGCGGCTGGGCGCGCCGCTCGATCAGGCCCAGGAAGCCGCGTTCTATGCCGGTGACCCGGCTCACGCCGGCCTCCAGCAGCGCCAGCGTCACCGCGCGAATGACGGCATTCAGGCCCGGGCAGTCGCCCCCGCCGGTCAGCAGGCCGATGTGCATGTCACTTCAGCACGGTGGACTGCATGAACAGGATGGTCGCGTAGAACTGGTAGTCCTGGTTTTCCTTCTTCTGGAAGCCATGGCCCTCGTTCTCCGCGCGCAGATACCAGACTGGCGTGCCGCCCTCGCGCACCTTGGCCACGATCTGCTCGGCCTCGGTATAGGGCACGCGCGGGTCGTTCTTGCCCTGGATCACGAACAGCGGCTTGTTGATCTTGCGGGCATTGGTCAGCGGCGAGATCTTGTCCAGGTGCTCGCGCATCGCCGGGTCGCGCTCGTCGCCGTATTCGACGCGGCGCAGGTCGCGCCGGTAGCTCTCGGTGTTCTGCAGGAAGGTCACGAAGTGCGAGATGCCCACGATGTCGATGGAGCCGGCGATGCGGTCGGCGTAGTTGGTCGACACCGCCAGCGTCATGTAGCCGCCATAGCTGCCACCCATCACCAGCACGCGGCTGGCATCCAGGTCGGGCTGGGTGGCGATCCAGTCCAGCAGCGCGCCTATGTCCTTCACCGAGTCCTCGCGCTTGAAGCCGTTGTCCATCGCGAGGAAGCTCTTGCCGAAGCCGGTCGAGCCGCGCACATTGGGCTGGATCAGTGCCATGCCCAGCTCCTGCACGAAGTAGGCATTGCGGCCCAGGAAGCCCACGGTCGCCTGGCCCTCGGGCCCGCCGTGGATGGAAATCAGCACCGGGCGCTTGCCCGCGAACCTGGCGGGCGGGCGGGTCATCAGGCCGGAGATGGCCGTGCCGTCGAAGCTCTTCCAGCGGATGATCTGCTGCTCGCTGAAGCCGCGCGTGTCCATGGGCGCATAGGCGCGGGTCCACTGCTGGGTCTTGCCCTCACGATCCAGCGTGTAGATCTGACTGGGGCCCTGGGCATTGCTGACGCTGATCGCCAGCTCGTCGCGGGCCGGGTCGAAGCGCGCGGCGCCGATGTTGCCGGCCGGCAGCGTGGGCGCCGGCAGCTCCTTGGCCGTGCGGGTGTCGAACAGGTGCAGCTCGTCGCGGCCGTCCACGTTGAACTGCACCGCCAGGCGGCGGCCGTCGGCCGTACGGCTCACGCCGCTGACGTCCCAGGGGATGTGCTGGCTCACGCGTTGCAGGGCGGTGCGGCCCTGGCCGGCTTCCGAAAGGGTCAGCGTCATCAGCTCGTTGAACTCGCCGGCCCGGTCGCTGGTGATCCACAGCGTGCGGCCGTCCGGGCTCCAGGCGGCCGGGTGGTAGCGCGCCTTGGGCTCCGTGCTGCCGGGGGCCGGCGCGATGCGGCGCGGCGTGCCGCCGGCCAGGTCCAGCAGCCAGATCTGCGATTCGTTGGCCGACAGGTACTGGGTCAGCGCGACCTGCTTCTCGTCGGGCGACACCACGCTGGCCGACCAGCCGCCGCCGTCCAGCTCGGCCAGCTTGCGCCGGCCCTCGGGCTGCTCGGGGTCCATCAGCCACAGCGTGGTCTTGATCTGCGCGCGGCTGCCGCCCTGGGCGGTGCGATCGATGGGCACGGAGGAATAGATCAGCTGGCCGCTCTGGCGCAGCCAGACATTCATCGCATGGCGCTCATCGGGCGAGGTCAGCAGCACCGGCTCGGCGCCTGCCTGGCCCAGCGCCAGGCGGTAGAGCTGGGCGACCTCGTTGCCGCCGCTGGCGCGCTCGAACACCACGTAGCGGCCGTCGCGCGGCGCATAGGCGGCGCGGGTGACCGGCTCGGCGCCGCGGGTCAGCTGCTCACCGGCGCTCAGCGGCGAGCTCAGCCGGAACAGCTGGGCCGTGCTGGCGCCCGCCGGCCGGTGGCTGACCAGCATCTCGCGCTGGCTGGGGTGCCAGTCCACGAAACCGTGGCCGCGGAAGTCGTTGTAGCGGTTCACCGCATCCGCCAGGCTCTGCGGCACCGGCGGGATGTTCTGGGTCAGCAGTTGGGCGTTGGGCGCATAGACGGCCGCCGGCGGCGTGCTGGCGCAGGCGGCCAGCAGCGCCAGCGCGGCGGTGCCCAGGGTCAGTCGCAGAGCGTTCATGGAGGTTCTCGGCGTGGAATAAAAAAGGGCGTTCGAGCCCAAGCTCAAACGCCCATTCTCAGCCCCTGCGGGCTAGGGTCTAACCCGTAGCGACCTCAGGCGGTCTGCTGGATGCCGGCGATCTGCCAGGCCTCGCTGCCCGGGGCGCGCACCAGGTGCCAGATCTCGTCGAAGTCCTGCGCCGCCTGCTCGCTGGCCTCGCGGATCAGGCCCGAGAAGCGCACCGACACCACCTGCTGGCCGTCCTCGGTGGCCACGTCCACCACGCGGGCGTCCAGCTGCAGCACATCGGTGCGCTGCGTCTGGGCGCCGCGGTCCAGCAGCTCCTGCTGGATGCTCGCGAACATCTGCGGCGTGGTGAAGCGGCGCAGGTCGGCCTGGTCGCCGGCGTCGTTGGCGGCCTGCATGCGGATGAAGACCTGCTTGGCGATCTTCTCGAAGCCGGCAGCGTCAAAGCCGTCCGCCGTGACCGGCGCGGCGGCGGCGGCCACCGGTGCCGCCGCGGCGCTGCCCGCGGACACGGGAGCCGGGTTCCAGGCCGGCGCGGGGCTGTCACCGGCACCGGCGGTGGCGCCCGCGAACTGCGTGGCCGGGCGCGGCGACGCGAAACGGCGCATCAGGAAGCGGATCACCACAAAGCCCACGATGGCCAGCAGCAGCAACGTCATGAACTGGCCCAGCTCGGCGCCAAAGCCCAGGTGGCTGGCCAGCGCGGCCAGGCCGAGGCCGGCGGCCAGGCCGGCCAGCGGGCCCAGCCAGGAGCGCTTGGGCGCCGCGGCCGGAGCCTGCGGTGCGGGCGTGGCCTTGGGGGCCGCGGCCTGCTGCGGGGCCACCGGCTGCTGAGGCGTCTGGGCGGGGGGCGTCTGCGGCGCGGTCTGGGCCGGCACGCTGCGCTTCATGCCGCCGCTGGACAGGCGCTTGGCCTCGGCGTCATGGAAGGGCAGGCTCAGCGTCAGCGCGGCGGCCAGGCTGGCAACAAGGATGCGGTTCACGTCGGGGTCTCCGGGATTAGGCCAGGGAGACATGCAGATGGTGTCGCCCGGCCGGTTTTCAATACTTTGCAATCATGCCCCAAAGCACGCCGGCCCCGGGGCGCAGGCGTCAGGCCTCGCGGATGTCGGCGATGACCTGCTGGCCGAAGTCGGGCCGCGCCAGATAGCGCAGCAGCGCTTCGGCCGTGGCCTCGGCCGTCTGCAGCTGGCCGCCGTCCTTGAGGCCCTGGAAGCGCCCCTGCTCGGCAAACTGCGCAGGCTGGGCGCCGCGCAGCTGCTGCTGCATGTCGCTGTCGATGACGCCGGGCGCGATGGAGACCACGCCCACATCCGGCATTTCCAGCGCGAGCGCGCGGCTCAGGTGATCCAGCCCGGCCTTGACCGCGCAATAGGGCGCCAGCCCGGCCAGCGCCCGCCGGCCCAGGCCCGACGAGATGTTCAGGATGCGGCGCTGCGCGACGCCGGTGGTGCCGGCCAGGAAGGCGCGGCACAGCAGCGCGGGCGCTTCCAGCCCCACGCGCAGTGCGGCCGACAGCGCGGCCGGGGCGGCGGCGGCCAGCGGCCCGGGTTCGGTCAGCAGCGCGGCGTTGTTGATCAGCGTGACGCTGTGCCAGGCCGGGCGTGCCGGGTCTTGCAGCCAGGCCTGCAGGCGCTCGGCCACCGGCAGCGGCTCGGCCAGGTCCACCTCCCATTGCGTGATGGCCAGGCCGGGCAGCGGGCGGCGCGACAGGCCCAGCACCACATGGCCGGCAGCCTGCAGTTGCGAGGCGAGCGCGGCGCCCAGACCGCGGGAATGGCCGGTGACGATGGTGAGATGCATGGTTCAGAACTCCGCAGGACAGTGAAGGCACAGGGCCAGGTGGGGCAGGTGCAGTTCGCTGGCGTGCAGCAGCAGCCGCGGGCGCAGCGCCGCGATGTCGGGCGGCGCATACAGCGTGTCGCCCACGATGGGGTGGCCCAGCGCGGCCAGGTGCACGCGCAGCTGGTGGCTGCGCCCGGTGAGCGGGTGGAGCTCGACCCGGGTCAGGCCATCGGTGTGCGCCAGCGCCCGCCAGCGCGTCTGCGAGGGCTTGCCGTGCACGGGGTCGACCTGCTGGCGCGGGCGGTTGGGCCAGTCGGCCGCCAGCGGCAGGTCGATCAGGCCCTCGCCCTGCAGTCGGCCGGCCACCAGGGCCACATAGGTCTTGCCGACGCGGCGTTGCGCGAAATCGGCGCTCAGCTCGCGCTGGGCCTGGGCGCCGCGCGCGAACAGCAGCAGGCCGGAGGTGGCCTGGTCCAGCCGGTGCACGATGAGCGCATCGGCAAACCGGGCCTGCACGCGGGCGCTGACGCAGTCCTGCTTGTGCTCGCCACGGCCGGGCACGCTGAGCAGGCCGGCGGGCTTGGCGATGACGACCAGGCGGTCGTCGACGTGGCAGAGGGTCAGGTCGTTCATGGCAGCGTGGGGCAGGGCCGGCACGATAACCGCTGTCGCTGGGGTGGATCTGCATGCGCGCGGGCCGCCGCGCTGGCAGGATGGCGGCTTGCCTGACTTGGAGAACAGATGATGGAGCGAGCGGTTGTCATCGAGGCCCCCGGTGGCCCGGAGCAGATGCGCCTGGTGGAGGTGGATGTGGGCGAGCCCGGGCCGGGCGAGATCCGCATCCGCCACCATGCCTGCGGCCTGAACTACATCGATGTCTACCACCGCAACGGCGCCTACCCGCTGCCGCTGCCGGCGCGGCTGGGCATGGAGGGCGCCGGTGTGGTGGAGGCGGTGGGCGAGGGCGTCACCCACCTGCGCGTGGGCGACCGCGCGGCCTATACCAGCCAGCCGCCCGGCGCCTACTCGACCGCGCGCGTGATGCCGGCCAAGGCGGTGCTCAAGCTGCCGGACGCGATCGACTACGAGACCGCGGCCGGCATGATGCTCAAGGGCCTGACCGTGCAATACCTGCTGCGCAGCACGCTGCCCCAGGGCGGGCTGCAGCCGGGCGACGCCGTCGTGTTCCACGCGGCGGCCGGCGGTGTGGGCCTGATCGCCTGCCAATGGGCCAAGGCCCTGGGTCTGCAGTTGATCGCGACCGCGGGCAGCGACGAGAAATGCCAGCTGGCGCTGGAGCACGGCGCGGCCCATGCGATCAACTACCGCAGCACGCCGGACTTCGCGGCCCGGGTGCGCGAGCTGACCGGCGGGCGTGGCGTCAAGGTGGTCTACGACTCGGTGGGCGCCGACACCTGGGAGGGCTCGCTGAACTGCCTGGCGCCCTTCGGGCTGATGGTGAGCTTCGGTGCGGCATCGGGCGCGGTGCCGCCGCTGCAGGTGGGTACGCTGGCCGCCAAGGGCTCGCTCTACCTGACGCGACCCACGGTGTTCACGCACCTGGCCGAGCGCGAGCGCTGCCAGGCCATGGGGGACGACCTGTTCGACATGGTGGCCTCGGGCCGGGTGAAGATACGCATCGAGCGCCGCTACCGCCTCAGCGACGCAGGCCAGGCCCATCACGACCTGGAAGCCCGCCGCATCAGCGGCAGCGCGGTGCTGCTGCCCTGAAAGACCACAGGCCGGAGCCCTGTCGGGTCTCCGGCCTGTGATGGCGGGAACGCTGGAGACTCAGGCGCGGCGGCGGCGCGTGAAGGCACCGATCGCAGCCAGGCCGACCAGCATCAGCGCATAGGTTTCGGGTTCGGGCACGGGCTGTGCCTGGATGTTCAGCGAGCCGGTGAAGCCCACATTGCCGCCCACCAGGTTGCCGGTGACGACCAGCGAGTGCAGGCCGGCGCTGAGATTGCTGGCCTGGTAGGTCCAGGCGTCGACGCCGAAGCTGCCCGGCACGCTGATATCGACCTGGGGCGTGAAGGCATTGCCATCGAAGCTGACGCTGGTGATGTCGTAGCCGCTCTGACCGGCAAAGTTCGCGGTGATCAGCGCGGTCAGGTTGATGCCGCTCCAGTTCACCAGGGGGCTCAGGTCCAGCGTGAAGCTGTTGGCGCCCGAGGCCAGGGCGGTGAAGCTGCCCGACCACTGGTCCACGCCGTTGAAGCTCAACGTGATCGGGGTGGAATCGGCGGAGGCGGCCACGCTGGCCAGCAGCAGACCGGCGGCGATCAGGGCGTTCTTCAGAACCATGCGATTTCTCCTGGGACGACGTATCGAGTATGTCATCCGCTTCGTGACATCCACATGGCGTAGGCCCGCAGAGCCCCAGCCACACCCCCGACCATGGGGGTGGGTTGACCCGGGGTCAGGCCTCGCCCCGGCCCACCAGCAGGTCGAAGCTGAAGCAGGAGCCCAGCCCCGGCTGGCTCTCCACCTGGATCTGGCCCCCCATCAGGTTGACCAGGCGCTGCACGATGGTCAGGCCCAGGCCGGTGCCGCCATAGCGACGCGTGATGGAACTGTCGGCCTGGGTGAAGGGGTCGAAGATCTGGTCGATCTGGTCGCGCGTCATGCCTATGCCGGTATCGGTCACCGCGCAGCGCAGCCGCAACCGATCAGGGCCGTCGCTCTCGTGCGGTTCGCCCAGGCAGAACTCCACCCGCACCTCGCCGCGCTCGGTGAACTTGAGCGCGTTGCCTATCAGGTTGATCAGCACCTGGCGCAGGCGCAGCGCATCGCCCACCAACTGCGCAGGCACGCCGGGCTGCACCAGCGCCTGCAGCTGTATGCCCTTGTGATGCGCCTGCAGCAGCAGCGGCTGCAGGGCCTCGCTGAGGCAGTCGTGCAGATGGAAGGGATGGTCCTCGATGACCACCCGGCCGGCCTCGATCTTGGCCACATCCAGCAGGTCGTTGATGATGGTCATCAGGCCCCTGGCGGACTGGTGGGCCATCTCGATGAAGCGGCGCTGGCGCTCGTCCAGCTCGCCCAGCAGCACCAGCTCGGTGAGACCCAGCACGCCGTTCATGGGTGTGCGGATCTCGTGGCTCATATTGGCCAGGAAGGTGCTCTTGGCCTGGCTGGCCGCCTCGGCCGCCTCACGCGCGGCCTCCAGCGCGGCCTGGCTGGCCTTGAGGTCGGCGATGTCGCGGGCGTTCAGCAGCATCACGGTCTGGCCGGTGACCGGGTCGCGCATGGGGCGCGCGTCCAGCGCATGCCAGCGCATGCCGGCCAGCGTCTGCAGCTCCACATCCTGGCGGCAGGTCTCGCCGCGGCGCACGCGGTTCAGGATGGCATGCGCGTCCTGCGGGTGGGTGAACAGTCGGGTGAACTCGTTGTGGCCCGGGGCCGGCGGGGTGTCGCCGAAGGTGAGGGCGGCGGCCGGGTTGCGCATCAGCAGCTCGCCCAGCTCCAGGCCGAACACCGCGATGCGTATGGAGGTGTGCTGCAGCGCCTCGACGCCGCGCAGCATGGCCAGGTCGGCGCCGCCGCCCAGCGAGTCGGCCGCGAACAGCATGACCTGGCGCCGGTCGTGCGTGCGCATGCCGCGCGACACCAGCATCACCGTGGTGGGTTCGCCCTTGGGGTAGAGCGTCCACTGCTCACGGACGATCTTGCCCTGGGCATGGTCGGCCGCGGTGACCGCCAGGCGTTCGCTGACCGCGTCGCCATGCTCGGTGAAGTCGCGGGAGAGGAACTCCTCGGCACTGTCCGCATGCCAGAAGCGCAGCGCGGCCGGATTGGCCCAAAGGTTGCGTCGACGCTCGGGGTCGAACACCCACAGGGGAACGTCGAGCCAGTCGTAATGGCTGAGGCTGGAGAAGTCGAGAAGCATGGAGGGCCGGTAATGCGGCTGCGATTGTCGCCGCTCGGCGCGAGTAGGCCTGTCAGCAGGGGGCCGGCGCCGCCCCAGGCAGCGCCGCACGGTAGGCATGCCAGCTTGCGTGACCCAGCCAGGGGCCGACCACCAGCAGGCCGGCGAACATGGGCAGCATGGCCAGCAGCACCAGCAGCGTCACTAAAGCGCCCCACAGCAGCAGCGTCAGCGGTTGGGCGAGGCACAGGCGCAGGCTCAGCAGCGCGGCGCTGACCGCGTCGGTGTCGCGGTCCAGCAGCAGCGGCATCGCGATCACGCTGATCGCGAAGATCAGCCCGGCGAACAGCGCACCCACGCCCAGGTAGCTCAGCACGAAGCCCAGGTGGCTGGCATCCAGCAGCCGCGCGATGGAGCCGGCGAAATCGGGCATGCCGTCGAAGCTGACCGCGAACACGATCAGCGCGGCCCGCCCCCACAGCATCTCCAGCACCAGCAGCACCGCGCCGAAGATCGCGATCTGCGCGACATTGGCGGTCCAGGCGCCCAGCGCGTCGATCAGCGTGACCGGCTCGCCGCGCTCCAGCCGCCGGCTTACCTCGTAGAGGCCCAGGCACAGCAGCGGCCCCAGCAGCAGGAAGCCCGCGCACAGCGCCAGCGTGTAGACCGGTGCGTGACGGAACACCATCAGCACACCCAGCCCCATCAGCGTGAAACAGCCGCCGAAGAACAGGCCTATGGCGGGTGCGCGCCGGAAGTCGGCCCAGCCCAGGCGCAGCCACTGCAGCGGCGCGGACAGCGGCAAGGCGGCCACCGGCTCGCGCGCGGGCGGCGCCGGTTCGTGCACATAGGGCTGGTAGGGGCGGGGTGCCCCGTCGGGATCGGGCGGGGCTTCAGGTCCGGCGGACACGGCGCAGTTCATCCAGGATCAACAGGATGGCGCCGATGGTGATCGCAGAGTCTGCGACATTGAACGCGGGGAAATACCAGCCGCCCGCGTGAACCTGGATGAAGTCGACCACATAGCCGTGGATGGCGCGGTCTATCACATTGCCCAGTGCACCGCCCAGGATGAGCGTGAGCGCGGTGCAGAACAGCAGCTGGCCGCCGTGGCGGCGCAGCATGTAGATGATGAAGGCGGCGGCTCCCAGGCCCAGCGCCAGGAAGAACCAGCGCTGCCAGCCCGAGGCCCCGTGCAGGAAACTGAAGGCGGCGCCGTAGTTGTGCGCCCGCACCAGGTTGAAGAAGCTGGTGACCGGGTGCACGTCACCGAGCTGGAAGGCGCCGAGTATCAGCACCTTGGTGAACTGGTCGGCCAGGATGATGACCGCGGCGATCAGCAGCCACTGGGTCAGGCCGGCACGTGAGGGCGAGGGCATGGAAAGTCCTGCAGCAGAAAGCGGGAAGGGGCCGGCGACCCAGGGTCGCCGGCCGGAGAGGTTCAGGCGAAGTGGCGTACTTCGCCGTCACCGTGCAGATTGCTGTCGCAACGGCCGCAGATGGTCGGGTGCTCGGGGTTGGCGCCCACGTCCGCGCGGTAGTGCCAGCAGCGCTCGCACTTGGCCTGGGCCGACGGCGTGACCTTGACGCTCAACTCGGGCGCCGCCACCAGCGTCGCCGCCGAGGTGATGAACACGAACTTCAGGTCGTCGCCCAGGCTTTGCAGCAGGGCCAGGTCTTCCGCGTTGACGCCCAGTTCCACCTCGGCCTGCAGCGAGGAGCCGATGGCACCGGTGGTGCGCACATCCTCGATGGCCTTGTTGACCGCGTCGCGGATCTCGTGGATGCGGTTCCACTTCGCGATCAGGCCGGCGTCATGGGCGGCAAAGGCCCAGAAGGTCTCGGTGAACAGGGTGTCGCCCGCGCCCTTGTTGGCGAACACCTTCCAGGCTTCTTCCGCGGTGAAGCTCAGGAAGGGCGCCATCCAGCGCAGCATCGCCTGGGTGATGTGCCACAGCGCGGTCTGGGCCGAGCGGCGCGCCAGGCTCTTGGGCGCGGTGGTGTAGAGGCGGTCCTTCAGCACGTCCAGGTAGAAGGCGCCCAGATCCTCGGAGCAGTAGACCTGCAGCTTGGCCACCACGGGGTGGAACTCGTAGCGCTGGTAGTGCGCCAGGATCTCCTCCTGGAACTGCGCGGCGCGGGCCAGCGCGTAGCGGTCGGCCTCCAGCAGCTGGTCCATGGGCACGGCGTCGGTGGCCGCGTCGAAGTCCGACACATTGGCCAGCAGGAAGCGCAGCGTGTTGCGGATGCGGCGGTAGCCGTCCACCACGCGGGCCAGGATCTTGTCGTCGCCGGCGATGTCGCCCGAGTAGTCGGACGCCGCCACCCACAGGCGGATGATCTCGGCGCCCAGCTTCTTGCTGGTGTCCTGCGGGTCCACGCCATTGCCCTTGGACTTGCTCATCTTGTGGCCCTTGCTGTCCACGGTGAAGCCGTGGGTCAGCAGGCCCTTGTAGGGCGCGCGGCCGTTGAGGGCGCAGGAGATCAGCAGCGAGGAATGGAACCAGCCGCGGTGCTGGTCATGGCCTTCCAGATACAGGTCGGCCTCGGGGCCCTCGGCATGGGCCGCACCCGCATGGCTGCCCTTGAGCACATGCTGGAAGGTGGAGCCGGAGTCGAACCACACGTCCAGGATGTCCTGGCCCTTGCTGTAGGCCTCGGCCTCGGCGCCCAGCCACTCGGCCGGGTCCAGCTTGGACCAGGCCTCGATGCCGCCGGCTTCCACCAGCTGCGCGGCGCGCTCGATGAATTCCAGCGTGTCGGGGTGGGGCTGGCCTGTGTCCTTGTGCAGGAAGATGGGCAGCGGCACGCCCCAGCTGCGCTGGCGCGAGATGCACCAGTCGGGCCGGCCGGCGATCATGTCGTGCAGCCGGGTCTTGCCGTTCTCGGGGTAGAAACTGGTCTGTTCGATGGCTTCCAGCGCGGTCTGGCGCAGCGTCTTCTCGGCCTTGTCCACCGTGAACACGCCATCGCCTTCGTCCATGCGCACGAACCACTGGGCAGCGGCGCGGTAGATCACCGGGCTCTTGTGGCGCCAGCAGTGCGGGTAGCTGTGGGTGATCTTGCTGTGGGCCAGCAGGCGGCCGGCGTTTTGCAGCGTCTCGGCAATGACCGGGTTGGCCTTCCAGATGTGCATGCCGCCGAACAGCGGCAGGCCGGCCTCGTAGGTGCCATTGCCCTGCACCGGGTTCAGGATGTCCTTGAACGCCAGGCCGTGGGCCACGCAGCTGTTGAAGTCGTCGATGCCGTAGGCGGGCGCGGAGTGGACCACGCCAGTGCCGTCGTCGGCGGTGGCGTAATCGGCCAGGTACACCGGGCTCTCGCGGTCATAGCCCGCATCCACATGGGCCAGCGGGTGTTTGAACTTCAGCAGTTCCAGCTGGCGGCCCTGGGTGACGGCCACGGTTTCGCCTTCCAGCTGCCAGCGCGCCAGGCACTTCTCGACCAGGGCCTTGGCGACGACGAAATAGCCGCGCGCGGTCTTGACCAGCGCATAGGGCAGCTCGGGGTTGAGGTTGAGCGCCTGGTTGGCCGGGATGGTCCAGGGCGTGGTGGTCCAGATCACCGTGAAAACTTCGTCGCCCGTCAGGCTAGCCAGTACGCGATCAGGAACAGGCAAACCGAAAGCAGCAAACACCTTCTGAGGCTCGGCCGACAGGAAGGCCACGTCCACCGCCGGCGAGTGCTTGTCGGCGTACTCGATCTCGAATTCGGCCAGCGACGAGCCGCAATCGAAGCACCAGTACACGGGCTTGAGGCCGCGGTACACGAAGCCGCGCTCGAACAGGCGCTTGAGCACCCGGATCTCGCCGGCCTCGTTCTTGAAGTCCATCGTGCGATAGGGGTGGTCCCAGTCGCCCAGCACGCCCAGGCGCTTGAAGTCCTCGCGCTGCTGGTTGATCTGCTCGCCGGCGTAGGCGCGGCTCTTGGCCTGCACCTCGTCACGCGGCAGGCCGCGGCCATAGGTCTTCTCGATCTGGTTCTCGATCGGCAGGCCGTGGCAGTCCCAGCCGGGGATGTAGGCCGCGTCGAAGCCTTCCAGCTGGCGCGCCTTCACGATCATGTCCTTGAGGATCTTGTTGACCGCGTGGCCCATGTGGATCTGGCCGTTCGCATAGGGCGGGCCGTCGTGCAGCACGAATTTGGGCCGGCCGCAGCGCGCGTCACGCAGCTTCTTGTAGATGCCCTGGTCTTCCCACTCCTTGACCCAGCCCGGCTCGCGCTTGGGCAGGTCGCCGCGCATGGGGAAGGGCGTGTCGGGCAGGTTGAGGGTGGCGCGGTAGTCGCGGTTTTCCGGAGTGGTCATGGCAGGCGGCGGTCAGGCGGCGGGCCTGACGAAGGTGTTCGCGGGGGAGGGGACGGCAGCGGCGGGGGCTGGCGTCAAATTCGGTCGCGCGTGGTCTGGCGGCTGACCTTCACGTGCCGGGAAGCGTGCGTGGCCAGGAAGGCGCGGGCTGCATCGGTGTCCGCGCGTATCGCGGCCGTCAGCGCGTCCAGGCCGTCGTACTTGGCTTCGTCGCGGATTTTGTGCAGCAGGTCCACGCGGGCAATCTTACCGTAGCCCCCTTCGGCCCCCAGGGCGGCGGGCCAGTCCAGGCAGTGCACTTCCAGCAGCACGCGGCCGGCGTCCTCCACCGTGGGACGGCGGCCCAGGCTGGCCACGCCGTCCAGTGGCGTGTCGGTCAGGCCGTGGACCTGCACCGCGAAGATGCCGCTGGCGGCCGGCTTGTCGTGTGCGAAGGCCAGGTTGAGCGTGCGAAAGCCGTCGCCGGCGCCCGCCGCACTCTCGCCCAACTGGCGGCCCAGCTTGCGGCCGTGGGTGACATGGCCGGTGATCGCATAGGGCCGACCCAGCAGCGCGGCCGCGCCGGCCATGTCGCCCGCGGCCAGCGCATCACGCACCGCCGAGCTGCTGACGCGCAGCCCGTGCACCTCGTAGCTCATCATGCGGGCCACGTCGAAGCCCTGGGCGCGGCCGGCGGCGTCCAGCGTCGCGTAGTCGCCCTGGCGCTTGGCGCCGAAGCGGAAATCGTCGCCCACCAGCACATAGCGTGCGCCCAGGCCCTGGCGCAGCACCTGGTGGATGAAGTCCTGTGCGGGCAGCGCGGCCAGCGCCTCGTCGAAGCGCAGGATGACCACCTGGTCCACGCCGCAGCGTTCCAGCTCGCCCAGCTTGTCGCGCAGCGTCGCAATGCGGGCCGGCGCCAGCTCGGGACGGCCCAGCTTGGCGGCGAAGAAGTCGCGCGGGTGGGGTTCGAAGCTCAGCACGCAGGTGGGCAGGCCGCGGTGCCGTGCCTCGGACTGCAGCAGTGCCAGCATGGCCTGGTGGCCGCGGTGCACGCCGTCGAAGTTGCCAATCGTGAGCGCGCAGGCCGGCGCGATGCCGGGGTGGTGTAGGCCTCGAAACACTTGCATGGCGCGTGATTGTCCCCGCGCCGTCATTGGCCCCAGACCTCGGCCGGGCTCGCGACCCAGCGCCACTCGCCCACGGGCAGGTCGGCCGGCAGGGCCAGCGCGCCGAACTGCGGCCGGTGCAGCGCCTCCACGCGGTTGCCCACCGCAGCCACCATGCGCTTGACCTGGTGGTACTTGCCCTCGCTCAGCGTGAGGCGCAGCAGGGTCTCGTCCACCGCCTCGGCGGCCAGCGCCTGGGTGATCTCGCCGGGGCGCGAGAACTTGGCCTCGGGCTCGTGCAGCTCCACGCCGTCCAGCAGCTGCTGCACCATGGCCGGCGTCAGCGCATGCTTGCAGCGGGCCTCGTAGATCTTGGGCACATGGTGCTTGGGCGAGGTGAGCTGGTGGATCAGCGTGCCGTCGTCGGTCAGCAGCAGCAGGCCGGTCGTGTCTTCGTCCAGCCGGCCTATGGGCTGCACGCCACGCTCACGCAACTGGGGCGGCAGCAGGCTCATCACGCTGGGGTGGTGCTTGGGCTTTTGCGAGCACTCATAGCCCGCAGGCTTGTGCAGCATCACCAGCGCCTTGTCGTAGAAGGGCCAGGTCTTGCCGTCGACCTCGAACACGAGACCGGTGGGCAGGAACTCGGCATCCGGGTCTTCGACCAGCTCGCCGGCCACGCGCACCAGGCCGTTGTAGATCAGGCCTTCGCACAGGCGCCGGGTGCCGAAGCCCTGGCTGAACAGAATCTGGGAGAGGCGCAGCGGCTTGGCGCTGCGGGCAACATGGGCGGACATGCCGCCATTGTCGTCGTGCCCGCGGCGCCTCGGGCCGCTGCCCTCAGGCGAACACGCCGGCCGTGTCTTGCATGCGGGCGCTGACCTCGCCCAGGTGGTGCAGCGTGTCGCCCCACTGCATCTCCATCACGGTCAGGCGCTTGAAATAGTGGCTGCCCACGTATTCGTCGGTCACGCCTATGCCACCGTGCAGTTGCGTGCACTGCTGGCCCACGAAGCGCATGGCCTGGCCCAGCTGCACCTTGGCCTGGGACAGTGCCCGGCGGCGCACGGCCGGCGCATCGCCCAGGCGCAGCGTTGCGTAGTAGCTCATGGAGCGGGCGAGCTCGAGCTGCATCTTCACATCGGCCGCGCGGTGGCGCAGCGCCTGGAAGCTGGCGATGGCCACGCCGAACTGCTTGCGCGTGTTCATGTAGTCCAGCGTCAGTGCCAGGTAGCGCTCCATCACGCCCACGGCTTCGGCCGCCTGGGCGGCGATGCCGATGTCGGCCGCCAGTTCCAGCAGGGCCAGGCCTTGCTCGGGGCCGGCAATCAGCGTGGCCGGCGTGTCGGCCAGATGCAGCTCGCCGGCGCGCGAGCCGTCATGCAGCTGGTAGGCGCGGGTGTGCACGCCGGGCGCATCCTTGGCGACCAGGTAGAGCGCGATGCCGCCGGCATCGGACTCCCCCCCGCTGACGCGCGCGGGCACGATCCAGGCATCGGTCTGGTCCACGGCGGCCACCAGGCTCTTGACACCGCTCAGGCGGTCGCCGCTGGCGCGGGTGCTCACCTGGTTCAGGCGGTAGCGCGAACGCGCCTCCTGGTGTGCCAGCACCACCAGCGCCTCACCGCCGGCGATGCGCGGCAGCCAGTCGGCCTGTACCGCCTCGGGCGCATGAGCCAGCAGGGCCGGGGCGATGAAGGCACCCTGGGCCAGCGGCTCCATCACCAGGCCGCGGCCCAGCTCCTCCATCACGACCATCGCATCGACCGCGCCCAGGCCCAGGCCGCCATGGGCCTCGGGCACGGCCAGTGCGGCCAGGCCCAGGCCGGCCAGCGCGTCCCAGACGCCGCGGTCAAAGCCGCCAGCGCGCACGATCTGGCGGCGGCGCTCAAAGTCATAGTCCTTGTCGACGAAGCGGCGCACCGCGTCGCGCAGTGCTTCCTGGTCTTCGGTGAAATCGAAATCCATGGGGTGTCCTTTGCTCTCATGCCTGTCGACTCTCGGGTCGCAGGCCTTGGTCTGGCGTCAAGCCGTCCGCAGGGGCGGCCAGGGCTGCGGAATCAGCCCAGCAGCGTCTGCGCGACGATGTTGCGTTGCACTTCGTTGGAGCCGCCGTAGATGGTGGTCTTGCGCACGTTCAGGTAGGTGCCGGTCAGCGGGATGGCGTGGCTGGCGCCGCCCAGCCAGGCACCGCCCAGCCATTGGTCGCCCTGCCAGCCGGCCTCCATGGCCTCGTGCACATGGGGCAGGGCCAGCGGGCCGCCGGCCAGCATCATCAGCTCGGTGTAGCGCTGCTGCAGCTCGCTGCCACGTATCTTCAGCAGACCCGCCACATCCAGCGACTGCTTGCCGGACTTCTCGGCCGACAGCACGCGCAGCACCATCATCTCCAGCGCCACCACATCCACCTCGCACAGCGCGATCTGGTCCCGAAAGCGCGTGTCATCCATCAGGCCCTCGGCCTTGGCAATGCGCTTGAGGCGCTCCAGCTCGCGCTTGGCCCGGTTCACGTCGGCGATATTGGTGCGCTCGTGGGCCAGCAGGTACTTGGCATAGGTCCAGCCCTTGTTCTCCTCGCCCACCAGGTTCTCGGCCGGCACCTCCACGTTGTCGAACCAGACCTCGTTCACTTCGTGCTCGCCGTCCATCATGATGATGGGCTTGACCGTCACGCCGGGCGACTTCATGTCGATCAGCAGGAAGGAGATGCCGGTCTGCGGCTTGCCCTCGGTGGAGGTGCGCACCAGGCAGAAGATCCAGTCGCCGTACTGGCCCAGCGTGGTCCAGGTCTTCTGGCCGTTGACGATGTATTTGTCGCCGCGGCGCTCGGCGCGGGTCTTGACCGAGGCCAGGTCCGAGCCCGAGCCCGGCTCGCTATAGCCCTGGCTCCACCAGACCTCGCCGCTCATGATGCCGGGCAGGAAGCGCTGCTGCTGCTCAGGCGTGCCGAAGGCCATGATGACGGGCGCCACCATGACCGGGCCAAAGGGCACGATGCGGGGCGCGCCGGCCAGTGCGCATTCCTCTTCGAACAGATGGCGCTGCACCGCATTCCAGCCTGGCCCGCCAAACTGTTTGGGCCAGGCCCAGCCGTGCCAGCCCTTGGCGCCCAGCAGCTTGGCCCAGCGTTGCAGATCCGACTTGCTCAGGCGCAGCGCGTTGTGCACCTTGTGGCTGATGTCGCTGGGCAGGTGGGCGTGCACCCAGTCGCGCACCTCGGCGCGGAAGGCCTGTTCAGCCGCGGTGAAGTTCAGGTCCATGTCTCGCGTGTTGTGTTCTACGGGAGACGAACTTTTAGCACGGTCGTTCGCTTGTTGCTGTCCGGCCTGGGACAGGGAACGGAGTGAACCGCGCATGAAAAAAGGCGCCCTGAGGCGCCTTGTTCGCGGAGCGAGGGCTCGGTCAGGCCTGGCGGCGGCGGCGCACGCCCAGCACGCCCAGCAACGCGACGCTGGCCAGCGCCAGGCTGGCCGGCTCGGGCAGCGTGCCACGACCGCCGGTACCGCAGTCGGCGCCGCTCACCTTGGAACAGGTGGTGCCGGTCACGCCATACAGCTTGAAGTAGTCGTTGCCATTGTCCAGCGTGCCGCCGTCACGGGTCTGGGACGCACCGGTGAAGGCCGAGTTGTAGGCGCTGATCAGCCACCAGCTGGAGCCCTTGTTGCCGCTGCCACCCGTGCCCGAACCGTTGGCCTGGTTGGTGTTGACCAGGTTGTACAGGGGCGTGGTGTCCTGCTTCATGTCGCCGTAGTTGCCCACCAACTCCCAGCCGCTCATGCTCTTGGCGTTTGCGCCCAGCAGCGTGGGGTCGCCGTTGCCGACCCAGCGGAACAGCGACACGTCCACCGACGTGCTGCTGTTGGTCCAGCCCAGGCCGATGCTGCTCAGGATCACGCTGGAGCTGAACTTCAGCAGCACACCTTCGGTGTTGACGTTGTTGTCGACCGCGTGATCCGGGTTGACGCAGCCGCTGCTGCCGTCGCTCGTCGAGCACACACCCTGACCCAGGCTGCCCTGGTTGGTCAGCGTGGCCGCGCCCCAGGTGCCCGTGCCGGCGGCCAGCGAGGTGTTGGTGACGTAAGCCGCCGCCAGCTGCACGGTGGCCGTGCTGGCCGAGGTGTTCTGGCTGGTGAAGGTGGTCGGCGTCGCGCTGCCGACGGGCGATACCGTGGTGTTCTGAAAGGTCCAGTTCGCTTGCGCAGCGCCGCAGGCCAACAGCCCCACGAGTAGCGTGACGGGAGCGCTCAGGCGTGTGATCAGGGCTTTCATTGGGCTGCCTTTGAAGTTTGGTTTCAGCGAACTCTTGACCGGATTAAGCAATTTGAATGCCAGAGTTTGAATCTGAGTTGAATCAATAACTTGCCGGTCAGGGCCTGGACTTCTGTGATGGATTGTAAGAAGCCCCGACAGCGCCGGCGAGGCCTCCAGGCCCCTCACTTGAGTGTCAAAAGCAGCGATTTCGCCTCATCAATGCTGACCAGACCCTGGGTGGTCTGCAGCGCCGCATTGAGTTCGGTGCGGGCTTCGGCACTGCGGTTGGCACGCGCCAGCGCCGCGGCCAGGTGGTAGCGGATTTCACCGTTGCCCGGCGCCCTCAGGCGGGCGTCGCGCAGCAGTTGCAGCGCACGCTCGACGTTGTTGCCCACCACCAGATAGGCCCAGCCCGCCGTGTCCAGCACGGTGGCGCTGCGGCCGTCCAGCTTCAGTGCCTGCTCGGCGATCTGCAGCGCCTGGCCATCCTTCTGGATGATGAGTACGTTGGCCAGGTTGTTCAGTGTGTCCAGCCGGTCCGGGCGTTGCTTGAGTGCGGTCTCGTAGTGACGCCGGGCGGCGGCGTAATCCTTGCTGCGCACATAGATTTCGGCCAGGCCGTTGCGCAGCACGATGTCGTCGGGCTTGCGCCGCAGGCCGCTTTCGCCCAGGTCAAGCGCCGCCTTGAGCTGCCCCTGGGCGAGGTAGCCGCGCATCAGGCGCAGCAGGCTGGCGCTGGACTTGTCGATGTCGTTGGCCTGCTTGAGTGCCTCCAGCGCCGCCGGGCCCTGTCCACGGGCCGCGAGGATGTCCGCCAGCAGGTTGTAGCCGATCGCGTCCTTGGGCGCGCTGCGGATCAGCTCACGGGCACGTTTCTCGGCCTTGGCCGCGTCGCCCTGGGCCAGCTCCACACTGGTCAGCAGGGCCTGGGCGGGCAGGGAGTCGGGCGTCGTGCCCAGGGCCTTGTCCAGGTTGTAGGCCGCGCCGTTGAGGTCGTCAACCAGCACCTGCTGGCGTGCGACGTCCACGAGCTTGGCGGTGTCGAAGGCCGCACGGCGGCCGGCATTGGTGAGCGTGAGACGGGCACCAGCAGGGTCGCCATTGGCCGCCTGGGCGGCGGCGTAGGCCTGCAGCGCCTCCACGTCCTCGGGCAGCTTGGCCAGCAACACCTTGGCCGCCTCGACCGCACGCGCGGGCTGGCCCTTGCGCAGATGCCAGGCCACCAGCGCGAAGTTGGCACGGGTCTCGCGGGCGGAGCTGGCGGACGCGGCTTCCTCCAGCCACTTCAGCGCGTCGTCGTCCTTCTTCCATTGCTCGTTCAGCAGCGCCAGCTCGAACAGCAGGTTGACGTTGCGGGGCTCGGCCTTCAGCAACTCGCGCAGGCGCTTGTCGGCGGCCGCGTAGTTGCCGGTCAGCGTGTCCAGCCGCGCCAGGCCCAGCTTGGCCTCCATCAGCTTGGGGTCCAGCGCCAGGGCTTTTTCATAGCCGCTGCGGGCGGCGGTGTAGTCGGCCGCCTGGGTGCGCGCGTAGGCCTGGACCAACAGCACGGTCGGGTTCTTGGGCTGGGTATTGGCCAGGCTGTCGGCCACGGCCAGCGCCTTGGCGATCTGGCCATTGCGCAGATGAACGGTGACCAGCGCCAGACCGGCATAGGTCTGCGTGGGGTCGACCTTGAAGGCGCGGGCCAGTTCCTCCGCGCCCATGGGCGCACGACCGCTCTGCAGCAGCGACAGGCCCAGCGCGGTGCGGTACTCGGGGGAGTCCTTGGCCTTGAGCGCGTCCTGCATCAGATTGGCCGCGCGGGCGTGCTTGCCCTGGCTCATATAGGCCGAGGCCAGCATCAGCAGTGCCTGGCGATCGCCGGGCTGGGCCTGCACATAGGCTTCCAGCAGCTCGATGGCCCGGTTGACGTTGGGCTCCAGCAGCGCGACCTGCGCGAGCAGCTTGTTCAGCGGATTGCCCGGCTGTTGGCGCGCGGCCAGCTCCAGATAAGGCTTGGCTTTCTCCAGCTCGCCCAGGCTGTAATGGGCCAGGCCGTTGAGCATCAGGAACTGCGGGCGGTAGCGGATGTTCTCGATGGCGACCGGGTCCAGCAGATCAGTGATCTTCTTCAGCGCCGCCTTGGTCGCCTGGGCGTTGCCGGCCCGCTCCGCCAGCACCGCGCGCAGGTAGGTGCCACGCGGGTCATTGGGTTTGAGCTTTTGCAGCGTGTCCACCTCGGCCAGCGCGTCGGCGTCACGGTTCAGGTCGACCAGCAGGCCGGCACGGGCCAGATGGCTTTCCGCGTGCTGGGGCTGCAGTTGCAGGGCCTTGTCGTACAGGCTCATCGCCTGACGAATGTCATTCATCGCGTGGAAGATGGACGCCTTCTGGTAATAAGCCTCGGCGCTGTCCGGGGCCAGCTTCAGCGCCTGATCGGCCGCGGCCTGGGCTTCAGTGAACTGCCGTGCCCGTATGCGCAGCGGCACTTCGGCCAGCCAGCTGTTGGGATTGGCCGGGTCCAGGCGGCGCGCCTCCAGCACGGTGTCCAGCGAGGCCTTGTTGTCGCCCATGTCGGACTGGGCCAGCGCCCGTTCCAGCAGCAGCGGCAGCTTCACGCCGGGTGGCAGGCCGGCCGGCGAAAGCCGGGGGTCGTCCAATGTGCGCGGCTGCTTGCCCTGGGCGTTCATGGCCACCGCCAGGGGCACGGCCACCTCGGCGCGATCCACGCCAAGACGCAGAGCTTCGCTGAGCGCCACCTCGGCGGCCGCGGGCTGGCTGTCGGCCAGCAGCGCGCGGCCCAGCAGCAGGTGCACCGACAGCTGGCTCTTGTCGGCCTGCAGCGCGTTCTTCAGCTGGATGATGGCGCCGGGGATGTCCTTGTTCTCGTAGCGCTTGAGCGCGTCCTCATAGAAGCGCGAGGCCTTGGCGGCATCCTGGGCGAAGGCGGGGGCGGCGGCGAGGGTCAGCAGGCAGGCGAGACGGACGAGCGGGAAAGAGGGCATGGGCGGGCAGGGGCTCCGTCAGGGGCGAGAGGATGAGGGGCGTTCAGTGACGCAGTTCGAGCGTCATCTGCTCGTTGTCGCGCCGCATCTGGAAGCGGTTCAGGAAACTGTTGCCGAGCAGCACATGGCCCAGCTGGCCGGGGATCACGATGGCCTCCACGTCGTGCACCTCGATGTCAGCGATGCGAATGCTGCTGAGCTGCAGCCGGAAGGCGGGCACGACGCCATTGGCGGTCTGCGTGACGATGCGCTGGCCGTACATGTAGCGCAGGCCCAGCTTCTCGGCCTCCATCTGGCTGATGGCCACGCTGGTGGCGCCGGTGTCGATCAGGAAGCTGGTGGTCTGGCCGTTGATCAGGCCCATGGTCGTGAAATGGCCGCCGGGGCCCATGGGCATCACGATTTGCGGCGTGGCCGCCGGACCGGCCTGGCTGCCCAGCACGCGGCCAGGCTGGGCGCCCAGCACCAGCACCTGGCGGCGCCCGTCCACCTCGACGGTGGCGCGGCCGTCCTCCAGGCCCAGCAGCTTCACGCCGGCCACGCTGGCGCCGATCTCCAGCGTGCGTGGGCGGCCGTCAATCAGCAGCAGCGCGGAGCGCGCGCCCAGCATGCCGTTGAGCTGCACCTGGGCCGACGCCATGCCGCTGCAGGCCAGCAGTCCCAGCGGCAGCAGCAGGCGGCGGCGTGCGCTCATGTCAGTCGCGGAAGTTCTTGTACTCCAGCGGGTTGTCGCTGAAGCTCTTGCGCAGGTGGGCGATCGCGGTCTGCAGATCGTCGCGGTTCTTGCCGGTGACGCGCACTACGTCGCCCTGCACGCTGGCCTGGACCTTGAGCTTGCTGTCCTTCAGGGACGCGACGATCTTCTTGGCCAGGTCGGCCGGGATGCCTTCCTTGATCTTGTAGACCTGGCGCACCTTGTCGCCGCCGAGCTTGTCGATCTTCTCGGCCTTGTCGAGGAAGCTGATGCTCACGTCCTGCTTGGTCAGCTTGCCGTAGAGCACGGCCTCGATCTGCTCGAGCTGGAACTCGCTGTCGCCGGTGGCGTGGATTTCCTTGTCCTTGAGTTCGACCTTGGCGCCGGTGCCCTTGAAATCGAAGCGGGTGCCGATTTCCTTGGCGCTGTTGTCCACGCTGTTGCGGATCTTGACGTGGTCGGGTTCGAGGACGGTATCGAAGCTGGGCATGGAATCTCTGAAAGGGGAACGAATCGGCGAAAATTTTGCCGCGACACGCGCTGCGTGCCGCATGGAAAGTTTCCCATGCCCGAACCCACCCAGCATCCCCCGATTTCAGCCCCCCCCTCTGCTCAAGACCTGGTCGTCGAGACCGACGTCAATCTGCGTCCCTACAACACCTTCGGCCTGCCGGCCGTGGCGCGCCGTCTGGTGCGCATCCGCTCTGCGCTGGATGTGCGCCGCGTGGTGGACCACCCCGAGCTGGGCCGCGCACCCAAGTTCGTGCTGGGCGGCGGCAGCAACCTGGTGCTGACCAAGGACGTGGAGCCGGTGGTGCTGAAGGTGGAAATTCCCGGCATGCGCCTGGTGGAGGAGCGGCCGGACGCCTGGATCGTGGAAGCCGGCGCCGGCGTGGTCTGGCATGAGCTGGTGCAGTGGACGCTGGACCAGGGGTACCCGGGGCTGGAGAACATGGCGCTGATCCCCGGCACGGCCGGTGCGGCGCCGGTGCAGAACATCGGCGCCTACGGCCTGGAGGCCAAGGACCGGCTGGAGGCGGTGGAGATCGTGGACCTGGTGACCGGCCGGGCGGCCGTGATCCCGGCCTCGGCCTGCCGCTTCGGCTACCGCGACAGCATCTTCAAGCAGAGCGGCTTCGGTGGGCTGGCCGGCAAGAGCGTCATCACCCGTGTCTGGATGCGCCTGCCGCGCCCCTGGCAGCCGGTGCTGGGTTACCTGGAGATCGAACGCAAGATGGCCGAGACCGGTGTCACCGCGCCGGATGCTCGCCAGATCTTCGACTGGATCTGCGCGGTGCGGCGGGCCAAGTTGCCGGATCCGGCGGTGATCGGCAATGCAGGCAGCTTCTTCAAGAACCCGGTGGTCACGGCCGAGCAGTGCCGCGACATCATCGGCCGCGACCCGGGCATCGTGCACTATCCGATGCCGGATGGAAGCGTGAAGCTGGCGGCCGGGTGGATGATCGACGCCTGCGGCTGGAAGGGGAAGAGCGTGGGCGATGCCTCGGTCTACGACAAGCAGGCGCTGGTGCTGGTCAACAAGGGCGACGCACGCGGCGCCGAAGTGGTGACGCTGGCGCGCGCCATCCAGGAGAGCGTCTACGGGCGCTTTGGCATACGGCTGGAGCCGGAGCCGGTGGTGGTATGACACTGGCCCGGCGCACGCTGCTGGCCTGGCTCGGTGGAGCCAGTTGGCCGGCGGTGGCGCTGGAGCCGCTGCTGGCGCGGGATGCGCCGGCCGGCCTGGATCCCGGGCCTTATCTGATCAGCGAAAAGTTCGACGGGGTGCGGGCGCTGTGGGACGGACGTGAGCTGCGCTTTCGCAGCGGGCGGCTGGTGGTGGCACCAGCCTGGTTTCTGGCCCAGTTGCCGGCCGAGGCGCTGGACGGCGAGCTGTGGCTGGCACGGCGCCAGTTCGACGCGCTGTCGGCCGCGGTGCGGCGCAGCGAGCCGCGAGACGCCGAGTGGCGGCGCATCAGCTACCAGGTGTTCGAGCTGCCGCGCGGCGAGGGCCTCTTTGCTCAACGGGCGGCGCGCCTGCAGCAGCTGGCTGGCGATGTGGTGCAGCCGGTGGCGCAGTTCCGGCTCGACACGCCAGCCGCGCTGCGCGAACGTCTGCGCCAGGTGGTGGCCGCAGGCGGCGAAGGCTTGATGCTTCACCACGCCGACGCACCGTTGGCCAGTGGCCGCAGCGACTGGCTGCTGAAACTCAAGCCCCAGCGTGATGCCGAGGCGCGGGTCGTGGGCCATGAGCCTGGCAAGGGCCGCCACGCCGGTGTGCTGGGTGCGCTGGAACTGGAGACTCCCGAGGGCCTGCGCTTTCGGCTGGGCACGGGCTTCAGCGATGCGCAGCGCCGCGATCCGCCGCCGCTGGGCAGTTGGGTCACCTACCGCTACCGGGAACTCACGCCCGCCGGCAAGCCTCGTTTTGCGAGCTTTGTGCGGGTGGCCGAGCTGCCCTGACCGGTGCGCCAAGGAGAGCCTTCAGAGCCAGCGAAGCAACCAGGCAATCCAGCGCGGCAGCGGCTGGCCGGGAATGTAGTTCTGGCGGTAGTGGCTGTGCATGGCATCTCCTGATGGGAATACTGTGTATTTATACAGTAGTCCCGTCAGAGGCCGCAAGCCCGGCGTGACGGACGCCGGGCTGGGAGAAACCCGGAACCAGCCCGGGTACCGCGCTTACTCGATCTGGGGCAGTCCGCCGCCGGACAGCAGGCCGGTGTCGGTGTAGATGCCCAGCTTGGCGCGGGTGTCGGTGATGTCGAGGTTGCGCATGGTCAGCTGGCCGATGCGGTCGGCGGGGCTGAAGGGTGCGTCCTCGACCTTCTCCATGGACAGGCGCTCCGGTGCATAGGTCAGGTTGGGGCTCTTGGTGTCCAGGATGGAGTAGTCGTTGCCACGACGCAGTTCCACGGTCACCTCGCCGGTCACCGCACGGGCGACCCAGCGCTGGGCAGCCTCGCGCAGCATGATGGCCTGCGGGTCGAACCAGCGGCCCTGGTAGAGCAGACGGCCCAGCTTCATGCCGTTGATGCGGTACTGCTCGATGGTGTCTTCGTTGTGGATGCCGGTGACCAGGCGCTCGTAGGCGATGTGCAGCAGCGCCAGGCCCGGCGCCTCGTAGATGCCGCGGCTCTTGGCCTCGATGATGCGGTTCTCGATCTGGTCGCTCATGCCCAGGCCGTGGCGGCCACCGATCTTGTTGGCTTCGGCCAGCAGGGCCACCGGGTCGCGGTACTCCACGCCATTCAGTGCGACCGGCACGCCGTCCTCGAAGCGCACCGTCACCTCCTCGGCCTTGATCGCGACGTCCTCGCGCCAGAAGGCCACGCCCATGATGGGGTTCACGATGCGGATGCCGCTGCTGAGGTGCTCCAGGTCCTTGGCCTCGTGGGTGGCGCCCAGCATGTTGGAGTCGGTGGAGTAGGCCTTCTCGGCGCTCATCTTGTAGGCGAAGCCGCTCTCGCTCATGAAGGCGCTCATCTCGGCGCGGCCGCCCAGCTCGTCGATGAAGGTCTGGTCCAGCCAGGGCTTGTAGATCTTGAGCTTGGGATTGGTCAGCAGGCCGTAGCGGTAGAAGCGCTCGATGTCGTTGCCCTTGAAGGTCGAGCCGTCGCCCCAAATGTGCACGTCGTCGGCGGCCATGGCGGCCACCAGCATGGTGCCGGTCACGGCGCGGCCGATCGGCGTGGTGTTGAAGTAGGTGATGCCTGCGGTGCTGATGTGGAAGGCGCCGGCCTGCAGCGCGGCGATGCCTTCCGCCACCAGTTGTGCACGGCAGTCCACCAGCACGGCCTTCTCGGCACCGTAGAGCATGGCCTTGCGCGGGATCTCGTCGTAGTCCGGCTCGTCGGGCTGGCCCAGGTTGGCCGTGTAGGCATAGGGCAGGGCGCCCTTTTTCTTCATCCAGTGCAGCGCGGCCGAGGTGTCCAGGCCGCCGGAGAAGGCGATGCCGACCTTCTGGCCGACGGGAACGGATTGCAGGATGGTGGACATGGGGGTCTCTTCAGGCGATGAAATGCGTTGCGGGGATCAGGCCAGCAGGCCCTGCCACTCGGGGTGGCGCTCGATGTAGACCTGCACATAGCTGCAGGCGGGCACGACCTTGAGCTGCTGGTCCCGGGCCCAGGCCAGGCCGGCCTCGACCAGGCGGGCGGCCAGGCCCTGGCCCTGGTAGTGGCCGGGCACGACGGTGTGCGTGAACACCACGCGGCCGGGCTGCAGCTCGTAGTCCAGCACGCTCTCCGGCGTGGTGGACAGCGTGAAGCGCTGCTGCGCCGGCAGGTGCAGGAGGCTGAACTCGGGCGAGGGCGTCATTCGTCGGCGCGCTTGAGCGCGATGGGGTGGATCTCGACGGCCGCATCGGAGGTCGACACATAGACGCTGCCGTCCTGGATGCTGATCTGCAGCTGCATGCTGCGCGCCGCCAGCTTGGCCAGCGCCTGCGACTGTTCGGCAGGAATCTGCCACACGGCCAGCTTGGGCGCGCGCGTGAGCTTGCCCTGCAGGCCCTTCCACCACACCTCGGTGCTGCTCGCGAAGCTGTAGACGCTGACCCGCTCGCTGCGGCCATGGGCCTTCATCAGGCGGCGGTCGTCGGGCTGGCCCAGGTCTATCCAGTGCACCACGTCGCCGGTCAGGTCCAGCTGCCAGAGGTCGGGCTCGTCCACGTCGGACAGGCCCTTGGTGAACTCCAGGCGCCCGCGCAGGTCGTCTGCGGCCACGTTCAGCGCGAAGGCCAGCACGCGGATCATCAGGCGCTCCTCGGTCTCGCTGGGATGGCAGGCCAGCGTGAGCTGGTGGTCGCCATAGACATGGCGGTCCATGTCGGCGATCTGGAGCTGGGCTTTGTAGATGGTGGCTTTGAGCGCCATGGTGCGAGGAGGAGGCGAAGCGCGGGATTATCGCCGCCAAGCCTCGTGGCATCATTCCGCCTCCCGCTAAGAACCTTCGCAACCGCGCGTTGCGCTCTCGACATGAAACGCACCCTTATTTCGCTGGCCCTGATCGTGGCCGTGTCCGCCCAGGCCCAGATCACCACGAATACCAAGGCCAAGGTCGATCCCAAGAACAACAAGGTCAGCAACCCGGTGGTCGAGAAACCCAAGGCCAAGCTGATGTCGCGCGACGCGCTGCGCGCCTGCATCGACCAGCAGGAAGCCAACCAGAAGGAATCCGACGCGATCAAGGCCGACCAGAACGCCTACAAGGCCAATGCCGAGGCGCTGCGCGCCGAGAAGGCCGCGCTGGAGGCGGCGGACGCCGAGCTGAGCAAGCAGGTGGAGGCCGTCAAGGCCGAGCGCGATGCCATCCTGAAGGAGCACGAGGAGATCGCTGCGGCCGCGCCCAAGCTCAGCAAGGAAGAGCTCAAGGCGCGCAACGAGGCCTACCAGGCCCGCGCCAACGCCTTCGGTCCCATGGTGGACAAGGTCAAGGCCGGCGACGCCGAGAACAACGAGAAGCGCAAGGCCTTCGCCGCCAAGGTCGATGGGCTGGATGCCCAGTTCAAGGCCATCGAGGACCGCACCGAGAAGCACCTGGACGCCAGCGACGCCTGGAAGGCCGAGTGCGCCAACAAGGCCTATGACGAGAACGACGAAAAGGCCATCCGCAAGGAAAAGGCCGCGGCCGCTGCAGCCGCCGCGGCGGCCTCGGCTGCCGGCAAGTGATGCCTGAACCGCTGATCTGATCTGACCCCACAGGCCGCGCCGGGCAACCCGCGCGGCCTGTTCGCTTCTGGAGTGCCCATGACCAACCCGCTGCTGCAGGACTGGGCCACGCCGCATGGCCTGGCCCCGTTCGCCGACATCCGCCCCGAACATTTCGAGCCCGCGTTTGCCGAGGCGCTGCGCCAGCACCGCGCCGAGATCGACGCGATCGCGGCCCAGGCCGCGCCGCCCGACTTCGCCAACACGGTGCAGGCGCTGGACGCCAGCGGCCGCCTGCTGACCCGGCTGGAGCATCTGTTCTACACGCTGGCCGCGTCCGCCACCTCGCCCGAGCTGCGCGCCGCGCAGCGCGCGCTGGCGGCGCCGCTGGCCGCCCATCACAGCGCGGTCTGCATGCATGCCGGCCTGTTCGCGCGGCTGGACACGCTGCACCAGCGGCGCGAGCAGCTGGGCCTCACGCCCGAGCAGCGCCGGCTGCTGGAGCGTCTGCATCTGGACTTCGTGCGCGCCGGTGCCCGCCTGGCGCCCGAGGCCCAGGCCCGCTATGCGCAGATCGTGTCGCGCCTGGCCGAGCTCTACACCCGCTTTGCGCAGAATGTGCTGGCCGAGGAAAGCGCCTACCAGCTGCGGCTGGGCAGCGAGGGGGACCTGGCCGGCCTGCCGGACTTCGTGCGCGCGGCCGCGCGCCAGGCGGCGCTGGAGCGCGGGCTGGGCGAGAGCCAGCATGTGATCACGCTGTCGCGCTCGCTGGTCGTGCCCTTCCTGAGCCACAGCGCCCGGCGTGACCTGCGCGAGCAGGCCTGGCGGGCCTGGGTGGGCCGTGGCGACGGCACCCAGCCCGACACCGACAACCGCGCGATCTGCCAGGAGATCCTGGCGCTGCGCGCTGAGCAGGCCCGGCTGCACGGCCAGGCCTGCTACGCGGACTACGCGCTGCAGGACACCATGGCCCAGTGCCAGGGCGCTGTCCAGCAGCTGCTGGACCGGGTCTGGCCGCCGGCGCTGGCCGCGCAGGCGCGCGAGCGCGAAGCGGTGCAGGGCGCGATGGTCGCGGTCGGCACCACGCACGAGCTGCAACCCTGGGACTGGCGCTTCTATGCCGAGCAGGCGCGGCGTGCGCGTTTCGAGCTGGACGATGCCGAGGTCAAACCCTATTTCTCGCTGGACCGCATGGTCGCCGCGATGTTCGACTGCGCCAGCCGCTTGTTCGGTCTGCGGTTCAAGGCCCGGCCCGACATTGCCGGCTATCACCCGGACGTGAAGGCCTGGGAGGTCAGCCATGCCGACGGTCGCCTCTGCGGCCTGTTCCTGCAGGACAACTTCGCGCGGCCCACCAAGCGCAGCGGCGCCTGGATGAACCCCTTGCGCAATCAAAGCACGGCGCAGGGGGCGACGCCCATCATCCTCAACAACAACAACTTCGCGCGCGGCGCGGCCGGGGAGCCGACGCTCTTGAGCTTCGACGACGTGCGCACGCTGTTCCACGAGTTCGGCCACGGCCTGCACGGCCTGCTGTCCAGCGTGCAGTACGAGCGCCTGGCCGGCACCCAGGTGCTGCGCGACTTCGTGGAGCTGCCGTCCCAGCTGTTCGAGCACTGGATGGCCGAGCCCGAGGTGCTGCGCCGCTTCGCACGGCATTGGCAGACGGACGAGCCCTTGCCTGAGGCGCTGCTGGCCAAGCTGCAGGCTGCGCGCCAGTTCGGCCAGGGTTATGAGACGCTGCGCTACACCGCCAGTGCGCTGGTGGATCTGGCGGCCCATGGTCTGCCGCAGGCGCCCGACGACGTGGTGGCCTTCGAGCAGCAGGTGCTGGCCCGCTACGGTCTGCCGGCCGAGGTGGAGCTGAACCACCGGCTCACGCATTTCCAGCACCTGTTCAGCAGTGCCCGCTACGCGGCGGGCTACTACGTCTACCTGTGGGCCGAGGTGCTGGACTGCGACGCCTACGAGGCCTTTGTCGACGCCGGCAGTCCCTTCGATGCGGCGACGGCCGAGCGGCTGCGTGCCTGCATCTACTCGAGCGGCAACAGCATCGAGCCGGGCGCCGCCTTCCGTGCGTTCCGCGGACGCGATCCGGTCGTGGAACCCATGCTCAGGGATCGCGGGCTGCTGCCGGCCTAGATCTCGGGGCGGCGCCACAGCCAGATCGCGACCGCCGCCATCACCGCGGGCACCGCCAGCTTCACGGCCAGTGGCGCGGGCGACAGCGCCAGCACCGTGGCGCTGAGGCCCATCATCAGCGTGGCCGCCCATTTGGCGCGTCGCGGCACGGCGCCGTGATCGCGCCAGCGGCGTATCGCCGGGCCATGGCGCGGGTGATTCAGCAGCCAGGCCTCCAGCGCCGGCCAACCCTTGCCGCCGGCCCAGGCGGCCAGCAGCACAAAGGGCACGGTGGGCAGGCCGGGCAGCACGATGCCGATCAGACCCAGAGTCAGGCTCAGCAGCGCCAGCGCGCGCCACAGCAGCTGCCGCACGCGCGGCCACATGGCGCTTACTTGAGCCCGCCCTTGAGGAACTGCTGCAGCCGCTCGCATTGGGGCTTGAGCAGCATTTCCTTGGGGTTGCCTTCTTCCTCCACCCGGCCCTGGTGCAGGAACAGGCAGTGGTTGGACACCTCGCGCGCAAAGCCCATCTCGTGGGTCACGACGATCATGGTGCGTCCCTCGTCGGCCAGGTCGCGCATCACCTTCAGCACCTCGCCCACCAGCTCCGGGTCCAGTGCCGATGTGGGCTCGTCGAACAGCATCACCTCGGGGTCCACCGCCAGCGCGCGGGCGATGGCCACGCGCTGCTGCTCGCCGCCGGACAGCTGCGCCGGGTAGACCTGGGCACGGTGGGCCACGCCCACGCGGGCCAGCAGCGCCTGGGCGCGCTCGGTGGCCTCGGCCCTGGACTTGCCCAGCACATGGACCGGCGCCTCGATGACGTTTTCCAGCACCGTCATGTGGGCCCAGAGGTTGAAGTTCTGGAACACCATGGCCAGGCGCGCGCGCCAGCGCTGCAGCTGCTTGGCATCGGCGGCCTTGAGGCTGCCGTCGCGGTCCCGCACCAGGCGCAGCGCCTCGCCGCACAGGCTCAGCTCACCCTCGTTGGGCTGTTCCAGCAGGTTGAGGCAGCGCAGCAGCGTGCTCTTGCCCGAGCCGCTGGAGCCTATCAGCGTGACCACGTCGCCCGCGCGCGCGCTGAACGAAATGCCCTTGAGCACCTCGCGCTCGCCGAAGCGCTTGTGGATGTTGGTGGCTTGGAGTTGGATCGTCATGTCAGTTGGATTGTGCGGGCCGAGCGCCGGGCCGCTCCCAAGCCGGCCCGCGTTTGGCGACCCGCGCGCGGCTTCATGCCGCGGGCGTCGCCGTCCCCTCGGGGGACCGGCCGGACCTGCCCGCGTTCAGCACGGCAGGGCTGGGCGAGGGGCGTCATGTCATGCCCCCAGCAACTTGCCCGTCCTCAGCGCCTCCCGCCCGGCCACCTTGGCCACGCGCATGCCGGCGTAGGCGAAGCGCAGGAAGTCGCGCGCGAAGAACAGGCCGTCCACCGGGCTCTTGAGCTCGTGCACCTGGGCGCTCACCGGGTCTATCACATGGGCCAACACCTCGCCGGCGCGCACCTCGTCGCCCACCTGCTTGAGGAAGGTCAGCACGCCGGCGGCGTCGGCCTTGATCGGCATGCTGCCGGCCAGCGGGCGCGCGTCGCCCACGGCCGCGGGCGGCGTCAGCGGCTCGCCGGCAATGAGGCCGCGCCATTGCAGAAAGTCCAGGATGTTGCGCGCGTCCTGCGCGGCCAGCTCGTGGGTCACGTCGGTGGCGCCGCGTAGTTCCACGGTGACCGACAGGCAGGCCTGCGGGATGGGGAAGCGCTCGCCGAAGTGCTGCGCCCATTTCCACCAGACCTGGGAGCAGGCCTCGTCGAAGGGGCTGTCGCCTGATTCCTGGGCCAGCAGCGTGAGCCGCGCACCCAGGAAGCGCGCCAGCGGCTCGCAGGCGGGCCAGCAGGGCGTCTCGGTGTAGAGGTGCATCACGGCCTGGGCGTCGCAGTGCAGGTCCAGCACCACGTCGGCGTCGCATGACAGCCCCAGCAACGTGCGGCGCAGCGACTGCAGCTCGGTGTCCACCGGCGCGGCCAGCACCGCGCGCTTGAGCGCCTGGCGCAGCACGCGCACGTTGTGCTGTGCGTCGGCGCCCAGCAGCGGCTCGACCTCGCGCGCCACCGCCTCGGTCTGCTCGGGATAGTGGCGGTTGAAGTTCTCGCCGGTGGTCAGGTCGAAGCGGCCCAGGTGGGCATGCAGCAGGTGCTGGCTCAGGCCGACCGGGTTGGCCATGGGCACCAGCACGATCTCGCCGCGGATGCGGCCGGCGGCGTCCAGCGCCTCCAGGCGCTGGCGCAGGTGGTGGGCCACCAGCATGCCGGGCAGCTCGTCGGCGTGCAGCGAGGCCTGGATGTAGGCCTTGGGGCCGCCGGGCGTGCCGTAGTGCAGGGACACGAGTTCGCGCTGCGTGCCCGGCGCGGGCGACAGCAGGGGGTGATGAAGGACTTGCATGAATCAGCGGCGCAGCATGGGCGCGAGCCAGCGGGACTCGGCCCAGCGGAACAGGCCCACCAGGCCCAGCGTGAGCACGAAATAGAAGGCGCCCGCGGTGATGAAGGTCTCGAAGGGCAGGTAGTACTTGGCGTTGATCTCGCGTGCGGCGCCGGTCACGTCTAGCAGCGTGACCACGCTGGCCAGCGAGGTGCCGTGCAGCATGAAGATGGCCTCGTTGGCATAGACCGGCAGCGCGCGGCGCAGCGCCGCGGGCAGCACGATGCGGCGCAGCAGCAGGCCGCGGCTCATGCCCAGTGCCTTGGCCGCCTCGATCTCGCCGGCGGGCAGCGCGCGGATGGCGCCCGCGATGATCTCGGTGGTGTAGGCGCCGGTGTTGAGCGCAAAGGTCAGCCAGGCGCAGAAGCTGGCCGACGACAGCCAGGGCCAGGCCCAGCTCTCACGCACCGCCTCGAACTGCGCCAGCCCGTAGTAGATGAGGAAGAGCTGCACCAGCATGGGCGTGCCGCGGAACACATAGGTGTAGACCCAGACCAGCCGCGAGGGCCAGCCCGGCAGCGCGGTTCGTACCACGGCCAGCGGCAGCGCCAGCAGCAGGCCGCTGAGCAGCGACAGCAGCAGCAGCTTGACCGTGAGCCCGAGGCCGCTGAGGTAGAGCGGCAGGTTCTCGGCGATGACCTCGAAGTTCACAGCCGGCCCTCCTTCACGCCCGTGGCCAGCGCGCGCTGGGCCCAGGCGAACAGCAGCTCCGACAGCGTCGTGAACGCCAGGTAGATGAGCGCCACCGCCAGGTAGAACGCGAAGGGCTCGCGCGTGGTGCCGGCCGCCTGCTGGCCGCGCGTCATCAGGTCGGACAGGCCGATCAGCGACACGATGGCCGTGCTCTTGATCAGCACCAGCCAGTTGTTGGAGATGCCCGGCAGCGCGTGGCGCAGCATCTGCGGCAGCGTGATGCGCCACAAGACCTGCCCCCCGCTCATGCCAAACGCCAGGCCGGCCTCGCGCTGGCCCGCCGGCACCGCCAGGAAGGCGCCGCGGAAGGCCTCGGTGAGGTAGGCGCCGAAGATGAAGCCTATGGTCAGCACGCCGGCGATGAAGGGGTCGATGTCGATGTAGTCCTCATGGCCCAGCAGCGGCGCGAGGGTGTTCACCGCCACCTGGCCGCCGTAGAAGATCAGCAGCATCAGCACCAGGTCGGGCACGCCGCGAATCAGCGTGGTGTAGACGCCGGCCACGCCGCGGGCCAGCCGCGAGCGCGACAGCTTGGCCAGCGCGCCCACCAGGCCCAGCGAGGCCGCCACCAGCAGCGAGCTCAGCGCCAGCGACAGCGTGACGCCGGCGCCTTCCAGCAGGCTGCCCAGGAATCCATGCAACAACACAGGGTCTGACTCTTACTTCTTCTGGGGAGCGATGTCGTAGTCGAAGTACTTGCCGGCCAGCTGCTTGAAGGTGCCGTTGGCCTGCACCGCATCGATCGCGGCATTGAACTTCTTGGCCAGCGTGGCCTCGTCGGCGCGGCGCATGCCCACGCCCGAGCCGACGCCGAAGATCTTGTCGTCGTTGATGGGGCCGCCGACGAAGGCAAAGCCCTTGCCCTCGGGCTTCTTCAGGAAGCCGAAGTCCGCGGCCGGGGAGTCCATCAGCGTGGCGTCGATGCGGCCGGACTTCAGGTCCAGGAAGACCTGGTCCTGGCTGCCGTAGCGCACGATCTCGCTTTGCTTGAAGGTGGCGGTCGCATAGGCCTCGTGCGTGGTGCCGCGCTGCACGCCTATCTTCTTGCCCGCCAGGCCGGCGGCCGTGGGCTCCAGCTTGGCGCCGGCCTTGGCCACCAGGCGGGCCGGCGTGTTGTAGTAGGGCTTGGAGAAGGCGATGACCTTCTTACGTTCGTCGGTGATGGCGACGCTGGCGAAGATGGCGTCCACCTTGCGCGACTGCAGCGCCGGGATCAGGCCATCGAAGTCCTGCTGCACCAGCGTGCACTGGGCCTTCATCTCCGCGCAATAGGCCATCAGCAGGTCGATCTCAAAGCCCTTGAGCTTGCCGTCCGGGCCGATCTCGGAGAAGGGCGGGTAGGCGCCTTCCACGCCGATGCGCAGTTTCTTCCACTCCGGCGCCTGGGCGGTGGCGACGGCGCTGGCCGCCAGCAGGGCCAGCGCGATCAGCTTGCGTTTGTTCATGTCCTACCTCGATGTCGTGGTCAGAGATTCTTGAGGGCCGGCGGCCTCGCGGGTAATCCGGGCAAGCCAGGGCTGCAGGGCCGCAAGCGTAGCAGCCGGGTCCTCCTGCTGCGGCAGATGGCCCAGGCCGGGCAGCAGCCGCAGCTCGCTGCCGGGCAGCGCCCGCTGCAAGGCCTGCGCCTCGGCGGGCGGCGTCAGGCGGTCCTGCTCGCCCCACAGGATCAGCGTGGGCGGGTGGGGCGCCGCCAGTTCGGCCGGCGTGAGCGGTGCCGGGGCCTGGTCCTGCTGATGCATCAGCGCCACGCGGTTGCCCTCGCGCAGCAGCAGTTCGTAGGTTCGGTCCACCGTGTCGGCGCGCAGGCGGGCCGGGTCGCCGTAGAGCGACACCAGCGCGTCTTCCACCAGGCGGCGCGGCAGCACCCAGCGGCCCAGCTGGCGCAGGCCCGGTGTGTCGGCCAGCTGCAGCGCCAGCGGCCGGGCAGGAGCCGACGCGGCCAGCAGCGGGCTGGCCACCAGCACCAGGCCGGCCACGCGGGCCGGCTGGGCCTGCGCCAGGCGCCAGGCCAGCTCGCCGCCGCGACCCTGGCCGGCCAGCAGCACCCGACCCAGGTGCAGCTGGTCCAGCAGGCGGCCCAGCTGCGCCACCTGGTGGGCCGGGCGGTAGTCGTCCTGCGCGTCCGCGCCGCTGAGGCCGGCGCCGGGCAGGTCCAGGCTGATCACGCGGCGGCTGCGGCTCAGCGCCGCGGCCCAGCCCTCCCAGGTGTGCAGGCTGGCGCCCGTGCCATGCAGCAGCACCAGCGGCAGCGTGTCGCTGCGCGGGCCGTCGTCGCGCAGGTGCAGCAGCTGGCCGTCCAGCTCGATGAAGTCCGAGGGCGGCGGCGCCCAGCGCGTGACCAGCGACTCCAGCGAGCGGTCCGGCGCCTTGGCCGCCGCAAAGGCCAGCGCCGCCAGCATCAGCAGCAGGCCCAGGCCTTTTTGCGCGGACTCTTTGAGGCGGCTCACGCCCGGGCCGGGGCGACCGGGGCCAGGTCGGCCCCCAGCGACTCGCGCTCGTCGAACACGAAGCAGCCGCCGTGGTAGTGGGGGCCGCCGGTCTCCTCGAAGTACTTGAGGATGCCGCCTTCCAGCTGCCAGGCGTGCAGGCCGGCGTCGCTCAGCACCATGGCGGCCTTCTCGCAGCGTATGCCGCCGGTGCAGTAGCTGACCACGGTCTTGCCGACCAGCTCGTCGCGGTGGGCGGCCAGCGCCTCGGGAAAGTCGCTGAACTTGTGCAGTCGCCAGTCGATCGCGCCGTCGAAGGCGCCATGGTCCACCTCGAAGCCATTGCGGGTGTCCAGCATCACCACCTCGCGGCCCTCGTCGTCATGGCCCTGGTCCAGCCAGCGCGCCAGCGTGGCGGCGGGCAGGGCCGGCGCGCGATCGGCACGGTCGGGGCGCACCGTGGGCCGGTTCATGCGGATGATCTCCGGCTTGACCTTGACCTTGAGCCGCTTGAAGGGCTGGTGCTCGCTCCAGCTCTCCTTGGGGGCGAGCGTGGCGAAGCGCGGGTCCGCGCGCAGCTCGGCCACCCAGGTGTTGACCGCCTCGGGCGCACCGGCCAGGAAGAGATTGATGCCTTCCTCGGCCAGCAGCACCGTGCCCTTGAGACCCAGCGCGTCGGCGCGGGCATGCAGCCGCTCGCGCAGCGCGGGCGCGTCGGCGAGCGACACGAAGAGGTAGCAGGAGATGTTGAGGATGGCGCCGGACTTCATGGAGGCCGGCATTATCCGCAAGCCGCGCGGTGCCCAGCCTGTACGCCAGGGTGTGACGCTGTCGACGAACCCGGGTTTCCCTTGGTCCAGCGTTGTCAGTGGGGCTCCGGTGTAGGGGTTATCCTTTGCCGCCATGCCGCTCATCCTCGTAGTCGACGACCAACCCAGCAACATCCACGCGCTCTACCAGTTGCTGGTGGATGAATGCGAGGTGGCGATGGCCACCAGCGGGGCCGAGGCGCTGGCCTTCTGCGCGCAGCAGCTGCCCGACCTGGTGCTGCTGGACGTGCTGATGCCCGAGATGAGTGGCTACGAGGTCTGCGACCGCCTCAAGGCCGACCCGCGCACCCGCGGCATCCCGGTGATCTTCGTGACCGTGCAGGGCAGCGCCGACGACGAGGCGCGCGGCTTCCAGCATGGCGCGGTGGACTACATCTCCAAGCCCTTTGTGGACGTCATCGTGCAGGCGCGCGTGCGCACCCAGCTGGCGCTGCGCCAGGCCTCGGAGAGCTTCGCCCGCACCCAGCTGGAGCTGTTCCAGCGCGACAAGCTGGCCTCGGTGGGCCGCACCATCACCGGCATCGCGCAGGAGCTCAGCTCGCCGCTGGGCAATGCGCTGATCTCCGCCTGCACGCTGCAGGACGATCTGGCCCATCTGCGCCAGCTGGTGCAGGCCGGGCCGCTGCGCCGCAGCGATCTGGAGCAGCACCTGCAGGTCGGCGAGGACAGCATAGGCCTGCTGCTGGCCAACCTGCAGCGCACGCTGTCCACGGTGGACTCCTTCCTGCAGTCCACCGCCGACAACTTCGGCGACCAGCGCCGCAGCTTCTCGCTGCAGGAGCTGGTCCACGAGGTGGTGGCCAACCTCGGTGCGGTGCTGTCGGCCAGCCAGGTTCGCTGCGAATTCGATCTGGGCGAGGATCTGTACCTGCTGAGCTTCCGCGGCGCGCTGGCCAAGGTGCTGATGACGCTGCTGCAGAACGCCGTCCGCCACGCCTACCGCGAGACCGGTGGCGAGGTCCATGTGCGGGTGCGTCCGCTGGGAACCGACCAGCTGGTGCTGAGCGTGCAGGACCACGGCGCCGGCATGGAGCCCGCGACGCTGGGCAAGGTGTTCGACCCCTTCTTCGCGACCCGCCCGGGCGGCAGCCCGGGGGGCTCCGGGCTCTACATCGTGCGCAACCTGGTCAATTTCGCGCTGGGCGGCCAGATCCAGGTCGATTCCAGCGTGGGCGTGGGCACCACCGTGACCTTGACCCTGCCGCTGAGCTCGCCCGAGGCGCGGCGGGTTCGCGCCGGAGACTGAACCCGTGAATCGGGTCGGGCCGGGCGCTGAGGGGCGGGCGAGGGGCCCCGCGGGCGGCCGGTTCGGCCGGTGCCATCATCCAGAGGCGGGCGCATGAGCCCCGTGACGAGGTCCTCCCGCCTGCCGGCCTGGCGCGTCGGGCCGGCACTGCTGGTGAGCTTCGTGCTGCTGTCCACGCTGCCGCTGGGTCTGATCGGGCTGTGGCAGGTGCAGGCCTTCGAGCGCAGCCTGCGGGCCACCGTCACCGAGGGGCTGGTCGCGATCGCACGCAAGAAGGCGCAGGACGTCAACGACTATGTGCTCGCCGCGCGCGAGGATGCGCGCTCGCTGGCCCAGGCGCAGGACACCCGCTCGCGCCTGGCCGAGCGCCCGACCGAGGCCGGCAGCCGTGATCTGCTGAGCCGGCTCTACGACGTCGGCAAATACCAGAACCTGCTGCTGGTGCGGCCGGACGGCCGGATCGCGCTGTCGCTGCGCGCCTCGCCGTCCCACCTGCGGGATGCGGGCGCTGCCTCGGCCGAGTTGCTGCAGGCCCATCAGCGGGCCCTGGGCCAGCGCGACATCCAGCAGACGTCGGCGCTGCGCCAGCACGATGGTGAGCCCACGCTCTATGTCATTGCCCCGGTGCTGGACGGCACCAAGGTGCTGGGCAGCCTGGTGCTGCAGCTGGACCTGCCGCGCCTGCTGTGGATGGCCACCGAGCGCTGGAGCCCGGCGGTCTCGGGCGAGACCGTGCTGATGCAGCGCGAGGGCGACCATGCGCTGCAGATCAGCGCCGGTCAGCGCGACAAGGTGGAGGCGCTGTCACGGGTGCTGCCGCTGAACGAGCGCTCGCCCGTGCCGGCACTGCGCGGCCTGCTGGGCGGCAGCGGCAGTGGCTGGGCGCAGGATCCGCTGGGCATCGAGCTGGTCGCGGCCTGGCGCCACGTGCCGGTGCTGGGCTGGGGACTGTCGGTCAGCATCGATGCGGACGACGCGCTGGAGCCGGTGGTCGCGCTGCGCAACCGGCTGCTGCTGGCCCTGGGCCTGGCGCTGACGCTGGCACTGGGCCTGGCGCTGCTGATCGGACGTCGCATGGTGGAGCCCATGCAGATGCTGACCGAGTCGGCCGCGCGCATCGCCAACGGCCGGCTGGAGGAGCGCGCGCCGGTCTGTGGCTTTCTGGAGTTCCGCGAGCTGGCGCGCAGCTTCAACCGCATGACCGAGCAGTTGGTGGCGGAGCGCCAGTCGCTGGAGCAGCGGGTGGAGCAGCGCACGCGTGCGCTGAACGACAGCGAGCAGCGCTTCCGCGGCATGTTCGAGCGTGCCCAGGTGGGCATCGCACTGTGCGACGAGCAGGGGCGCATCCAGGAGGTCAACACCAGCCTGACCGCCATGCTGTGCCGCAGCGCCGAGGAGTTGCGCGGCATCCACCTGTCCGACCTGCCAGACTTCCGCGCCGGTCAGCCCGGCCGCGGCGAGCTGGCGCGCCTGCTGTCGGGCAAGGTCGACCATGTGCGCGTGCAGCGCGGCTTTGCGCTGCCCGGCGGCGGCGAGCTGTTCGCCGACCTGACTGCGAGCGCGGTGCGCGACGAGCGCGGCCGCGTCATCAATGTCGTGAAGATGCTCACCGACGTCACCGAGCGCCACCGCGCCGAGGTCGAGCTGGTGCGCGCACGCGTGGCGGCGGAGTCGGCCAGCCAGGCCAAGAGCGATTTCCTGGCCAATATGAGCCACGAGATCCGCACGCCCATGAGCGGCGCCCTGGGCATGCTCAACCTGCTGCTGCGCACCGAGCTGACACCGCGCCAGTACGACTACGCCAGCAAGGCGCGCACCGCGGCCCAGGTGCTGCTGGGCGTGATCAACGACATCCTGGACTTCTCCAAGGTCGAGGCCGGCAAGATGGAGCTGGACCTGCACCGCTTCGACTTCAGCGAGTTCATGCGCGAACTGGCGGTGATCCTGTCGGCCCATGTGGGCGAGAAGGACATCGAGGTGCTGTTCAAGCTGGACCCGCGCCTGCCACCGGCGCTGCTGGGCGATACCACGCGGCTGCGCCAGGTGCTGCTCAACCTGGCCGGCAACGCGCTCAAGTTCACCGAGCGCGGCGAGGTGGTGGTGGCCGTGAAGCTGCTGGGTCGCGGCGCCGAGCGGGTGCGGCTGCGCTTCGAGGTCAGCGACACCGGCATAGGCATCGCGCCCGAGCGTCTGCCCCACATCTTCGAGGGCTTCAACCAGGCCGAGCAGTCCACCACGCGGCGCTATGGCGGCACCGGCCTGGGGCTGGCGATCAGCCGCCGGCTGGTGGACCTGATGGGCGGTGAGCTGCGCGTGGAGAGCGAGCCGGGCGAAGGCAGCCGCTTTCACTTCGAGCTGGAGCTGGGCCTGGCCGCGCCGTTGCCGCAGCGCCCGGCCCGGCCGCCACGCCACCTGCGGGTGCTGATCGTGGACGACAACGCGATCGCTCGCGAGGTGCTGGAGGACATCGTGCGCAGCCTGGGCTGGGAGGCGGAGCTGGCCGACAGCGGCGAGCAGGCGCTGGCGCGGCTGCACGAGCGCGCCGAGCAGGGGGGGCCGGGCTTCGACCTCATCCTGATGGACTGGCGCATGCCGGGGCTGGACGGCTGGGCGGTGTCGCAGCGCATCCGCGCCAGCGGCGAGTCGGACGCGCCGGTCATCATCATGGTCACCGCCCATGGCCGCGAGCTGCTGGCCGAGCGCAGCGAGCAGGAGGTGGCCAACCTGGGCGGCTACCTGGTCAAGCCGGTGACCGCCTCCATGTTGTATGACGCGGTCACCGACGCCACGCAGGGGCCGGTGCGGCGTGCCGAACAGGCCGGCAGCGAACGCCTGGCCGGGCTGCATCTGCTGGTGGTGGAGGACAACCGCTTCAACCAGCAGGTTGCGCAGGAGCTGCTGGAGGGCGAGGGGGCGGTGGTCACGCTGGCCGGTGGCGGCGTCGAGGGCGTGCAGATCGCGCTGGCGGCGCAGCCGCCCTTCGACGCGGTGCTGATGGACCTGCAGATGCCGGACATCGACGGCTTCGAGGCCACCCGTCGCATCCTGGCCCGCCGGCCCGACGCGGTCGTCATCGCGATGACCGCGAATGCGATGTCCTCCGACCGCGAGGCCTGTCTCGCGGCCGGCATGCGCGCCCATGTGGCCAAGCCCATCGATCTGGAGCAGTTGGTGGCCTGCCTGCGCGAGCAGGCGCCGGCGCCGGTTGCGCCCACCGTGGCGCCGGCCGGTGTCGCCGCACCGCAGGAGCCGCCACTGCTGGATGTGGAGGCCGCGCTGCAACGCCTGGGTGGGCGGCGGGCGCTCTACGACCGCCTGGCCGCCGCCTTTGTGCAGGATGGGCCGGCCGAGCTGGCCGCGCTGCAGTCCTACGCCCAGCAGGGCCAGCCGGTGGATGCGCTGCGTGCGCTGCACACGCTGCGCGGACTGGCCGGCGCGGTCGGCGCGGCGGCGCTGGCGCTGCAGGCCGGGCGGCAGGAGCAGTCGCTGCGCACGCTGCTGGCCGATCCGCCGGTGGCGGCCCGCGAGGCGGCGGCCGGCGTGCCCGCGCTGCAGCGCCTGCTGGACGCCAGTCTGGCTGCGCTGGCGCCGGCGCGCCCTCCGGCCGCTGCTGCAGCGCCGCCCGATCCGGCCGAGACCAGCGGCATCACGCTGGAGTCGCTGCGCCGGCTGCGTCAGCTGCTGGTGGAGCGCAATATGCGGTCGGTCACGCTGACCGAGGAGCTGAGCGCGCAGGCCGGCCCGCTGGGGGCGGAGTTCGCCGCTTTGAGCGCGGCGGTGGCGCGGCTGGATTTCGCGAAGGCGCTGAAGGCCTGCGACCAGCTGCTGGCCTGGCTCAATCCGCGCTGAGCGGCACCCGCCTCAGGGCGTGGCGCGAGTGGGCACGCCGGCGCTGCACAGGTCCACGCGGCCGGGGCTGTGCACATACCAGCCACCGCGCTGGCGGCGTGCGTCCAGCAGCGCGGCCCAGGTGCGCGAGTCGGTGCGCAGCACCTGCAGCGCCGGGCGCTCCTCGGCCGGCAGCTCGGCCAGCAGGCGCACACGGCGGATCTCCACGCGCTGCGCCGGCTGGTCGTAAAAGCCCATGGCCGCGCCGCCGCGCGGCAGGCCGGCCAGCAGCTCCATGCCCTTGAGCACGCGGCCCACGACGGTGATGTTGAGGTCCAGCGCGCGCGGCGCCTGGCCTATCACCGCGTAGAGCTCGGCACCGGTGCTGGAGTCCACCGCATCGCTGCGCCCGGCGCCCACCATGCCGTAGCAATGCGCGAGCCAGGCGCGGCCCTGGCGCGGGTCAACCGCCACCGGCAGGCCGTCCACGAAGCCGTTGCGGGCGGCCCAGCCGTCCAGTTCGCGCAGCGGCGTGAAGCCCGCGGGCAGGTGCTTGAGCGGGATGGAGAATTCGGCCGGCAGCTTGGCCGCTGCACCCGCGGGCAGCGCGCGCGCCTTGGCGGCGTCTTCGCCGTCCGGGTCGCCCCACTGGGTGACGAAGTTGTCCTGCACGCGCAGGATGCTGAGGCCGTCGTAGTAGTGGCCGCGCGCCAGCGCGCGGATGTTGGCCGCATGGGCCGGTGCGAACTGCGGTGCCAGCTCGATCAAGACCTGACCCGTCTGCGTCGCACCGGCCGCGGTGGCGACTTCCATCAGCAGCGTGTTGTCCGGGTCCAGCGCGCGCCAGTCGGCGGCGGGCGACGCGGCCAGCACCTCCTGGGCAGTGGGCAGCTTGGCCGGCTTGGGGGCCCGGGCCGGAGCGGCGTGGGAGGCGGAGATCAGGCTGGTTAGCGCCAGCAGCAGGGGCAGCTTCATGGGCCGCGAGCTTAACGGCCCGCGGACCGGGCCCTGGCAACTTCAGGCCGCTTCTTCGGCGATCAGCGACGCGATGCGGCCTTCACTCAGGCGCATGGGCATGGACTGGGGCGACAGCAGGGCCACCACCGCGTGGTTGCCGCGCGAGGTGTCGCGCCGCAGCGGCTTGAGCCGGGGTTCGCCGGCCGCATCGGTGAGCGTGGCCACCACCGGGTGGTAGGCCTTGTCGCCATTGCCCACCACCAGGCCCAGCTCGCCCGAGGCCAGGCGCACCAGCGTGCCCGGCGGGAACACGCCGAAGGCCTTGATGAGCGCCGCGGCCAGCGGATTGGACGCACCCAGCAGGTGCAGCTCGCGCCCGGCCTGCTGGGCCGACATCGCCGGGCGATTGGCGCGCGCGCTGAGGCGGGCGGTGTAGACATCGGCAAAGCGCAGCAGCGTGGCCAGCTCGCTGATGTCGGTCGCGTGCTGGGGGTAGCCGGAGCCGTCGGGCAGCTCGTGATGCTGGGCCACGGCTTCCAGCCACAGCGAGTCGGTGATGCCGGCACGGTCCAGGATCTCGGCGCTGCGCGTGGGATGGTGGTGGATGGCCTCGCGCTGCAGCGTGGTCAGCGGCGACACCTGGGTCGCCAGCTTGGCCTGCAGGTCCAGCATGGACACGTTCATCGTCAGCGCGGCCTGGAAGGCGCGGCGCTGCTCGTCCTCGTTCCAGCCCAGGAAGCGTGCCGCCGCATGGCAGGCGGTGGCGGCATGGATGGAGTGGTTGATGCCGTAGTGGCCGTCCGATTCGGGCTGGCGCACGACCTGGGACAGCGCGACCTCGGGCGAGTGGTCGATGAGGCGCAGCAGCTGTTCGGTGGCCGCGTCCACGGCCTGCGCGAACTGGGTCGCGTCCGCGCCCAGTGCGCGGCGCACCGCCTCGCCACAGCCCGACCAGGCGTCGGGCAGTTGCTCGGCACGCAGCTGTGGCCGGCTGGCCTGACGCCGCGGCTGCTGCACGAGGTCGGCAATCTCGTCGATCTCCACCAGCGCGCCGCGCTGGAACAGCTCGGCCAGCTGCTTGGCGTCCGCAATGATCTGGCCCTTGGCCAGCAGCAGCTGGCTGTGCTCGTCACGTACGCTGAAGCCCAGTGGCTGGCCCAGCACGACATGCGCTTGCACGGATTGGAGGGAACAAAGGCGCATCGGATCGCGGGTGGGCTCGGGGCAGCGGAAGTTGAGGGTGCGCTGCACCATCCAAGGGCCTGAGGTTAGCCTAAGTTTTGGCCCTCGCCGGGCTTCCTACAATGCCGTGATGTCCGATGTGAACACTGCCGCCCAAGACCAGCCCTTCGTCCACCTGCGCATGCACACCGAGTTCTCGGTGGTGGACGGCACCCTGCGGGTCGACGATGCAGCGGACGCGGCGGCGGCGGACGGCCAGGTGGCCGCGGCCATCACCGATCTGGCCAATCTGTTCGGCGGCATCAAGTTCTACAGCGCGGCGCGCAAGCAAGGCGTGCAGCCCATCCTGGGCGCGGACTGCTGGCTGGAGCCCGAGGGCTCGGACAAGTCGCCCACGCGCCTGCTGTTGCTGGTGCAGGATCGCCAGGGCTATCTGAACCTGTCGGAGCTGCTGTCGCGCGCCTGGATACAGAACGTGCAGCGCAACCAGGCCTGCCTGAAGTGGGAATGGCTGGAGGAGCTGCAGCAGGGGCTGATCTGCCTGTCCGGCGCCCAGCATGGCGGCGTGGGTCTGGCCCTGCTGCAGGGCGACATGGCGCGCGCGCGCGACTGGGCGCGCCGGCTGTCGGCGCTGTTCCCGCAGCGCTTCTACCTCGAGCTGCAGCGCGCCGGCCTGCCGGGCCAGGAGGCGCTGGTGCAGGCCAGTGTGAGGCTGGCGGCCGAGCTGCAGCTGCCGGTGGTGGCCACCCACCCCATCCAGTTCCTGGGGCCGGACGACTTCGAGGCGCACGAGGCGCGGGTCTGCGTGGCCGAGGGCGAGACGCTGGCTAACCCCAAGCGCATCAAGCGCTTCCTGCCCAGCCAGTATTTCAAGACCCAGGCCGAGATGCGGGCGCTGTTCAAGGACATCCCCAGCGCGATCCGCAACACCGTGGAGATCGCGCGGCGCTGCTCGCTGACGCTGGTGCTGGGCAAGCCGCAGCTGCCCAACTTCCCGACGCCCATCCAGGACGATGGCACGCCCATGCCCATGGAGCAGTACTTCCGCCGCCTGTCGCACGATGGGTTGGAGGACCGCCTGCGCCAGCTCTTCCCCGACGAGGCCAGGCGCGAGGAGGTCAGGCCTCGCTATGTGGAGCGGCTGGAGTTCGAGCTGGACACCATCATCAAGATGGGCTTCCCGGGCTACTTCCTCATCGTGGGTGACTTCATCCGCTGGGCCAAGAACAACGGCTGCCCGGTGGGCCCCGGCCGGGGCTCGGGTGCGGGCTCGCTGGTGGCCTATGTGCTGCTCATCACCGACCTGGACCCGCTGCAGTACAACCTGCTGTTCGAGCGCTTCCTGAACCCGGAGCGGGTGTCCATGCCCGACTTCGACATCGACTTCTGCCAGGGCAACCGCGACCGCGTCATCGAGTACGTGAAGGAGAAGTACGGCCGGCCCGCGGTCAGCCAGATCGCCACCTTCGGCACCATGGCGGCCAAGGCCGCGCTGCGCGACATCGGCCGCGTGCTGGGCATGGGCTTCGGCCAGGTGGACGGCATCGCCAAGCTGATCCCGGCGCCGCCGGGCAAGACCGTGACGCTGGCCAAGCTGCCGCCCAACTTCGACCCCGACAAGGCCAAGATGATCTACGCGCGCCACGAGGCGCCGGAGCTGGAGGAGCGCGAGCAGGCCGACGAGGAGATCGCCGAGCTGCTCAAGCTCGCGGCCCGCGTGGAGGGCATGGTGCGCAACATCGGCATGCACGCCGGCGGCGTGCTGATCGCGCCGGGCAAGATCACCGACTTCTGCCCCATGTACCAGCAGCCGGGCTCCACCAGCGCGGTCAGCCAGTTCGACAAGGACGACGTGGAGGCCATAGGCCTGGTGAAGTTCGACTTCCTGGGCCTGGCGACGCTGACCATCCTGGAGCTGGCCAAGGAGTTCATCCTCAAGCGCTACCCGGACCGCCAGGATTTCGCGTTCGAGACCATCCCGCTGGACGACCGCAAGACCTACAAGCTGTTCTCCGATGGCCTCACGGAGAGCGTGTTCCAGTTCGAATCCACCGGCATGCAGAAGATGCTGCGCGAGGCCAAGCCCTCGCGGCTGGAAGACCTGATCGCGCTGAACGCGCTGTTCCGCCCCGGCCCCATGGACCTGATCCCGTCCTTCGTCGCGCGCAAGCACGGCAAGGAGGTGGTGGAGTACCCGCACCCGCTGGTGGAGCCGGTGCTGTCCGAGACCTACGGCATCATGGTCTACCAGGAGCAGGTGATGCAGACCGCGCAGGTGCTGGGCGGCTACTCGCTGGGCGGCGCCGACATGCTGCGCCGCGCGATGGGCAAGAAGAAGCCCGAGGAGATGGCCAAGCACCGTCTGCTGTTCCGCGAGGGTGCGGCCAAGAAGGGCATCGACGAGGCCAAGGCCGACGAGGTCTTCGACCTGATGGAGAAGTTCGCGGGCTACGGCTTCAACAAGTCGCACGCGGCCGCCTACTCGCTGCTGGCCTATCACACGGCCTGGCTCAAGGTGCATTTCACGGCCGAGTTCTACGCCGCGAACATGACCATAGAAATGGACGACACCGACAAGCTGCGCGTGCTGCTGAATGACGCCAAGCTGTTCGGCATCGAGTTCCAGCCGCCCTGCGTGAACCGCGGCGTCTACCGCTTCGAGCCGCTGAGCAACCGGCTGGTGAACTACGGCCTGGGCGCGATCAAGGGCACGGGCCGCGGCGCCATCGAGGCCATCGTGCGGGCGCGGGAGGAGGGCGGCCCCTTCAAGAGCTTCTACGACTTCTGCATCCGCGTGGACCGCAAGTCGGTCAACAAGCGCGTGGTGGAGGCCCTCATCAAGGCCGGCGCCTTCGACACGCTGGAGGCCGACCGCGCCCGCCTGCTGGCCAGCGTGGCGCGCGGCTACACGCATGCCGAGACGCTGGAGGCCAATGCGGACCAGGGCGGCCTGTTCGACTTCGGCGACTCGCATGCGTCCAGCACCGCCGAGCCGGATCTGGTCGACGCCGCGCCCTGGAGCATCAAGGAGCGGCTGTCGCTGGAGAAGACCGCGATCGGCTTCTACCTGTCGGGCCACCTGTTCGACCAGAGCGGCGCGGAGGTGCGGCGCATCGTGAAGCGCGAGATCGTGGACCTGGCGGACAGCCGCGAACCCACGCTGGTGGCCGGCATCGTGGGCGACCTGCGCATCATCAACGGCCAGCGCGGCCGGGTCTGCATCTTCAAACTGGACGACAAGAGCGGTGTCATCGAGGCCGTGGCCAACGAGGAGCTGCTGAACGCCAACAAGGAGCTGCTGGTCGACGACGAGCTGCTGATCTGCCAGGGCAAGGTGCAGAACGACCGCTTCTCAGGCGGCCTGCGCATGAATGTGCAGGCGGTCTGGAGCCTGGCCGAGGCCCGTGCGCGCTTCGGCCGCCACCTGCTGCTGGGCAGCGCCGGCGCCGCCGGCCTGCTCAAGGAACTGGTGCAGCGCTTCCCGCCGCAGCGCGTGGCGACCGAGGACGGCGGCGAGCGGCCGCTGGGCCTGGCGGTGCGGGTCGCGGTGCGCGCCGAGCCGGAAGGCGAGCGCGTGGGTGCTCGCTGGATGGTGGACCTCGGCGAGGCCAGCCGCTTCTGGCCGGACGACGAGGCGCTGGCCAAGCTGGGCGGCGTGGCTCAGGTGGTTTACGAGGGCTGAGACCGGCCCGCATGGGCGATGATGAGCCCATGCTGCATGCCGTGCCCAAGCCCGAGGTCCGGCCGCCGCGGGGCGAGCCGGTCACCGGCCTCATCCTGACCGGCGGCGGCGCCCGTGCGGCCTATCAGGTGGGCGTGCTCGCGGCGCTGGCGCAACTACGCCGCGACGCCGGCCTGGGCGCGGGCGCCCAGCCCTTTCCTGTCATCAGCGGCACCTCGGCCGGCGCGATCAACGCGGCCGCGCTGGCCTGTCATGCGGACGACTTCGACCGCGCGGTCGACGGCCTGCTGCACCTGTGGGGCAGCCTGCATGTGGAGAGCGTCTACCGCGCCGATGCCTTTGCCGCGGTGAAGAGTGGCGCACGCTGGCTGTCCATGCTGAGCCTGGGCTGGGCGCTGGCCCGCTGGACCCGCAGCCGCCCGCGCAGCCTGCTGGACAACACGCCGCTGCGCGAGCTGCTGGGCCGCTACCTGGCCATGGGCCGCATCGAGGCCATGCAGGAGCAGGGCCATCTGCGCGCGCTGGCGCTGACCGGCTCCAGCTACACCTCGGGCCAGCACGTCACCTTCTTCCAGACCCTGCACCATGTCGTGCCCTGGCTGCGCGAGCAGCGCATGGCGGTGCAGACCCGGCTGACGCTGGAGCACCTGCTGGCGTCCTCGGCCATTCCCTTCATCTTTCCGGCCGAGCCGCTGGACCTGGAGGGCCGGCCCGAGTGGTTCGGCGACGGCTCCATGCGCCAGAGCGCACCGATTTCGCCGGCCATCCACCTGGGCGCCGATCGCATCCTGGTGATAGGCGCGGGCCGCATGAAGGAACCGGAGGGGCCGCGCGAGGGCCTGTGCGACAGCCATCCCAGCATGGCGCAGATCGCCGGCCACGCGCTGTCCAACATCTTCCTGGATGCGCTGGCGGTGGACGTGGAGCGGCTGCGCCGCATCAACCGCACACTGGCGCTGCTGCCGCGCGAGAACCGGCTGGCCACGCCGCTGCGGCCCGTCGACCTGCTGGTGATCGCGCCCAGCCGCCGGCTGGACGACCTGGCCGGCGAGCACCACGGCAGCCTGCCGGCCTCGGTGCGGGCCATGCTGCGCGCCTTCGGCGTCAGCGGTCAGGGCCGGGCCACCAGCGGCTCGGCGCTGATCAGCTACCTGCTGTTCGAGCCGGGCTTCATCGGCGAGCTCATCCACCTCGGCATGAGCGACACGCTGGCCCGCCGCGCCGAGGTGCAGCGCTTCTTCGGCTGGCCGGCCCAGCCGCCGCAGGTGGACGCGGCCACGCTGCGGCGCGCGCGCTCCGCCGGGTTCGCGGCCGGCTGCTGAGTCGTCCCAAATACGGTGGCGCGGCACGCGCGGGCTGGGGAAGATGGCGGAGCGGTGTTGCCCGCCCATCTCCAGGAGCGCCTGATCATGACTGCTGCCCTCGTTGCCCATGCCCGTCGCCCACTCTGCCTGCTGCTGCCGCTGGCGCTGCTGCTGGCCGGTCCGGTGGCCGCCCAGACGCCCGAGCCCACCAAGCCGCTGCCGGTCGCGCTGGTGGATGCGCTGAACAAACTCTCTGGCGGCCCGCATGCGGGCCACCGCGCCAACCATGCCAAGGGCGTGCTGCTCAGCGGCAGCTTCACGCCGTCGACCCAGGCCCGCGGCCTCAGCAAGGCACCGCATTTCCTGCGTGCGGTGCCGGTGACGGTGCGCTTTTCCAATGGCACCGGCGTGCCCATGCTGGCGGACGCGTCGCCCAACGCCAGCCCGCATGGCATGGCGATACGTTTCGATCTGGGCAAGGGCGCGACGACCGACATCGTCGGCATCTCGTCCCAGACCTTCCCGGTGGCCACGCCGGAGGACTTTCTGGCGATGCTGGAGGCGGTCGCGGCCAGCGGCCCCGGGGCAACCAAGCCCACGCCCATAGAGCAGTTCCTGGCCAGCCATCCGGCGGCGCTGAAGTTCGTCACCACGCCCCGGCCCGCGCCCGAGAGCTTTGCCACGCTGGCCTTCTATGGCGTCAATGCCTTCAAGTTCACCAATGCGCGCGGCGAGAGCCGTTTTGCGCGCTACCAGATCTTGCCGCTGGCCGGCGAGCAGTCGCTGTCCGATGCCGCCGCCGCGCAGGCCGGGCCCAACTACCTGATGGAAGAGCTGCCGGCCCGTCTGGCCAAGGGGTCGGTGAAATTCCAGTTGCTGGCCCAGCTGGCTGACGAGGGCGACAAGCTGGACGACCCCACCCAGGCCTGGCCGGCCGGCAACCCGCAGGTGGTGCTGGGCACGCTCAGCCTGACCCGGCTGGTGCCCAACCAGGTGGCGGCACAGAAGGCCATCCTGTTCAATCCGGTGTCCCTGCCCGCCGGCATCGAGCCCTCGGCCGACCCGGTGCTGGCCGCGCGCTTTCCGGCCTATGCGGTGAGCTTCGGGCAGCGCGCGCAGTAGCGCGGCCCAGAACGGGCGGTAGTGCGTTCAGTCGGCCCAGGCCTGGCCCGCGACCCGCAGGCCGGCCTGGGACAGCCGGCGCGCACTGGCCGCGCGAATGCCGCGTACCCGCTGCATCAGGTCGGGCCAGCCGCTGAAGGGACGGCCGTCCAGCAGGCGCTGGGCCAGCGCCGGCCCCAGGCCTGGCACGGCCTCCAACTGCGCGCGGCTGGCGGTGTTGACCTCCACCTCCGGCGCGTCCTGTGCCCCGGCCGGCAGGGTCAGCAGCGCCAGCAGTGCGGTCAGCCCGCTGCGCCGCCGCATGGGCTCAGTCCTCGCCGGCCTGCGCCCGCACCATGGCCGCATAGGCGCCGTCGCGGGCGAGCAGTTCGGCATGGGTGCCCGACTCCAGCACCCGGCCGCCGCCCAGCACATGGATGGCGTCGGCGTCGCGGATGGTGGAGAGGCGGTGGGCGATCACGATCAGCGTCTTGCGCCCGGCCCAGGCGGCCAGCGCCTGCTGCACCGCGCGCTCGCTCTCGGTGTCCAGCGCCGACGTGGCCTCGTCGAAGATCCAGATCGGCGCCTCCTTGTACAGCGCCCGCGCGATCGCCAGGCGCTGGCGCTGGCCGCCGGACAGCTTGCCGCCGTTGGGGCCTATGGCGGTGTCCACGCCCTCGGGCAGGGTCTGTACGAAGTCCCACAGCGCGGCGTCGCGCAGCGCGGCCTCCAGGCGGCGCTCGTCACGCGGCTGGGCGTAGGCGATGTTGTCGGCGATGGAGGTGTCGAACAGCACGATGTCCTGGCTCACCACCGCGAACTGGCGGCGCAGCGACGCGCGGGTCAGCTCGTTGATGGGAATGCCGTCCAGTTCGATGTGGCCGCTGTCGGGCTGCGCAAAGCCCTGCAGCAGGTTGACCACCGTGCTCTTGCCGGCGCCCGAGGCGCCCACCAGCGCAATCGTCTGGCCGGCCGGCAGGTGCAGGCTGAGCTGGTCCAGCGCGGGGCGGGAGGCGCCCGGGTATTGCAGCGTGACCTGCTGCAGCGCCAGGTCGCCGCGGGCTGAATGCAGCTCGCGGTGGCCGGGGTCGGGCTCGGGCGGCGTGTCCAGCAGGTCCATGCAGCCGCGCGCGACGATGAGGCCGTTGGTCATGTTCTGCGCGACCTCGGTGAGGTGGCGTACCCGGCTCATCAACTGCAGCAGGCCGGCCACGAAGGCGGCGAAGGTGCCGGGCGTGGCCCCGGTCTCGCGCCCCTGGTAGAGCGCAATCATCACGATGCCGGACACGCCGGCCGCGGTGATGATCTGCGAGATGGGCTGGGACACGGCGCTGGCCGCGGTCTGGCGCAGCGTGCGCTGGCGCACCGAGCGGGCCTGGTCGCCGAAGCGCTGGGCTTCGTAGCCCTGGGCGCCGAAGCTGCGCACCAGGCGCCAGGCGCGGGTCACGTCATCGACGATGGAGCCCAGCAGGATCTGCGCGTCATAGGCCTGGGTGCCGGCGCGGCGCACGCGCTGGTTCACGCCCTTGAGTGCCAGCACCATGATGGGCAGCGTGCCCAGTGTCATCAGCGTGAGCTGCCAGTTGGTCCAGAGCAGATAGCCCAGCATGGCCAGCGCGGGCAGGCCGTCGCGCAGCAGCGTGATGCTGGCATAGCCCATCAGCGTCAGCGACTGCTGCGGGTCGGACACCACCTTGGTGACGGCCGCGCCGCCGGGCAGGTCGTGATAGACGCTGGTGTCGGCGCGCAGCAGCGCCCGCATCATGGCCTCGCGCAGGTCGCTGACCACGCGGCCTATGGTCCATTGCAACAGGTACTGGCCCAGGAAGCCGAACAGGCCGCGTGCGCCGAACAGCGTGATCAGCACCACCGGCACCAGCCACAGCGAGAAACTGTGCTGGCGCGAGAAGCCGCTGTCCAGCGTGACCTGCAGCAGCTGCGGAATCAGCGGCTCGGTCAGCGCTGCGGCCACATAGGCCAGCACGGACGCGACAAAGCCCTTGCGATGCGGCTTCAGAAAACCCAGCAGGCGGCGGGCGGTGGACGCCAGCGACTTGCTGTGCGGGCCGGCGGTGCCGGGGGGGGAATCGGGGTTGCTGCTCACGGGCGGTGCAGAGGCGGGCTCGGTCTCAGGCCTTGGTCTTGTACGCGCGTTCCTGGCGCAGCTCGACCAGACCCCACCAGATGCGCGCGATCTCGTTGCGGGCACGGTAGAGGTGGGTGGTCCAGCGGCGCGTCCAGGGGAACTTGCGGCGGCCGGAGGTGATGATGGTGGTGGCGTTGTCCTGCGGGTGGCCCACCGGCGGCGGCGTGACCAGGCGTATCTTCAGGCCCAGCGCCCAGCCGCGATCGAAGGCGTGGTCGTAGGGCACGCTCATGGGCAGCAGCTTGGACAGGTAGACCTCGGCCGCATGGCGGCTGATCAGATAAGCACTGGAGCCGGTGCAGCGCGACATCATGATCGCGAGCTCGCACTGGTCGTCCAGGCGCAGGCAGGTCTGCGGCGAGCCGGAGTGCACGGCCGACAGCTTGACCATGTCCCAGCGCTCGGCGCAGGCCTCCAACTCGGCCAGCACCGGCGGCAGGCGCGGCCCCAGGTTGGCGTCGTCCTCCAGGATGAGCGCAAAGCGGTGCGGGCTGGCCAAAAAGGCCTGCATCACCTCGATGTGCGACAGATAGCAGCCGATCTCGCCGGGCACCGGCTCCATGCCGTGCTTGCGGTGGAATTCGGGCAGGTCCAGCAGCGCGGTCTGGTCGGGGCGCAGCGCGCGCGCGTCGACCGCGCGGTGGCGGGTCCAGGGCAGGCCCAGCGCATCGAGCTGGGCCGAGATCACGGCCAGGCGCTCGGGCGAGCGGTCGAGGTTGATCACCCAGGCATGGGTGTTGGAAGGCATGGTGGGCATATCAGGTCAGGCGGCGGCCCAGCTGGCGTTCCAGGATGGCCAGCGGGCTGGCCTGCGGGTCGACCTGTGCCTGCGGCTGCAGGTGCAGGGTCTGTTCCATCATGAACTGGCCAGCCATCACTGCATGCGAGGCCTGGTCGGAATAGCAGACCCAGGTCGAGCCGGCGGGGAAGGGCATGGTCACCTGCGGCGAGTGCTGCTGGTAGTCCAGGTCACCCTTCATGCCGTCGTGCAGCTGCAGCATCAGGTGGTCGTATTCGCTGCGCAGCGACTTGGTCACGCGCAGCGCCCGCAGCGCGCGGGCCTGCCAGGCTGCATAGGGCTTGGCGCGCGGCACGAAGCGCTGGGCGATGGCCTCGAAGGACTCGCCCACGCGCCACACGCGCGGCTCGCCGGCCGGGTTGAGGTTGGTGAACACCCGCAGGATGCGCTCGCCATGGTTGGGGCGTGACGGGAAGGCGTCCACATGCAGGCGGCGGTCGTCGGCGCGCCAGCTCTGCACACGTGATGCGACCTGGCTGGGCCGGAAGCTGGTGGGCGCCAGGCGCAGCGCGGGCTTGTAGCTGGGCGCAAGGCCGTCGATCAGCGCGCAGGCCTGGATGCGGAAGCGCGAGATCATGGCCGCCAGGCGCCGCTCTTCGTCGGTGTCCGCGGCAGCGGCGCCAGCGATCTGGCCGTCGGCGCGCAGGCTGATGTTGCGCGACTTGGGCGAGCGGATGTCATCTCGCAGCAGCGCGGCCTCGCCGTTCAGCAGCTCGAAGCGCAGCTCGGGAAAGTACAGCACCTTGCCGGCCTCGAGTTCGGGCACGAGGGCTTGGGCCGACGCGGGCTTGGCCCAGTCGTTGCCGGGCACGGTGACGATGCGATCGTTCATGGTGTGGGTGTTCAGGAGGTGCCGGCCGAGGGCTTGGCCGACGCGAGCTCGGCCTGCGCGCGGCGACCGACCCGTATCCAGTGCGTGAATCGTATCGCCCGCCACCACCAGCCGCGGCGGCGCCAGTCGGCCAACAGTTGCTCGATGCTGCAGGGCAGGTTGCGCTGCAGCTGGGTCGTGTAGCGGGCCAGGCGGGGCAGGTCCTGGTGGTCCTGCGCGAAGCGCATCGCCGCGATGAACATCTTGGCGACGAAGAAGCCGGCGGCCAGTCGGGCGCGTTCATTGGCCGGCGGCTGGCCGGCGGCCAGCAGCTCGGGCAGGCCGTCCAGGCTGCAGACCATGTCGTCGGTCTTGGCGGCGTTGCCGGTGGCCAGGATGCTGCCCGGGCGCTTGCGATAGCCTATCCAGACCTCGGGGATGTAGTAGGCGCAGCGCGCGCGCTGCAGCAGCGCGGGCAGCACGGCCACGTCCTCGAAGCAGTGGCCCACCGGGAAGCGCAGGCCGTCCCAGAGTTCGCGGCGCGCGACCTTGGTCCACAGGTGCAGGTGGCCCTGGCGGAACATGCCTTCCAGGATCAGCGAGCTGTCACGGCAGGGCTGGCGCGGCGCCATGATGTGGGTGCGCTTGTGGTGCTCGTTGCGCAGCCGGTGCTTGAGCTTGGGGCGGGCCCGCACGTCACGGAAGTCACACAGCACCAGGTCAAGGTCCGGCAGTTGCAGCGCCTGGCGCAGGCTGTCCATCGCGCCCGGTTCCAGGAAGTCGTCGGGGTCCACGAACCACAGCCATTCGCCGCGGGCCGCGTCCAGCAAGGTGTTGCGCGCCGCGCTGACGCCGCCGTTCTGGGGGTGGAACAGCAGCGTCAGCCGGCCCGGGTGGCGCTGCGCGAGCTCACGCATCAGCTCGTCGGTGCCATCGGTGGAGCAGTCGTCCAGCAGCAGCAGTTCCACGCCGTCGTCCGCCTGGGCCAGCAGCGAGTCCACGCAGGCCTCCAGATAAGGCCTGACGTTGTAGATGGGCAGCAGGATGCTGAGCCAGGGGCGCGCGGCGCTCATCACTCCCTCCAGTGGTCCGCGATCCAGCGTGCCGGGCGGGTGTGGCGCCAGTTGCCATCGGAGCGGCCGGCCAGCGCATCGGGCGGGTTCACGCTGCCGTGGAACACCAGCACGCGGGCGCCGTCCGGGATGAAGGGGTCGCGCCAGAAGCTGGTGGGCCACATGGGCAGGCAGTGGTACTTGTAGCTCGCGCACCAGTGCTTGGGCCAGTAGGCCAGCTTGCCCTGGGCCGCCAGGAAGTGGCTGAGGAACTCCTGCTCGTTGCGGTACTTGGCACGCACCTCGTCCTGGTGGTCTATGAAGTGCTGCAGCACGTCGGCATGGGCGCCGATGCGGAAGCGGTAGACCGAGGAATTGCCGGTCACGCGCCAGGGGCGCTTCCAGTCCTTGATGATGAGGAAGTCGCCGGGCTGCTCGAAGAACTCGGTCAGGTCATCGACGATGACCACATCCAGATCCAGGAACAGCGCCGTGCCCTGCAGGCCGAAGAGGTCGGCCTGGTAGGTGCCCAGCTTCTTCCAGCCGCCATCGCGCTTGCCCTGGGACGCATGGGTCTCGGGCAGCGGCAGGCATTCCACCTCGGGGCGCACGCCCTGGGCGTCGTCCGTGAAGCAGACGAAGCGGAAAGGCCCGCGCAGATGGCGGGCTGCCATGCCGTAGAGGCGGTTGACGTACTCGGGGCCGTACTTCGTGCCCCACTTCATGCAGATCACGAAGCGCTCGTCGCTTCGGGGGGCGGTCATCAGGCCAACTCCTCTATGGGTTGCGGGGGATAGCTGTCCCAGTTCAGGCAGCCCGGGCATTGCCAGAAGTAGTAGGCCGACTCGAAGCCGCAGGCCGCGCAGCGGTAGCGCTGCAGCGGCTTGGCGGCCTTGTCCAGCGCCCGCACCGCGGCGTCCGCCTCGTCGGCGGGCAGCATGTGGGCGTCTATCTTCAGCAGGTCGCTGGCGGTGGACAGCTGCGAGTGCTCGCGCAGGTGCACCACCAGACGGTCCCGCTGCTGTTCGGGCTGCAGGCTGCCGAGCGCGCGCAGCAGCGGCATGCTCTGCGAGCGCTCGTACTGCTCGCGCAGCACGGTGGCCGCCAGCTCGGCCTGACCGCTGGCCTGGGCGGCGGCGGCGTAGTCGGCCGCCACCAGCCCGAAGGCGGCCGGGTTGACCGCCAGCAGGCGCGTGAAGGCGTCCAGTGCCGCCGCATGCTGGCCGGCCTTGAGCGCGATCTGGCCCTCGGTGACGTAGGCGCGCGCCGAGGCCGGGGCGCGGCGCTGCGCCTGGATCAGCAGGTCATGGGCCAGGTCGGCATGGCCTTGGGATTGGGCCAGCAGTGCCTGCTCGCACAGGTAATGGGCGATGCGGCTGGAGAAGGAGCCGGTGCCGGCGGCCTCCAGTTCGGCCGCCACCTGGGCCGCCTTGGCCCAGTCGCGCGAGCGCTCGTACAGCGACAGCAGCGCCAGGCGTGCCTCGCGCTCGAACGCGCTGCCGCGCAGCGCGGCATAGGCTTCCTCGGCGCGGTCGAACAGGCCGGCCTTGAAGAAGTCCTGGGCCAGCTCGTGCTGCGCGCGCTCGCGGTCGGCCTTGGAGAGGTCGCCGCGGCGCAGCAGGTGCTCGTGCACCCGCACCGCGCGCTCGGTCTCGCCGCGGCGGCGGAACAGGCTGCCGAGTGCGAAATGCAGCTCGGAGGTGTCGGGATCGTTCTGCACCGCCTCGATGAAGGCGTCTATGGCCTTGTCCTGCTGTTCGTTGAGCAGCAGGTTCAGGCCCTTGAAATAGGCCTTGGGCGATTCGCGCTGTTCGAGCTTCCACTGGCGCGAGTCCAGTTTGGACGCCAGCCAGCCGAGCACGAACACGACCGGCAGCACGAACAGCAGCCAGCGTGGATCAAACTCCATCTTGATGGGCGGGGTAGGGGGTCTCGGGAGACGGGTTGGGCGCTGCGGGCTCGGCGCCGGGCTCCAGGCGCTGGGCGGCGCGGCGGTGGCGCCACCAGGATGGCACCATGGCCAGCACGCCGAAGGCCGCGCCCAGGCCGAAGGCCAGGAGCACGATGATGACCTGCGGCGCACGCCATTCGTGCCCGAAGAACCAGCGCACGACGGCCTCGTGGCTGTTGTTCAACGCGAACGCGAACAGCGTGAAGAAGAGCAGGGTACGCAGCAGCCAGACAAGGGTACGCATCGCCCAGGATTCTAGGCGCGCGGCAGGGCCTCAGCCCTCCACCGGCAGGTTCTGGTCCACGGCCTCGCGCAGGGCCTTGCCGGGCTTGAAGTGGGGGGCGAGCTTCTCGGGGATCATGACCTGTTCGCCGCTGCGCGGATTGCGGCCCACGCGCGGCGGGCGGCGGCTGATGGAGAAGCTGCCGAAGCCGCGGATCTCGATGCGGTGGCCGCGCGCCAGCGCGTCGCTCATCGCGTCCAGGATGGTCTTCACGGCGAACTCGGTGTCGCGCTGGGTCAGTTGGCCGAAGCGGTCGGCCAGCACGGTGACCAGGTCGGAGCGGGTCATGATGAAAGCAGGCAGGGGGAGAAGAGAAACAGGCTCGCCGGCGGAGCCGAGCGAGCCTGTCGGGAGCTTACCCGGCACCGCGAACGGCACCGGGCGGGCAAACCCAGGGGCGGTGACTTAGTTGCCCTGGTTGTCCAGCTTGGCGCGCAGCAGGGCGCCCAGGCTGGTCGTGCCGGCGTTGCCGCTCTGCTCGGCGGACAGGCGCTGCATGGCTTCCTGCTGCTCGGCGTTGTCCTTGGCCTTGATGGACAGCTGGATGTTGCGGGTCTTGCGATCGACGTTGATGATGATCGCGGTGACTTCGTCGCCTTCCTTCAGCACGTTGCGGGCGTCTTCCACGCGGTCGCGGGAGATTTCCGAAGCGCGCAGGTAGCCGACGATGTCTTCGCCCAGGTCGATCTCGGCGCCACGGGCGTCGACGGTCTTGACCTTGCCGGTGACGCTGGCGCCACGGTCATTGACGGACACGAAAGTCGAGAACGGGTCGCCGTCCAGCTGCTTGATGCCCAGCGAGATGCGCTCGCGCTCGACGTCCACGGCCAGCACCACGGCTTCGACTTCCTGGCCCTTCTTGAAGTTGCGCACGGCAGCTTCGCCCGGCTCGTTCCAGGACAGGTCGGACAGGTGCACCAGACCGTCGATGCCCTGGGCCAGGCCCACGAACACGCCGAAGTCGGTGATGGACTTGACCGGACCCTTGACCTTGTCGCCGCGCTTGACGTTCTCGGCGAACTCTTCCCACGGGTTGGCCTTGCACTGCTTCATGCCCAGCGAGATGCGACGCTTCTCTTCGTCGATTTCCAGGACCATGACCTCGACCTCGTCGCCCAGCGAGACCAGCTTGCTGGGGGCGACGTTCTTGTTGGTCCAGTCCATTTCGGACACGTGCACCAGACCTTCGATGCCCGGCTCGATCTCGACGAACGCGCCGTAGTCGGCGATGTTCGTGACCTTGCCGAACAGGCGGGTGCCGGTCGGGTAGCGACGGGCCACGCCGAACCAGGGGTCGTCGCCCAGCTGCTTCAGGCCCAGCGAGACGCGGTTCTTCTCGGCGTCGAACTTCAGGACCTTGGCGGTCAGCTCTTGACCCACCGTCACCACTTCGCTCGGGTGACGGACACGGCGCCAGGCCATGTCGGTGATGTGCAGCAGGCCGTCGATGCCGCCCAGGTCCACGAACGCACCGTATTCGGTGATGTTCTTGACCACGCCGTGGACGATCGCGCCTTCCGACAGCGTTTCCAGCAGCTTGGCGCGCTCTTCACCCATGGAGGCTTCCACCACGGCGCGACGCGACAGCACAACGTTGTTGCGCTTGCGGTCGAGCTTGATGACCTTGAATTCCATGGTCTTGCCCTCGAACGGGCTCA
>NZ_CAJYPS010000023.1 GCF_913777145.1 uncultured Roseateles sp.
CTTCACCGTCGCCGAGCTCCTTCTGGATGGCCTTGACCTGCTCGTTCAGGTAGTACTCGCGCTGGCTCTTCTCCATCTGGCGCTTCACGCGGCCACGGATGCGCTTTTCGACCTGCAGGATGTCGACCTCGTGCTCCAGCAGGTCCAGCAGCTTCTCCAGACGCTTGGCCACGTCGGCCAGGTCCAGCACCGCCTGCTTGGCGTCGAGCTTGAGCGGCAGGTGGGCCGCGATGGTGTCGGCCAGGCGGCCCGGATCGTCGATGCCGCCGATGGACGTGAGGATCTCGGGCGGGATCTTCTTGTTCAGCTTGACGTACTGGTCGAACTGCTGCGTGACCGCGCGGCGCAGCGCCTCGACCTCGGGCTTGTGCTCGGTCTCGGGCGGGATGGGCGCGACCTCGGCGACAAAGTGCTCGCCCGGCTCGGAAATGCTCAGCGTGGTGGCACGCTGCAGGCCTTCGACCAGCACCTTCACGGTGCCGTCGGGCAGCTTCAGCATCTGCAGGATGCTGGAGACACAGCCGACCTCGAACATGTCCTCGGGCTTGGGCTCGTCCTTGCCGGCGGCCTTCTGGGCAACCAGCATGATCTGCCGGCCGGCCTCCATGGCCGCCTCGAGCGCCTTGATGGACTTGGGCCGTCCCACGAACAGCGGGATGACCATATGCGGAAACACGACCACGTCGCGCAGCGGCAGCAGCGGCAGCTCGATCGGGTCAGCGGGGAGGATGGGATGTCCAGACATGGAAACCTCTCTTTCTCAGGCCGATCTGCGGCCTGAGCGGACGAATGCAAGCCGAGGGGCGCTGAAAATCAGGCGCTGGCCTTGGCCTGCTCGCGGTAAACCAGCAGTGGGCGCGCGGACGCGTCCTCGATGTTGTGCTCGTCCAGCACAACCTTGGCCACGCCTTCCAGCGTGGGCAGTTCAAACATGGTGTCGATCAGCGACTGCTCCATGATGGAGCGCAGGCCGCGGGCGCCGGTCTTGCGCGCCAGCGCCTTGCGGGCGATCGCGCCCAGCGCGGTGGGGCGAATCTCCAGCTCGACGCCGTCCATCTCGAACAGCTGCTGGTACTGCTTGACCAGCGCGTTCTTGGGCTCGGTGAGGATCTGCACCAGTGCGTCCTCGGTCAGCTCGCCCAGCGTGGCCACCACCGGCAGACGACCCACCAGCTCGGGGATGAGACCGAACTTGATGATGTCCTCGGGCTCGACCTCGCGGAACACCTCGCCCACCCGCTTCTCGCTCTTGCTGCGCACCGTGGCACCGAAGCCTATGCCGGACTTCTCGGAACGGTTCTGGATGACCTTCTCCAGGCCGTCGAAGGCGCCGCCGCAGATGAACAGGATGTTGGTCGTGTCTATCTGCAGGAAGTCCTGGTTGGGATGCTTGCGGCCGCCCTGCGGGGGCACGGAGGCCATCGTGCCTTCCACCAGCTTCAGCAGGGCCTGCTGCACGCCCTCGCCCGACACGTCGCGGGTGATGGAGGGGTTGTCGGCCTTGCGCGAGATCTTGTCGATCTCGTCGATGTACACGATGCCGCGCTGCGCCCGCTCGACGTCGTAATTGCAGTTCTGCAGCAGCTTCTGGATGATGTTCTCGACGTCCTCACCCACGTAGCCGGCCTCGGTCAGCGTGGTGGCGTCAGCGATCACGAAGGGCACGTTCAGCAGGCGCGCCAGCGTCTGGGCCAGCAGCGTCTTGCCGGAGCCGGTCGGGCCGATCAGCAGGATGTTGCTCTTGGACAGCTCGACCGAATCCTTGTTGCCCGCCATGTGGCGCAGGCGCTTGTAGTGGTTGTAGACCGCCACGGACAGCGTGCGCTTGGCCACGTCCTGGCCGATCACGTACTGGTCGAGGCTGGCCTTGATCTCGGTGGGCGTCGGCAGGTCGGACTTGCCCGCACGCGCCGCAGGGGCCGGCGCCGGCACCTCGTCGCGCACGATGTCGTTGCACAGCTCGATGCATTCATCGCAGATGAAGACCGAGGGCCCGGCGATCAGCTTCTTGACCTCGTGCTGGCTCTTGCCGCAGAACGAGCAGTACAAGACTTTTTCGCTGGAGTTGCCTTTTTTATCGGCCATGGGGTCTGCTCGGGAAACGGGGGGATGCCCGGATGATGATAGTTCATGGGATCACGGGGCCCTTGTGGGGATAAGGGCCCCGAATCCGCGCGAATCGGGAGCAATACCGCTCCCGGGAGGCAGAAAGCCTCAGGGACGGTGTTCCAGCACCTGGTCGATCAGGCCGTAGCCCTGGGCCTCGGCGGCGGACATGAAGTAGTCGCGCTCGGTGTCGGCCTGGATCTTCTCCAGAGATTGGCCGCTGCGCTCCGCCAGGATGCGGTTCAGCGTGTCGCGGGTCTTGAGGATCTCGCGGGCGTGGATCTCGATGTCGGTCGCCTGGCCCTGGGCGCCGCCCAGCGGCTGGTGGATCATGATCTTGGAGTTGGGCAGCGCGAAACGCTTGCCCTTGGCGCCAGCCGACAGCAGGAAGGCGCCCATGCTGGCCGCCATGCCCATGCACAGCGTCGACACCTGCGGCTTGATGAACTGCATGGTGTCGAAGATGGACATGCCGGCCGACACGCTGCCGCCGGGGCTGTTGATGTAGAGCGAGATGTCCTTGTCGGGGTTTTCGCTTTCCAGGAACAGCAGCTGGGCCACCACCAGGTTGGCCACCGCGTCATTCACCGGGCCGACCAGGAAGACGATGCGCTCGCGCAGCAGGCGCGAGTAGATGTCGTAGGCACGCTCGCCACGACCGGATTGTTCGATGACCATGGGCACCATGCCCAGGTTGCTGGTTTCGAGCGCGCTCATTCAGATCCTTGTTGAGATGCGGAGTGCATGGACATGGGGGCGGATTATGGCCATGCAAGAAAGAAGGCGCCGGGCCTCGCGGCGCGGCGCCTTGCTCTCGCCAGGGCGTTGCTTAGTTGGCAGCAGCCATCAGCTCATCGAAAGGCAGGGCCTTGTCAACGACCTTGGCGGTGGCCAGCACGAATTCCGTGACGTTGTTCTCGACCACCACGGCCTCGACCTCGGCCATGCGCTCGCGGTCGCTCAGGTACCAGCGCATCACTTCGGCGGGCTTCTCGTAGCTTTGCGACAGCTCTTCGATGTGGGCCTGCAGCTGGGCCGGCTTGGCCTGCAGATTGTTTGCGCGCACCAGTTCGGCCACGACCAGACCCAAACGCACGCGGCGCTCGGCCTGCGGCTTGAACAGGTCGGCCGGGATCTCGGCCTTGTCGGCATCCTTGACGCCGCGCTTCTTCAGGTCTTCGCGAGCACCCGCGACCATGCGCTCGGCCTCACCGGCCACCAGCGCATTGGGCACGTCCAGTTCGGCGACCTTGATCAGCGCGTCCATCACCGCACCCTTGTTGCGGGCCAGCACGCGGAACTTGACCTCGCGCTCGAGGTTCTTCTTGATGTCGGCGCGCAGGGCCTCGACGGTCGCGTCCTTGATGCCCAGGGACTTGGCGAACGCCTCGTTCACTTCGGGCAGGTGCTGGGCTTCGATCTTCTTGACCGTGACCAGGAAGTCGGCTTCCTTGCCGGCCACGTCCTGGCCGTGGTAGTCCTCGGGGAAGTTCAGCGGGAAGGTCTTGCTCTCGCCGGCCTTCATGCCACGCACGGCGGCGTCGAACTGCTCCAGCATCTGGCCTTCGCCGATCAGGAACTGGAAGCCTTCGGCCTTGCCGCCGGCGAAGGGCTCTCCGTCGATCTTGCCTTCGAAGTCGATGGTGACGCGATCACCGGCCTGGGCCACGTCGGCGGCGGCGCGCTGCGCGAAGCTGCGGCGCTGCTTGCGCAGGATCTCGACGGTCTTGTCGATGGCTTCCTCGGTCACGTCGCTGGTGACGCGCTCGACTTCAGCGGCGGCCAGGTCGCCGATCTTGACTTCGGGGTAGACCTCGAAGGTGGCGTCGAAGGCCATCTGGCCCTCGGGGGCCTCGTTCTTCTGCTCGATGCGGGGCACGCCAGCCACGCGCAGCTGGGCTTCGTTGGCCGCATCCGAGAAGGCCTGGCCCAGCTTGTCGTTCATGACCTCGTACTGCACCGAGTAGCCATAGCGCTGGGCCACCACGTTCATCGGCACCTTGCCGGGACGGAAACCGTCGGCCTTGACGGTGCGGGCCAGCTTCTTCAGGCGGGCCTCAACTTCACGATTGACCTCTTCGGCCGCCACGTGGAGCGTGATGCGGCGTTCGAGCTTTTCTAGGGTTTCGACGGTGACGGCCATGATGAACTCGGGAACAACAGTTAATGGAGGTGGTGCGCGGGGCCGGACTCGAACCGGCACGCCCGTGAAGGCGTCAGGACCTAAACCTGGTGCGTCTACCAATTTCGCCACCCGCGCGAGGATGGGCCGCCTGGGGAAAAACAAGACTCCCGGCAACCATGAAAGCTGTTTAGGCGATTCAGGCGATTCGGCGAACCCGAGATTGTAGCGGGCTCGCGCGGGCTCTTTGCGGCCCCACGAACGGGGGCCGCGCAAACCCTAGAGCTCAAGCACGGGCATCATCCGGCAGCGGCTCGCCCGACGGCGGCTGCGAGGCCGGGAACTGCGAGCCGGGCGGCAGCGTGGCGGCGGACTGCGAGGGCTGGAACTGCGAACCCGGGGGCTCGCCACCGGGCTCGCGCCCGACGCGGAACCAGGCCGCATACATCGCCGGCAGCGCCAGCAGCGTAAGCACGGTCGCCACGACCAGGCCGCCCATGATGGCCACAGCCATGGGCCCCCAGAACACGCTGCGCGACAGCGGGATCATCGCCAGCACCGCGGCGGCAGCGGTCAGCACGATGGGCCGGAAACGCCGCACCGCAGACTCGACGATGGCCTGCGCCGCCGCCACGCCCTTGGCACGGTCCTGCTCGATCTGGTCGATCAGGATCACCGAGTTGCGCATGATCATGCCCATCAGCGCGATCACGCCCAGCAGCGCCACGAAGCCGAAGGGACGATTCAACAGCAGCAGTGCCATCGCCACGCCGGCAATGCCCAGCGGGCCGGTCAGGAAGACCAGCATCGCGCGGCTGAAGCTGTGCAATTGCAGCATCAGCAGCGTGAAGGTGATGAACAGCATCACCGGCACGCCGGCCGCAATGGAGCCCTGCCCCTTGCTGCTCTCCTCCACCGCGCCGGCGATCTCGATGTGATAGCCGGTGGGCATCTTCTGCTGCAGTGCCGACAGCTGGGGCCACAGCTGCTGGGTCAGCGTCGCGCCCTGCAGCCCCTCGGCCACATCGCCCTGCACCGTGACTGCGTAGTTGCGGCCCTCCCGCCACATCACGCCCGGCTCCCACTCGAAGCGCACCTTGGCGATCTGGGTCAGCGGGATGGCCTTGCCCGAAGCGGTGGGCACATAGGCACTGCCCAGGTCGGTGATGACCGCGCGCTCCTCGACCGGCTGGCGCAGCACGATGTCTATCAGCTTGTCGGCCTCGCGGTACTGGCCGATCACCGTGCCCGACAGCAGCGTGCGCGCGGCCTGGGCCAGGCTCTGGCTGGTGACGCCCAGCGCGCGGGCCTTGTCCTGATCGACCTCCAGGCGCAGCGTCTTGATGTTCTCGTTCCAGTTGTCGTTGACCCCGCGCATGTTCGGATTGGCGCGCAGGATGTCCTTGGCCTGATCGGCCCAGTCCCGCACGACCTTGGGGTCGGGGCCGGCCACGCGGAACTGCACCGGATAGGGCACAGGGGGTCCGTTGGGCAGCAGCTTCACGCGCCCGCGCACCTCCGGGAACTCCTCGGCCAGCAGCAGCGGCAGGCGCTTGCGCAGTTCCTCGCGCTCCGGCAGGCCCTTGGGCAGCAGGATGGCCTGGGACACATTGGCCTGCGGGAAGATCTGGTCCAGCGGCAGGTAGAAGCGCGGCACGCCCGAGCCTATCCAGGTGGTCACCGACGCCATGCCCGGCTCCTTGAGCATGCGGGCCTCGAAGCGCCTGGCCACGGCCTCGGACTCCTGGATGGTGGAGCCCTCGGGCAGCCACAGGTCCACCAGGATCTCGGGGCGACTGGAGTCGGGGAAGAACTGCTGCTGCACGCGGGTCATGCCCGCCAGGCCCAGCAGGAAGAGCGCCAGCGTGACCGCGATGGTCTTCCAGCGGTGCTCCACGCACCAGCCCACCACGCGGCGGAAGCGCGCGTAGAACGGCGTGTCGAACAGCTCGTGCGCCTCGCCGCCGGCCGCGTGCTTGCTCTTGAGCAGCAATGCGCCGAGATAGGGAACGAAATAGATGGACACGACCCATGAGATCACCAGCGCCGCGGCCGTCACCGCAAAGATCGCGAAGGTGTATTCACCGGTCACCGACTTGGCCAGGCCTATGGGCAGAAAGCCCACCGCCGTGATCAGCGTGCCGGTCAGCATGGGCATGGCGGTCACGTCGTAGGCGAAGGTGGCCGCGTGCATCTTGTCGTAGCCCTCTTCGAGCTTGCGCACCATCATCTCGACCGCAATGATGGCGTCGTCCACCAGCAGGCCCAGCGCGATGATCAGCGAGCCCAGCGAGATCTTGTGCAGACCCACCCCCCAATAGAACATGGTGGTGAAGGTGATGGCCAGCACCAGCGGGATGGTGATGGCCACCACCAGGCCCGGCCAGATGTCTATGCGCAGCGGTCGGGTGTGCAGGCCCAGCGAGATGAAGCTCACGCCCAGCACGATGACCACCGCCTCGATCAGCACGTGCACGAACTCGCCCACCGAGGTGGACACCGCCTTGGGCTGGTCCTGCACCTGCTCGAAGCGTATGCCGGCGGGCAGCTCGCGCTCTATGGTCTTGACCGCGGCCGACAGCGCCTTGCCCATCGCGATGATGTCGCCACCCTTGGCCATGGACACGCCCAGCGCCAGCACCTCGCGGCCCTGGTAGCGCACCTTGGTGGTGGGCGGGTCCACGTAGTCGCGGCGGATGTCGGCGATGTCGCCCAGCCGCAGCTGGCTGGCCACGCCGGTCTGCGGATTGACCGCACGGATGGGCAGTTCCTGCAGCGCCTGCACCGACATGAACTGACCCTGCACCCGCAACTGGAAGTTCGCGGAGCCTGCGTTCAGCACGCCCGCACCCTCGACCGCGTTCTGCGCGCCGATCTGATTGATCACCTGGGAGAAATCCAGCCCCAGCTGGGCCAGGCGCTTCTGCGACACCTCGATGAAGACCTTCTCCGGCTGGATGCCGAAGATCTCGACCTTGGCCACGTCGCGCACCTGCAGCAGGCGGTCGCGCAGCCGGTCGGCGTGCTCGCGCAGCTCCTCGCGGCTGAAGCCCTCGGCCGAGAGCGCGTAGATGGAGCCGTAGACGTCACCGAACTCGTCGTTGAATACCGGCCCCAGCACGCCCTGCGGCAGCGTGGAACGCATGTCGCCCACCTTCTTGCGCACCTGGTACCAAAGCTCGGGCACTTCCTTGGGCGGCGTGTTGTCCTTGAGCTGGAAGATGGTCAGGGATTCGCCGGGCTTGGTGTACGTGCGGATCTTGTCCGCGTAGTTCACCTCCTGCAGCGTCTTCTCTATCTTGTCGGCCACCTGATCGGCCATCTGCTGGGCGGTCGCCCCCGGCCAGAAGGCCTGGATCACCATCGCGCGGAAAGTGAACGGCGGATCCTCGTCCTGGCCCAGCTGAAAGTAGGCGGCAAAGCCCATCAGCATCAGCACGACCATCAGGTAGCGCGTCAGCGCCGGGTGCTCCAGCGCCCAGCGCGACACGTTGAACCGGTGGGCCGCCTGCGGGGCCGCCTTGGGAGTTTGGCTGCTCATGTGCGCCTCCGCTCAGCGAGACGCCGCGGGGGCTGCCGACGGGGCCACAGATTCGCGCGGCGGCACATAGCGCTTGACCTTCTGGCCGGGGTTGAGCACGTGCACACCGGCGATCACCACCTCCTGGCCGGGCTTGAGCCCGCCGGCGACCACCACCTCGTTGCCATCCGCGCCGCCCACCTGCACCGGCTGGGGCTTGACCGTCATGCTGGTGCCATCCAGCACCCACACCGAGGTCTTGCCGCCCTGCTCCAGCACCGCCGCGAGCGGCAGCTTGATGATGCCGGCCTGCTGCGGCAGGTCCACGACCACGGTCGCGGTCTGGCCCAGGCGCACGTCCAGCTTGCCGGCGTCCGCCTTGATCAGAAAAGTGCGCGTGACCGGGTCGGCCGCGGCCGCCACCTCGCGCAGGCTCAGCGGCCACAGCTGCTCGCTGCCCCACAGCCTCACCTTGAGCGCGCCGGGGCGTGCCGCGGCGGCGCGCACCGCCGCGATCTGGTCTTCCTGCACCGCGAACACGATGTCGCGCGGACCGTCCAGCGCCACGCGCAGCACCGGCGTGCCGGCGGCCAGCACCTGGCCGGGCTCGGCGTCCACGCCGGTCACCACGCCCGCGGCGTCCGCGCGCAGCTGCGCGTAGGCGGCCTGATTGACCTGCACATCGGCCTGAGCCTTGGCCTGCTCCAGCTGGGCCTGCGCGGCCTTGAAGGCGCTGTCACGGCGCTCCAACTCGGCCGCGCTGATGAAGCCCTGGCGCTGCAGGTCCACGAAACGCTTGTAGTCGGCGCCGGCCTGGTCGCGGTTGGTGCGTGCCGCCGCCACCGAGGCCTGGGCCGCGGTCTGGGCCAGCATCAGATCCTGCGCATCGATGCGCGCCAGCACCTGGCCGGGCTTGACCGTGCTGCCCAGATCCACCTCGCGGCTCAGCAGCTTGCCACTGACGCGGAAGGACAGCCGGGCCTCCACGCGGGGGCGCACCTCGGCCGCGTACTCCTGGGCCCGGGTGGCCGCGCTGGCGCTCACCAGCTGGGTCCGCACAGCGCGCTCCGGCTCCGGGGCGGCCGGCTGCTTGCCACAGGCGGACAGCAGCAGGGCCAGCAACATCGGTGGCACCACGCGCAGGGAAATCGGCATGCAGACCTCGGCAAGAATGAACGGTAGCATCGGCCTGGAATTACTGACCGACGGGTCAGTAATGTATGCAGCCGCCTCGCCGGCTGTCAAACATCGCGCCGCCCCACGTGCCCACCACCCCACATCTGCCGCCGCGATGAGCGTCGACCATTACGAGAACTTCCCTGTCGCCTCCTGGCTGTGCCCGCCCGCGCTGCGCCCGGCCGTGGTGGCGCTATACCACTTCGCCCGCACCGCCGACGACCTGGCGGACGAGGGCCAGGCCGCCACCGCCGAGCGGGTGGAGGCCCTGAGGGCCTACCGCGCCGACCTGGAGGCGGTCTACGCCGGCCAAGCGCCCTCCCCGCGCTGGCCGGTGGTGTTCGGGCCGCTGGCGCGCGAACGCCAGCGCCTGGCGCCCGCGCTGCTGCACGATCTGCTGGATGCCTTCGAGCAAGACCTGGCCCCGCCGCGCTACACCGACCGCGCCCACCTGCTGGACTACTGCCGCCGCTCCGCCAACCCGGTGGGCCGGCTGCTGCTGGGGCTGTATGGCGTGGACGACGCGCTGTCGCTGCGCCGCTCCGACGCCATCTGCTCGGCGCTGCAGCTGATCAACTTCTGGCAGGACTTCAGCCGCGATGGCCCGCGGGGCCGGCTCTACGTGCCGCAGGCCGATCTGCTGCGCCACGGGCTGAGCGCGGAGCAGCTGCTGCACTGCGAGGACGGCCCCGCCGCGCGCGCGCTGATCCGCGAGCTCTGCGACTGGGCCGGCACGCTGATGCGCGAAGGCGCGCCGCTGGCGCTGACCCTGCCCGGCCGCAGCGGCTGGGAATTGCGCCTGGTCGTGCAGGGCGGGCTCGCAATCCTGGCGAAAATCGCTGCCATGGATTACGCGAGCCTCACACAACGCCCGGCCCTGACGGCCTGGGACTTTCCGCGCCTGCTGTGGCGCGCCGCAAGGATGAGCGCGTGACGCCCGAGCAATACGTGCAGCAGAAGGCCGCGGCCAGCGGCTCCAGCTTCTATTACGCCTTCCTGTTCCTGCCGCCGCCGCGGCGTGCGGCCATCACCGCCTTCTATGCCTTCTGCCGTGAGGTGGACGATGTGGTGGACGAGACCCAGGACGCGGGCGTCGCCGCCACCAAGCTGGCCTGGTGGCGCAAGGAGGTGGCCAACGCCTTCGCCGGCACGCCCCAGCACCCGGTGATGAAGGCGCTGATGCCCCAGGTCGCCCCCTACGACATCCGCATCGAACACCTGCTGGCGGTGATCGAGGGCTGCGAGATGGACCTGCAGCAGACCCGCTACCTGGACTTCGCCGGCCTGAGCCGCTACTGCCATCTGGTGGCCGGCATCGTCGGCGAGGTGGCCAGCGGCATCTTCGGCCGCACCGAGGCACAGACCGTGGCCTATGCGCACAAGCTGGGCCTGGCGATGCAGATGACCAACATCATCCGGGATGTGGGCGACGACGCACGCCGCGGTCGCATCTACCTGCCGGTGAACGAGCTGCAGCAGTTCGGCGTCAAGGCCAACGAGATCCTGCTGCGCAGCGCGCCCTGGGGCTACAGCGACCGCTTCAGCGCGCTGATGGCCTTCCAGGCCGAGCGCGCCCACCGCCTCTACGACGAGGCCCTGGCCCTGCTGCCCGCAGCCGACCGAAGCGCGCAAAAGCCCGGCCTGATGATGGCCAACATCTACCGCGCGCTGCTGCGCGAGGTGGAACGCGAGAACTTCCGGGTGCTGCACCAGCGCATCTCGCTGACGCCGCTGCGCAAGCTGTGGATCGCGATGAAGACCAACTGGAAGCCATGACCCACGCCGTGCCGGCTTCGGCCGCCTTGGGCGGGCGCTGCTCGCCACCTGGCCCAGCCGGTTCTGCTGGAGCGGCTCGATCGTGAAAGCAGCGATCGTCGGCGCCGGCTGGGCCGGCCTCGCCGCGGCGGTCGAACTGGCCGATGCGGGCCACGACATCACCGTCTTCGAGATGGCGCCGCAGCCGGGCGGGCGGGCGCGCAGCGTCGCCGGCCAGGACCCGGCCTGGCCCTTCGACAACGGCCAGCACATCCTGATCGGCGCCTACCGCGACAGCCTGGCACTGATGCGCCGCCTGGGCGTGGCGCCCGAGCAGGTGCTGCAGCGCCTGCCGCTGGCCCTGCCCTACCCGGGCGAGACCGGCCTGCGCCTGCCGCCGGGCCCACCGCTGATCGCATTCGCCCGCGGCGTGCTGGGCCACCGCGGCTGGCCACTGCGCGCCCGGCTGGCGCTGCTGGCCGCGGCCGGCGGCTGGCTGGCGCGCGGCTTTCGCTGCGAGGCGGACCTGAGCGTGGCCGCGCTGTGCGCCGGTTTGCCCGACGTGGTCCGGCACGATCTGATAGCGCCGCTGTGCGTGGCGGCGCTGAACACGCCGGCGGCGCAGGCCAGCGCGAAGGTCTTTTTGCGGGTGCTGCAGGATGCGCTCTTCAGCGGCGCCGGCAGCGCCGACCTGCTGCTGCCGCGCCGGCCGCTGTCCGAGCTGCTGGCCACCCCGGCCGCCGCCTGGCTGGGCCCGCGCTTGCGCCTGGGCAAGCGCGTGCAGACACTGTGGCCCGGCGGGCAGGTGGATGGCGAGGTCTTCGACGCGGTCGTGCTGGCCTGCTCCAGCGTCGAGGCGGCGCGGCTCACGGCCGAGCGGGCGCCGGCCTGGTCAGCGACAGCCTCGGCGCTGGACTTCCAGCCCATCATCACCGTCTACCTGCACAGCCCGGGCAGCCGGCTGCCCGCCCCCATGCTGGCGCTGCGCGAGGGGCCGGACGCGCCGGCACAGTTCGTGTTCGACCACGGGGCACTTGGCGGCGCGCCGGGGCGCTTCGCCTTCGTCGTCAGCGGCGCGGCGCCCTGGGTGGCGCGCGGCGACTGCGGCGAGGCGGTGCTGGCGCAGGCGCTGCACGAGCTGGCCTGGGCCACACCGCCGGTGATCGCCAGGGTGCTGACCGAGAAGCGCGCCACCTTTGCCTGTACCCCAGGCCTGGTACGGCCGCCGGCCTTCGTCGCCCCGGGCCTGTGGGCTGCGGGCGACTATGTGGACGGCCCCTACCCGGCAACGCTGGAGGGCGCGGTGCGCGCAGGCCGCGCGGCGGCTCAGGGTGTGCTGGCCGAGGCCGGCGGCGCGGCAAAGGGGGCGGCCAGCGGCTCGCCGACGAACACGCCCTGGGCCGGCCAGGCCACGCTGCGCCAGTAGGCCTCCAGCGCGCTCAGGCCCTGGGCATAGCTGCGGATCAGCACCTGCGGGTGCGGGAACTTCTGCACATGGTTGCAGGGCTCGCTGACCGTGCCGTAGCTGGCCGTGGCGCCGGACTCCAGCCAGTCCAGCACATTCATCTGCCCGTCGCCAGGGCCATGCTCCAACTGGCCGCCGAAGGAGGTCAGGTGGTCGGCCAGCGCACCGGGCAGCCACTCGCCCACCATGGGTGCGGGCCGGGCCAGGCCGGTCTCGTACACCAGCGTGCGGCGCAGCGGCGGCAAGGCCTCGCTGCGCACCCGCACCACCTCCAGCGCCGCCACGCCCGGCACCGGGCCGGCGGGCGGGAACAGGCGCTCACGCACATTGCGCGCCGCGTCCGGCGTGCTGGCCAGGTAGGCGCGGGCCGGCTCGGCCGGGCGCTCGGGCCGCTCCGCGAGCTGGCCGTCCGCCGCGATGCCGCGCTCGATCATGGCCTGGGCCGAGGCCACCGAACGCGCGGCCAGTTGCATGGCCGGCCGCAGCCCGATCACCGACCAGGGCCGCGAACCGGAATAGCTCATGTAGGGGCTGGGCCGCGTGGCCGCGCAGCTCTGCGCGCACAGGCCGGGCTGCAAGCCCATGGCCAATGCGCTGGTCAGGGAGTTGCACTCCACCGCATAGGGCTGGACCCAGGCCAGCGCCAGCCCCTGCACCGAGTCCGGCAGGCGGCTGCGCACCGCCTCGTCCAGCGCGGCGAACTCCTCGCGGCTGAGGCTGGGCCGCAGCGGCAGCTCCACGCGCAGGATGTTGGCCGAAGGGATGGCACGGCGGCGCGCGTAGTACTCGCCCACCGCCACCGAGTAGGGGTCGGCGGTGTTGATGACCAGGCCCAGCTCACGCGCGGTGATGCGCCCATACAGCGTGGGCAGGCGCACCCAGCGGGATTCAACTGCAGCCGCCGACGTGGCGTCCTGGGCCTGCACTGGGGCGGCCCAGATGGACAGCGTCAGTGCTAGCCACAGCCCCGCACCTGCTCCCGCCAGCCGCCGGGCCACGCCCCCTCCTGGTGCTTGCCATCTGCCGAACCCTGCTTTCGCCATACAAAACACGCGCAAACTCCTCCACAATCACATCATGAAATCCAAAGAGGCGCAGACCCCCGCGATCCAGGTGCTGGAACGCATGTTCGCGCTGCTGGACGTGCTGGCTGGGCATCAAGACCCGGTGTCGCTGAAAGCGCTCTCCGAGGCGACCGGCCTGCACCCGTCCACGGCACACCGGATTCTGAATGACCTGACCCTGGGCCGATTCGTCGACAGGCCCGAAGCCGGCAGTTATCGACTGGGCATGCGGCTGCTGGAGCTGGGTAACCTCGTGAAGGCCCGGCTAGACGTGCGCGACGCCGCGCTGCCCGCGATGCGCGAGCTGCACAAGTTCACCCACCAACCGGTGAACCTGTCAGTGCGCCAGGGTGACGAGATCGTCTACATCGAGCGCACCTACTCCGAACGCTCGGGCATGCAGGTGGTTCGTGCCGTGGGCGGCCGGGCGCCGCTGCACCTGACCTCGGTGGGCAAGCTCTTCCTGGCCAGCGACGACGCGGTGCGCGTGCGCGCCTACGCCACCCGCACCGGCCTGTCCGGCCACACGCGCAACAGCCTGACCGAGCTGAGCGGGCTGGAGCGCGAGCTGGCGCTGGTGCGCCAGCGCGGTATCGCGCGCGACGACGAGGAGCTGGAGCTGGGCGTGCGCTGCATGGCCGCCGGCATCTACGACGACCAGGACAAGCTGATCGCCGGCCTGTCCATCTCGGCGCCGGCCGACCGGCTGGAGGAGAGCTGGGTGGTGCGCCTCAAGGAAACCGCCGCCCGCATCTCGGCCGCGCTGGGCCACCGGGGCTGACACCGCCTCAGATGCGAAAACGCCGCCCGAAGGCGGCGTTTTTCATGGGGAATCCCCGGCTCAGAGCTTGCTGCCGCCAGCGCTGCTGCTGGCCTCGGGGCTGCTGCCCGGCAGCGCGGTGGCCAGCCACTTGCGCATGCGCTCGGCATCGGCGATCCGCGAGGCCTTGCCGCTGGAATCGAGGAACACCATGATGAGCTTGCGGCCCGCCATGCTGGCCTGCATTACCAGGCACTTGCCGGCCTCGTTGATGAAGCCGGTCTTCTGCAGGCCGATGTCCCACAGCGGGTTGGACAGCAGGCCATTGGTGGAGCGGAACTGCACCAGGCGCTTGCCCAAGGCCACGCGGGCCTCGCGCGAGGTGGACAGGTCACGGATCAGCGGCACCTCGCTGGCCACGTTGACCAGCACCGCCAGGTCCTTGGCGCTGCTCTGGTTGCGACTGGACAGGCCCGTGGGCTCGACGTAGTGCGTGTCCTGCATGCCCAGGCTGGCAGCCTTGGCGTTCATCGCCTCCACAAAGGCCGACAGGCCGCCCGGGTAGTGCCGGCCCAACGCATGGGCGGCGCGGTTCTCGCTGGACATCAGCGCGAGATGCAGCATGTCGCCGCGCGTCAGCGTCGTGCCTATCGCCAGGCGCGAGCCGGTGTTCTTCTCGGTGTCGACATCGTCCTGGGTGATGGTCAGCTTCTCATCCAGCGAGAGGCCGGCCTCCACCACCACCAGCGCGGTCATCAGTTTGGTGATGGACGCGATGGGCAGCACCGCCTGCGGGTTCTTGGAGAACAGCACCTCGTGCGTGTCCTGATCCAGCACGTAGGCGACGCTGGACTTGAGATCCAGCGGGTCATCGACCTTGTGCAGGCCGGCGAGCTGGCCAAAGGTGGGCACGGCCGCCACCGCGGCCACGCGGCGCACCGGCTTGGCGGCGGTCTTGGACGCCGCGCTGCCCTTGGCCTTGCGCACCGAGGTGGGCTTGGCCTTGCCATCGTTGGCGGCCGCCTGGACCGGGGTCGTGAGCGCCAGACCAGCCAGCAGGCTCACGCAAGAAAAAACAGTGGCAAGAGTCTTCAACGGCATCCCCAGACAGCAGGGCGCCAGTTTAAAGGACGCCCGAAACCCCCGCAATATCAGAGACTTAAAGCAGCATGCTCAAGTGACTTCTTGCGAGGTTTCCCGCCGTCATCCCTGGGCTGCCACCCGCTCGATCTTGCTTTGCAGCTTGTTCAACGCACTCAAGTAGGCCTTGGCTGACGCGACCACGATATCGGGATCGGCCCCGACACCGTTGACCACCCGCCCCGCCTGCTGCAGGCGGACCGTGACCTCGCCCTGCGATTCTGTGCTGCCACCGGTGATGGCGTTCACCGAGTACAGCAGCATTTCCGCGCCAGATTGCACGACAGACTCGATCGCCTGCAGCGTCGCGTCCACAGGCCCGTTGCCGTCGCTCTCCGCGCGGTGTTCCTGCTGGCCGACCGCGAACACCAGGGCCGCATGCGGGCGCTCGCCGGTCTCGGAACGCTGTGACAGCGACAGCAGGCGGTAATGCTCCTGCTCGGCGGTGACCGACTCGTCCATCACGAGGGCGATGATGTCCTCGTCGAAGATCTCGTTCTTGCGGTCGGCCAGGTCCTTGAAGCGCACGAAGGCGGCATTGATCTCGGCCTCGCTCTCCAGCTCTATGCCCAGCTCCTGCAGGCGCTGCTTGAACGCATTGCGGCCGGAGAGCTTGCCCAGCACGATCTTGTTGGCGGCCCAGCCCACGTCCTCGGCCCGCATGATCTCGTAGGTGTCGCGCGCCTTCAGCACGCCGTCCTGGTGGATGCCGCTGGCGTGGGCGAACGCATTCGCACCCACCACGGCCTTGTTGGGCTGGATCACGAAGCCGGTGGTCTGGGACACCAGCTTGGAGGCCGGCACGATCTGCGCGGTTTCTATACCCACGTCCAGGCCGAAGTAGTCGCGGCGGGTCTTGACCGCCATCACCACCTCTTCCAGCGAGCAGTTGCCGGCGCGCTCACCCAGGCCGTTGATGGTGCACTCCACCTGGCGCGCGCCGCCTATCTTCACGCCGGCCAGCGAGTTGGCCACCGCCATGCCGAGGTCGTTGTGGCAGTGCACGCTCCAGATCGCCTGGTCGCTGTTGGGCACCTTCTCGCGCAGGCGGCGTATGAAGTCACCGTACAGCTCGGGGATGGCATAGCCCACGGTGTCGGGGATGTTGATGGTGCCCGCGCCCTCCTTGATGACGGCTTCGCACACGCGGGCCAGGAAGTCGATGTCGGAGCGGTAGCCGTCCTCGGGCGAGAACTCGATGTCGCCGCACAGATTGCGCGCAAAGCGCACCGCCAGCGTCGCCTGCTCCAGCACCTGCTCACGCGTCATGCGCAGCTTCTTCTCCATGTGGAGCTCGCTGGTCGCGATGAAGGTGTGGATGCGCGCGCGGTGGGCACCGGCCAGCGCCTCGGCGGCCCGAGAGATGTCGCGGTCGTTGGCGCGGGCCAGCGAGCAGATGGTGCTGTCCTTGACCGCGGCGGCGATGGCCTTCACCGCCTCGAAGTCGCCGTTGCTGGAGGCCGCAAAGCCGGCCTCGATGACATCCACCTTCATGCGCTCGAGCTGGCGCGCGATGCGCAGCTTCTCGTCGCGCGTCATGGACGCGCCGGGCGACTGCTCGCCGTCGCGCAAGGTGGTGTCGAAGATGATCAGACGGTCGCTCATGACTGGTGCTCCTGGGTGTTGCGGGCCATCGTAAAGGCAGGCGTGCGGTGCAGGCCGGACAGGATGGCCTGCATGGACGCGCGCACGATGCTGCCGTCTATGCCCACGCCGTAGCGGGTCTCCTCGCCCACGCGCAGCTCGAGGTAGGCCACAGCGCGCGCATCGGCCCCGCTGCCCATCGCATGCTCGTGATAGTCCAGCACGCGGATGCTGGTGCCGGCCCGCTGGGCCAGCGCGTTCACGAAGGCCTCGATGGGGCCGTTACCCTCGCCGCGCACCGGGCCCACCCAGTCGCCCAGCACGACCTCGGCCTCCACCCGCATAGCGCCGCCGGGCTGCTCGGCCATGCGCGGCTGCAGCACGCTGGCCCGCGAGTCGCCGACGGCGTATTCGCGCTCGAAGATCGCGTAGATGTCGGCCGCGCTCAGCTCCTTGCCGGCATCGTCCATCACGCGCTGCACGACCTGGCTGAACTCGATCTGCAGGCGCCGCGGCAGCTCCAGCCCGTACTCGGCTTCCAGCAGGTAGGCAATGCCGCCCTTGCCAGACTGGCTGTTCACGCGGATGACCGCGTCATAGCTGCGGCCCAGGTCCTTGGGGTCTATCGGCAGGTAGGGCATGTCCCAGATGTCGCCGGCCTGGCGTGCCGCGAAGGCCTTCTTGATGGCGTCCTGGTGGGAGCCGGAGAAGGAGGTGTACACGAGATCGCCCACGTAAGGATGGCGTGGGTGGACCGGGATCTGCGTGCAGTGTTCAACGCAGCGGCGCACCTCGTCGATGTCCGAGAAGTCCAGCTGCGGGTCCACACCCTGGGTGTAGAGATTCAGTGCGATGTTGACGACGTCCACATTGCCGGTGCGCTCGCCGTTGCCAAACAGGCAGCCCTCGATGCGGTCGGCACCGGCCATCAGGGCCAGCTCGCCGGCCGCCGTGCCGGTGCCGCGGTCGTTGTGCGGATGGACCGACAGCACGATGGCCTCACGCCGCTCCAGGTGGCGGTGCATCCACTCGATCATGTCGGCGAACACATTGGGCGTGCTGTGCTCCACCGTGGACGGCAGGTTGATGATGCATGGGCGCTCGGGCGTGGGCTCCCAAACCGCGGTGACCGCATCGACGACGCGCTTGCTGAAGGCCAGCTCGGTGCCCGAGAACATCTCGGGCGAATACTCGAAGCGCCAGTCGGTGCCGGGTCTTGCGGCGGCCAGCTCCTTGATCTGGCGCGCATGCGTGGTGGCCAGCTCGACGATGCCGTCTTCGTCCTGGCCCAGCACCACGCGCCGCATGATGGGCGCGACCGCGTTGTAGACATGCACGATCACGCGCCGGGCGCCGTCCAGCGCCTCGAAGGTGCGCTCGATGAGGTGGGAGCGCGCCTGGGTCAGTACCTGGATGCTCACATCGTCAGGGATGTGACCGCCCTCGATCAGCAGGCGGACGAAGTCGAACTCGGTCTGCGAGGCCGAGGGGAAACCCACCTCGATCTCCTTGAAGCCCACCTTCACCAGTTGCTGGAACATGCGCAGCTTGCGCGCAATGTCCATGGGCTCAATCAGCGCCTGGTTGCCGTCGCGCAGGTCCGTGCTCAGCCAGATGGGCGCGCGGGTCAGCACGGCGTCGGGCCAGCGACGGTCCGGCAGGCTGATGGGCGCGAAGGGGCGGTACTTGAGCTGCGGTTGCTTGAGCATCATGGGTGCATCCGGGAAGTGGGTGCAACCGGCAGCCTTTGAAAACACGAACGGCCCGCTGCGGTTGCAAACGGGCCGTTGGAATCAGAAAAGCGTAGGCGTGACTGACTAGCGAACCCGTGGTTCCTCTAGGGCTAGTAGCAGCAGGGCAAACGCGTTTTGCATGGGCTCGAAATCTAGCACAGCGGCTTACTGGTGCAAACCGCGCTCGTCGGGCTCGTCGGTGCTGGTGGAGATCACGCTGACCGGCCTTCCCTTGGCCTTGCGCCACGCGTAGATCACATAGCCCGACAGGCCGTAAACACAGAAGGCACCGAAGAGAACGCCCGATGGGTAGAGCGCCGTGAGGCCGATGGCCAGCATGATTACGACCAGCACGATGAAGGGCACGGAGCGTCGGCGGTCAAAGACTTTAAAGCTGTAGAAGGGAGCATTCGTGACCATCGAAAGCCCCGCAAACAGCGTCACGCCGTAGGCCGCCCAGGCCTCCCAGCTGCCCGGCTTCACGCCGGTGAAGTCCGGCCGGTCCACCGAGGCCCAGATCAGGCCGATGACCAGCGCGGCCGCGGCCGGGCTGGGCAGGCCCTGGAAGTAGCGCTTGTCCACCACGCCGATGTTCACGTTGAAGCGCGCCAGCCGCAGCGCCGCGCCGGCGATATAGACAAAGGCCGGGATCCAGCCGGGCTTGCCCATGTCCTTCAGCGCCCACATGTAGACGATCAGCGCCGGCGCGGCACCGAAGGCCACCATGTCGGACAGGCTGTCCATCTGCTCGCCGAAGGCGGACTGGGTGTTGGTCATGCGCGCGACGCGGCCATCCAGGCTGTCGAGCACGGCGGCAGCAAAGATGGCCACGCAGGCCACCTCGAAGCGGCCGTTCATGGCCATCACGATCGCGTAGAAGGCGCTGAACAGCGCGCTCAGCGTGATGGCATTGGGCAAGGCATAGATGCCCTTGCGGCGGGGGCGGACGTCCGAGCTGGACTCGTCGTCGTCGATGGGATCGGAACTCATGGGGCGGCAGGATAGCGCAGCCAAAACAAAGGCCGCGCCCGGTGGGGCGCGGCCTCGTGGAGTGGGCTGCCTAGAAACTCAGTTCTTGGACTTGTCGACCAGCTTGTTGGCCTTGATCCAAGGCATCATCGCGCGCAGCTTCTCGCCCACCTGCTCGATGGGGTGCTCGGCGGTCAGGCGACGGCGGCTGATCAGCGTCGGGGCGCCCGCCTTGTTCTCAAGGATGAAGCTCTTCGCATACTCGCCGGTCTGGATGTCCTTGAGGCACTGGCGCATCGCGTTCTTGGTGTCCTCGGTGACAACGCGCGGGCCGGTCACGTACTCGCCGTACTCGGCGTTGTTCGAGATCGAGTAGTTCATGTTGGCGATACCGCCTTCATAGATCAGGTCGACGATCAGCTTGAGCTCGTGCAGGCACTCGAAGTAGGCCATCTCGGGCGCGTAGCCGGCCTCGGTCAGCGTCTCGAAGCCCGCCTTGATCAGCTCGACCGCGCCACCGCACAGCACGGCCTGCTCGCCGAACAGGTCGGTCTCGGTCTCTTCGCGGAACGAGGTCTCGATGATGCCGGCCTTGCCGCCGCCGTTGGCCGCGGCGTAGCTCAGGGCCAGGTCACGCGCCTTGCCCGTGGTGTCCTGGTACACGGCGATCAGGTGGGGCACGCCGCCGCCCTGGCGGTAGGTGTTGCGCACCGTGTGGCCCGGGGCCTTGGGAGCCACCATCCAGACGTCGATGTCGGCGCGCGGCTGCACCTGGCCGTAGTGCACGTTGAAGCCGTGGGCGAAGGCCAGCGAGGCGCCGGCCTTGAGGTTGGGCGCGACTTCCTTGTTGTAGACATCGGCGATCTGCTCGTCGGGCAGCAGGATCATCACGACATCGGCGGTCTTCACGGCTTCGGCGATCTCGGCGACCTTGAGGCCGGCACCCTCGGCCTTGGCCCAGGAGGCGCCGCCGCGGCGCAGCGCGACCGTGACCTTGCAGCCGCTGTCGTTGAGGTTCTGGGCATGGGCATGGCCCTGGGAGCCATAGCCGACGATGGTGACGTTCTTGCCCTTGATGAGGCTGAGATCAGCGTCCTTGTCGTAATAAACGTTCATGGTGGGTTCTCCAGGTTCTGCGGCTGATGGCCGGTTGGGCAAAGTGAGGGGTAATTCAAAAGGCAGCGGGCGACCGGCTGGGGTCATACCCTGAGCACGCGTTCGCCGCGGCCTATGCCGGAAGCGCCCGTGCGGACGGTTTCCAGGATGGCCGCCCGGTCGATCGCGCCGATGAAGGCGTCGAGCTTGTCGGCCGCGCCGGTGAGCTCGATGGTGTAGGTCTTCTCGGTCACGTCGACGATGTGGCCGCGGAAGATGTCGGCGGTGCGCTTGATCTCCTCGCGCTCCTTGCCGACCGCCCTCACCTTGATCAGCATGAGTTCGCGCTCGATGTAGTGGCCTTCGGTGAGGTCCACCACCTTCACGACCTCGATGAGGCGGTTCAGGTGCTTGGTGATCTGCTCGATGACCTCGTCACTGCCGGTGGTGACTATGGTCATGCGGGACAGCGAGGCATCCTCGGTCGGCGCGACCGTCAGGCTCTCGATGTTGTAGCCGCGGGCCGAGAACAGCGCGACGACGCGCGACAAGGCGCCCGGCTCGTTCTCGATGAGCAATGCAATGATGTGCTTCATGGGTTTCGTCCTTCGCGCTCTTCAGCGCCGCCGGCGGTAACCGACGGGCCTTGGCCACGGGTTCGAATGATTGAAGAAGTCCTCAGGTCGGGGCCCGAGAGCGGCTCACCGTCGGCCTCGACCAGGGCGGCAACCCTGGCCAAAACCGGCGGCTGGCGCGCTCACAGGTCTTCCGAGCCCAGCAGCATTTCCGTGATGCCCTTGCCCGCCTTGACCATGGGCCAGACGTTCTCGGTCGGATCGGTGCGGATGTCCAGGAACACGGTGCGGTCCTTGAGCCGCATCGCCTCCTTGAGCGCGCCCTCCACATCGGACGGTTTCTCGACCAGCAGGCCCACATGGCCGTAGGCCTCGGCCAGCTTCACGAAGTTGGGCAGCGCATCCATGTAGCTGTGCGAGTAGCGGCCCTCGTACTCGAGCTGCTGCCACTGGCGCACCATGCCCAGGTAGCGGTTGTTCAGCGAGACGATCTTGACCGGCGTCTTGTACTGGAAGCAGGTGGACAGCTCCTGGATGCACATCTGGATGCTGCCCTCACCGGTGATGCAAAACACATCGGACTCCGGCTTGGCCAGCTTGATGCCCATCGCATAGGGCAGGCCCACGCCCATGGTGCCCAGGCCCCCGGAGTTGATCCAGCGGCGCGGCTCGTCGAACTTGTAGAACTGCGCGGCCCACATCTGGTGCTGGCCCACATCGGACGTGATGTAGGCATCGCGGCCACGCGTCAGGTTCCACAGCGTCTCGACCACCATCTGCGGCTTGATGACCTCGTCCGACGGCTTGTAGGCCAGGCAGTCGCGGCCGCGCCACTCGTTCACCTGAGACCACCAGGCGTTCAGCGCGTCGGCATCCGGACGGGCCTGGGCCTCGCGGATCTGGAAGATCAGCTCGCGCAGCACTTCCTTCACGTCGCCGACGATGGGGATGTCCACGCGCACCCGCTTGGAGATCGACGAGGGGTCGATGTCCACGTGGATGATCTTGCGCTCCACCGAGCCGAAGTGCTTGGGATTGCCGATCACGCGGTCGTCGAAGCGCGCGCCCACGGCCAGCAGCACATCGCAGTGCTGCATGGTCATGTTGGCCTCGTAGGTGCCGTGCATGCCCAGCATGCCCAGGAAGCGCGGGTCGGTGCCGGGCATGGCGCCCAGGCCCATCAAGGTGTTGGTGCAGGGATAGCCCAGAAGATCCACCAGCTCGCGCAGCTCGGCCGTGGCCTCGCCCAGGATCACGCCGCCACCGGTGTAGATGTAGGGGCGCTTGGCCTGCAGCAGCAGCTGCACCGCCTTGCGGATCTGGCCGCTGTGGCCCTTCTTGACCGGGTTGTAGGAGCGCATCTCGACGCGCTCCGGGTAGCTGAAGGTGGTGCGCGCCAGCGACACGTCCTTGGGCACGTCCACCACCACGGGGCCGGGCCGGCCGGTGCGCGCGATGTGGAAGGCCTTCTTCATCGTCAGCGCCAGGTCGCGCACATCCTTGACCAGGAAGTTGTGCTTGACGATGGGGCGCGTGATGCCGACGGTGTCGCATTCCTGGAACGCATCCAGGCCTATCGCCGGCGTGGGGACCTGGCCCGTGATGATCACCATCGGGATGGAGTCCATGTAGGCGGTCGCGATGCCGGTGATCGCGTTGGTCACGCCGGGACCGGAGGTCACCAGCGCCACGCCCACCTCGCCGGTCGCCCGGGCAAAGCCGTCGGCCGCATGCACGGCCGCCTGCTCGTGACGCACCAGCACATGCTGGATGCTGTCCTGCTTGTACAGCGCGTCGTAGATGTAGAGCACCGCGCCCCCGGGATAACCCCAAAGGTGTTTGACGCCCTCGGCCTGCAGGCAGCGGACCAGGATTTCCGAGCCATTCAGCTCGGCGGGGGAATTGGGGGGGATTTGGGAGGGCGCCGTAGCAGCGCGCTTGAACTCCGCAGCAGACATTTCCATTTAGAACCTCTGTGAATTTCTCTGACGAAAATCCATCGGTGCCCCTCCACTCGCCCTCGTGAGGCGGATTCAGGACCTGCGCGGTCAACAGACGAAACCCTGGGTCGGGCAGCGCCGAGAGACCATGACTCTTTGTGCGAAACGCTATTATGCCGAGTCAAACCCCTTAAGCCTTCGTATTCCACGAATGCCATAATCCACGCTGCGAGCCGTTCAGCCGACTGCCCTTGGCCTCAGACAAAGAACTCAACGATTTCCTGCGTACCGTGGACCGGCGTGCGTTCAAGCGCACGGCCTACCTCGTTCGAGATGACGATGCCGCCCTGGACATCGTGCAGGACGCCATGATCCGGCTGGCCGAAAACTATTTCGACCGGCCGGCGGCCGAGCTGCCGCTGCTGTTCCAGCGCATCCTGTCCAACGCGACGATGGACTGGTTCCGGCGCCAGAAGGTGCGCAACGCGGTCTTTACCAACCTGTCGGATTTCGAGTCCGGCGGGGATGGCGACGGCGATTTCGACCTGCTGGAGGTGCTGGAGAGCCGCGACGGTGCGCTGGGTGCGCTGAGCGCGGCCGACGAGGTCGGGCGGGCCCAGATCTTGCAAAAGATAGAAGACGAGGTCGCGCAGCTGCCCGCGCGTCAACGGGAAGCCTTTCTGCTGCGTTACTGGGAAGAGTTGGACGTCGCCGAGACGGCCGGCGTCATGGGGTGCTCGGAAGGCAGCGTGAAAACACACTGCTCCCGAGCCGTCCATGCGCTCGCCAAGGCACTCAAGGCCAAAGGGATCACGCTATGAATTCGCTGCAGTACACCGCCCCCACCGCTGATCTGGACGCGCGCGTCACGCGCTTCGGCTTGCGTGTCGCGGCCGGCTTGAGCGAGCGCAGCGCCGAGCTCCCGGCCGACGTATCCGAACGCCTGCGCTTCGCGCGAGAACAAGCCCTCGCGCGTGCGCAGGCCGCGCGTGCGGCACGCACCGCAACCGCCCCTGCCAGCACGGTCGTCGCCCAGGGCGGCGGCAGCCTGGCGCTGGGCGGCGGCCGGCGCGAGCGTGGCCTGTGGGCTCGTGCGCTGTCGCTGCTGCCGCTGGCTCTGTTGCTGGCCGGCCTGCTGTTGGCCCAGCGCGGCCAGTTCCACCGCGAACTGGTGGCCGCGGCCGAGGTGGACACCGCCCTGCTGAGCGACAGCCTGCCGCCCGCGGCCTTCCGCGATCCGGGCTTCGCCGAATTCCTGCGCGACAGCCAAGAGTGACCGGATGCCCATGACCCGGCTGGCTCTGCTGCTGCGCCTATCGCCCCAACGACTGCTGACCCCCTGGCTGCTGGCCGCGGGCGCACTGGTCGCCCAGGCCCAGACCCCTGAGACCGCCTCCGCGCCGGAGCCTGCGGCCAGTATGGTCGCTCCACCACCCGTACTGCCGGCCGTGCCGGCGCGACCCGCTTCGGTGCGTCTGCCGCCGGTGTCCGCGCTGGCCGATGCCCCCAACTGGGCCGCGCTGACGCCCGGTCAGCAATTGCTGCTGGCACCGCTGGAGCGTGACTGGGACCGCCTGAGCCCGACCCAGCGCAACAAATGGCTGAACGCGGCACCGCTGCTGGCCTCGCTGCCGGCACCGGAGCTGGCGCGGCTGCATGAGCGCATGCGCGACTGGTCCAAGCTCACACCCAATGAGCGCCGCGACGCCCGCATCGCCTACCAGTTCGCCAAGCAGCTGGATGCAGAGAAGCGCCGCGAGAAGTGGGAGGCCTACCAGGCTCTGCCGCCCGAGAAGCGTCAGGAGCTGGCCGAGAAGGCCGCCGCGCGCCGCCGCGCGCAAGCCACGGCACAGCCGTCGCCTGCCAAGGGCCTGGCCGCCCAGCCCAAGTCCAACATCGTGCCCGCCGCTCCCAAGCTGCGCACGCCATTCGCGGTCAACGGCAGCCTGATCCAGGCCCGCCCGGGTGCCAGCACGGTGCTGATCACCCAGACCCCCACCCTGCCCCCCCACCATGTGGCCGGTGAAGCCAAGGTGGTGGCCGACCCCTCGCTGGTGGACGCCCACACGCTGCTGCCCAAGACGCTGAAGCCGCCCCGCGCCGCGTCCGCGCCGGGCTCATGAGTGCTGCCGCCCCGAACGCCACCCCGGGACCCGGGCTGGCCCGCCGCCTCGCGGCCTTCGTCTACGAGGGCGTGCTGCTGTTCGGCGTGGTGTTCTTCGTGGGACTGGTCTATGCCGGCCTCACCCAGCAGCGTCACGCGCTGCAAGGTCGCAGCGGGCTGGCACTGCTGCTGTTCCTGGTGCTGACCGCCTACTTCGTGGTGTTCTGGACCCGCTCCGGCCAGACGCTGGCGATGAAGACCTGGCACCTGCGCGTGGTCGATGCGGCCGGCCGCCCGCTGAGCGCCGCGCGCGCATTGCTGCGCTACCTGCTGAGCTGGCTGTGGTTCGCGCCCGCGCTGCTGAGTTGCTGGGCGCTGGGCGTGCACAGCGGCTGGGGCATCATCGGTAGCCTGGCCGCCGGCGTGGTCGCCTATGCACTGCTGGCGCGGCTGCACCCGCAACGACAATTCCTGCATGACGTGCTGAGCGGTACGCGCGTCATCACCTTCCTGCCCCATCGTCCATGAGCAACCCGCACAAGGGCCGCACCGGCCTGGATCGCATCATCCATGCCGCCGGCTATTCCTGGGCCGGCCTCAAGGCCGCCTACAGCGGCGAAAGCGCCTTCCGCCAGGAGGTCTGGCTGGTGCTGGTGGCCACGCCGCTGGCCTTCTGGCTGGGGCGCGACTGGGTGCAGGTGGCGCTGCTGCTGGGCTCGCTGCTGATCGTGCTGATCGTGGAGCTGCTGAACTCGGCCATCGAGGCGGCCATAGACCGCGTGTCCTTCGAGCTGCACGACCTGTCCAAGCGCTCCAAGGACATCGCGAGTGCGGCCGTGCTGCTGGCGCTGCTGCTGGCGGGCGGCATCTGGGCCGCCGCGCTGTGGCAGAAGCTGGCCGGCTGAGCCCGGCCTCAAAAGCGGCTCAGACCGCAGCTTCGTCGGTTTCGCCGGTGCGGATGCGCACCACCTGCTCCACCGGCGTCACAAAGATCTTGCCGTCGCCGATCTTGCCGGTCTTGGCGGCCTTCAGGATGGCGTCGATGCAGCGATCGACCTCGTCATCCTTGACCACCACCTCGACCTTGACCTTGGGCAGGAAGTCGACCACGTACTCCGCGCCGCGGTAGAGCTCGGTGTGGCCCTTCTGCCGGCCGAAGCCCTTGACCTCGGTGACGGTCAGGCCCGACGCGCCCACCTCGGCCAGGGCCTCGCGGACCTCGTCGAGCTTGAAGGGTTTGATGATGGCGGTGATCTGCTTCATGACGGCTGCTCCTTTGCCCCGAGTTTAGGGGCGCCAGACATCACCCGGCACATGGCCGGGCCACCCCGCCGCGCTCAGGCGCGGAAGCGCGAGGTGATGGGGTAGCGCCAGTCGCGCCCGAAGCCGCGGTGGGTGATGCGTATGCCCACCGGCGCCTGACGGCGCTTGTACTCGTTGAGCTTGATCAGCCGGGTCACGCGCTCCACGTCCTCGGGCCGGAAACCGGCCGCGATGATCTCGGCGATGGACTGATCCTGCTCCATGTAGCGGGCCAGGATGGCGTCCAGCACCTCGTAGGGCGGCAGGCTGTCCTCGTCCTTCTGGTCGGGGCGCAGCTCGGCCGACGGCGGGCGCGTGATGATGCGCTCCGGAATCACCGGCACCGGGCCCTGCGCATTGCGCCAGCGCGCGAGGCGGAACACCAGCGTCTTGGCCACGTCCTTGATGACCGCGAAACCGCCCGCCATGTCGCCGTACAGCGTGCAGTAGCCGGTCGCCATCTCGCTCTTGTTGCCGGTGGTCAGCACGATGCTGCCGAACTTGTTGGACAGCGCCATCAGCAGCGTGCCACGTATGCGCGCCTGGATGTTCTCCTCGGTCGCGTCGATCGCGCGGCCCTTGAATTCCTCGGCCAGCGTCGCATTGAACGCATCGAACATGGGCACGATGCTCATCTCGTCGTAGCGCACCGACAGCCGCTCGGCCATGTCGCGCGCATCGATCCAGGAGATGTCGGCCGTGTAGGGCGAGGGCATCATCACCGCCCTCACCTTGTCGGCGCCCAGCGCGTCCACCGCCACGGCCAGCACCAGCGCCGAGTCGATGCCCCCCGACAGGCCGATCAGGGCGCCGGGGAAGCCGTTCTTGCCGAGGTAGTCGCGTACGCCGGTGACCAGCGCCTGCCAGACCTGGGCCTCGAACTCGGGCAGCGGCGTGACCGGGCCATGGACGCGCCGCTGGGCGTCGACCTCCAGCACCAGCAGCGCCTCCTCGAACATGGGCGCGCGCGCGGCCAGCGTGCCGTCGGCCTGCAGCGCGAACGAGGAGCCGTCAAACACCACCTCGTCCTGCCCGCCCACCAGGTGGGCATACAGCAGCGGCAGGCCCACCGCGCGGGCGCGCTCGGCCATGCGGACCTCGCGGTCCTCGGTCTTGCCGACGTGGAAGGGCGACGCATTGACCACGCACAGCAGCTCGGCCCCCGCGGCCCGGGCGGCCGCGGCGGGCTCGTCGAACCAGGAGTCCTCGCAGATCAGCAGCCCCACGCGCAGGCCCTTCACATCGAACACCAGCGGCCCCAGGCCCAGCTCGCGGCCTGACACGAAGTAGCGGCGCTCGTCGAACACCTGGTAGTTGGGCAACTCGCGCTTGGCATAGGTGTGCACGACCTGGCCCCCGGCCAGCACCGAGGCGGCATTCAGGCAAGGCGGCTCGGACCAGCTGCGCTCGCGCACCACCGCGGCGTCACGCGCCTGCGGATGGCCCACGACCACTTGCAGGCCGGCGCAGTCCGCCAGCTCGGCGGCGATGCGACGCAGTTGCTCGTCGCAGGCGGCCAGGAAGGCGGGGCGCAGCAGCAGGTCTTCGGGCGGGTAGCCGCACAACGCCAACTCGGGCGTCACCAGCAGATCAACCCCAGCGCGGTGCGCCTCGCGCGCTTGCGCAATGATGCGATCCGCATTGCCCTGCAGGTCGCCGACGACGACATTGAGCTGGGCCAGGGCGACTTTCACGGACGGCAGGGGCATGGGATTCACTTCAGACACGGCAAAAAATTATGTCATCCGGGTGGACGAGGACCCGGCGGCCCTGCCGCAAGTCCCCTGGGACGAGTTGCTGGCTGTGCAGGCCCGGCCCACGCCCTTCATGAGCCACGCCTACCTGAACGCACTGCAGGCCTCGGGCAGCGCCACGGCCGACACCGGCTGGCAGGCGCAGTTCGTGTCGGTGTGGGATGGCGACACACTGGTGGCGGCCTGCCCGGCCTATCTCAAGAGCCACAGCTACGGCGAGTACGTGTTCGATTGGGCCTGGGCCGACGCCTACCGCCGCCACGGCCTGGCCTACTACCCCAAGCTGCTGGTGGCCGTGCCCTTCACGCCGGTGCCCGGCAGCCGCCTGCTGGCGCGCGACGCCGAAGCCCGCGCGATGCTGGCCCAGGCGCTGCGCGCGCTGGCGCGCGAGACCCAGGCCTCGTCCCTGCATGTGTTGTTCGGCGACGAAGCCGACCAGGCCGCGCTGGCCGAGGCGGGCTGCATGGCGCGCAGCGGCGTGCAGTTCCACTGGACCGCGCACGAGCCGGCACCGGATGCCGACTTCCCGGCCTTTCTGGCACGCCTGCAGCGCGAGAAGCGCAAGAAGATCCAGCAGGAGCAGCGCCGCGTGCGCGAGGCCGGCGTGCACTTCGACGCGCGCAGCGGCGCCGAGATCCGCACCGAGGACTGGGACTTCTTCTACCGCTGCTACCAGCAGACCTACCGCGAGCACCACAGCACGCCCTACCTGAGCCGCGACTTCTTCGCGCGCATGGCCGCCCAGATGCCGCAGCACTGGCTGCTTTTCACCGCCTGGCGCGGCGAGGAGCGCGTGGCCGCCTCCCTGGTGACGCTGGACCCGGCACGGCGTGCCGCCTTCGGGCGCTACTGGGGCGCGGTGGCGCACATTCCCAACCTGCATTTCGATGCCTGCTACTACCAGCCGCTGGCCTGGTGCATCGCGAACGGCTACCAGCGCTTCGAGGGCGGCGCCCAGGGCGAGCACAAGATGGCGCGCGGCCTGATGCCCACACCCACCGCATCCAGCCACTGGCTGGCCCACCCCGGCTTTGCCGATGCGGTGAGCGACTTTCTGGCCCGCGAGGGTCAGGCCATGTCCGGCTACCTGGACGAGTTGGGCGAACACGCGCCCTACAAACGACAAGACGCCGCGGATGCGGCGTCTTGAGTGATCCGGCGGGGCCGCGCGGCCCCGGCCAGGTCAGCAGGCTCAGGCCTTCTTGTAGTTGGCGATGCCGTCGGTGATTTCCTTCTTGGCGGCTTCCACCCCTTCCCAGCCCTTGACCTTGACCCACTTGTTGGGCTCCAGGTCCTTGTAGTGTTCGAAGAAGTGCTGGATGGCCTTGATGCGCATCGGGTTCACGTCCTCGATGGACTTCCAGTGGTCGTACATCGGCAGCGTCTTGCTGGTGGGCACGGCCACCAGCTTGGCGTCGCCGCCGGCCTCGTCGTCCATCTGCAGCACGCCCAGCGCGCGGCACTTCACGACCACGCCCGGCTGCAGCGCGAACGGGGTGATGACCAGCACGTCCACCGGATCCCCGTCGTCGGACAGCGTCTGCGGCACATAGCCGTAGTTGCAGGGGTAGTACATGGGCGTCGTCAGGAAGCGGTCGACGAACAGCGCGCCGGTCTCCTTGTCCACCTCGTACTTGATCGGGTCGGCGTTCATCGGGATTTCGATGACGACGTTGAACTCTTCGGGCGCCTTGGCGCCGGGGGTCACGTTCTGCAGGCTCATGGGCGACGTCTTTGGTCTAAGGAAAACCCGCATTCTAGGAGGCTGGCTGACACCAGGCTCACAGCTGCCGGCCGCGAGCGGACGGGTGCTGGTAAACGCTCAGACGCAGGCCAGACCTGCCCCTTAAGCTGGGCGGCGCAGGCCCGTGCAGCCCGCGTGGGTCGCAGACAACACGCTACAAGGAGACAAACTCATGTCGACGGAGATGGCGCTGTACTTCGCGCTGGCCTGCGGCCTCGCGGCCGTTGCTTACGGATTCATCCAGCGCAGCTGGATCCTCAGTCAGGACGCGGGCAACGCCCGCATGCAGGAGATCGCCGCCGCGATCCAGCAGGGGGCGGCGGCCTACCTGGGCCGGCAGTACCGCACCATAGGCGCGGTTGGCGTGGTGCTGGCGATTCTCATCGCGGTGGTGCCGGGCCTGGGCCTGCAGACTGCGGTGGGCTTCGTGATCGGCGCGGTGCTGTCGGGCATCTGCGGCTTCATCGGCATGAACATCTCGGTGCGCGCCAATGTGCGCACCGCGCAGGCCGCCACGCGGGGCATGGCGGCGGCGCTGGATGTGGCCTTCAAGGGCGGCGCGATCACCGGCATGCTGGTGGTGGGCCTGGGCCTGCTGGGCGTGGGCCTGTTCTTCTGGCACCTCAGCGAGGGCGGCCGCCACGTTGACGCCGCCTCGCTCAAGCCGCTGCTGGGCCTGGCCTTCGGCTCCTCGCTGATCTCCATCTTCGCGCGCCTGGGGGGCGGCATCTTCACCAAGGGCGCCGACGTGGGCGCCGACCTGGTGGGCAAGGTGGAGGCCGGCATCCCCGAGGATGACCCGCGCAATCCGGCCGTGATCGCCGACAACGTGGGCGACAACGTCGGTGACTGCGCCGGCATGGCGGCCGATCTGTTCGAGACCTATGCGGTCACGCTGATCGCCACCATCGCGCTGGGCGCGCTGGCCTTCGGCGGCCAGTCGGCCACCGCGCTGGTCTATCCGCTGGTGCTGGGCGGCGTGTCCATCATCGCGTCCATCGTCGGCTGCTATTTCGTGCGCGCCAGCGAGGGCATGAAGAACGTGATGCCGGCGCTCTACAAGGGCCTGATCGCGTCCGGCCTGCTGAGCCTGATCGCGTTCTTCTTCGTGACCCGCGCGATGTTCCCCACCGAGATTCAATTCGCCACCGGCGGCAGCACGAATGCGATGGCGCTGTTCGGCGCCTGCACCGTGGGTCTGCTGCTGACCGCGGCCATGGTGTGGATCACCGAGTACTACACCGGCACGCAGTACGCGCCGGTGCAGCATGTCGCGCAGGCCTCTACCACCGGCCATGGCACCAACATCATCGCGGGCCTGGGCGTGTCCATGAAGTCCACCGCCTGGCCGGTGCTGTTCGTCTGCGCGGCCATCTACGCGGCCTACCACCTGGCAGGGCTGTACGGCATCGCGATCGCAGCCACGGCGATGCTCAGCATGGCCGGCATAGTCGTGGCCCTGGACGCCTACGGCCCCATCACCGACAACGCCGGCGGCATCGCCGAAATGAGTGGTCTGCCCGACAGCGTGCGCGACATCACCGACCCGCTGGACGCGGTGGGCAACACCACCAAGGCGGTCACCAAGGGCTACGCGATAGGCTCGGCCGGCCTCGCGGCCCTGGTGCTGTTCGCCGACTACACACATGCGCTGGAGGCCCGCGGCCTGCATGTGAGCTTCGACCTGTCGGAGCACCGGGTCATCGTCGGGCTGTTCATAGGCGGGCTGATCCCCTACCTGTTCGGCGCCATGGCCATGGAGGCCGTGGGCCGGGCTGCGGGCTCGGTGGTGGTGGAGGTGCGGCGCCAGTTCCGCGACATCCCCGGCATCATGGAAGGCACGGCCAAGCCCGAGTACGGCAAGGCGGTGGACATGCTGACCAGCGCCGCGATCAAGGAAATGATCCTGCCTTCGCTGCTGCCGGTGGCCGCGCCCATCCTCGTGGGCCTGCTGCTGGGGCCGGCGGCATTGGGCGGCCTGCTGATGGGCACCATCGTCACCGGCCTGTTCGTCGGCATCTCCATGTGCACCGGCGGCGGCGCCTGGGACAACGCCAAGAAGCTCATCGAAGAGGGCTTCAAGGACGACGCCGGCGTGCTGCACAAGAAGGGCAGCGAGGCGCACAAGGCCGCGGTCACCGGCGACACCGTGGGCGACCCCTACAAGGACACGGCCGGCCCGGCGGTGAACCCCCTGATCAAGATCATCAACATCGTGGCGCTGCTGATCGTGCCGCTGCTGCCGGCCGCCGCGCCCTCGGCACCGCCGCTGCCCACGCACGCCGCGGCCCAGAGCGCGGCCGAGGTGGCCAGCACCGCGGCGTCCCAGCCCTGAGGCCGGCGCCCATCCGCGAAACAGCCCCGTCATGCGGGGCTGTTTCTCATTGCAACAGTAACTCCCCGGATCAAGGCCAGCCGCCCGCGCAGGGCACAATCGCCCCATGCCCAGCACGGCCCTCTCCCGGCACGAACTCCACCGTCGACGCGAGCAGTTGCGCGACCTGCAGCAGTACCTCGCGGTGCTGGAGGCTGACCACGACGGGCTGCGCGCCAAGCTGCTGGGTTTCCGTCAGCGCTACCTGGAGACGCTGGGCCCGCTGATGCGCGAGCTGGACGAACTCGAAGCCCAGCTGCAGCAGGCCACGCTGGTGCTGTTCGAGGCGCTCAAGCGCCAGGGCGTGGACGCGCCCCGCCCGGCCAGCGCCGGCAGCAAGACCTGGCCCGAGGTGCCGGCGTTGCCAGACGCCACGCCGCTGCCGCCCGAGCCTACCGGCCCCACCACCGACCTGCCACCACCCAGCCTGAAGACGCTGTACCGCCGCGCGGCGATGCGCTTTCACCCCGATCTGGCCGCGCCCGGCCCCGACCGCACGCTGCGCGAGCAGCAGATGGCCGCGGTGAACGACGCCTATGCGGCGCAGGACCGCAAGCTGCTGGAGCGCATGCTGCTGGCCGATGGCGAGTTGCCGGAGAAGGTCATAGGCGGCCCGGCCGATGCGGTGCGCGCCTGGATGGGCCTGTGCGAGCACCTGGTCCAGGGCCGCATACGCGTGGTGCGCGCGCAGATCACCTGGCTGCAGAGCCAGCAGATGCACGAGTTGCGCATCGCCGTGGAACGCGCCGAGGCCGGGGGCATGCGGCCACTGGACATCATGGCCGCGCGGCTGCGCGCACAGATCGCGGAACGCCGCCAGGAGCTCTACATCGGCGAGCGCATCCAGGGAGATGCCCAGCTGGCGGCGGACTTTCTACGCAAGCGCTACCAGCGCATCACCGGCATAGGCCAGCCCTAGCGAACGGCCCGCCCGATCACATCTGGTCGTTGCGGACCTGAGGGTCCGAGGTCGGAAGCATGTTGACCATCATGCCGTTGGCATCCACCTGCGCGAACATCAGCACCACGCCTCGCGTGGTGTAGGTGTCGGCCGCCCAGGGCAATGTGATGGTGTCCACATAGCCGCCACGCGGCGAGGCTGCGCGGGCTGCCGTCAGCATATTGGTGGCCCCCAACGCCGGTGCCCCGCCCACCGTGTTGGCCACCGCGCCCACCAGCTGCAGGCTGTTGGCTTCGACGAAACGAATCTGCAACTGGCCCGGCTGGCCAGGATATGTGCCAGTGGTCAGCACCGTGCCATCGGGCACCGGCTGGTTCTTGCCATCGACAAAGCTGCAAACCGCCAGGCCATCGGCCGTCGTAGAGGTCACGGTGGCGGTGTAGGGCGAAACATAAGTCGTCATCGGGCACTCCTGTGAAATGAATCGGCACATGCGGTGCGAAAGCACATGCCGTACGGGTTAAAGGTCGCGCTGCCGCAGCAGCCAGTCCGCCGCCGCACGCTGCGTTGGCCTGCTGCTGGAGCCGGGATCCAGGCAGGCCTGGATCTGCAGCCAGCGCTCGGTCAGCGGCGCGTGCACCTGCTGCCAGCCCGGTCGGGACTGCAGCAGGCCATTCGCCTGCTCGCAGGCGCTGCGCATCTTGGCTTGGTCGCCCGGCGTCAGCCTCGACTGCAGCTGCAGCAGTTGCACCCTCGCGAGCAATAGTTGCTGATCCAGCGGGCTGCGTTGCGCCGCAGCCGCCAGCCGCGAGCTCAGTTGCTGCGCGGTCGCCACCAGCTCGGCGCAGCGGCTACCCACACAAGGCACGGCCAGCATCTGCTCCAGCAGTTCGACCTGACGGTGCAGCCAGCGATCCAGCGGCCCCTGAGGCCGCAGTTGCTCCAGGCGCCGATACAGCACGGCCGCCTGCGCGGCCTGCTGGGCGGGCGCCAAGTCCTGCGTCCGCAGGCGCTCAGAAGCCACCTCGATCTGGATGAAGGCCCATTGCCGGTTGGTCGGGTCCTGATGGACCAGACCCGACGCACCGTCCAGCGCCTCCGTCAACTCGCGGTGGGCGGCTTGCAGGTCGCCACGACGTGTGAGCGCGGCGCCCAAGAACAGTCGGTTGCTCACCTCGACCTGCAGCCAGGCCATGTCACCAGGATGCTGACGGCGGATTACCGCAACGCGCCGCAGCGCGGCGTCGTAGAGCTCGCGGGCACGCTGCTCACGGCCAGTACGCATCAGCGTTGATCCCAGCCAGCTCACGCTGTCGGCCCAGTCAGCCTGCAACGCCGCGTCGTCGGCGCGGGCGGCCAGTGCCGACTCCTTCAACTCCAGCGAGCGCCGGAAACGCTGCTCCGCCTCGCCCAACTGCCCCAGCGCCGACTTCAGCGAGCCCAGGCTGTTCTCTGCGTAGGACAGCTCGACGCGAGCTTCCAGGTCGCCAGGCTGCCCGGCCAGCCACTTCTCGGTCACGCTGCGGTAGCGGGCCCAGGCCTTCTCCGCGTCGCCGTACTGAAGCTTGCTGAACCGCACATGACCCAGCCAGAAGGCCGCTGCCCCCTGGGCCTTGCGCCACGGCGTCAGCAACTCTGGCTTGACGGGCTCGACCTCCAGCAGCGCATTCGCCACCTGCAGAGGCTCGATGGCGGCATCCAGCTCACCCCGCGAGACCTTGACCTCACCCAACACCGTCAAGGCCTTGGCCCGCTGCAACCGCTCCTCGGCACCGGCGGAGGCGCCCTGGGCGAGGATGGCCAGCGCCTTGCTGCCCACGCTGTCCAGCAGCTCCAGCCGGCCTATGGGTCTGAGCTTGTCGGCAAATTCGCCCAGCATGTAGCTCAACAGGTCCTCGGCCTGCTGGCGCCGCTGCTGGGCCTGCAGCTCGGCGGCCTGCGCCCGCTGCGCCTGCCACAGGCTGAAGCCGCTGAGCCCCAGCAGCGCCAGCACCGCAAGCACACCGGCAGACACCGCGACCCGGTGGCGCCGCACGAAGCGCCCCAGCACATAAAGCCGGCTGTCGGGGCGCGCGCTGATGGGTTCGTGCGCCAGCCAGCGGCGCAGGTCGTCGGCCATCAGCTCCGCGTTTGCGTAGCGCTCCGCCGGCAGTTTCTTCAGCGCCTTCGCGACGATGGTGTCCAGGTCGCCCCTCAGCAGCCGCGCCTGGGTCTGGCGCGCGGGGTCGGCAGCCACTGCCTCGGACAGGCGCCGCGGCGCCTGCTCCACGATGGCTTTGAGCCGCTCCAGCTGGGTCTGCGTGCCGCCGCCCGTGGGATGAGGCCCACCCAGCAGCTGGTACAGCAGCACGCCCAGCGCATAGACGTCGGTGGCCGTGGTCACGTCGGCCTGCTGCACCTGCTCGGGCGCTGCGTAGTTCATCGTGTAGGCGCTGCCGGCCCGGCGGGTCAGCTCGGTCGCGCCGGCACCCTGCTCGGCCTGGCTGGCATCGTCCAGCAGCTTGGCGATGCCGAAGTCCAGCAGCTTGACCTCGCCCTGGGCGGTCACCAGGATGTTGCTGGGCTTGAGATCGCGATGCAGGATGAGGCGCGCATGGGCGTGGGCCACGGCGGCCAGCACGTCCAGGAAGAGCCGCACGCGGGCCGCGATGTCCAGCCCCTGCTGCTCGCAGAAGCGGTCTATGGGCAGGCCGTCCACATACTCCAGCACCAGATAGGGCTGGTGCTGCTGGAACAGGCCCGCGTCCAGCAACCGGGCGATGTGGGGGTGGGACAGCCGCCCCAGGATCTGCCCCTCACGCGCGAAACGCGCACCGCCCTCGCGGCCGAACAGGCCGTTGTCCAGACCCTTGAGGAACTTGATCGCGACCTGGCCCTCGAAACGCCCGTCGGCCCGACGGGCCAGCCAGACCGCACCCATGCCGCCCTGCCCCAGCTCGCGCTCCAGCACCCAGGGGCCCAGCTGCTGGCCCGCCAGGTCCAGCGGTGCAGGCTCGGCCGCAGCGGCGCCCAGCTGCTCGGCGGCGGGCCGCGCCATGAAACCCTCGGCCTGCAGATGGGCGTCCTGCGCCAGCATGGCTTGCAGTTGCTCAGCCAGCGCCGCGTCCTGCTGCCGCCATTCGTCCAGGCGACGCTCACGGTCGGCCGGCTCCAGGTCCAGCAATTCATCCAGCAGGGGGCTCAGCTTGAGCCAGCGCTGCTTGTCCAGTTCATCCATCAGCCAGGTCCGCTCGGGGGTCAGGTCTTGAGACTCATCGCGAGGAACAGCCTCGCCTTCTGCCAGTCACGCTGCACGGTGCGGTCGGTGACGCCCAGCGCGGACGCGATCTCCTGCTCCAGCAGACCGCCGAAATAGCGCATCTCCACCACCTGGGCCAGGCGCGGCTCCAGCTGGGCGAGCTCGTCCAGTGCCTCGTGGATGCGCAGGATGTCGTCCCCGCCCTGCGGCGACAGCTCGGCGATCGCGGTGTTCAGCGTCAGCTCGGCCACGCCCCCCCCGCGGCGCTCGGCGCGCTCGGCACGCACCAGATCGATGACCACGGTGCGCATCGCGCGGGCCGCGTAGGCCAGGAAATGGCGCCGATCAGGGAAATCCCTGAAGTCCCGACCCGCGACGCGCAGCCAGGCCTCGTGCACCAGCGCCGTGGTGTCCAGCAACGTCAGCTCGCCCGCCCGCCGCATGTGCTGGCGGGCCAGGCGGCGCAGATCCTCGTACAGCCCGGCCACGACGGCGTCCGCCGCGCGGCGGTCCCCGCCAGCCGCGGCCTGCAGGAGCTGCGTGATGTCTTGCATGGCCCGCACTCTAGCGGCGCGCGGGCGCAGTCAAAGCGTGAAAGCACGGGGGACAGGCCTTGCGAAAAATTTTTATTGGCCGATGTCGGGTCGGCCATCGCTTTCCCGTTTTGCTTGATTGAGGGTCTGGTCATGCGCACCGACGCCGGGGAGGCCGACATCGATCGGGGTGCCCGTGCCGGCCCAGCCCTCACCCCCGACTGCCGAACGGAAGGAAACGCCATGCCCACGCCCCGACTCAGGTCCGACGACCTCACGCCCCCGCGGCCGTCGCCCTGCCTGCCGGTGCCGCGCGTGGAGTCGGAAGCGGCCTTCGGCTTGCAGGTGTCCCACCAGGTGACGCAGTGCCGGCGCTACGGTGAGCGCTTCTCGGTGCTGTGGATGGAGGCCGCTGCACTGGCGGCCGAGGGCCAGGTCTGGCCGCCGCAGGCGCGCGAACAGCTGATGCAGGCGCTCAGCGCCCGGCTGCGCAACCGCGTGCGGGCCACCGATCAGGTGATGCAGGTGGGCGAGCATGGCTTTGCGGTGCTGCTGCTGGCCGCTGGCGCCGCCGAGGCAGCCATCGTCGAGCAACGCCTGCGCCAGCTGCTGGCCGGTCCCTATGGGGTGGACTGCGGCCTGATGCATGCCGAACTCCACCTGGGCCACGCCGCCTACCCCGACGACGGCCGCAACGGTGCCGAACTGGCCCACAAGGCGCGCCAACAGATGCGCCCGCCGCGCCCGGTCTGAACCGAGCCCGGGGCCCGACTCACACCTCCAGCCACTCCTTGCGGATGTAGGCATTGGCGCGCAGGTCGGCCGGCGTGCCCTCGAACACGATGCGGCCGTGGCCCATCACATAGCAGCGCTGCGAGATCTCCAGCGCGATCGCCAGCTTCTGCTCCACCAGCAGCACCGCGATGCCGCGGGCCTTCAGCGCCTTCAGGTATTCCGCCACCAACTCGACGATCTTGGGTGCCAGGCCTTCGGTGGGCTCGTCGATGATGATGAGATCCGGGTCGCCCATCAGCGTGCGGCACAACGTGAGCATCTGCTGCTCACCGCCCGACAGCACACCAGCCTCGGTGTACTGGCGCTCCTTGAGGCGCGGAAACATGCGGTACATGTCATCGAAGCCCCAGCGCGGATTCTTGGCGCCGCGCTTCTGGCCCAGCATCAGGTTCTGGTGCACCGACAGCTTGGGAAAGATGTCCCGGTTCTCGGGCACATAGCCCAGGCCCAGGTGGGCGATCTCGTAGGCCTTGCGGCCAACCAGCTCCTCGTCGCCGAAGCGGATGGAGCCCTTGGCCTCGACCAGGCCCATCATGGCCTTGGCGGTGGTGGAGCGCCCGGCGCCGTTGCGGCCCAGCAGGCTCACGATCTCGCCGGGGCGTATCTCCAGGCTCACGCCGTGCAGCACATGGCTCTTGCCGTAGAAGGCGTGGAGGTTGTCTATCTTCAGCAGGCGTCCGGCTTGCATCGTCGGTTCTCTCGCAAAGTTCAGGCGGCCACGGCCGCGGCCTGCTGCTCGGCCAGCACCGAGCCCAGGTAGGCTTCCTGCACGCGGGCATTGGCGCGCACCGCATCGGGCGTGTCGAAGGCAATCACCTCGCCATAGACCAGCACGGCGATCTTGTCGGCCAGGCCAAACACCACGCCCATGTCGTGCTCCACGGTCAGCAGGGTCTTGCCGACGGTGACCTCGCGGATCAGCTGGATGAAGCGTGTGGTCTCGCTCTTGCTCATGCCGGCCGTGGGTTCGTCCAGCAGGATGACGCTGGCGCCGCCGGCGATGGTGATGCCTATCTCCAGCGCCCGCGCCTCCGCGTAGGTGAGGTTCATGGCCAGCACGTCGCGACGCTTGTCGAGCTTGATCATCTCGAGGATCTGCTCGGCGCGCTCGTTGGCATCGTCCAGATCGGCCAGGAACTTCCAGAACGCGTAGCGATGGCCCAGGCTCCACAGCACCGCGCAGCGGATGTTCTCGAACACCGACAGCCGGGTGAACAGGTTGGACACCTGGAAGCTGCGCGCCAGCCCCTGGCGATTGATCTCGTAGGGTTTGCGGCCGTCGATGCGGGCGCCGTGCAGGTGGATGCTGCCCGAACTGGGCGCGAAGCGGCCGCTGATCAGATTGAACAGCGTGCTCTTGCCGGCGCCGTTGGGGCCGATGATGGCGACGCGCTCGCCGCTCTGCACGGCCAGGTTGGCGCCGCGGATGATCTCGCTCTTGCCGAAGCTCTTGCGCACGTCGCGCAGCTCCAGCGCGTAAACCGTCGAACTCATCAAATGGGCCCCTGAACAAACTGACTGCCCGCAAGACGAGCAGAAAACCCAGCGACCACCGTGGAACTGGCGCTGCCAGGCCACTGATGGTGCCCCCTTGACGGGGCGGCCCTCAGGCCGCAGGGGATGGTCATAGACTTTCCCTCCGCTTGATCTCTTTTTCGATGTCCTCCTGGATCTCGCCCCACTGCGCGACGAAGTGACGCCGCACCAGCTCGAAGAGACCGGCGCCCACCAAGAGCACCCAGACCGCGCCGAACCAGGCATCCACGCCGGCGCTGTTGAGCGTCGCGCCCATGAAGTGCATCTCGGGGCCCAGCGCCTCGTTGAGCTGGCGGTGGTAGACCATCTCTATCATGGCCGCAGCGCCCACCAGCACCGCAAGACCTGACCCGCCCAGTGCGAGGTAGGAGGTCCAGAGCTTGCGCAGCTTGCCGAAGGCCGCCACGCGCAGGTTCATCAGCAACAGGCTGGCGAAGCCGCCGGGCGCATACATCACCATGAACAGGAAGATCAGGCCCAGGTACAGCAGCCAGGCCTTGGTCAGTTCCGACAGCAGCACGCCGCAGATCACCATCAGCACTGCGCCGATGATGGGGCCGAAGAAGAAGGTCGCGCCGCCCAGGAAGGTGAACAGCAGGTAGGCGCCGGAGCGGGCCGCATGAAGCACCTCGCCGTTGACGATCTCGGTGTTGATCGCGCCCAGGCCGCCCGCGATGCCGGCGAAAAAGCCGGCGATCATGAAGGACAGATAGCGCACCCAGCGGGTGCTGTAGCCTATGAACTCGACCCGCTCGGGGTTGTCGCGCACCGCGTTGAGCATGCGTCCCAGCGGCGTGCGCGTCAGCGCAAACATCGCGGCGGTGCACACGAAGCAGTACACCGCGACCAGGTAGTAGACCTGGATCTGCGGCCCGAAGGTGATGCCCATCACCGGCTGGCCGATGACGCGGTTGCTGGACACGCCCCCCTCGCCGCCCGAGAACTCCGGCAGCATCAGCGCCAGCGCGAACACCAGCTCGCCTATGCCCAGCGTGATCATCGCGAAGGGCGTGCCCGCCTTCTTGGTGGACACATAGCCCAGCAGCACCGCGACCATCAGGCCGGCCAGACCGCCGACCAGGGGCACCAGGCTGACCGGCAGGCCCAGCGTGCCCGCCCCCGCCATGTTCAGCGCATGGATGGCCAGGAAGGCCCCCATGCCGCTGTAGACCGCGTGGCCGAAGCTCAGCATGCCGCCCTGGCCCAGCAGGATGTTGTAGGACAGGCAGGCGATCACGCCTATGCCCATCTGGGTCAGCATGGTCTGCGACAGCCCGCTGGTCCACAGCCGCGGCGCGACATAGAGCAGCAGCGCGAACAGCCCCCAGACGATCCAGCGCCCGACGTTGAGCGGCTTGAAGTGAAATTCCTTGGTGGAGCTCATCATCAGTCTTCGCGAGTTCCGAGCAGGCCCTTGGGCCGGAAGATCAGGATCAGCACCATCAGCAGATAGGGCAGGATGGGCGCGACATCCTTGAGCGCCAGGCGCAGCACCGGGTAGCCCGGCGTGGTGTCGGTGACCGTGAGGCCCAGCGAGGTCAGCAAGGTGGCCAGCGAGCCGTCCACCGTCAGCGGCAGCGTCTGCAGCAGGCCTATCACCAGCGAGCCCACGAAGGCGCCGGCCAGCGAGCCTATGCCGCCCACCACCACCACCACGAAGATGATGGAACCCACGATGACCGCCATATTGGGCTCGGTCACGAAGGTGATGCCGCCGATCACGCCGGCCAACGCCGCCAGCGCGCAGCCGCTGCCGAACACCAGCATCAGCACGCGCGGCACGTTGTGGCCCAGCGACTCCACCATCTCGGGGTGGGTCAGCGAGGCCTGGATCACCAGGCCAACGCGGGTGCGGGTCAGCAGCAGCCACAGGCCCAGCAGCATCAGCAGCGCCACGACCATCATGAAGGCTCGGGTCAGCGGGAAGGTGGAGCACAGCGCCGCCGCGCACTGCTCGGGTGAGGCCTTGCCCAGCACCAGCGACATCCCCTGCCCGGCCTGCGACACCACGGTGAAGGCCGAGCCCTGCAGCTCCGGCGGCGGCGTGAACGGCACCGCGGTGCGGCCCCAGATCAGCTGCACCAGTTCCAGGATCACGTAGGACAGGCCGAAGGTGATCAAGAGCTCCGGCACATGGCCGAACTTGTGCACCCGTCGCAGCGCCAGCCGCTCGAAGGCCGCCCCCAGGCCGCCCACGATCAGCGGCGCCAGCAGCAGCGCCGGCCAGAAGCCCAGCACGCCCACCAGCGAGTAGGCGACGTAGGCGCCCACCATGTAGAAGCTCGCGTGCGCGAAGTTCAGCACGCCCATCATGCTGAAGATCAGCGTCAGGCCCGAGCTCAGCATGAAGAGCAGCAGGCCGGACGACAGACCGTTCAGCAGGTTGATGAAGACTTGATCCAAGACGGCCTCTCGATAAATCTCGTCCGGCTGTGCCGGGTTGCGTCGCGAGCGGGCCGAGGTCGGGCTCGGGACGCACAGCCGCACTCCCGTGCGGCGAGCATCACGAGCCCGAGATCGGCTCGCGCAGCAGCAAGACGGCTCAGCCGGGGCGCTTCATCTGGCAGGAGGTGGGCGTCGACGAGACGTAACTCTCGTACTGCTTCACCGGCACCAGCGTCATGCCCGTGCCCTCGGGGCTGTACGGGTACTTGGCATCGGCCTTCTGCCACACCGAGATGTAGAGCGCCTGCTGCAGCTGGTGATCGGTCTTGCGCATGGTCACCTCGCCATTGAAGCTCTTGACCGTGAGCCCCTCCAGCGCCGCCGCGACCTTCACCGGGTCGGTGGACTTGGCATTGGCCATGGCCTGGCTGAGCATCAGCAGGATGTGGTCGGCGCTGAGCGTGTAGAGGTCGTCATTGAACTTGGCCTTGAACTCGTCGGCCAGCTTCTGCGTGTCCCCACCCATGTTGTAGTGGCTGTAGGCGACCTGGTAGACCCGGCCCGCACCGCCCTGGCCCAGCGCGGTGGGCGTGCCGGTGACCCCGGTGTAGTAAGTGAAGAACTTGCCGTTGTAGCCCGCCTCGTTGGCCGCCTTGACCAGCAGCGCAAGATCCGACCCCCAGTTGCCGGTGATCACGGTATCGGCGCCGCTGGCCTTGACCTTGGCCACGTAGGGCGCGAAGTCACGCACCTGGGCCAGCGGATGCAGGTCCTCGCCCACCACCTGGATGTCCGGGCGCTTGCGGGCCAGCATCTCCTTCGCGTACTTGGCCACCTGATGGCCGTGCGCGTAGTTCTGGTTCAGCAGGAAGACCTTCTTCACGTCCGGCTGGTCCTTGATGAAGGTAGTCAGCGCTTCCATCTTCATGGACGTGTCCGCATCGAAGCGGAAGTGCCAGTAGCTGCACTTGCTGTTGGTCAGGTCCGGGTCCACCGCCGAGTAGTTCAGGTAGACGATCTCCTTGCCCGGATTGCGCTCGTTGTGCTTGGCGATCGCATCGCTCAACGCCAGCGCGACGCTGGAGCCATTGCCCTGCATCACGTAGCGAATGCCCTGGTCGGCGGCGGCCTTCAGCAGGTTCAGCGACTCGGCCGGGCTGAGCTTGTTGTCGAAGGTCACGATCTGGAACTTCACGCCCGCCGGGTTGCTCTTGTTGAACTTCTCGGCCAGGAACTGGAAGGTCTTGACCTGGTTCTGGCCCACCGGCCCCATCAGGCCCGACAGGGCATCGATGTAGGCGAGCTTGACCGTCTCGCCCTTCTGCGCGTGGGCGGTGGCGGCGCCGGCCACCAGGGCAGTCAGGGCGGCCGCGCGTGCGATGCTGCGGAACGAGGGGAAATCGAACATGCTTGTCTCCTGGTTGTGACTCAGTCGGGGCCTCTGAACGGGCCTTGTGGTCTGCGGGCACCTCCCGTGCCCGCGGGTTCGGCCGTCCGGCGTCAGCCGGCAGCCCCGGCCGTGGGCAGCCGGTGATTCGCGAACTGCTCGCGCAGCTTCAATTTCAGGATCTTGCCGGTGGCGGTGTGCGGGATCTCGTCCACAAACACCACGTCGTCCGGAATCTGCCACTTGGCGATGCGGCCCTCGTAGAAGGCCAGCATCTCCTCGCGGCTCAGCGCCATGCCGGCGCGGCGCACCACCACCAGCAGCGGCCGCTCGTCCCACTTGGGGTGGGCCGCGGAGATGGCCGCGGCCTCGGCCACCGCGGGGTGGGCCATCGCGATGTTCTCGAGATCGATGGAGGAGATCCACTCGCCGCCGGACTTGATGACGTCCTTGCTGCGGTCGGTGATCTGCATGAAGCCGTCAGCATCGATGGTGGCCACGTCGCCGGTGGGGAACCAGCCGGGCACGCCATCCACGCTGACCAGCGGCGACTTGTCGATGTTGAAGTACTTGTCCAGCACCCAGTGGCCGCGCACCACCAGGTTGCCCGAGCTGACGCCGTCCCAGGGCAGCGAGCGGCCCTGGTCGTCGATGACCGCCATGTCGATGCCGTAGATCGCCCGCCCCTGCTTTTCCAGCAGGCGCTGCTGCTGCTCGGGCGGCAGTGCGAGCTGGCGCGTGGTGAGCTTGGACAGCGTGCCCAGCGGCGACAGCTCGGTCATGCCCCAGGCATGGATGACCTCGATGCCGTAGTCCTGCTGCAGCGTCTTCATCATGGCCGGCGGACAGGCCGAGCCGCCGATGACCGTACGCTTGAAGCTGGAGAACCTCAGGCCATTGGACTTCACGTAGTTCAGCAGGCCCAGCCAGACCGTGGGCACGCCGGCGCTGAAGGTCACGCCCTCGTTCTCGAACAGCTCGTACAGGCTCTTGCCGTCCAGGTGCGGGCCGGGCATCACCAGCTTGCAGCCGACGATGGCGGACGCATAGGGCAGGCCCCAGGCGTTCACATGGAACATGGGCACGACCGGCAGGATCACGTCGCGCGCCGAGCAGTTCATCGCATCCGGCAGCGCCGCCGCATAGGCATGCAGGATGGTGGAGCGGTGGCTGTAGACCGCGCCCTTGGGGTTGCCCGTGGTGCCCGAGGTGTAGCAGATGCTGGATGCGGTGTTCTCATCGAAGCGCGGCCACACGTAGTGGCCATCCTCGGCGGCCAGCAGGTCGTCATAGCACAGCAGGCCGGGAATGGCGCTGTCCGCCGGCATGTGGGCGCGCGAGGTCATCAGCACGAAGTGGCGCACCGTCTTCAGCAGCGGCGCCAGCTTCTCGACCAGCGGCAGGAAGCTCGCATCGAAACAGAGGATGCGGTCCTCGGCGTCATTGATGATCCAGGCGATCTGCTCGGGAAAGAGGCGTGGGTTGATGGTGTGGCAGACCAGCTGCGAGCCCGAAGTGCCGTAATAGATCTCGAGGTGACGGTAGCCGTTCCAGGCCAGCGTGCCGACCCTATTACCGGCCACGCAGCCCAGCCGGGCCAGCGCCTGGGCGAGCTGGCGTGCGCGCCGCGCGAGTTCACGCCAGTTGGTGCGGTGGATGTCGCCCTCCACCCGCTTGCTCACGATTTCGGCGTCACCCGAATGACGCGCCGCATGCTCCAGCAGCGACGAGATCATCAGGGGCTCGGCCATCATGCGGCCCATCAACGTCATGCCTTGTCTCCTGGCGGATCTGCTGCCCGCCGTCGGTCCAGTCTAGCGGCGCGTTTTGGCTTCGTGGCGTCACGCAGGCGACCTCTTTGCCCCGGGGAAACACCCAGTCGGACGGGGTGAAAGCCCCGCTCACTAAACTGGTGCGATGTCATCGCCTGCCGCCCCCTCCCTGGACTCCACCCAGGCGTTGCCCCGGGCCGACGCGCCGAGCCCACTGCCGGCCGCCCGCTGGACCAACCGCTTCGCCGAGCTCGGTCCGCGCTTCTTCACCGAACTGCCTGCCCAGGGCCTGCCCGATCCCTACTGGGTCGCCACCAGCCCGGCCTGTGCCGCGGAGCTGGGCTGGCCCGCCGACTGGCAGCAGTCACCCGAGGCGCTGCAGGTGCTGGCCGGCAATGCGGTCTGGCCCGGCATGCGGCCGCTGGCCACGGTCTACAGCGGCCACCAGTTCGGCGTCTGGGCCGGCCAGCTGGGCGACGGCCGCGCGCTGTGCCTGGGCGAGCTGGACACGCCCGCCGGCCCGCGCGAGCTGCAGCTCAAGGGCGCGGGCGCGACGCCGTACTCCCGGCGCGGCGACGGCCGCGCGGTGCTGCGCTCGTCCATCCGCGAGTTCCTGGCCTCCGAGGCCATGGCCGCGCTGGGCGTGCCCACCACGCGGGCGCTGGCGCTGACCGGCTCACGCCTGCCGGTGCTGCGCGAGACCGTGGAAACCGCCGCCGTGGTCACGCGCGTGGCGCCCAGCTTCCTGCGCTTCGGTCACTTCGAGCACTTCGCCCACAGCGACCAGCCCGAGCAGCTGCGCGAGCTGCTGGACTTCTTCGTGACCCACCACGCGCCCGAATGCGCGCAGGCGCCCGAGCCCGCGGTGGCCGTGCTGCAGCGGGTGTCGCTGCAGACCGCCGAGCTGATTGCGCACTGGCAGTCGCTGGGCTTCTGCCATGGCGTGATGAACACCGACAACATGTCCATGCTGGGCCTGACGCTGGACTACGGGCCCTTCGGCTTCATGGACGGCTTCGACCCCGGCCACATCTGCAACCACAGCGACGAGCGCGGCCGCTACGCCTACGCCCGCCAGGCCTCGGTCGCGTTCTGGAACCTGCATGCGCTGGCCCAGTCGCTGATGCCGCTGATGCCCCAGGGCAGCGATGCCGAGATCGAGGCCTCCACGCAGCGCCTGCTGGCGGCGGTGGAGGCCTACCGCGAGCGCTTCGCCACCGCGATGCTGGGGCGCTGGCGCGCCAAGCTGGGCCTGGTCACCGAACAGGCCGGCGATCAGGCGCTGGCCGACGATTTCCTGCGTCTGATGGCGTCCTCGCGCGCCGACTTCACGCAGAGCTGGCGCCGCCTGTCACGCGCGCTGGAGGACGCCACGCCGCTGCGCGATCTCTTCATAGATCGCGACGCGCTGGACGCCTGGCTCGCCCGCTGGCGCGAGCGCCTGGCCGCCGAGGGTGCGCCCGAGGCCGTCCAGGCCCGCATGCTGGCGGTCAACCCGGCCGTGGTGCTGCGCAACCACCTGGCCGAGGGCGCGATACGCGCGGCCCGCGACGGCGACTTCGGCGAGGTCCAGCGCCTGCTGAAAGTTTTGAGTCGCCCGTTCGACGAACCCGAGTCCCCAGCCGACGCGGCCCTGCCGCCGGACTGGGCCCAAGACCTCGAAGTGTCCTGTTCATCATGAAGGGCTTGAAACCCCTCGGCCAAGTCGCCACTTGGCCGATCCCCCGAGGGGATGGCGATGCCTGCCGGATGGACCGCCAGGCGCATCGCCATGACGGGCCGGCTTGGGAGCGGCCCGGCGCTCGGCCCGACATCCGTTGCCGTAGAAAGGAATATTGAAATGAGCTACCCCGTTCAGAAAACCGACGCCGAATGGCGCGAGCAGCTGGACCCCATGCAGTACGAGGTGGCCCGCCACGCGGCCACCGAGCGCGCCTTCACCGGCAAGTACTGGGACCATTTCAAGGCCGGCCACTACAACTGCGTGGGCTGCGGTACGCCGCTGTTCGAGTCGGACACCAAGTTCGATGCCGGCTGCGGCTGGCCCAGCTACTGGGCGCCGGTGAACAGCGAGGTGGTCGAGCGCGTGGTGGACCGCAGCCACGGCATGGTGCGCATCGAGGTGCGCTGCAACAACTGCGGCTCCCACCTGGGCCATGTGTTCCCCGACGGCCCCGAGCCCACCGGCGAGCGCTACTGCATCAACTCGGCCGCGATCGACTTCGTCGACGAGAATCCCGGCGCATGAAGCTGCTGCTCGATTTCCTGCCCCTGGTCCTGTTCTTCGCCGTCTTCAAGTTCGCGGACGGCTCGCCCGAGGCGGCTGCCGCGTTCGCGAGCCAGCACCTGGGCTTCCTGGTGTCGGGCGGCGTGGTCGGCGCCAAGGAGGCGCCGGTGCTGCTGGCCACGCTGGTGATGATGGTCGCCACGCTGGCCCAGGCCGCGATCCAGAAGCTGCGCGGGCAAAAGATAGACCTGATGCTGTGGATCAGCCTGGGCCTGGTCGTGGTGCTGGGCGGGGCCACCATCTGGTTCCACAACGAGACCTTCATCAAGTGGAAGCCCTCGGTGCTGTACTGGGCCATGGGCCTGAGCTTCTGGGTCTCGCAGGCGCTGTTCGGCAAGAACCTGCTCAAGCGCATGCTGGGGGCCGAGCTGCAACTGGACGACGCCATCTGGGCGCGCCTGAACCTGGCCTGGGTGCTGTTCTTCACCGCGCTGGGCCTGCTCAACCTCTACGTGGCCTACAGCTTCTCCACCTCGGCCTGGGCCAACTTCAAGGTGTTCGGCGTGACCGGCCTGATCCTGGTGTTCACGCTGGCCCAGGGCCTCTACCTGAGCCGCCATCTGCCGCAGGACACGGCCGCCAACGACGCGGAGCCCAAGCCATGAGCATCGCCGCCGAGATCGAGGCCCGCCTGCAGGCCGAGTTCGCGCCCACCGCGCTGACGCTGCGCGACGACAGCGCCCATCACGCCGGCCATGCCGGTGCGCGCGAGGGCGGGCACTTTCACGTAACCGTCGTCAGCGCCCGCTTTACCGGCCTGCAGCGGCTGGCCCGCCATAGGCTCGTTTATCATTGTTTGTCGGACCTGATGCAGCGCGGCATCCACGCCTTGGCGATTGACGCGCGAGCCCCGGGAGAACCCTGATCGGGCCGGCAGCGTTCTCTCACGCGCGCCCTTTGCGGCGCGATTTTTTTAGCCTGAATCACTCCAAGTCACCATGAAGAAGCTTGCGCTCGCCGCCGCCATTGCGGCCATCGTCCCGGCCGCTGCTCTGGCCCAGAACGTTGCCACCGTCAACGGCAAGGCGGTGCCCAAGGCCCGCGTCGAGACCCTGATCCAGCAGGTCACCAAGAGCGGCCAGCAGGCCCGCACCCCCGAGCTGGAAGCCCAGGTGAAGGACGAGGTCGTGCGCCGCGAGATCTTCATCCAGGAAGCCGAGAAGCGCGGCATCCCGCAGACCGCCGACTACAAGGCCCAGATGGACCTGGCCAAGCAGATGCTGCTGATCCGCGGCCTGATGGAAGACTTCCGCGCCAAGAACCCGGTGTCCGACGCCGATGCCCAGGCCGAGTACGACAAGTTCAAGGCCGCCAACAGCGGCAGCGAATACCGCGCCCGCCACATCCTGGTCGAGAAGGAAGAAGACGCCAAGGCGCTGATCGCCCAGATCAAGGCCGGCGCCAGCTTCGAGGAGCTGGCCAAGAAGAACTCCAAGGACACCGGCTCCGCCCAGAACGGTGGCGACCTGGACTTCGCCAACCCCAACAACTTCGTGCCCGAGTTCAGCAAGGCCATGGTCGAGCTGAAGAAGGGTGAGATGACCCAGGAGCCGGTGAAGAGCCAGTTCGGCTGGCACATCATCAAGCTGGAAGACATCCGCCCCGCGACCTTCCCGGCCTTCGACGACGTCAAGGCCCAGATCAAGCAGCGCATCGAGCAGCAGAAGATGGCCGAGTTCCAGCAAGGCCTGATCGAGAAGGCCAAGACGGACTACAAGTTCTCTAAATAAGGCCCAATAAACCCACCCCCTACTCGCTTCGCGAGCCCCCTCAAGGGGGCACTCTCGGCTGACCGGCCAAGCCGGATCAGCGAGAGTCGCTGGAGGGGCGGTGACTGCCTGCGGCAGCACCTGGTCAACTCAAGCCCGTTGTTCGCAAGGACAGTGGGCTTTGTCGTTTGTGCGGCACTGGGCAGGCGCCGAGACGCAGCTCGGCTGACCGGCTAAGCCGGATCAGCGAGAGTCGCTGGAGGGGTAGCGACGACCCTCGGTAGCGCCTGATAAGACAACGCCTGCAAGCCTTGGTTTGCAGGCGTTGTTGTTTATGCCGCCAGGCGACCCGCCTCGATGCGCAGCTGGCGGTCGCAGCGGGCGGCGATCTCGCGGTCGTGGGTGACCAGCACCAGCGTCGTGCCGGCCTCGCGATTGAGCTCGAACATCAGCTCCATCACGGCGGCGCCGGTGGCGAAGTCCAGGCTGCCGGTGGGCTCGTCGGCCAGCAGCAGCGCGGGCCGCTGCACGAAGGCGCGCGCCAGCGCGACGCGCTGCTGCTCGCCACCCGACAGCACGCGCGGGTAATGGGCCAGCCGCGCGCCCAGGCCCACACGCTCCAGCATCGCGCGCGCCTGCGCTCGGGCCTCGCGCTCGCCGCGCAGCTCCAGCGGCAGCATCACGTTCTCCAGCGCCGTCAGGTTGGGCAGCAGCTGGAAGTTCTGGAACACGAAGCCCAGTTCGCGAGCGCGCAGCGCGGCGCGTTCATCCTCGTCCAGCGCGAACAAGTCCTGACCCCGCAGCCGCACGGCGCCGGCGCTGGGCACGTCCAGCCCGGCCAGGATGGCCAGCAGCGTGCTCTTGCCCGAACCCGACGCGCCGACGATGGCCACCGACTCCCGGTGCGCCAGATCGAAACTGATGTCGTGGAGAATCGTCAGCTCGCCGGTCGCGTCCTGGACGCGCCGGGTGATGTGATCAACGTGAACAAGGACTTCGGGCATGTCGGGACTGCGGCGTCGAACCTGGGTGGCGCACTGTAGCCTGGGGGCGCTGGCCCTCGCGCTTTGCGGGCATGCCACGGCACAGGCCCAGGCAACACCTGGCACGCCTGCGGTGCTGGTGGTGGGCGACAGCCTGTCGGCCGAATACGGTCTCGCCGCCGGCCAGGGCTGGGTGGCGTTGCTGCAGGCCCGGCTGGCCCGGCACAAGCCGGCCTACCGCGTGGTGAATGCCAGCATCAGCGGCGACACCACGGCCGGCGGCCGTGCGCGTCTTCCGACGGCGCTCAAGCAGCACCAGCCCGCGGTCGTGATCCTGGAGCTGGGCGGCAACGACGCGCTGCGAGGCCTGCCGCTGGCCAGCACCCGTGACAACCTGCTGGCCATGGCGCGCCAGGCCCAGGCCGCCGGCGCCAAGGTGCTGGTGGTCGGCATGCAGGTGCCGCCCAACTACGGCAGCCGCTATGCCAGTGACTTCGCCAAGCTGTTCGGCGAGGTGGCCCAGGAGGCCAAGACGGCACTCGTGCCCTTTTTGCTGAAGGGCGTGGCGGACCGCCCCGATGCGGCCGACTGGTTCCAGCCGGACCGCATCCATCCGCTGGCCAAGGCCCATCCGCTGATGCTGGAACAGGTCTGGCCGGCGCTGCGACCGCTGCTCTGAGCCGGCGCGCTCAGCGCTCCACCTCGCGGTCACGCTGGGGCCTTCCCGGCCCCGCCTCGGGTCGGCCGCGCGGCGGGCCCTCGGCGCGTGGCGGCTGCACCGCCGGCGCGGGTCGCACGGCCTCGGGCGGGCGGGCCTGGGGCTGCTCGGCCGGCCGCGGACGCGGCAGCTCGAACTGCGGGCGCTGCGGTTGCGGCTGGAACTGCGGTTGAGGCTGTGGCGGCTGAGCGGCCGGCGCCGGCTGAGCCATCTCGGGCCTGGGCAGGTCGCGGCGATCATCACGGCGGTCACGCCAGTCCCGGCGCTCATCACGCCCCTCGTCCGAGCGATCCGGGCGCCGCCAGCCCGGCGCGGGTCGGAGCTGTTCGGCGGGCTGCTGGGGCATGGCCACCGGCGGCACCGCGACGGCGGCCGGCACCTGCGGCTGGTGCGACGGCGGGGTCTGAACCGGCTGGGGCTGGGGCTGCGCCTGCACCGGCGGCCCACGCCGAGGCCCGTCCGGGCCGTCCTGACGGCCACCCCAGTCACCGGGCCGGCCATTGCCACGCGGCGGCTCACCGTCCGCTCCCCGGCCCGGTCGCGGCGGCATCGCCGCCGGCTGGCCGGGCTGGGCGGGCGGCGCAATCTCGCCGCGCACCGGCAGGCCGGGCGCCGGGCGACCCCAGCCCTCGTCACGCCCCGGGCGCGGCGGGCGCACCACCGGTGCGGGCGGGCCGCCCACCGGCAGCGTGCTGACCACGTCACGGTAGCGGTGCGGCCGCTGCACGGTGACCGGGTCGCGCAGATCGCGCGGGTCGTTCAGGCGAGCGATATAGCCGGGGCTATGGCGGTAGACCGGCACGAACACCTCGCGCGGGGCCAGCGGGTACCAGCCCATGCGTGGCGGCGGGGGCCGCTGGCCTATCGTGATGTTGACGCTGACCGCCGGCGGCCCGCCCACCCAGCCCACCAGGGCCGGCGCATAGACCGGACGCCGCACATAGGGGCCGGGCGCCCAGCACCAGCGGCCGCGCCACTGCACCCAGCGGCCGTAGTGGAAGGGGGCGAAGCCCCAGGGCGCGTCATCCACCCAGGTCCAGCCCCAGACCCGCGACCAGGTCCAGCGGCCATAGCGGTAGGGCGCCCAGCCCACCACCACGGTGCTGGGCACCCACAGCGGACCGTAGTCGCTGGCGGATTCCCAGCGGCCGTAGCGGTCAAGGTCCTCGGCGCCGGTCATCTCGGGCGACACATAGCTCACCGAAGGCCCATCGCCATCCAGACGGCTCTCGGCCTGCACCCAGTCGCCGAAGGCGTCGCTGTAGAGCCGCGAGCGCTCGGCGCGCGGGCCGCCGGGCCACCAGAACTCGACCTGCTCGCCATCGCTCAGCCACACCGGCTGGGCCTCCTGCGAGCGCTCCCACTCGAAGCGCAGGCGGCCATGCCACACATAGGCCTTGCTGCCGCGGTCCAGCTGCTCCACGCGGTACAGACCCTCGCGCTCCGGCCGGGCATCGCCCTCGCGGGTATGGACCCGCGTCTGCGCCGCCACCTCGGCCGAGCGCAGGCGCAGCGCGACATCGCCACGATCCAGCTGCAGCTGCAGGTGCTCGTCGTCCAGCTGGCTGAGCTCCAGATCGGCGCGCTCGTCCAGCCACAGCGTGGTGGAGCCCACGCGCAGGCTCACGCGGGCGCGCTCGTCGGTGCGCAGGCGGTCGCCCTCGCCCACCGTCTGGTTGCGCGCCAGTTGCACCCATTCGCGCGTGTCCTGGTCGAACAGCCAGGCGTCGCCCACCACCGACACCACGCGGGCCGCCCGCCCCGGCGGGTCGCGGTCCGGCTCGGCGCTGGCGCTCTTGGCGGCAGGGCCGGCGCACAACAGCAGCGCCAGCGCCAGCAGGCGCCAGCGGCCGCGGGTCAGCAGCAGTTTCTTGTCGGACGGGGTGTTCATATCGCGGTCCTTTCCGCTCCAGCAACGCAGCCGGACGACCGGCGGTGCACCGCGCTTACAAAGCTTGCAACTCTTGCATCTCGATGGGCCACCGGCGGCCCTCAGTCGTCCGCGTTCGGGTCCAGCTCGGGGAACAGCACCGAGGTGTAGCCGAAGCGGCTGAAGTCCCGCACCCGCATCGGGTAGAGCACGCCGTCCAGGTGGTCGCACTCGTGCTGCACCACGCGGGCATGAAAGCCCTCGGCGATGCGGTCTATGGCCTGCCCGTCGGCGTCCAGGCCCTGGTAGCGCAGGCGCTGATGGCGTGCCACCACGCCACGCAGGCCGGGGACGGAGAGGCAGCCCTCCCAGCCCTCCACCAGGCCGCCGTCCAGCACCTCGATGACCGGGTTGATCAGCACCGTGGGCGGCACCGGCGGCGCGTCGGGGTAGCGCGGGTTCCTGTCATAGCCAAAGATCACCACGCGCAGGTCCACACCGATCTGAGGCGCGGCCAGGCCGGCGCCGTTGGCCGCCTTCATGGTGTCGAACATGTCGGCGATCAGGGTCTTGAGCTCGGGCGTGCCGAACTCGGTGACCGGCCGGGCGATGCGCAGCAGGCGGGCATCGCCCATCTTCAGAATCTCGTGAACCGCCACGGCGGGCTCCTTGGGCTATCGTTCGGCACGATTCTAGAAATCCTTTCTATGCCCCTGCCCGACTTCGTCCAAGACCTGGGTCATGGCGTCTACGCCGTGGACACCGGCTTCCAGCGCCCGCGCTTCGATGCGGCCTACCTCGTCACGCAGGGCGGCAGCGCCGCCTTCATAGACACCGGTACCAACCATGCGGTGCCGCGCCTGCTGGCCGCGCTGGACGCGCTGGGCCTGGCGCGGGACGCGGTGGACTGGATCATTCCCACCCATGTGCACCTGGACCATGCGGGCGGCACCGGCCTGCTGCTGCAGCAGCTGCCGCAGGCCCGGGTGCTGGTGCATGCGCGCGGCCTGCGCCATCTGGTGGACCCCAAGGCGCTGTGGCTGGGCGCGCTGGCGGTCTACGGCGAGGCCGAGATGCTGCGCAGCTACGGCAAGCTGGTGGCGGTGCCGGCCGAACGCATCGAGGCCAGCACGGATGAGCAGGTGATCTCGCTGGCCGGCCGGCCGCTGCGGCTGATCGACGCGCCGGGCCATGCGCGCCATCACCACGTGATCTGGGACGAGGCCAGCCGCGGCTGGTTCACCGGTGACAGCTTCGGCCTTTCTTACCGCGAGTTCGACACCGCCGCAGGCCCCTGGGTGCTGCCCACGACCACGCCGGTGCAGTTCGAACCCGAGGCGCTGAAGGCCACGATAGAGCGCATGCTGGGCCGCGAGCCGCTGCAGATGTACCTCACGCATTACGGCGCCATCGGTGGCTCGGTCGCTCAGCTGCGCCGCCATGGCGACGCGCTGCTGCTGCAGCTGGACGCGATGACCGCGCTGGCGCGCTCGCTGCAGCACGCGCCCGACCGCCACGAGCGGCTCAAGAGCGGGTTGCTGGACGGCTATCTGGCCGGTCTGGCAGAGCGCGGCTGGGCGGGCGACCCGGCCCAGGCCCGCGAATGGCTGGCCATGGACGCCGAGCTGAACGCCCAGGGGCTGGAGGTCTGGCTGGACCGGCCCGCCAAGGCGGGCTGAGTCTCAGACGTCCAGGCCCAGCTCCTGGATCTTGCGGGTGATGGTGTTGCGGCCTATGCCCAGCTTCTGAGCCGCCTCGATGCGGCGGCCGCGCGTGATGTCCAGCGCGGTCAGTATGAGCTGGGCCTCGAAGCGCTTGGTCAGCGCATCCCAGACCTCGGGCTCGCCGGCCAGCAGGCGGGCACGCGCGTCGGCCGCCATGTCGGCCAGCCACTGGTCGGCACTGCCGCCCACCAGCGGCGACGCGGGCAAAGGCCCCGACGACGGCGTAGACGCCAGCGCCTGCGGCGCGGCCCCGCCCGGCATGGGCAGGGCGGCGGGCGCCGCGCTGCTGCTGCGGCCGGGCTGGATCTCATCCGGCAGGTCCTTGGGCTCCACCACCTGGCTGGGCGCCATCACGCTGAGCCAGTGGCAGATGTTCTCCAGCTGACGCACATTGCCGGGGAAGTCGAAGGCAGTCAGCACCGCCAGCGCCGCGTCCGACAGGCGCTTGGGCTCCACGCCCAGCTCGGTCGCGCTGCGCTGCAGGAAGTGGCGGGCCAGCGAGGGGATGTCCTCGCGGCGCTCGCGCAGCGGCGGCAGGCGCAGGCGGATCACGTTGAGGCGGTGGAACAGGTCCTCGCGGAACGCACCCTGACGCACCCGCTCCTCCAGGTTCTGGTGGGTGGCCGCGATCACGCGCACATTGCTGCGCAGCGGGCTGTGGCCGCCCACGCGGTAGAACTGGCCGTCGGACAGCACGCGCAGCAGCCGCGTCTGCAGCTCGAAGGGCATGTCGCCGATCTCGTCCAGGAACAGCGTGCCACCGTCGGCCTGTTCGAAGCGGCCGCGCCGCGAGGCCTGGGCGCCGGTGAAGGCGCCGCGCTCGTGGCCGAACAGCTCGCTCTCCAGCAGGTCCTTGGGGATGGCCGCGGTGTTGATGGCCACGAACGGCCCCTCGCCGCGCGGGCTGTGCTTGTGCAGCGCGCGCGCCACCAGCTCCTTGCCCGAGCCGCTCTCGCCGGTGATCAGCACTGTCACATGGCTCTGGCTCAGGCGGCCGATCGCACGGAACACGTCCTGCATGGCCGGCGCCTGGCCCAGCATCTCGGGCACCTGGGCGGCAGCCTCCTGCTCGCCGGCGTCGCGCTGGCTCTCCTCCTGCGCGCGGCGGATCAGCTCGACCGCCCGCGGCAGGTCGAAGGGCTTGGGCAGGTATTCAAACGCACCGCCCTGGAAGGCCGACACCGCGCTGTCCAGGTCCGAATAGGCCGTCATGATGATGACCGGCAGCGCCGGGTGCAGCGTCTTGACCTTGGCCAGCAGCTCCAGGCCCGAGCCGCCGGGCATGCGGATGTCGGACACCAGCACCTGGGGCTGGTCGTCCTCCAGCGCGGCCAGCATGTCGCGCGCATTGCTGAAGGACCGCACCGGCAGCCCCTCGCGGGCCAGGGCCTTCTCCAGCACGAAGCGGATGGAGTGGTCGTCGTCAACAACCCAGATGGATTTCATGCGGCTCCTCGACCGCACCCCTCGCTTCGTGGGCTCAGGGCAGCGGCAACGTGATTCGGAAATTCGTGAGGCCCGGTTCGCTCTCGCAATCGATCATGCCCTGGTGTTGCTGGGCGATCGTCTGCGCGAGCGTGAGGCCGAGTCCCGAGCCGCCATCCCGGCCGGATACCAGCGGGAAGAAGATGCGATCTCGGATCTCGGCCGGCACGCCGGGCCCGTTGTCCTCGACATGCAATTCCAATGCCAAGCGCCAGCGCTGCTTGCCTATCGTGACCTGCCGGGCCACGCGCGTGCGCAGCGTGATCTGCGCATCGCCCGCCGCGATGCGGCCCACCAGCGCCTGGGCGGCGTTCTGCACGATGTTGAGCAGCATCTGGATCAGCTGCTCACGGTCGCCACGGAAATCGGGCAGCGAGGTGTCGTAGTCGCGCAGTATGACCAGGCCGCGCGGGTGCTCGATCAGCACCAGCGCCCTCACCCGCTCGCAGATCTCGTGGATGTTGACGTCGCCCACCACCTGGGCACGGCGGTGCGGCGCCAGCAGCCGGTCGACCAGGCTCTGCAGCCGGTCCACCTCGTGCACGATGACCTGGGTGTACTCGTTGAGCTCGGCGCCGCCCGGCATGGCCTGCAGCTCCATGGTGAGCAACTGGGCCGCGCCGCGTATGCCGCCCAGCGGGTTCTTGATCTCGTGGGCCAAGTTGCGGGTCAGCTCCTTGGTGGCCTGCACCTGGTCCAGGCTGCGCTCCTCGCGGTCCTGGCGGGCCTGCTGGGAGATCTCGATCAGCTCCACCATCACGCGGGCGGCACCGTCCTCGCCCGGTTCCAGCTGCGACACGATCACATGGACCGGCAGGCCGTCGTCCTGCGTCCAGGCACGCCGCAGCAGCGCGTCGAAGCGGCTGCTGGAATACTGGTTGGCGGCCACGCCGGCCAGCGTGTCGACCAGGCGCTGGCGGTCCTCGAACCAATCCGGCAGCAGCGCCTTGTGCACGCTGCGCCGCGACAGGCGCATCACGCTCTCGAACTGCGCATTGGCCAGCAGGCATTCGCCGCCGGCGCCGACCACCACCACCATGGTGGCGAGCTGATCCAGGCCGGCGAACTCGGCCGGCAGGGGTTGAAAGTCAGGCATGAGGCGCTCCTGCGCCGGGCTCAGGGCAGCTTGGCGATCTCGCGCTTGAGGGCCTGCACATCGGCCTCGTAGCGGGCGATGTTGTCCTTGAGCTCGGCCATGCGGTCGAGGTACTTCTGGTAGTTGCGCTCGTCACCGCGGCGCTCGCCCTGACCATTGTTGAATTCCTTCTGCGCGGCCGACAGACGCTCTTCGGCCTGGCGCAATTCGGTCTGCAGCACGCGGCGGCGCTCGTCGTCGCGCACGCGCTGCTGGCCGGCGTCGATGCGGCCCTCATTGCCGCGCCCCGGATCGGCCACGGGCGCGGCCGCCGCCACGCCGCTGGCAGTTCGCGGACGCGGCATCTGCATCACCGTGATCGGCGAGCCCTCGATGGTCCGGCAACCCTTTTCCTGCGCTTCCTTGGCCGACAGCGCGTCGGTGTAGAGCACCGGCGGGCCCGGGCAGCGGTAGACCGTGGCCTGTGCTGTCGTGCTCAGCACCAGCAGGGCCAGCAGGACGGCAGCGGGGATTCGATTCGACATGCCGGCATTGTCCACGAACAAAAAAGGGGCCGCGCAGGCGGCCCCTCGGCTGGGACGGCAAGGCAGCAGGGATGCTGCCCATGGCCATCACAGGGCGTAGTACATGTCGAACTCGACCGGGTGGGTCGCCATGCGGAAGCGGGTCACTTCCTGCATCTTCAGCTCGATGTAGGCATCGATGTAGCTGTCGGTGAACACGCCACCCTTGGTCAGGAAGGCACGGTCCTTGTCCAGGTATTCCAGCGCCTGGTCCAGGCTGTGGCAGACGGTCGGGATCTTCGCGTCTTCTTCCGGCGGCAGGTGGTACAGGTCCTTGGTGGCGGCTTCGCCCGGGTGGATCTTGTTTTCCACACCGTCCAGACCCGCCATCAGCAGGGCCGAGAAGGCCAGGTAGGGGTTGGCGGACGGGTCCGGGAAGCGTGCCTCGATGCGGCGGCCCTTGGGGTTGCCGACATAGGGAATGCGGATGGAGGCCGAGCGGTTCTTGGCCGAGTAGGCCAGCTTGACCGGGGCTTCGAAGCCGGGGACCAGACGCTTGTAGCTGTTGGTGCCGGGGTTGGTGATGGCGTTCAGCGCGCGGGCATGCTTGATGATGCCGCCGATGTAGTACAGCGCGAAGTCGCTCAGGCCGGCGTAGCCGTCACCGGCGAACAAGTTCTTGCCGTCCTTCCACACGGACTGGTGCACGTGCATGCCGGAGCCGTTGTCGCCGACCAGCGGCTTGGGCATGAAGGTCGCGGTCTTGCCGTAGGCGTGGGCGACGTTCTGGATGATGTACTTCTGCAGTTGCAGCCAGTCGGCGCGCTGCACCAGCGAGCTGAACTTGGTGCCGATCTCCATCTGGCCGGCGTTGGCCACCTCGTGGTGGTGCACCTCGACCGGGATGCCCATGGATTCGAGGATCAGGCACATCTCCGAGCGCATGTCCTGGCCGCTGTCGACCGGGGGCACGGGGAAGTAGCCGCCCTTGACCGTGGGACGGTAGCCGGAGTTGCCGTGCTCGTATTCCTTGGAGGAGTTCCAGGCGCCTTCTTCCGACTCGATCTTGAAGAAGGAGCCCGACATCTCGTTGCCCCAGCGCACGCTGTCGAAGATGAAGAACTCGGGCTCGGGGCCGAAGTAGGCGGTGTCGCCCAGGCCGCTGCTCTTCAGGTAGGCCTCGGCGCGCTTGGCCAGCGAACGCGGATCGCGCTCGTAGGCCTTGCCGTCGGCCGGGTCGACCACGTCGCAGGACAGGATCAGCGTCGGCTCTTCGAAGAAGGGATCGATGTTGGCGGTGTTGGGGTCCGGCATCAGCAGCATGTCGGACGCCTCGATGCCCTTCCAGCCGGCGATCGAGGAGCCGTCGAACGCGTGACCCGAAGTGAACTTGTCTTCGTCAAACGCGGACACGGGCACGGACACGTGCTGTTCCTTGCCACGGGTATCGGTGAAGCGGAAGTCCACGAACTTGACTTCGTTGTCCTTCACCAGTTGCATCACTTCGGCGACGGTCTTGGCCATCAATAGCTCCTAGCGGAATCGAGGGGAGGGTTGCTGCCACGGCGCTCGCACGCACGCGGCCACGAGGAAAACAAAGCAGGTTGCATGCCAGAGCGCACCGACATGGGTAGTCGCCGGGCGCATCAGCCCATTATGCGTACCACCGAGGCGAGCGCCGCGATCAACGCACCATTTCGGCACTCACTTGCGCACCAAAATCGATCACGCCCTGTTTCAGGGCGGCATAGGCGGCCGGCAGACCTTCGGCCTCGCCCTTGACGCCCAGTTCTATGCAACGGCCCCACTGCGGGTGATCGACGCTGGGCAGGCTGAACACCTTGATGCCGGCGAACTCGGCCTCGATGCGCTCCATCAACGGCGTGAGGCTGGCCTCCATCGCGCCCTGCACGATCAGCGAACGCTCCAGCGTCTGCACCTCGCGATGCAACTGCGGATAGCGATCCAGCACCCAGGCCATCATGGGATGGGCCATCACCGGGAAGCCGGGCACGAAGTACACGTGGTCCACGAAGAAGCCGGGGATCTTGTTGTAGGGGTTGGGCACGATGGCCGCGCCCACCGGGAAGCGCCCCATCTCGAAGCGGCGCAGGCTGTCGGGCTCGTCCGGCGTCACCGCCTTGCCCTGCTCGGCCGCCATCTGCTGGATGCGCTGCCAGATCAGCTCACGCGCCTCGGGATGCACCGCCATGTCGCGGCCCAACGCCGCGGCTGCGGCCTGGCGCGTGTGGTCGTCCGGCGTCGCGCCTATGCCACCGCAGCTGACCACCAGGTCGCCGCTGGCGAAGGCCTCGCGCAACCGCGCGGTGAGGGCCGCACGGTCATCGCCCAGGTACTGGGCCCAGCTCAGCTGCATGCCGCGCTGGCCCAGCAGCTCGATGAACTTGGCGAGATGGCCGTCGCGGCGCTTGCCCGACAGGATCTCGTCGCCAATGATGATCAGTCCCACATTCACAACACACTCCCCTGCAGCGCCCGGGCAGCCCCCGGCGCGATGTCAAGCCGCGCCTTCTCGGCCCAGCAGCACCTCGGACTCGGCCACCGGCTCCGCGTCACGCCGAGCCTGCAGCGCCGCCAGCGCGTAATGCGTGAACCAGGCGGTGGAGAAGGCGAACACCAGCGTGTAGAGCCAGATGGACAGCAGCACCACGAAGGGCGCGAGCACGATGGTCAGCGTGCCCATGGCCCAGATCAGCGACGGCGCCGCGCCCAGGTAGCCGCAGATCACGCCCATGGCCAGCATGGGCATGCGGTGCTCGGCCAGCAGCGCGCGGCGCTCGTCGGCGGACGCATGCTCGGCCAGCACGTCGAAGCCGAACACGCGATAGGTGAGCCAGCCCCAGATCAGCGGCGGCAGCACCATCACCAGCGGCGGGATCAACCACAGCGGCAGCGACAGCAGCAGCAGCAGCACCGCCACCACGGTGGCGCCCAGCGACGCGGCCACGCTCTGCAGCAGCGAGCCGCCACGGCGCTTCTCCAGCCCCGGGAAGCGCCGCTCCGACACCAGGGACACCATGGCCGGCGTCATGCACAACGCCACCAGCAGCAGGCTGATGACCACCACCACCGGCAGCACCAGCGCCAGCACGATCAACGGCGCCAGCATGCTGCGCAGCGCCGCTCCACCCATGGAGTCCAGCCAGCGCAGCAGGCTGTCCACCAGCAGCCAGCTCTCCAGCGTCGCGCGCACGCTGGCCACCGCACCTTCCCAGAAGAAGAACATGAAGCCGAACACCAGCAGGCCGGCCAGCACCAGCGGCAGCAGCGACAGGCCGATGACCCGCGGCAGCAGGCAGTAGGCGCAGGCGCGCCAGAACGAATCCGCCAGGCGCTGCATCAGACCGCTCCCCGCGCCACGCCGAGCAGGCGCTTCAGCCCCAGCCACTGCTGGCGCCAGAAGCCGCGGCCGTAGTCGCGCGCGCCCTCCTCGGGCAGTTGGTCGCGCACGCCGGTGGCATCAAAGCGCGGCTCGAAGTTGGCGGTGCGGAACAGCAGGTCCCACCAGGGGAAGAGCACACCGAAGTTGTAGCCACCCAGCGTGCCGCGGCCGGCGGACTCGTGGCCTATGCCTATGCTGTGGTGGCGGCGGTGGAAGCGCGGGCTGACCAGCAGCCGCTCGCCGATGCGGCCGAAGCTCCAGCGCAGGTTGGCGTGCTGCAGGCTCTGCACCAGCTGCGAGATCACGATGATGGCGACGAACTGCCCCGGCTGCACGCCGATGAAGCGCGCCAGCAGCGCCATCGCGCTGGCCATCAGGATGTCGTCCAGCAGGTGGTTGCGGTCATCGCTCCACTTGGTCATCTGGCGCTGGCTGTGGTGCAGGCTGTGCAGCGCCCACCACCAGTGGAACTGGTGTTGCCAGCGGTGCAGCCAGTAGCCGACGAAATCGAACACCACGAGATACAGCAGCAGGCTGACCCAGCCGATATCGGTGACGCCGGGCCACAGTTCGTCCAGTTGCCAGGTCGGCACGCCCCACAGCCGCAACTGGCCCGCCAGTGCATCCCACAAGGGCGCCACACCGAGGAACAGCCCCAGCTGCACCAGGCCCAGGCGGTGGATCAACGTGTAGATCACGTCCACCCGCACCGCCTGACGGTCGGTCACCGGCTCCACCGGCCAGCGCCGCTCCAGCAGGCCGATGACGGCCACGATCACCACCACCTGCAACAGCCCCAGCAGCAGCCAGCCGGTGGCGTCGAAGGCATCCTCCAGCAGGTTGCCAAAGCCCAGCGCGAACAGCGCCGGCTGGATCAGGGACTCATACAGCAGTTGCTGCAGCAGATCGTAGGTGTTGGAAATCCAGTCGATCACGGCGCGTTGGGTGGGTTCTTGGTCGGGTTCTTGAGCAAGGCAGCGTAACGGGGATGCTCGCGCAGCGGCGCAAAGCATAGGCCGCGCTGCTCCAGTCCGGTCATCAGGGGCTCCAACACCGCCGGGGCCCAGGGGTCTTGGCGCTGCCAGATGCCCAGGTGGGCGATCAGGATGTCGCCGGGGCGGATGTCGCGCAGCGCCTTCTCCAGCAGCTGCGCGTTCGGGAAGCTCTGGCTGGGCAATTCGTCGCCCAGAAAGCCCGCACGGCTCCAGCCCACATGCGTGAAGCCGCAGGCCTTGGCCGCGTTCAGCAGCGCCGGCGAGGTGCGGCCGGCCGGTGCCCGGAAGATGGGGGACAGGGCTTGCCCGGTGATGGCCTTGAAGCGATCACCAACCTTGGTCAGCTCCGCGCAGTACTGCTCGGCGCTGAGCTCCTTCACCACCGGCTTTTGCACACCGGCCTGCGCCCTCACCTTGAAGCGCGTGACCTTGCCCTCGGCATCGGGCAGGTCTTCCATGAAGATGTCGTGGTCCCAGGTGTGGGAGCCGAAGTCGTGGCCCTCGGCCACGCGCTCCCGCCACCAGGGCGCCCAGGTCTCGTCCAGCGTGGTGCCGCCGGTCAGCGTGGGCTCGCTGGCGATGAAGAAGGTCGCACGGGCGTTATGACGCTTGAGCGTTTCCGCGATCAGCGGCGCGACGCCCATGTGGCCGGTGTCGAAGGTCAGGTAGACCGGCTTGTCGCAAGCCGGTTGCGCCGCAACCGTCGTGGCCACCAACGCCAAGAGAAGAGCTTTCATGTATTTCGAATGTGGGTCGAGCGCCGGGCCGCTCCCAAGCCGGCCCGCAGGCGATGTGCTTGCGGATCAATGCCGCAAGCATCGCCGTCCCCTCGGGGGCTGAGGCCGGACAAGTTGAGCCCGGTGGGCTCGGCTTGCCTGCCGAAGAGCTGCGGCGAGAGCCGCAGTGCGGTCTGCAAGACCGTCCGGGCACGCCCGCGTTCAGCGCGGCGGGACTGGACAAGGGGCGCCACTCTCATAGGCGCGGCTGGTGCTCCAGCGTCCAGATGCCGTGCGGCGACTTGCCCACCTTGACCTGGCGCACCACCTTGCGGGTCGTCATGTCGACCTCGGTGACCTTGCCCGCCCAGCGCGACACGAACACCAGCGTGCGACCGTCCGGCAGCACCTCCATGTCGTCAGGACCCGCCGGGCCGGGGTATTGGTCGACCACCGTGAAGGTGGCGTAATCGATCTTGCTGATGGTGTTGGCCGCACGGTTGCTGACCAGCACATGGCGCTTGTCGCCCAAGGCGCGGAAGGAGTGGGCACCGTCGCCGGTGGCGATGCGCTTGACCAGCTGTGGCGCCTTGCCCGACACGTCCCAGACCTCGACGAAACGGTCGCCGGTCAGCGCCACCAGCAGGTAGCGGTCATCGGGCGTCAGGAAGATGTCGGCCGGCAGGTGGCCCACCGGCTGCTTCCAGCGCACGGTCTGCGTGGCCAGGTCTATGGCCAGCAGCTCGCTGCTGTCCTGCAGGCTGGCGTAGACCACGGTGCTCTTGCTGTCGATGTTCAGGTGGCTGGGCGTCTTGGGCGCCGGCAGGCGCTTGACCAACTGCAGCGGCTCCTTGGCGTCCGAGCCCTGCCAGCGGTAGAGGCTCACATAGTCCAGCCGGTTGGAGGCGGTGACGAACCACTTCATGTCCGGCGAGAAGCGCAGGTGGTAGGGGTCCGGCACATCGCGCAGCACGCGCTGGATGACCGCGGTGCGCGGGTCGAAGAAGGTCAGCGAGTCGCCCAGCGCGTTCGCGACGATCAGCGACTTGTTGTCCGGCGTCAGGTAGAGGTGGTGAGGCTCCTTGCCGGTGGGAATGCGCTTGAGCTGCTTGAAGCTCACCGGGTCGACGATGGAGACATCGGCATCCAGCGAATTGAGCACGAAGAGAGGCGGCTTGACCGCCTGCGCCTGGGCGCCCAGCGCCACCCCCACACCCGCGGCCCACAACACCGCCCACTTGCGCAACATCCAGCGTCTCCAACGAAAAGGGCGGCACCCTGCCGCCCTGCCCGTCCGAGTTTACCCAGGGGGGCTGTCGCGCCCCTGACCTGGGTCAAGCCCATGCCGGGGGTATCGCCCGCACAGGGGTCGGCCGCTCAGTCCTCGTCGCCGCCGATCAGGCCACCCAGCAGGCCGCCGGCCGCGAAGCCGCCCAGCACGGAGCCCTCCTCGCGGCCACCACCGCCGGTCTGAGGTGCTGCCGCGAAGATGCGCGAGGCCAGGCGCGAGAACGGCAGGCTCTGCAACCAGACCTCGCCCGGGCCGGTGAGCTTGGCCAGGAACAGGCCCTCGCCACCGAACAGCGCGGTCTTGATCTTGCCCACGTACTGGATCTCGAAGTTCACGCCCGGCGTGTAGGCCACCACGCAGCCGGTGTCCACCAGCAGCGTCTGGCCGGGCTGCAGCGTGCGGCGCACCACGGTGCCGCCGGCATGGACGAAGGCCAGGCCGTCACCCTCCAGCTTCTGCATGATGAAGCCCTCGCCACCGAAGAAGCCGGTGCTGAGCTTTTGCTGGATCGCGATGCCCAGGCTGACGCCGCGCGCCGCGCACAGGAAGGCGTCCTTCTGGCAGATCAGCGTGCCGCCCAGCTTGGACAGGTCCATGGGCAGGATCTTGCCGGGGTAAGGCGCGGCGAAGGCCACGCGCAGCTTCCCCGCGCCCTGGTTGGTGTAGATGGTGGTGAACAGCGATTCACCCGTGATCAGGCGCTTGCCCGCGCCCAGCAGCTTGCCGAAGAAGCCGCCCTGGTTGGCCGAGCCGTCGCCGAACACCGTGTCCATCGTGATGCCGGCGTCCATGAACATCATGGAACCGGCCTCGCCGATGGCTGCCTCGCCGGGGTCCAGTTCGACCTCGACGAACTGCATCTCCGCGCCCTTGATCTCGTAATCCACCACGTCCATGGCCATCGCCGTCACCCTCCAGATTCGAAACGGCGCGGATCATAGCCAGAGCGCCGCAAGGTCTCGCGAAGCAGCGCGCCAACGCGGGCGGCAACACGGTTAGGATGATCTTTACACGCCGTAACACACCGCGCCGCCATGGACGTCAGACCCGACTTCATCCCGCATCTGCTGCGCTGGCAGCGCATGGTGGACCTGCTGACCGAGCTATCCGGCATGCCCTACGCGATGATCAACCGCCGCGACGGCGATCATCTGGTGGTGCAGACGCTGAGCCAGAGCCTGGACCTGTTCCAGCCCGAGCAGCGCATCGACTTCGAGCTCAACACCTACTGCGCCCGTGCGCTGCGCCAGGGCGAGACGCTGCAGGTGACCGACGCGAGCTGCCTGCCCGAGATGCAGGACAACCCCACGGCACTGGCCGGCCTGATCGCCTATTACGGCCTGCCGATACGTCAACCAGACGGCAGCCTGTTCGGCACGCTGTGCGTGATGGACCGCGAAGCCCGCAAGCCCGAGGCCCGCGCCATGGAGCTGATGAGCCTGATGCGCGACAGCATCGAGCAGGACCTGGCCCTGCTGCTGCGCAACGCCGAGCTCGCCACCAGCGAGGCGCTGGCACGCGAGGCCCAGCGCAAAGCCGACCGGGCCAGCCGCGCCAAGAGCGAATTCCTGGCCCGCGTGAACCATGAGCTGCGCACGCCGCTGGGTGCGATGCTGGGCTTTGCCCAGTTGCTGGAAATGGACGGCAGCGCGCCGCTGACCCCGCTGCAGCAGCAGCGCGTGACCCACATCCGCAATGCCGGTCAGCACCTGCTGGGTCTGATCGACGAGATGGTGGACGTGTCGCGCATCGAGGTCGGCCAGTTGCGCCTGGACCTGCACCCCTGCGAACTGGGTGCCCAGCTCGGCGAAGCCCTGGCCCAGTGCCGCGGCCAGGCGAACGCCGCCGGCCTGGTGCTGCCGCCGCTGCCGCAGGGGCTGCCGCGCGTGCAGGCGGATGCCGGGCGCCTGCACCAGGTACTGCTCAACCTGCTGAGCAATGCGATCAAGTACAACCGGCCCGGTGGCAGCATTGGCCTGCGCTGTGGCGAGCAGGACGGCATGGTCTGGCTGCACATCAGCGACACCGGCCTGGGCATGGATGCGGACCAGCTGGCCCAGCTGTTCCAGCCCTTCAACCGGCTCGGACGGGAGCGCAGCGGCATCGCCGGCACCGGCCTGGGCCTGGCGCTGAGCCAGCAACTGGTGGGCCTGATGGGCGGCCAGTTGCGGGTGGAGAGCCAGCCGGACCAGGGCACCACCGTCAGCCTGGGCCTGCCGCGGGCAGCCTGATTCAGACCCGTCCTCAGATCAGCCGATCACGCCAGGCCATGGCCACCGCCTGGCTGCGGCCCTGGGCACCCAGCTTGGCCAGCACCGCCGACACATGGTGCTCCACGGTGCGCCGGCCCAGCCCCAGCCGGGTCGCGATGTCCGCATTGCCCAGTCCCTCGGCCAGCAGGGCCAGCACCTGCTGCTCGCGTGCGGTCAGTCCCCGCGGATGCTCGCGGGCGGCCGCATAGGGGCCGCGCCGCAGGCTCAGTCCCAGTTCGCGCGCCAGGCGCTGCACCCGCTCAAGCGCCGGCTGCGCCCCCAGCGGCATCAGCCCCTGCACGGCGGCCTCCAGTGCGGCCGCGGGCTCGCGCCCGGCGCGCGCCTGCTGCAGCCGCGCAAGCGCGGATTCGAATGGCAGACCCAAGCCGGTCCAGGCCAGCGCTGCGGCCTCATGCTGACCGGCCAGCTCCAGCGCCCAGGGCGCCGCCCGGCAAGCGCCCTGCTCGGCCGGGCCGCCGCAGCGCGCCAGCCAGACCGCGAAGGCGCCCCCGGTCCAGGGGTTGGCGGCCAGCTCCGGCCGGCCCAGCAGCGGCTGCAGCAGCAGCCGTCCGGCCTCGCTATCGCCCGCCAGCCAGGCGGCCTCCGCACGCGCCAGCAGCAGCGGCAGGATGCGGTGCAGCTCCTGCGTGGCCTGGGCGACGCCCAGGGCCTCGTCGGCCAGTTCACCCGCCCCGGGGTGGCCGCAGCGCAGCGCCACCCAGGCCTGCACCGTCAGCGCCGGCAGCTTCATGATGGCGCTGAGCCGCGGCAGCGCCAGCACCTCGTCGGCCAGGGCCTGCGCCTCGGCATAGCGGCCCTGCTCCAGCCGCAGCTGGGCCTGCCAGCCCATCAGATAGGGCGTCCAGGCGTCGAGGTCGAAGCGGCGGTCGAAGGCAATGCCCTCGGACAGCCAGCGCTCCGCCTGCGCGAAATCCTTGAACACCACCGCATGCTCCGCCCGGTTGCTGTAAACCCGCGCAGCCTGCTCGTGGAAGCCGCACTGGCGCGCCAGCTCCAGGCTGCGTTCCAGCCGCGCCTCGCCCTGCGCGCGCCCTGCGAACAGCTCGGCCGTGCCGACGGTGTTCAGCACATGGCACAGCACCTCGCGCTCGCCCAGGCGCGTGGCCAGCGCAATCGCACGTTCGCCCCACAGCAGGGCCGGCTCCAGACGGTCCTGCAGCATGTGCAGCTGGGCGCGGGTCGCATAGGCCCAGGCCAGTTCGGGCCCCGGGGCATGGGCCTGCAGCAGCTCCACCGCCTCGGCCGCATAGCGCTCCGCCAGCTCGGCCTCGCCCTGATACCAGTGCAGACGTGACAGCCAGCGCAGGTTGAGCCCCACCTTCTCCACCCGCCCCAGACCTCGCCACAGCGCAATCGCCCGGTGACGGGCCGCGATCACGGCGGCGTCGATGCGCAGTGCCAGCGCCGCCTCGTAGGACCAGGACTCCTGCAACTGCGCCTGCAGCTCGGCGGGCGCCTGATCTGCCACCGCGAGGGCGGCGGCCAGCTGCAGCGCGGCCTGGCGGTGAGCGCCGGTCGCGGCCGCCTGGCGTGCGGCCAGCGGCGCAAAGGCCAGCACCTGTGCGATGTCGCCGGCCTCGGCCGCATGGTGGGCCAGGCGGGCCGGCGACGCTGGGCCACCGGCCCGCAAGGCCGCCAGCACCGCCGCATGGCGAGCCCGTCGCTGCATCGGTGCGAGCAGGTCCTGCACCGCGCGGCGCGCCAGCTCGTGCCGAAAGGCCAGCGCCCCCTCGCGCGCCAACAGCAGACCCGAGCTCAGGCAGGCGTCCAGCGCCTCGGCCCGACCGGGCAGCAAGGCATGAGCCAGCGCCAGCGAGACGCTGCCCGGCACCACGCACAGCGCCTGCAACACCTCGCGCGGCCCGGCGGCTAGACGCTGTACCCGCGTGTGCACCGCCTCGCGCACCGTGGTGGGCACCCCGGTGTGGGCGCCATCCACGCCACTGGCCAGCACCTCGGTCACGAAGAAGGGGTTGCCCCCGGTGGCCTCGTGCAGTCCGGCGGCCGGCCGGCCGGCTTGTGCACACAGCTGGGCCACCGCCTGCGCCGACAGCGGCGCCAGCGCCAGCCGCACGCAGGCCTCGGCGGGCAGATCGCCCAGCAGACGGTTCAGCGGGTGCTCGGGACCCAGCTCGTCGTCGCGGTAGCTGAGCAGCAGCAACACCGGCAGCCGTGCGATGCGGCGGCCCAGATGCTTGAGCAGGTCCAGCGTCGCATCGTCCGCCCAATGCAGGTCTTCGACCACCAGCAGCGTGGGCTGGTGCGGCACATCCAGCGCGGCCAGCAGCGCCGCCGCCACCTCGGCGGCGGGCTGGTGCCGGCCCAGCAGCGCCTGCACACCGGCCAGGCCGCCGCGCGCAATCTCATGCACCGGCCCCAGCGGCCTTGGCGCGTGCAGGTCCTCGCAGCCGCCCTGCAGCACGCGCAGCCGGCTGCCCTGCAGCGTGCGCAGCAACTCCGCAATCAGGCTGCTCTTGCCCAGGCCGGCCTCGCCGCTGAGCAGCAGCACGCTACCCCGCCCGGCGCGCGCCCGGGCCAGCGCCTCGGCGGCCTGATCCAGCGCATCGCCACGCTCCAGCAGCCTCATGCGAAAACTCCCTAACTCTTGGGCGCTGCGGCGCGCAAATGTGTCGGACTCAACCCTGTGCGGCCGCCGGAACCTCGCGGATTCTGCACAAGCCCCGGCTTCGCCACATCCCCACAGGCACAGCTCATGACCAGCGCCCTGCTCTCTCCCTCGATCCGTAACAATGGGCCGACCTCACCGGCCGAGCAGCTGTGGACCTCCCTGCCGCTGCCGCTGTGGGTGCTGACCCCCGGTCGCGGCCTGCTGTTCCAGAACCAGGCGGCGGCCGCTCTCGCGCAGGCCGGCCAGGCCGCGCTGAGTGCCGGTCATCTGATGCGCCTCGGATCGCTGGCCGCCACCGCGCTGGAGTCGCTGCTGCACCTGAGCCGCCCCGAGACGCCCCAGCGCGCTGCGCTGTGGCTCACGCCCCAGCACACCGGCTGGCTGGAGGTGCAAGTGCTGCCGCCCGCGCTGGGCCGGGCCTCGGGCTGGCCGGAGCCCGCCCGCCTGATCTGCCTGCACCTGGACCGGCCCGAGCTGGCCCAGCAGGCCCGCGTGGACGCGCTGTGCGCCCGCATGCGCTTCAGCCCGGCCGAGCGCTGCGTGCTGCTGTTGCTGGCCGATGGGCTGACACCCGAGGCCGTGGCCCGACAGCTGGGCATACAGCTCAGCACCACGCGGGTGCATGTGCGCAAGCTGCTGCTGAAGAGCCGTGCGCCCTCCATGACCCAGCTGTTGCGCTGGGTGGGCAGCGCCGACGCGCTGCCCGGCTGAACCCTGCCCCGCCGCACACGCACGCGGGCGGCCGGGGCTGCGGGCTCAGTCCACGCGACTCAGCGCAGCCAGTTGCGTGGCGCTGGGCGTCAACACCCGGGCCTGCTGAACCTCGTCACCGCGCTCGGGCAGCACGCGCAGGATGAAAGCAAACTGCTGCTGGGCCTGGCCGTCATCGCTGCAGCTCACCTGACGCATCGCGCGGCGTATCGCCGGCCGCACCTCCATGGGCGTGTGCCTGAAACCCACGTCGGACACCTGCCCCTCGTCCAGCTTGAAACGCACCAGGTAATCGACCGGCGCCGACACCTCGGGCAGCAGCAGCCACTCGCGCAGCACCTCGCCATAGCCCGGACACACGCGGGACACGTCCACCCGCGTCGGCTGCAGTTCCAGCGGCAGCGCCCGCGTGGCGCTGATATCCACCGGCGGCAGGCTGGTCTGGGCCTGCGCCGCGACGGCTGCCAGGCCCAGTGCGGCCAGCAGAGACAGTTGAAGAGAGTGACTCATGGGGAACCTCCTTGGCTTGTTGACCGAGCGCGCAGGAACGCTCCTCACCAAGTTAGGCCCGGGGTCGGCCGCTGCCCAGCGTGCCGGCGCAAAAGCTAAGCAGCGCTGCGTACATCGCCTTGCGGGCTCGCCGCCCCAAGAACAAAGGGCCGGCCGCCCCATGGCGACCGGCTCTCAAGGCCTGGGGAGCCGGACGTCAACCCATGTGCAGGCCGCCGTTGCAGGAGAAGTCGGCGCCGGTGGTGAAGCCGCTGTCCTCGCCGGCCAGCCAGGCGACGATGGCGCCTATCTCCTCGGGCGTGCCCAGGCGACGCACCGGAATCTGCGCGACGATCTTGTCCAGCACCTCGGGCTTGATGGCCTTGACCATGTCGGTGCCGATGTAGCCGGGGCTCACCGTGTTCACCGTGATGCCCTTGGAGGCCAGCTCCTGCGCCAGCGCCATCGTGAAGCCGTGCATGCCGGCCTTGGCGGCGGAGTAGTTGGTCTGGCCGGCCTGGCCCTTCTCGCCGTTCACCGAGCTGATCTGGATGATGCGGCCCCAGCCCTTGTCCACCATGCCCGGCACGACCTGCTTGGTCACGTTGAACATGCTGTTGAGGTTGGTGTCTATGACCGCGCGCCAGTCGTCCGGCGTCATCTTCAGGAACATGCGGTCGCGCGTGATGCCGGCGTTGTTCACCAGCACGTCGATGGGGCCGTGCTCGCTGATGGCCTTGTCGAAGGCCGCGACCGTGGAATCCCAGTCGGCCACATTGCCGACCGAGCGGTGAAAGGTGAAGCCCAGGGCCTTTTGCTCGTCCAGCCACTTCTCGCAGTCGCGGCTGGGGCCGCAGCCGGCGATGACCTTGAAACCGGCTTTGGCGAGGCGCTGGCAGATCGCGGTGCCGATGCCACCCATGCCGCCCGTGACGTAGGCAATCTTCTGACTCATGTCTGTCTCCTGGTTGTTGACTTGGGGCGCTGAGGGTTCAGCGTTCGACGGTCAGGGCCACGCCCATGCCACCGCCTATGCACAGCGACGCGATGCCCTTCTTGGCGTCGCGGCGGATCATTTCGTGCAGCAGCGTGACCAGGATGCGGCAGCCGCTGGCGCCGATGGGATGGCCCAGCGCGATAGCGCCCCCGTTCACGTTGACCTTGTTGATGTCCCAGCCCATTTCCTGGTGCACCGCGCAGGCCTGGGCCGCGAAGGCCTCGTTGATCTCCAGCAGGTCCAGGTCCGCGGGCTTCCAGCCGGCACGCTCCAGCGCCTTGCGCGCCGCCGGCACCGGGCCTATGCCCATGTAGGCCGGGTCCACGCCGACCGACGCATAGGACGCGATGCGCGCCAGCGGCTTGAGGCCCAGCGCCGCCGCCTTGGCGGCCGACATCACGACCACGCCGGCCGCGCCATCGTTCAGGCCCGAGGCATTGCCGGCCGTGACCGTGCCGGCCTTGTCGAACGCGGGCCGCAGGCCGGCCAGCGCGTCGGCGGTGGACTTGCGGTTGATGAACTCGTCGGCGTCGAACACCAGCGGATCGCCCTTCTTCTGCGCGATGCTGAGGGGCACGATCTCGTCCTTGAAGCGGCCGGCGTCCTGGGCGGCGGCCGCCTTTTGCTGGCTGGCCAGCGCCAGCGCGTCCTGCTGCTCGCGCGTGATGCCGTACTTCTTGGCGACGTTCTCGCCGGTGATGCCCATGTGGTACTGGTTGTACACGTCCCACAGGCCGTCCACGATCATGGAGTCGACCATCTTCCAGTCGCCCATGCGCTGGCCCTCGCGCGAGCCGTGCAGCACGTGGGGCGCCAGGCTCATGCTCTCCTGGCCGCCAGCGATCACGATGTCGCTGTCGCCGTCGCGTATCGCCTGGGCCGCCAGCATCACGGCCTTGAGGCCGGAGCCGCAGACCTTGTTGATGGTCATGGCCGGCACGCTGACCGGCAGGCCGGCCTTGATCAGCGCCTGGCGCGCCGGGTTCTGGCCGGCACCGGCCTGCAGCACCTGGCCCAGGATGACCTCGCCGATCTGCTCGCCGGACAGGCCGCTGCGCTGCAGCAGCGCCTTCAGCACGGTGGCGCCCAGCTCGGGCGCGGGGGTCTTGGCCAGCGTGCCGCCGAACTTGCCGATGGCGGTGCGCGCGGCGGCGACGATGACGATGTCTTCCTTGCTCATGGGGGAGTCCTCTCTGCTCTGTGTGATGTGGGGTGATGCGCCGGCGGTTCAGGCCTTGACCTTCACGTAGCGACCGGGCGCGGGCTCTATGGCCTTGAACTTGCGGTTGCCCGGCGCCTTGGGTGCGGCCTTCCGGGCGCCCGCATGGCGGGCCAGCCAGCCACTCCAATCAGGCCACCAGCTGCCGGCATGCTCCTGCGCGCCCGCCAGCCAGGCCTCGGGCTCGGCCGGCAGCGCGGTGCCGGGTGCGATCCAGTGGCTGCGCTTGGGGGGCTTGCCGGGCTTGGGCGGCGGGTTGATGACGCCCGCGATATGGCCGGACGCGCCCAGCACGAAACGCTTCCTGCCCTTGAGCAGTTGCGTCGAACGATAGGCGGCCTGCCAGGGCACGATGTGGTCCTCGCGCGAGCCGTAGATGTAGACCGGCGCGTCGATCAGGCCCAGGTCCAGCGGCTCGCCGCAGACCGTGAGCCGACCCGGCACTCGCAGCTCGTTCTGCAGGTAGGTGTGGCGCAGATACCAGCAGTACATGGGCCCGGGCAGGTTGGTGGAGTCGCCGTTCCAGTACAGCAGGTCGAAAGCCGGCGGGGCCTCGCCCTTGAGGTAGTTGCCCACCACGTAGTTCCAGACCAGGTCGTTGGGGCGCAGGAAGCTGAAGGTGGTGGCCAGCTCCTGGCCGTGCAGCAGCTGCGGGCCACTGGGCGCGTCGGGGCCCAGCGTGGCCTCGCGCAGGCGCACGCTGGCCTCGTCCACGAACACGTCCAGCACGCCGTTGTCGCTGAAGTCCAGCAGCGTGGTCAGCAGCGTGAGGCTGGCCGCGGCCTGCTCGCCACGCGCGGCCAGCACCGCCAGCGCATTGGCCAGGATGGTGCCGCCGACGCAGAAGCCCAGCGTGTTGATGCGCTCCTGGCCGGAGATCTGCTGGGCCACGCGGATGGCGGCGATCGCGCCCTGCTCCACGTAGTCGTCCCAGCCCAGGTGCTTGACCGACTCGTCGGGGTTGCGCCAGCTGACGACGAAGGTGCGGTGGCCCTGGCTGATCGCGTAGCGGATCAGCGAGTTGTCGGGCTGCAGGTCCAGGATGTAGTACTTGTTGATGCAGGGCGGCACCAGCAGCAACGGCCGCTCGTGCACCTGGGGCGTCAGCGGCGTGTACTCCAGCAGCTGGAACAGCTCGTTCTCGAACACCACATGGCCGGCGGTGGTCGCCACATTGCGGCCCACCTCGAACGCGGCCTCGTCGGTCTGCGACACATGGCCGCGCTGCACGTCGCCGGCCAGCAGCTTGAGCCCGCGAGCCAGTGTCTCGCCCTGGCTGTCCAGCGCCAGCTTCAACGCCTCGGGGTTGGTGGCCAGGAAGTTGCTCGGCGCGGTGGCGTCGACGAACTGCTGCACCGCGAAGCGCAGCCGCGCCTTGGTCTTGGTATCGGCCTCGATCTGATCGGCCATGCGGCCCAGCGTGCGGCCGTTCAGCAGGTAGAGCTGGCTGATGAAACTGCTGATCGGGTTGGCGCTCCATTCCGGCGCCGCGAAGCGGCGGTCGCCCGATGGCGCAGGCGGCTGGGCGCTCAGCGCGTCGTTCCACAGCGCGGTGGCCTGGCGCAGGTAGTCGGCCTGCAACTCGGCCAGGGCCTGGGGCGGAATCAGCGGCAGGGACGGGGGCAGAGCACCCAGGGCGTCATGCCAGGGGCCGGCCGGCGGCGCCTCGCTGGGGGCGCTCTGAGCCGGGGGATTCTTGCGGGTAGCCAAGCCATGTCTCCTTCGCGACTTTGCGGCATCAAGCTTGCCACACCCCGCGTGACATCCGTTGTAATGGTGTGCACTGACACCGGCTTGACATGAAACCACCGCGTAACGCCCACCGCCCTGATCCGCATCAAAACAAGGCCGGGATCACCCCATGTACCTGATCGCCATCGCCTGGGCCTATGTGGCGCTGATGATGGCGGCGGCCGAAGCGCTGAGCCCACAGGGCACGCTGCTGGGCGCCGCGATCACGCTGCTGCTGTACGGCGTGATGCCGCTGGGCCTGCTGCTCTACATCCTGGGCACGCCGGGGCGGCGCCGGCGTGCGGCGCGGGCCTCAGCCGAGGCCGCCGAGAGCGATGCAGGCGGCCATGCGGCCGACGGGCCGGCCGCGGGCCTCGCCGCGAAACGAGAAGAAACGTGACTCTTCACCGAGCGTGCACCACTGGCCGCCGCTGATGGCGCCCACACCGGCCACGGCCAGGCGCTCGCGCGCCAGGCCGGCCAGGTCGGCACGCCAGCGCGGTGCCGGGTTGGGCCGGAACGCGAACAGCGGCTGATCGCGCGTCAGCGGCTCGCGGCCGAAGGCGGCCACCACCTCCGACCCCACCTCGAAGGCCTCGGGCCCTATGCAGGCGCCCAGCCAGGCGCGCACATCGCGGAGTTCGCACCCAGCCGCCTCGCACAACGCGGCCACGGTGTTCTCCAGCACGCCGCCGGCCAGGCCGCGCCAGCCGGCATGGGCGCCGGCCACGCCGCCCGGCGCCGCGAACAGCACCGGCAGGCAGTCCGCCACCAACACCGCCACGGCGAGTTCGGGGTCGGTGCTCACGGCCGCATCGGCGCGCGGTGCGTTGTCGTCATGCAGGTGCGGCCGCAGCCTCACCACGTCGACGCCGTGCACCTGGTCCAGAAACACCGGGCGCGCGCCCAGGTGGCGTGCCAGTTCCTCGCGGTGCGCCCTCACCTGCTCGGCCGGGCCCGCCTTGCGGCCCAGGTTGAAACCGCGCGTGGTCATCAGCGCACGCACCTGCGGGCCCAGCGCGTCGGGCGCTGGGCGCAGCCACTCGGCGCGCGGCTCAGAAGGCATCGGGACAGACACTGGGGTGGGTGTTGGCAAAGGCCGGCTCGGCCAGGCAGGCTTCGTTGACCCGCATCACCGTGGGGAAGTCGTCCAGCGGGCAGTCGAAGCGCTGGGCGTTGTAGACCTGGGGCACCAGCAGGCAGTCGGCCAGGCCGGGCTGGTCGCCGAAGCAGAAGCGCCCGGCACTGCCGGCCAGCTGGCGCTCCACCACGGCCAGGCCGGTGGCGATCCAGTGGCGGTACCAGCGGTCCACCGTGTCCTGGGTCTGGCCCAGGTCGTTCTTCAGATAGCGCAGCACGCGCAGGTTGTTGATCGGGTGGATGTCGCAGCCTATGTCCTGGGCCAGCGCTCGCACGCGCGCCCGGGCCAGCGGCTCGCGCGGCAGCAGCGGCGGCTCGGGATAGGTCTCGTCCAGGTACTCGATGATGGCCATGGACTGGCCCAGCCAGCGGCCGTCGTCCAGCTCCAGCGCCGGGACCAGATGCGAGGCCTGCTGGCCCGCGAAGGGCTGCGCGAACTGCTCGTTGCGGCCCAGGTGGATGGCAGCGTAGTCATAGTCCAGGCCCTTGAGCGCGAGCGCGATGCGCACCCGCCACGAGGCCGACGAGCGGAAGTAGTTGTGCAGCTTCATGGCGGACATGTTGCCATCACTACACTCCGGCGCATGTGGATGAACCGGCGCTACAAGCATTGCTCCGAATGCGGAGCCCCCGTGGTCTATCAGGTCCCGGCAGACGACAACCGTGAACGCGCGGTCTGTCCGGCCTGCGGGACCATCCACTACCAGAATCCGCTGAATGTGGTCGGCACGCTGCCGGTCTGGGAAGAAGACGGCCGCGTGCTGCTGTGCCGCCGCGCGATCGAGCCACGCCACGGGCTGTGGACGCTGCCGGCCGGCTTCATGGAGCTGGGTGAGACCGCCGCCGAGGGCGCGCTGCGCGAGACCCAGGAGGAAGCCGGCGCCGACGTGGAGATGCAGCCGCTGTACTGCCTGCTCAACGTGGTGCGGGTGGGACAGGTCCACCTGTTCTACCGCGCGCGGCTGCGCTCCACCGTGTTCGACCCAGGGCCGGAGTCGCTGGAGGCGCGGCTCTTCCATGAGCACGAGATCCCCTGGGACGAGATCGCGTTCAAGACCACCCGGGAGACGCTGCAGCGCTTCTTCGCGGACCGCCGCGCCGGCACCGGCTGGGCGCTGCACGAGATCGACATCGCCTGATGCACCAGCCGCCGCCCCCCGGCTCCCAGGCCGACGCGGGTCGGCGCCTGTGCCTGCGGGCCGGGCTGGGCGCGCTGGCGGCCACCTCGCTGCCCCCCACCTGGGCACTGGCTCCGTCCAGCGCGCCGGCAACTCGGCCGCTGCGCGCGGTGGGCACGCAGTTCGCCCGGCTGTTCGAGGGCGCCGAGGGTCGCGCGCCCCAGGGCCTGGCGGTGGAACTGCTGCAGCAGCTGTTCGGCCGTGACGGCGTGCGCTGCGAGTGGATGCCCTGGTCGCGCGCGCTGCTGATGGTGGAGACCGGCGAGGCCGACCTGCTGGTGGGCCCCTACCTCACCGCGGACCGCGAGACCCGGCTGCGCTTCAGCACGCGCTCCTTCTATTCCGACCCCATGGTCTGGTTCGTGCGCCGCGGCGAGGAGAGTCGCTGGCGCGGCGAGCTGGAGGATCTGCGCCACGCGCGCGTGGCCGCAGTGCGCGGCTGGGCCTATGGCAGCCGCTTCGACCGCATGAAATGGCTGGCGGACAGCATGTCCTGGGTCAGCACCGTGGATGCCGGCCTGCAGATGCTGGTGAAGCAGCGGGTGGACCTGTTCGCCGCCAACGAGCGCAACTGCCGGCCGGTGCTGGAGCACCTGCGGCTCACACAGGCGCTGAGCGCCTGCAGCCCGCCACTGGACGTGCTGCACGGCCACATGGCGTTTGCACGCAGCGCCGCCGGCGAGGCGCTGGCCCAGCGCTACGACCAGGCCTTCGAGGCCTGGAGCCGCCGCCCCGGCGCGGCCGAGCTCTACCGCCGCTGGGGCGTGGACAAGCCTCCGGGCCTGCGCTGAGCGGCCTCAGCCGCCCTCAACCGCCTTCAGCGCCCGCCACCCAGCACGCGCGCCGGCAGCATCACCAGCGCGCGCAGCAGCGCGAACACGCCCTCCACCGCGATGCCCAGCATCCGGAACGGCAGCGTGATCAGCCACACCAGCGGCCACATCAGCAGCGCCAGCAAGGCCAGCGGCCAGCACACGACGAACAGCAGGCACCACAACAGAAAACCCATCATCGCGATCTCCCGCTTCAGCGCGCCGCGCCCTTGAGGTGTTGGTCCAGGAACTCCAGCATGCGCCGGTTGCCCTCGATCTGGTTCTTCTTCTTGGAGAAGCCATGGCCCTCGTCGTCGAACACCAGGTAGTCCACCGGCACGCCGTTCTTCTTCACCGCAGCGACGATGTCGTCGCTCTCGGCCTTGATGACGCGCGGGTCGTTGGCCCCCTGCACCACCATCAGCGGCTTGCGGATCTCGGCCGCGTGGAACAACGGTGACGTGGCCATCAGGCGCTCGCGGTCCTTCACCGGGTCGCCGATCTCCTGGTAGAGCGCCAGGCGCTGCGACTCCCAGTAGGGCGGGATGGACTCCAGCGTGCGTATCCAGTTGCTGACGCCGAAGATGTCCACGCCCACCTTGAAGGCCTCGGGGCGGAAGGCCATGGCCGCCAGCACCATGTAGCCGCCATAGCTGCCACCCAGGATGCCTATGCGCTCGGGGTCGACCAGGCCGGTCGCGGCGAGATGGGTCTTGGCCTCTATGCAGTCCCACAGCGGCTCGCGGCCATGTTTGCCGTCATCCGCGGTGAAGAAGCTCTTGCCATAGCCCGAGCTGCCGCGGTTGTTGATGCCCAGCACCGCATAACCATGGTTGGCGAAGTACTGCATCGCGGCGGAGTAGCCGCGCATGGTCTGGCCGCCGGGGCCGCCGTGCACCCACACGATGGCGGGTACCTTGCGCGTGGGCGACGCTTCCTTGGGCATCAACAGCACCGACGGGATCTCCAGCCCGTCGAAGGACTTGAAGCGCACGATGCGCGCATCCACCAGCTCGGCCGGGTCTATGTCCTTGGACAGGCTTTGCGTCAGCTGGCGGGGCGCGGCGCTGGAGCCCACCTCGGCCACGAACAGGTTGCTGGGCGAGCGGTCGCCGTTCACGTAGAAGGCCATGCGCTTGCCGCTGGCCGAGAAGCGCACGCCGCGCACCTCGCCGCCGGGCAGCTGGGGCAGCGGCACGGCCTGGCCGTCGCGGTAGAGGCGCAGCGCGATGCTGGCGTCCTGGTTCACGCCGGTCACGCGGTAGCGGCCGTCCCTGGAGTACTCGCTGTAGACGATGTCCCAGTCGGCGCGCTCGACCTCGCGGGTCTGGCCGCTGGCGATGTCGTAGGCCACCAGGCGCGTGAACTCGCCGCCGTCGTTGGTGGTCATCAAGAGGCTGCGGCTGTCGGGCGAGAAGTCCTCGGCCGAATAGCTGGCCACACCCTGGTGAGGCGTCAGGTGCCTGACCTCGCCGGTCTTCAGGTCGGCCAGGTAGACGTCGGAGTCCGCCGTGGTGTTGCGCTTGGCCAGCGCCAGCCAGCGCCCATCACGGCTGATCTCCAGGTTCTGCCAGCCCTTGTCGTTCTGGAAGACCAGCGTGCGCGCATAGGTCTTGGCGTCGTAGCGGTAGAGGTCGAAGAAGCGCGGGTCGCGCTCGTTCGTCGCCACGTGAAAGGCCTGGCCGTCGGCGCTCCAGCCCGCGAACAGCGCCTTGAGCTTGCTGCCCGGGGTCAGGTCGCGCTCCGCGCCATCCGGCTCGCGCACATAGAGGTGGTTGAGCTCGTTGCCGCCCTGGTCGCGGGTGTAGAGGAAGCGGTCATCCTGCGGAAAGTAGCTGACCGAGTAGCAGCTGTCGGTCTTGGAGTCGGTCAGCTGCACCGGCGGGCCACCGTCCACCGGCATCGCGTAGACATTGAAGATGCCGCTGGCATTGCTGTGGAACAGGATGCGCCGCTCGTCCGCCGAGAAGCTGGCGCCGCCCAGGGAGGTGGTCGCCATGAACTGCTCTATGGTGTAGCGCTTGGCGGCTCGGGCCTCCTGGGGCGCCACCTGGGCGGTCGTGGCCGGGGCGGCCTGCGATGCGGGCTGGGTCAGGCCCAGCGCCAGGGCGGCCACCAGCGGCAACAGCGGACGGTTCATGGAGTCTCCTCTCGTTGAAGTGAAGCGACTCTAGCCAGCAGAGCGGCGCGGCTCATGCGCTGGAGGGATGAAGCGTCGATACGGCAGGACAGCCCGCAGCCGCGGCGGACAGTCGTCAGACGCGCTGGCGGCCGGCCACGTAGCAGGCGGCGAGATTGCGCTCGTCCGACAGCGTCATCCATGCGAACACGCGCTCGTGCAGCTCCTTGACCACCGCATCTCGCGCCTGGGCCACCGGGCCGCGCGCCCAGTCCCACACGCACAGGTCGGCCGTCTGCCCCACCGACAGGCCGCCGATCTCATCACCCAGTTGCAAGGCCTGGGCCGCCGCGCGGGTGGCGCCGTGCAGCGCCGTCCAGGCGGTCAGGCGCTGGCCGCGCAGCGCCTGCACCTTGTAGGCATCCAGCATGTTGCGCGGCAGGCTCAGCGTGGTGCCGCCGCCCACGTCGCTGGCCAGGCTGACGTTGAAGGCCGCGTCGGGCCAGTCGAACAGGCCGCTGCCCAGGAACAGGTTGCTGGACGGGCAATGCGCGATCTGCGCGCCGCGCTCGGCCAGCAGGCGCTTGTCGGCCGGATCCAGCCAGATGCCATGGGCCAGCACCGCGCGCTCGTGCAGCAGACCGGCCTGCTCGTATACATCCAGGTAGCTGCGCGCCTCGGGGAAGAGCTCAGCCACCCAGGCGACCTCGGCGCGGTTCTCGGCCACATGGGTCTGCATGTAGAGGCTGGCGTCCGCCCGGCACAGGCCGCCGGCCATGGCCAGTTGCGCGGGCGTGCTGGTGGGTGCAAAGCGCACGGTCACCGCGTAGGCCAGGCGCTCGCGGCCGTGAAAGCGCTGGATCAGGTCCACGCAGTCGCGCTCGGCCTGGGTCACGTCATCGCGCAGGCCGTCGGGCGCGTGGCGGTCCATCAGCACCTTGCCGGTGATGAGGCGCATGCCGCGCGCAGCGGCCGCGTCGAACAGCGCCTCGGCCGACACCTTGTGCACCGTGGGAAAGACCACGGCCGAGGTGGTGCCGCTGGCCAGCAGCGCGTCCAGAAAGGTCTCGGCACCGGCGCGGCTGCGCGCCGGGTCGGCGAAGGCGCACTCGGCCGGGAAGGTGTAGCGCTTGAGCCAGTCCAGCAGCTCCGTGCCGTAGGAGCCGATCACGTCCAGCTGCGGGCAGTGCACATGGGTGTCGATGAAGCCCGGCAGCACCAGCTGGCCGGCATGGTCCTTGCGCACCCAGGACTCGTCCGGCGCCTCGGCCTGGCGGCCCACGATGCGGCCGTGCTCGATCAGCAGCCAGTGGTCGCGGTCGAAGCGCACCGCGGGCGACTCGATATCGCCCCAGGCTGGTGCGGCGGTGAAATCCAGCAGGTCGCCGCGCAAGGCCCAGCGCGGCGGCGCGAAGTTTTCCTGGTTAGTAAAACTCATGTGGCAATTCTCAGGCTTCCGATCACAATCTTCGCCAGCATGAATACCCGACCCCTGCGTTTTTTCCATCGTGGCGAGATCGTCACCGTGGACGACCTGCCGCCCACCACCACGGTGCTGCAATACCTGCGTGAACACGCCGCCTGCACCGGCACCAAGGAAGGCTGTGCCGAGGGCGACTGCGGCGCCTGCACCGTGATCCAGGCCGAGCTGGACGAGGCCGGCGAGTTGCAGCTGAGGAACGTCAACGCCTGCACCCAGTTCCTGCCCACGCTGGACGGCCGCGCGCTGCTGACCGTGGAAGACCTGGGCGGCCCGGCCCGGCTGAATCCGCCGCAGCAGGCGCTGGTGGACTGCCACGGCTCGCAGTGCGGCTTCTGCACTCCCGGCTTCGTGATGACGCTGACCGCGCTGTACGAGCGCCACCAGCAGGCCGGCACCCGGCCCACGCGCCCGCAGCTGGCCGACGACCTGGCCGGCAATCTGTGCCGCTGCACCGGCTACCGCCCCATCCTGGACGCCGGTGAGCGCATGTTCGACGCGCCCACTCAGGCGCTGGACCGAGCCCCCATCATGGCCGCGCTGCGCCAACTGCAGCAGGACGCACCGCTGCATTACTCGGCCGGCGAAGGCCGCCTGGACGCACCGCAAAGCCTGGCCGAGTTGGCCGCGCTGCGCGAGGCCCACCCCGAGGCCACGCTGCTGGCCGGCTCCACCGACGTGGGCCTGTGGGTGAACAAGCAGTTCCGCCCCCTGCCCCACCTGATCTACACCGGCCGCGTGGCCGAGCTGCGCACGATCCGACCGCTGGAGCACGAGGGCCGGCCGGCGCTGTGGATAGGCGCGGCCGCCACGCTGGAAGATGCCTGGACTGCATTGAGCGAGGCGGTGCCGGCGCTGCGCACGCTGTGGAAGCGCTTCGCATCGCCGCCGGTGCGGCATGCGGGCACGCTGGGCGGCAACATCGCCAACGGCTCGCCCATCGGCGACGGCGCGCCCGCGCTGATCGCGCTGGGCGCCGACGTGATCCTGCGCCAGGGCACGCTGCAGCGCCGCCTGCCGCTGCAGGACTTCTACCTCGGCTACATGAAGAAGGATCTGCGACCCGGCGAATTCGTCGAGGCCCTGCAGGTGCCGCTGCCCGATGCAAGCTGGCATGTCAGCGCGCACAAGATCGCCAAGCGCCACGACAGCGACATCTCGGCGGTCTGCGCGGTGCTCGCGCTGCAGCGCGACGGCGAGGTGGTGCGCGACGCCCGCTTTGCCTTCGGCGGCATGGCCGCCATCGTGAAGCGCGCGACGGCGGCCGAAGCTGCCGTGCGGGGTCAGGTCTGGAGCGAGGCCACGGCCCGCGCCGCCGCCACCGCGCTGGCGCAGGACTTCCAGCCGCTGAGCGACATGCGCGCGTCGGCCGATTACCGGCTCCAGGTGGCGCAGAACATCTTCGTCAAGCTGTGGCTGGAGAGCGGTGGCGGTGGCGCCGTGTCGGTGTGGCCCTCGGCGGAGGTGAGCGCATGAACAAGCCCGAAGCCCTGCATTTGCTGGAGCCCGTGGTGGGCCGCTCGCGGCCGCATGAGTCTGCCCACCTGCATGTGAGCGGCGCCGCGCCCTACACCGACGACCTGCCCGAGCCCGCCGGCACGCTGCACTGCGCGCTGGGTCTGTCGCCGCTGGCCCATGGCCGCCTGCTGGGCGTGGACCTGGAGCGACTGCGCCAGCAGCCCGGCGTGGTGGCGGTGCTCACCGCGGCCGACATCCCGGCCGAGAACAACTGCGGCCCGCTGCTGCATGACGACCCCATCCTCGCCGCCGACGAGCTGCGCTACGCGGGCCAGCCGGTGTTCGCCATCATCGCCCGCAGCCGCGACCAGGCCCGCCGCGCGGCAGCACTCGCCAAGCAGGTCATCCAAGCCGAACCGTTGCCCGCGGTGCTGAGCGCCCGCGAGGCGCATGCGCTGGGCCAGTACGTGCTGCCCCCCATGCACCTCACCCGCGGCGAGCCGGCTGAGCAACTGGCGCAGGCGCCGCATCGCCTGCAGGGCGAATGGCAGCTGGGCGGCCAGGAGCAGTTCTATCTGGAGGGCCAGATCAGCCTGGCGCTGCCGCAGGAGGGCGGCGACAGCGTGCTGGTGCTGTGCTCCACCCAGCACCCCAGCGAAATGCAGCAGCTGGTGGCCCATGCGCTGGGCTGGGCCGCGCACCGCGTGACCGTGCAATGCCGGCGCATGGGCGGCGGCTTCGGCGGCAAGGAGAGCCAGTCCGCACTGTTCGCCTGCGTGGCCGCGGTGGCCGCGCTCAAGCTGGACCGACCGGTGAAGCTGCGCCTGGACCGCGACGACGACTTCCTGATCACCGGCCGGCGCCACGGCTTCGACTACCGCTGGGACGTGGGCTTCGACGAGCAGGGCCGCATCCTCGCGGCCGAGATTGATCTGATTTCCAACGCCGGCCACAGCGCCGACCTGTCGGCCCCGGTGATGGCGCGCGCGCTGTGCCACTTCGACAACGCCTACTGGCTGCCCCATGTGGCCATGCACGGCTTCTGCGCGAAAACGAATACACAGAGCAACACCGCCTTCCGCGGCTTCGGCGGGCCGCAGGGCGCGCTGGCCATAGAGATGATCCTGGATGGCATCGCGCGCCGCCTGGGGCTGGACGGCTCGGAAGTGCGCCGCCGCAACTTCTACGCAGCAGGGCAAGACCTGACGCCCTACGGCCAGCAGGTCGAGGAACTGCATGCCCAGGCGCTGAGCGCCCAGCTGCTGGCCAGCAGCGACTATGAGCGCCGCCGCCTCGACATTGCCGCCTTCAATGCGCAAAGCCCGGTGCTGAAGAAGGGCCTGGCCTTCACGCCGGTGAAGTTCGGCATCTCCTTCAACGTCGCCCACCTGAACCAGGCAGGCGCGCTGGTCCATGTCTACACCGACGGCTCGGTGCTGGTGAACCACGGCGGCACCGAGATGGGCCAGGGCCTGAACACCAAGGTCGCCCAGGTGGTGGCGCAGGAGCTGGGCCTGCCGTTCGATGCGGTGCGCTGCTCGGCCACCGACACCAGCAAGGTGGCCAACACCTCGGCCACCGCGGCCTCCACCGGCAGCGACCTGAACGGCAAGGCGGCCCAGGACGCGGCGCGCAAGATACGCATGCGGCTGGCCGAGTTCGCCGCAACCCGCCTGGGCTGCACGGCCGAGGCGGTGACCTTTGCCGACGGCCAGGTGCGCGGCGGAGGCCAGGCGCTGGGCTTCAAGGAGCTGGTGGCCGCGGCCTACCTGGCCCGCGTGCAGCTGTGGAGCGACGGCTTCTACGCGACGCCGGGCCTGCACTGGGACCGCGTGAAGCTGCAGGGCCACCCCTTCTACTACTACGCCTGGGGCGGCGCAGTCTGCGAGGCGCTGGTGGACACGCTGACCGGCGAGAGCCGCATCACCCGCGCCGACATCCTGCACGATGTGGGCAGCAGCCTGAACCCGGCGCTGGACATCGGCCAGATCGAGGGCGGCTTCATCCAGGGCATGGGCTGGCTGACGATGGAAGAGCTGGTCTGGCACCCGGGCTCGGGCCTGCTGAGCACGCATGCGCCCAGCACCTACAAGATCCCCACGGCCAACGACTGCCCGCCCGAGTTGAACGTGCGGCTGTTCGATGTGCCCAATGCCAGCGACACCATCCACCGCAGCAAGGCGGTGGGCGAGCCGCCGCTGCTGCTGGGCTTCGCGGCGCTGCTGGCGATCAAGGACGCCTGCGCGGCCGCCGGCCCCGAGGGCTGCGACCCGCCGCTGCGCGCACCCGCCACCGCCGAAGCTGTGCTGGCCGCGATCGAGGCACTGCGTTGATCGCGCGCCGCGCCTTCTGCGGCGCGCTGGCCGCGCCGCTGCTGGGGGGCTGCGCCACGGCGGCGCGCGGCCCGGCTATGCCGGACATCGTGCCGGTGTCGGCCTGGGGCGGCCAGCCGACCGAGTGGAGCGCGCCACCGCAGACCATCAGCCACGTGACGCTGCACCACCAGGGTGAGTTCTGGGACCCGGGCCGCGACGTGCCCACCTATCTGCGCCACCTGCAGCAGTGGTCGCGCGACACCAAGCACTGGGTGGACATTCCCTACCACCACGTGATCGCGCCGGACGGCCGCATCTACGCGGCCCGGCCGCTGGCCGTGCCCGGCGACACCAACACCGAGTACGACCCACGCGGCCACGCACTGCCCATGCTGCTGGGCAACTTCGAGGAACAGGTCCCCACCGAGGCCCAGCTGGACAGCGCGGTCGCGCTGACCGCCTGGCTGCTGCACAGCCACGGTCTCGACGTGACCAAGATAGGCAGCCACCGCGGCTTCAGTCACCAGACGGTGTGCCCTGGCGCGCATTTCCAGGCGCTGCTGGACGACGGCCGCTTCCAGCGCGCGGTCGCGGCGCGCTTGAAGGGCTGAGGCTCAGGCCGCGGGGCGGCGCGTGACGGCCAGCACGGCCTGGGTGCGCGAGCTGACGCCCAGCGCCTTCAGCACCGCGGCGACATGGTCCTTCACCGTGTCCACGCTGACGCCCAGCTCGCGCGCGATCAGCTTGTTGGACAGGCCCTGGGTCAGCAGCTGCAGCACCACCTTCTGGCGCGGCGTCAGCGGCAGCGTGTCCCAGTCCGCATGGGCCTCGTCCGCGGCGGTGCTGGCGGCCAGCGTGACCACGTCGCCCGGCCGCAGCGGCGGCACGAAGGTGCCGCCCTCCAGCACCAGGTGCAGGGCCTGGGCCAGGGTGTCCAGATCGCTGCGCTCGGGCACATAGCCGCGCGCACCGGCGCCCAGCGCGCGCAGCGCATCGCCCGACTCGCCGCTGCCCGAGATCACGATCACCGGCAGGCCCGGGTGGTCGCGGTGCAATTGATGCAGCAGCGCCAGGCCGCCGTCGAGCTTGAGGTCCAGCAGCACCAGCGCCGGTGCGGCAGTCTGCAGCATCACGCGCGCCTCGTCGGCATGGCCCACGCCGCAGACCTGGGCCTGTGGAAAGCGCTGCAGCACCAGTCCGGTCAGCGCCGCCCGCACCATGGGGAACTCATCGACCAGCAGGATCTTCATCGCCCCTCCTCGACGACCTTCAGCGCAAGGCGCCTGAGGCGGCCCGGCCGGGGCCGGGGCGCATCGGCAGCTCTGCTGCGCTGAGCGTCGAGGTTAGCGCAAAGCACGCGGCGTGCGTGGGTGCGCGCGAGGCTTCATGCGGGGCTCAGTGCGCCTCGTCCCAGTTGCTGCCCACGCCCACCTCGGCCAGCAGCGGCACCTTGAGCTCGGCCACGCCGGCCATCAGGCGCGGCACCTCGGTGCGCACCCAGTCCAGCTCGTCTTGGGGCACCTCGAACACCAGTTCGTCGTGCACCTGCATGACGATGACCGTGCGCTTTTGCAGGCGGTCCAGCTCGGCCTGCACCGCGATCATCGCGAGCTTGATGAGGTCGGCCGCCGTGCCCTGCATGGGCGCATTGATCGCCTGACGCTCGGCACCGCTGCGCAGGCCGGCATTGCCGCTGGCGATCTGCGGCAGCCACAGGCGCCGGCCGAACACGGTCTCCACGAAACCGCGCTCCTTGGCACGCAGCTTGGTTTCGTCCATGTAGCGCTTCACGCCGGCAAAGCGGGTGAAGTAGCGGTCGATGTAGTCCTTGGCCGCCTTCTGCTCTATGCCCAGGCTCTGCGCCAGGCCGAAGGCGCCCATGCCGTAGATCAGCCCGAAGTTGATGGTCTTGGCATAGCGGCGCTGTTCGGTGGACACCTCGGCCAGCGGCACGCCGAACACCTCGGAGGCGGTGGCCTTGTGCACGTCCTGGCCGTCCTGGAAGGCCTTGAGCAGGCCCGTGTCCTCGCTGATGTGGGCCATGATGCGCAGCTCGATCTGCGAGTAATCGGCGCTGACGATCACATGGCCCGGCGGCGCGACGAAGGCCTCGCGCACGCGCCGGCCTTCCGGCGTGCGTATGGGGATGTTCTGCAGATTGGGCTCGTTGCTCGAGAGCCGCCCGGTCACCGCCACCGCCTGCGCGTAGTTGGTGTGCACGCGGCCGGTGGCCGGGTTGATCTGCAGCGGCAGCTTGTCGGTGTAGGTGCTCTTGAGCTTGGCCAGGCCGCGGTATTCCAGGATCTTCGCCGGCAGCGGGTAGTCGGCGGCCAGCTCGGTCAGCACCTCTTCGTCGGTGGACGGCGCACCGGTGGCGGTCTTCTTCACGACCGGCAGGCCCAGCTTGTTGAACAGGATCTCGCCGATCTGCTTGGGCGACCCGATGTTGAAAGGCTGACCGGCGATCTCATAGCACTGCTGCTCCAGCCCCACCAGGCGCTGGCCGATCTCGTGGCTCTGTGCCTGCAGGCGCGTGGCGTCTATCAGCACGCCCTGGCGCTCGATACGGAACAGCAGCTCGGCGGTGGGCATCTCGATGTCGCGGTAGACCCGCGTGAGCCCCGCATCGGCCGCGATCTGCGGCGCCAGCACCTCTTGCAGATGCAGGCACATCTCGGAGTCCTCGCCCGAGTAGGTGCTGGCCTGGTCCACGGCCACCTGCGCGAACGGGATCTGGTGCGCGCCCTTGCCGCACAGCTGCTCGTAGGAGAGCCCCTTGCGGCCCAGGTGACGCTCGGCCAGCGACTCCAGGTTGTGCGGCTTGTGCGCCTCCAGCACATAGCTCTGCAGCATGGTGTCGTGCGCCACGCCGGCCAGGCGAATGCCGTGGTTGGCGAACACATGGCGGTCGTACTTGAGGTTCTGGCCGGTCTTCTTGGCGGCCTCGTCCTCCAGCCAGGGCTTGAGGCGGGCCAGCACCTCGTCCAGCGGCAGCTGGGCGGGCGCATCCGGCCCCTCGTGGCGCAGCGGGATGTAGGCGGCCTCACCCGGCTTGTCGGCGAAGGAGATGCCCACGATGCGCGCGGCCAGCGGGTCCAGCGAATCGGTCTCGGTGTCCAGTGCCACCAGCGGCGCGGCGCGCAGGCGGGCCAGCCAGGCGTCCAGCTGCTCCCAGCTCAGCACGGTGTCGTAGTGGCGCGCTATCGCGGCCGCGTCGGCGGGCGGCGGCGTGTCGGCGAACAGGTCGGGGTTGACCGGGGCCGCTTTGGCCTTGGGCGCGGGCGCCTCGCCGGTCAGCTCCTTGAGCCAGGTGCGAAAGCCGTTGCGCGTGTAGAAGTCGATCAGCGCCGGCTTGTCCTGCTCACGCAGCGCCAAAGTGTCCAGCGCGGGCCAGCCCTGCACATGGCCGCCCAGGTCGCAGTCCAGCTTCACGGTCACCAGGCGGCGGCCCATGGGCAGCCAGTCCAGCGTGGCACGCAGGTTCTCGCCGGCCTTGCCCTTCATGCCGGGCGCGGCGGCCACCACGCCGTCCAGCGAGCCGTACTCAGTGACCCACTTGGCGGCGGTCTTGGGGCCCACGCCGGGCACGCCGGGCACGTTGTCCACGGTGTCGCCCATCAGCGTCAGGTAGTCGATGATGCGCTCAGGCGGCACGCCGAACTTGGCCAGCACGCCGGCCTCGTCCAGGCGCTCGTTGCTCATGGTGTTGATGAGCTCCACGTCCGCATTCACCAGTTGCGCCAGGTCCTTGTCGCCGGTGGACACGATGACGCGGTGGCCCTGTGTCACCGCCACGCGGGCCAATGTGCCGATGGCGTCGTCCGCCTCGATGCCCGGCACCGTCAGCACCGGCCAGCCCAGCAGCTTCACCACCTCGTGGATGGGCTCGATCTGGGCGCGCAGCTCCGGCGGCATGGGCGCGCGCTGGGCCTTGTACTCGGGGTACCACTCGTCGCGGAAGGTCGGGCCGGACGCATCGAACACGCAGACCGCATGCTCCGCACCGATGTCGGCGCGCAGGCGCTGCAGCATGGCCACCATGCCGTGCACCGCCCCGGTGGGCTGGCCCTCGGGGCCGCGCAGGTCGGGCATCGCGTGGAAGGCGCGGTAGAGATAGCTGGAACCGTCGACCAGCAGCAGGATGGGTTTGCTCATGGAAACCGATTGTCCAGGAGCTCGGCCTAGAATCGACCGCATGCTGCGTTCCACCGCCCTTCTGTTGACAGCCGTCCTGGCCGGCGCCGCTCATGCCGAGCCGCCGCCCGAGCCCAAGGTCGAGCACAACGTGGCGGAGGACGACCAGGTCCGCATCGAGGAGCTGCGCGTGCGCGGCGAGACCAAGCAGGTCACGGTGAAGAACAAGAAGAGCAAGGCGCCCGACTACGAGATCGAGATGCGCAATGCCGGCCAGGCGTCCGCGGGGGGCAGCGAGAAGAGTGGCAGCGGCCAGCGCGTCTGGCGCATCCTCAAGTTCTGATCCCGCGGGCCTCGCCGTCCGCCCTCGCAGCCCTTTCATGGCCGTATTCACCGAAGTCAGCCCTGCCCAGGCCCAAACCCTGCTCGACCGCCTGGGCCTCGGCCAGCTCGCGTCGCTGCGCGGCATAGGCGCAGGCATAGAGAACACCAACTACTTCGTCGACTGCACGCGCGACGGTCATCTGCACCGTTACGTGCTGACCTTGTTCGAGCGCCTGACCGCCGAGCAACTGCCCTTCTACCTGCGGCTGATGCAGCACCTGGCGCGTGCCGGCGTGCCCGTGCCCGAGCCGCACGCCGACCCGGCCGGCGACATCCTGTTCAGCGTGGCCGGCAAGCCCGCCGCCATCGTGGACCGGCTGCACGGCGGCCACCAGCTTGCGCCCGACCTGTTCCACTGCGAGCAGGTCGGCGCGACGCTGGCCCGCATGCACCTGGCGGGCCGCAGCTTCGCGCTGCAGCAGCCCAATCTGCGCGGCCTGGCCTGGTGGACCGAGACCGCGCCCCAGGTGCTGCCCTACCTCACGCCCGAGCAGGCCCGGCTGCTGCAGACCGAGCTGGCCTACCAGCAGCAGGTCGCGGCCTCGGCCGACCACGCGCAGCTGCGCGAGCAGGCCTTCGGCCCCATACACGCCGACCTGTTCCGCGACAACGTGATGTTCGAGCCCGGCGAGCGTCCGGGCCGCGAGCGCCTGACCGGCTTCTTCGACTTCTACTTCGCCGGCTGCGACACCTGGCTGTTCGACATCGCCGTGTGCCTGAACGACTGGTGCGTGGATCTGCCCAGCGGCCGCCTGATCGAGCCGCGGGCCGCGGCCTTCGTCGCGGCCTACGAGAGCGTGCGGCCGCTGTCCGGCGCCGAGCACCGGCTGCTGCCGGCGCTGCTGCGCGCCGCGGCGCTGCGCTTCTGGCTGTCGCGCCTGTACGACCTGCATCTGCCGCGCGAAGCGGCGCTGCTCAAGCCCCACGACCCGGCGCATTTCGAGCGCGTGCTGCGCGAGCGCATCGCGCAGCCCTGGCATGCGCTGCCCAGTGATCAACAGGCTCCCGGCCGCGCAGCGCCGACCGAGGGGTCGCCATGACCATGCAACTTCATCTCCAGCAGGTGCCGGCCCGCAATGGCCGGCTGTGGATACGCCACGGCTTCAAGGTCTTCCAGCGCCAGCCCTTCGCGCTGTCCAGCCTGTTCGGGCTGTTCCTGTTCGCTGGCTTCGTGCTGATGTTCATCCCCGGCATAGGCCTGCTGCTGACCATCGCGCTGCTGCCGCTGCTGTCGCTGGGCTTCATGCTGGCCACCCACCTGGCGCTGCAGCGCAAGACGCCGACGGCCCAGGTCTTCATCGCGCCCTTCCGGCTCACGCCCGAGCGGCGGCGTGCGCAGATCGTGCTGTGCCTGGGCTATGCGGTCGCGGCGCTGCTGATCGGCATGCTGTCGGACTGGGTGGACGGTGGCAGCACCCGCGACCTGCAGAAGCTCATTGCCGAGAACGCCGACAACGAGGCCATCGCCAATGCCGCGGTCGACCCGCGCCTGTTCTGGGGTGTGGCGGTGCGGCTGGGCCTGCATGCACTGCTGAGCGTGCCCTTCTGGCATGCGCCGGCGCTGGTGCACTGGGGCGGCCAGGGCGTGGCCCAGGCGCTGTTCTCCAGCACGCTGGCGCTGTGGCGCAACAAGGGCGCGTTCGCGCTGAACGCGCTGCTGTGGGGCGCGCTGCTGATGGCGCTGACCAGCGGCATCAGCCTGGTGTTCGGCCTGCTGGGCCTGCCGCAACTGGCCTCGGTGGTGCTGATGGGCCTGGGCCTGTTGCTGACCACCGTGTTCTACGCATCGCTGTACTTCAGCTTCGTGGACTGCTTCATGTTCGGCGCGCCGGCCAACCTGCTCGACGACAAGGCCTGACCCCCGCCACCTGAGGCGCTGAGCGCGCTTTCACACGCACGACATGTGCACTGCCTAGATTGCCGGACCAGCACGGCCCATCCCCACGGGGATGCCGCCGGCCTGGTCCCTCCTTCTAGCAGTCGCACCCATGTCGAACACCCTGAATCGCCGCAAGGCCCTGAAGTTCCTCGGTACCCCGCTGATGCTGCCCCTGGGCGGCGCTGCCGCGGGCAGCCTGCTGACCGCCTGCGGCGGCGGCGGCGATGCCGGCACCCCGGCCATGCCGACCGCCAGCATGACCTCGGCCAGCTTCACCGCGATGGCCGCGCCCAGCCTGGCCAACCCGGCCGACATGGCCAAGACCCTGGTGTCCTCCTCGCTGACTGTCTCGTTCAGCGACAACACCACGCAGGCCTTCTCGCTGGCCTATGTGCCCTTCTTCACCACCGGTGACCAGGTGCCGGACGGCAAGGGCGGCACGCTGCTGGCCGGTGGCTATGTCGACTTCGCCGGCAAACCCATCATCGACACCTCGGTGGCCGGCAAGGAGCGTCAGTTCTTCAGCGACTCGCCGGACGGCACCTCGCTGCTGAAGCTGGACAACCCCACGGTCACCGGCATCAAGGGCAAGGCCGTGTTTGCGGTCGTGCAGTTCGAATACACGACCTGGGCGCAGGACGGCAAGACCGACATGTACGGCCGCCTGCCCTCGCCCATCGCGGTGCTGACGCTGGATCAGGACCAGGCCACCGGCAAGCTGAGCCTGGTCAAGTACCACAACGTGGACACCTCGCCGGCCATGGGCCTGTGGATCACCTGCGGTGCCAGCCTGTCGCCCTGGGGCACCCACCTGTCCAGCGAGGAGTACGAGCCGGACGCCTTCACCATCGCCAGCAACGCGCAGTTCAAGGCCTTCAGCAAGAACCTGTTCGGCGACGAGACCAAGGCCAACGTCTACCACTACGGCCACCTGCCCGAGGTGACGGTGAACCCGGACGGCACCGGCACGATCAAGAAACACTACTGCATGGGCCGCATCTCGCATGAGCTGATCCAGGTCATGCCGGACAACCGCACCGCCATCATGGGCGACGACGCGACCAACGGCGGCTTCTTCATGTTCGTGGCCGACAAGGAGAAGGACCTCTCCGCCGGCACGCTGTATGTCGCCAAGTTCGGCGCCGGCTTCTCGCTGGACCCGGCCGCCGCCGGCGCGCCCATCACCTGGATCAAGCTGGGCTCCGCCACCAGCGCCGAGATCAAGACGCTGGCCGATACGCTCAAGCCCGCCGACATCATGGACGTGGCCACCACCGACCCGGCCGACGCCACGTTCACCAAGATCTGGCTCGGCGGCAAGGTTCAGTGGGTGCGCGTGAAGGCCGGCATGGACAAGGCCGCCGCCTTCCTGGAAACCCACCGCTATGCCGCGCTCAAGGGCGGCTCCATGGCCTTCACCAAGATGGAAGGCACGACCGTCAACATCAAGGACAAGGTCGCCTACTCCGCGCTGCAGAACATGCAGAGCTCCATGGTCAAGGGCAACGCCGCCTGGAACCCCGACTACAACATCACCATCGAGAAGGCGCTGAATGCCGGCGGTGTGCTGGCCCACACGCTGAGCACCGGCCAGAAGGACAGCGCCGGCACCGCGATCAACAGCGACTGGGTGCCGTCCGTCACCAAGACGCTGCTGGTGGGTGAAGACCTGGCCGCCGCGGACGCGCTGGGCAACCTGGCCAACCCCGACAAGATCGGCGCACCCGACAACCTGAAGTTCTCCGAGAAGCTGCGCACCCTCTTCATCGGCGAGGACAGCAGCTACCACGTGAACAACTTCCTGTGGGCCTACAACGTGGACACCAAGGTGCTGAGCCGCGTGGCCTCCATGCCCTCGGGCGCCGAGGCCACCGGCCTGGGCGTGGTGGACGACCTCAACGGCTGGACCTACATCACCAGCAATTTCCAGCACCCGGGCGACTGGGGCACGCCGCTGCACAACGTGGTCAAGGCCACGCTGGATCCGCTGGTGCGCGCCAACTACAAGGACCGTTTCGGCGCCCAGGTCGGCTACCTGACCGGTGCCGCCACCAGCGTGAAGCTGGCCAAGATCGTCTGAGCCGGCTCGGCCCGGACATGACAAAAGGGGCTGCGCGAGCAGCCCCTTTTTCCTTGGCGGGAACGCCGCGTCAGGGCGCGATGGTCATCACCGGGAACGGGAAGTAGTCCCGCATATTGACCGTGCCCTCGCTGAACTCCTTGGCCAGCATGAAGCGCCCGTTGCCGGCCGCGTCGGACAGCCAGATGCTGCGCACCATGTAGCGGCCCGGCGTCTGATCACGGCGCAGTTCGCCCCACACGCGGATCTCGCCCGAGGCCTGGCCCGGCAGGTCGGCCGTGCCATTGAGCTCCACCCAGTCCACGCAGCGCATGTACTTGTCGGGCATGCACAGCGTCATGATGGCGCGCTGGTTGCCCGAGATCGCACCATTGCCCTCGTCGCGTGCCTGCAGCGTGGCGCTGATGAAGGGCAGCGTGCCGTCCCAGGTGCCCTCGGGCGGCTTGGACAGCGAGATGCGCGGCGCAGCCAGCCGGCCGCTGACCAGCGTGGGCGGGGTCACGTCATAGCCCTTGCTGTTGTTGACCATGAAGCTGGCGCGACCCAGTGCGGACAGCGCGGCGGTGTCATAGCCTGCGCCGTTGTAGGCCGGGTCGTAGATCCACAGCGAGTCGACGGTCCACACGCCGGGCTCCGAGAAGCGCGAGAAGGCCGGACCGTCGGTGAAGCCCACCGCACCTGCACCTATGCGCGCGTCGAAGGACTTCTGGCCGCTGGCGAGAATGCCGATGCGCTGCACGACCTGGCCCGAGGGGCCACGCAGCGTCAGCGCAAAGCTCTGCACACCGGCCAGGTCGTCGCTGATGCCCAGGTCCACGTTCAGCATGGGCAGCGCACCCTGGGCATCCACGTCGCCCACCACCGCGAAGCGGTTGAGCTGCGGCGGCGTCACGTCCAGCACGCCGGCGGCCTGGGCGGCACGCGAGCGGGCCTGGGCGTCGGCCTTGAAAGCGGCCAGCTTTTCGGCCCCCGTCAGGGGACGCTGAGGCAGAGGCGGCACGGCCAGCGCGGACCCGGAGGCGATCCCGGCCGCCAGGCCGAGCGCGAGCAGGCGGGGCGTCTGACGACGGAAGATCTGGGCAATCAAGGCAGAAGTCGACATCGGAATGCAGGGTTGGGAGTGATGGGTGAGGCCCAGCTTAAAAGCGCAAAGATTTGTAGGCAAGGATATTCTGAGAATTTTTCACGATTGTCAGAAAACCGCCATGCTCGGCTAAGATCCGCCGCCACATGTCATATCAACAGCTTCCACCCGCGGAAGACGCCGAACTCCGCAGACGGGCCGAAGAAGTGGGCGAGGCACTGCAGCGCGCGGTCGAGGCGCTGGTGAGCGAACTGGGCAGCCTGGGCATCCACGACCAGCGCTCCATCCAGGCCGCCTTCGACCTCAGCCAGGCGGCCACCAGCAAACTGCTGTCGTCCATACGCCGCGCCGACCCGCTGGCCACGCTGAACATGATTCCCGGCCCCGAGGCGCTGGGGCAGATGGCGGCGGGCGCGGCGCGCGCCGGCGTCAGCCGCACGGCGCTGGTGGCGGCCGAGGAGGCCATCGCGCGCCTGCGCGGCTTTGTCGACGGCGAGATCGGCGGCCGCGCGACGCTGGACGCCATGCTCAGCGACTGGGTGCAGGAGTCGCGCGCCTCGTTCGAGCTGCGCCACAAGAGTGCCGCCTTCAAGGCCATGAGCGCGGTGCGCGGCGTGCAGGCCGACCTGGTGTTCAATGCCGGCATCGTCTACCCCGCGGCGCAGGGCGAACGGCTGGACTGCATAGGCCTGGACGCACTGCTGGGCTGCCGCCGCTCGCGCCCCACCGGCTCGCTGCGCCTCAGCGGTGCCCACATGCCGCCGCCCGGTGCCAGCTTCCAGCTGACCAGCCTGGCCGGCGGCCCGGTCGAGGCCATGAGCGACCTGCTGATGCCGGAATACTCCACGCTGGCCGCTGAACGCTTCGAGACCGCCCGCCACGGCGACCGTCTGGAGGCCACGGTCAGCGACCTGCCGCTGGGCCAGCGCCATGCACGTGGCCAGGACATCGTCAGCGCCCAGGTGTTCCGCGGCCTGCACCGCCAGCGCCGAGGCGACGGCGGGCCCACCGCCGGCTTCGCCGGCCAGGCCGAGCCGCCGGCCGAGGTCTGCGTGGTGGATGCGCTGGTGCATGACGAGGTCTGGCCCGACATCCAGCCGCGGCTGTGCCTGTTCGACACGGTGGTGCGCGGCATCGCCCACCCGGACGACCCCTGGCGCCAGGCCGATCGCCTGGACATGCTGGAGAGCGTGCAGCCGCTGGGCCGCGGCCCCGATGCCTTCCGGCTGCCGGAGTTCCCGCGCTACCCCGAGCTGGTGCGCGATGTCTGCGCCCGCCTGGGCTGGGATGCCAACCGCCTGCGCGGCTGGCGCGTGCGGGTGCGCTACCCCATCTACGGCGCACAGATCGGCCTGGCCTTCCCGCTGCCGGCCTGAGCGGCGGCGCGCGGCCCGGCGTGACTCCCCAGGGAGGGTCAGCAAAACCCCTGCTGGCCCTCCCTAGAATCACGCCCCTTTGCCTGCTCCTGCCCCGCCCGCCCTCATGGATATCGTCGTCAACGAAGAACTCAAGGCCTACATCGATCCGCTGACCCCCGACGAATACCAGGCGCTGGAACGCAGCATCCTGGCCGAGGGCTGCCGCGATGCGCTGGTGCTGTGGGGCAATGTGCTGGTGGACGGTCACAACCGCTACGGCATCTGCCAGAAGCACAACCTGCCCTTTCGCACCGTGCAGAACCCGCGCTTCCAGTCCATGGAAGACGTGCATCTGTGGATGATCGACCAGCACCTGGGCCGCCGCAGCGTGTCCGACTTCCAGCGCGGCGTGCTGGCGCTGCGCAAGCGTGAGATCGTCGCCGAGCGGCGTGCACGCAGTGCGGCGCAGGCCGTGCAAGACCCGACCCCTGTGCCTGAGCCGGTGGCCGAGTCGGCAGACGCGGCCGCGCCGGCCAGCCCGCCGCCGGTGCTGCCGCCCGAGGTCAGTGCCCAGGAGGCGCTGGAGACCCGCGAAGCGCTGGCCCGCGCCGCGCGGCTCAGCAGCAGCCAGGTGGTGCTGATCGAGAAGATACAGAAGCAGGGCGCGCCCGAGCTGGTGGCCGCGGTCAAGGCCGGCATGGTGTCCATCAATGCCGCCGCCGCGGTGGCCAGCCTGCCGGCCGAGGAGCAGGCCGCGGCTGCGGCTGCCGGCGCGGCCGAACTCAAGCAGGCCGCCAAGCGCGTGCGCGAGGCCAAGCGCCGCGCGCCCGCCGCCGAGCCGGCCGCAGACGCCAACAACGCCGACACCGCCGAGGCTGCACCGCCCGCGGCGGGCGACGCCCCGCCCGACACGCTGCAGCAGCGCATTGCGGCGCTGGAGCTGCGCAACGCCGAGCTGCAGCAGCAGGTGGAGGCCCTGCGGGCCCAGTTGCTGGCCGCCGGCCTGGAGCCTGTGGACGCGGCCGACGCGCGGCCCTTCTGAACCCGGCGCGGCAGGCAACTCAGCGCGCCTTCCAGGCGCACCGAGCGCGGCTCAGCGCTCGCGCGGGATCGCGTAGGTGCCGGTCGCGTGGGCGACCGGATCGGGATCACCCTCGGAGTACAGCGTCACCTCGCCCACGGCCAGCGTGCGGCCCAGCTTGAGCAGGCGGCAGCGGCCCAGGATGCGCCGGTCCGCCCGCGGCTTGCGCAGGAAGTTGATGGACAGATTCGTGGTGACCGTCAGCGGCACCAGGCCTATGCGCGACAGCACGGCCACATAGAGCGCCACATCGGCCACGGCCATCATCACCGGGCCCGACACCGTGCCCCCGGGCCGCAGTTCGGCCGCGCCTATCTCGTGCGCGACCACGGCCTCGTGCGCGTCCACCTGCTCCACGGTCACGCGGGTCTGCGGGAACTCGCGCGCCAGGAAGGCCGCCAGTTCATCGCGCTCGATCAGCTTCATGCGGGGCTCTCCTGAGGTCTGTGAAGGTCAGTCGATGGGCGTGAGCTTGGCGACAGCCAGCGCCAGCCACTTGGTGCCATGGCGGCCGAAGTTGACCTGCGCGCGTGCGTCCGCGCCACTGCCCTCCAGCGTCAGCAGCACGCCCTCGCCGAACTTGGTGTGGAACACACCCTTGCCCACGCGCAGGCCGCCATGCTCCTCGGCCACCTTGGGCTTCATGCTGGCCGGCACCGGCGGCTCCACCCAGGCGGCCTTGGGGCCGGCGGCCACGCGGCCCGCGCCCACCATGCCCTTCAAGCCGCTGCCGCGCTCCCAGGCGTTCTGGTACTCACGCGCAAAGCCCGAGCCGAAGCCCTGGTTGCGCGGGGTCAGCCACTTGAGGCTCTCTTCGGGCAGCTCGTCGAAGAAGCGGCTCTTCACGTTGTAGCGGGTCTGGCCGTGCAGCATGCGGGTCTGGCAGAAGCTGATGGACAGCTTCTTGCGCGCCCGCGTGATGGCCACATACATCAGCCGCCGCTCTTCCTCCAGCCCGCCGGTGTCGGACATCGCGTTCTCGTGCGGGAACAGGCCCTCTTCCAGGCCGGTGATGAAGACCGCATCGAACTCCAGGCCCTTGGCCGAGTGCACCGTCATCAGCTGCACCGCATCCTGGCCGGCCTGGGCCTGGTTGTCGCCGGCCTCCAGCGAGGCATGCGTCAGGAAGGCACTCAGCGGCGACATGATCTCGCCGGTCTCGGCGTCGGGCACGGCGCCCGGCGTGCCCGGTTCGGCCACCTCGTCCACCGGCAGCGCCACGGCGTCCTTGCCAAAGCCCTCCTGCGTGACGAAGGCCTCGGCCGCGTTGACCAGTTCGTCCAGGTTCTCCAGGCGCTCGGCGCCATCCTTGTCGGTGCGGTAGAAGTCCAGCAGGCCCGAGGTCTGCAGCACCTGCTCGATGATCTCGCGCAAGGTGTGACCCTGGGTCAGGTTGCGCGTGGAGTCGATCAGGCCGGCGAACGCCATCAGGTTGGCGCCGCCCTTGCCGGGGATGGCGCCCACGCTCTGGAACAGGCTGCGGCCGCTGGCCTTGGCCGCGTCCTGCAGGTTCTCCAGCGTCTTGGCGCCTATGCCGCGGGTCGGGAAGTTGACGACCCGCAGGAAGCTGGTGTCGTCGTTGGGGTTCTCAAGAAGCCGCAGGTAGGCCAGCGCATGCTTGACCTCGGCGCGCTCGAAGAAGCGCAGGCCGCCGTACACGCGGTAGGGGATGCCGGCATTGAACAGCGCCGATTCGATGACCCGCGACTGCGCATTGCTGCGGTAGAGCACCGCGATCTCCTGGCGGTCCAGGCCGCCGCGGTGCAGGCCCTGCACTTCCTCGATCAGCCACTGGGCCTCGGCGAAATCGCTGGGCGCCTCGAACACGCGTATGGGCTCGCCCTGGCCGGCGTCGGTGCGCAGCGTCTTTCCGAGGCGCTGGGTGTTGCGGCTGATCAGCTCATTAGCGGCGTCCAGGATGTGGCCGAAGCTGCGGTAGTTCTGCTCCAGCTTGATGACGCTCTTCACACGGTACTCGCGCTCGAAGTCCGCCATATTGCCCACGCGCGCGCCGCGGAAGGCGTAGATGCTCTGGTCGTCGTCGCCCACCGCCAGCAGGCTCTGGCCGGTGGCTGCGCCCGGCGGACAGAACATCTTGAGCCAGGCGTACTGCAGCTTGTTGGTGTCCTGGAACTCGTCCACCAGCAGGTGGCGGAAGCGCCGCTGGTAGTGGTCGCGCACCGCCGCGTTGTCGCGCAGCAGCTCAAAGCTGCGCAGCATCAGCTCGGCGAAGTCCACCACGCCCTCGCGCTGGCACTGGTCCTCGTAGTTGGCGTAGATCTCCACCAGCGTGCGGGTCTGCTCGTCACGCACCTCCACGTCGCCGGGGCGCAGGCCGTCTTCCTTGCAGCCGGCGATGAACCAGCCCACCTGCTTGGGCACGAAGCGCTCCTCGTCCAACTTCATCGCCTTGATGACGCGCTTCACCGCCGAAGTGGTGTCGCTGGCGTCCAGGATCTGGAAGGCCTGCGGCAGATGGGCCAGCTTCCAGTGCGCGCGCAGGAAGCGGTTGCACAGGCCGTGGAAGGTGCCTATCCACATGCCGCGCACATTGAAGGGCAGCATGGTGGACAGCCGGGTCTGCATCTCCTTGGCGGCCTTGTTCGTGAAGGTCACGGCCATCACGCCGGCCGGCCCGACCTGGCCGGTCTGCAACAGCCAGGCGATGCGCGTGGTCAGCACCCGGGTCTTGCCCGAGCCGGCGCCGGCCAGGATCAGCGCGGGCTCGGCGGGCGCGGTGACGGCGGCCAGCTGCTCGGGGTTGAGGTTCTTGAGAAGGGGGCTGTGGGCAGCAGCGTCGGCGTCGAGCGCGGGATTCATGGCGGCATTTTAAGGAGCGGGTCGTGCGGGGCGGTCGGCGGCTCGTGCTCCAGGCCGGCCGCGGGCCGAGCGCGACACTGGCGGCCCGCGCCCGACCGACCCAGGAGCTGTTGCATGACCCGCCCCGCCCTCGCATTGGGCGCCGCCGCACGGCTGCTGAGGCCTGGCCGGGCGCGCAGGTCTTTAGGATGCCGGCTTCGCCGTCATCCACTCACCATGCCCGCGCCGTCCGCCCTCAAGACCTGCCCCTGCGGCAGCCCCCGCCCCTACGCCGACTGCTGCGGCCGCCTGCACCAGGCCTTCACGCAAGGCCAGGGCCTGAGCGCCCCTACGCCGCAAGCGCTGATGCGCTCGCGCTACTCGGCCTTCGTGCTGGACCTGCGCGACTACCTGCTGGCCAGCTGGCATGCCAGCACCCGACCCGCCGCGCTGGAGCCGCCCGAGCCTGGGCTGAAATGGCTGGGGCTGGAGGTGAGGCATGCGGCGATGCAGGACGCGGACCACGGCACGGTGGACTTCGTTGCGCGCAGCAAGCTGGGCGGCCGCGCCCACCGGCTGCAGGAGCGCAGCCGCTTTGTGCGCGAGGGCGGCGCCTGGTACTACCTGGACGGCGAGCTGTCTTGACGCTGCCCCTGCTGTTCCGCGACGAGCATCTGGTCGCGATCAACAAGCCGCCGGGCCTGCTGGTGCACCGCACCGCGCTGGCCGCACACGAGGACGAGGCCGCGTTGCAGCAGCTGCGCGACCAGCTGGGCCAGCCGGTCTGGCCGGTGCACCGGCTGGACCGCGGCACCTCGGGCCTGCTGCTGTTCGCGCTCAGCGCCGAGGCCGCGTCGCGCCTGGGCGCGATGTTCGAGCAGGGACGGATGGCCAAGCGCTACCTGGCCCTGGTGCGCGGCTGGCCCGCGGCCGAGGCCGGCCTGGTGGACCACCCGCTGGCGCGCGACCCCGAGCTGCCATCGGCCGGCCAGCCACTGCTGGACGCGCAGACGCGCTGGCAGGTACTGGAACGCATGACCTGGCCCGTGGCCACGCAGCCAGGCTTTGCCACCACCCGGGTCGCGCTGCTGGCGGCCGAGCCGCTGCAGGGCCGGCGCCACCAGATACGCCGCCACCTCAAGCACATAGCCCACCCCCTCATCGGCGACGCCACCCACGGCAAGGGCCCGCTGAACCGAGCGCTGGCCGACTACCTGGGCCGGCAGCGGCTGTGGCTGCACGCCGAGCAGCTGAGGCTGTGCCACCCCTTCAGCGGGCAAGACCTGGCGCTGCGCTGCGACGCCGGCTGGACCTGGCCGGCCCATCCTCAGCCCGCCTGCACTCCCTAGCCCCCGACGGACCATCGGCCGGCAAGGCCGCCTGTGCCCACGCGGACGCAGACCATCGCAGGCCACGGGCGGCCCTCGGCGCGCGGCGGCAGCATGCGCCATCCGTCAACGCCCAAGTCCCGCCATGAAACTGATCGCCCCCCTGTTGCTGAGCCTGGCCCTGGCCATGCCTGCCCTGGCCGCCCCGCCGACCGACGAGGGCGCGGCGAGCGCGCTGAACGAGCGCATCGCCGCACTGGATGGCCAGGTCTTCGACGCCTTCAACCGCTGTGCCGAGCCCGGCCAGCTGGAGCGACATGCGAGCTTCTTTGCCGAGGGCGTCGAGTTCTATCACGACCAGGGCGGCGTCACCTGGAACCGCGATGACATGCTGGCCAACACGCGCCGCTACGTCTGCGGCCACTTCCGCCGCGAGCTGGTGCCCGGCAGCCTGCGCGTCTATCCGGTGAAGGGCTTCGGCGCCATCGCGCAGGGCGTGCATCGCTTCTGCCAGACCGGTGCGGACCGCTGCGAGGGCGCGGCCGACTTCCTCATCATCTGGCAGCGCGACGGCGAGCGCTGGCTCATCACCCGCGTGGTCAGCTACGGCCACCGGGCGCTGTAGCCGGCTCAGGCGCGGGTCTGGAAGGCCGAGACCTCGCCGCTGAGACGCCGGGCCTGGTCCCGCAGGCTCTCCGCCGCGGCGGCGGACTGCTCCACCAGCGCCGCGTTCTGCTGTGTGGACTGATCCAGCGCGGCGATCGCCTGATTCACGCGTGCGATGCCATCGCTCTGCTCGGCCGCCGAGCCGGCGATGTCACCGATCAGCTGCGCCACCTTGGCCACCGAGGCCTCGATCTCGCGCATCGCCTCGCCGGCGCTGCCCACCAGGCTGGAGCCCTCGGCCACCTGTTCGGTGGACTGGGCGATCAGGCGCTTGATGTCCCGCGCCGCCTCGGCGCTGCGCTGGGCCAGCGCCCGCACCTCGCTGGCCACCACCGCAAAGCCACGGCCCTGCTCGCCCGCGCGGGCGGCTTCAACGGCAGCGTTCAGCGCCAGGATGTTGGTCTGGAAGGCGATGGAGTCGATCAGGCCGGTGATGTCGGCGATGCGGCTGGCGCTGCCATCTATGGCCTGCATGGTCGCGATCACCTGCTGCACCACGCCCGAGCCGCGCTGCGCCGACTCGGCCGCACCGCCGGCCAGCGCATGGGCCTCGCGGGCCGAACCCGCGGTCTGGCCCACGGCCTGGGTGAGTCCGTCCATCTGCGACGCGGTGGACTGCAGGCTGGCGGCGGTCTGCTCGGTGCGCACCGACAGGTCCTGGTTGCCGGCGGCGATCTCGGCGCTGGCACCATCGATGCTGATTGCCGCCAGCTTGACCTGGTGCACAACGCCATGGATGCGCTCCAGCACCTGCTGCAGCCGGCCGGCCATGCCCACGGTCGCATGCACGCTGGTGTCCAGGCGGATGACGTCGTCGGCCGCCACATGCTCCACCAGCGTCACCAGCCCGATCTGCTCCTGGGCACGCTTGAACATCTCCACCGCAATCAGGCACTCCAGACCCGCCTGCGCGACCACATAGCCAGCGTGCAGCATCACGCGCGGGAAGCCGGCCTCGGACAGGCAGAACACGCCCACGCCCCCGGCCTGCAGGCGATCGAACAGCACGTGGTGAACCGCGATCGCCAGCGCGGCGCTCAGGATGGGTGCCCAGTGCCGGTAGACCAGCAGAAAGGCCAGCGTCACGAAGACACCGAAATGCAGCTCCAGCAGGCCTCGGCCCAGCTGGATGTGCAGCGCCACCATGGCCATGGCCAGCACGGCCATCAGGTTGGCGCCCAGCAGGCCGTCGCCCCACAGCCGATGGGTCAACACGCTGAGACCGAACAGCCCCAGGCCCAACAGCAGCGCCAGGCCCATGTCACCGAAATACATGCCCAGCGCCAGCGCCAGCAGCAGGAACAGGCCCTGGCACACCAGCAGCAGCAGACTGGCCTGACGCCAGATGGCCTGCTGGCCGCCGGAGGTCACGGGGCGGGACGCAGCAACGGAATTCATGATCGCTCCTGAATTATTTATGAGCGAATTTTCCTTTTTAACACCAGAACCCACCAGATCACGGCCAGGCGCGACTGCGTACTCTGCCCGCCTTTGGTCCACCTTGTTCAGCCGCCGGCCACGCCGGCGGCCGTGACCTCAACGCCCCGCGGGCAGCACCTGCAACTCCAGCCCCGAGGCCTGGCCGGCCCAGCGATAGAGCTTCTGCGTGGCGGGCTGGAAGTCCTCGGGCCGCGCGCTGCGTATCGATACAAAGGTCTGCGGGTTGCGGTCAATCAGCGGGAACCAGCTGCTCTGCACCTGCACCATGATGCGGTGGCCACGGCGGAAGCTGTGGTTCACGTCCTGCAGCGTGACCCTCAGCTCCTCCACCTGACCCGGCACCATGGCCTCGGGCTGTTCGAAGCTCTTGCGGAAGCGCCCGCGCAGCGGGTCGCCGCGCACCAGTTGCTGGTAGCCGGCCAGCGGCGACTGCGGCGCGTCCGCATCCTCGCCACGCTTGCGCTTGGCCGCGGCATCCTCGTCCAGCTCATTCGGGTAGACATCGATGAGCTTGACCACCCAGTCGGCGTCCGTGCCGCTGGTGGACGCGAACAGGCGCGCGACGATGGGGCCGGCCACGGTCAGGTCCTCTTCCAGCACCTCGCTGCGGTAGGTCAGCACGTCGGGGCGGCTGCTGGCGAAGCGCTGGTCGGCCACCATGTACTCGCGTGGCATGCCCATCGCGGTATAGCCCACGAAGGGCACCGGCTTGGCCGGATCGCTGACCCAGCTGTCGAAAGCCGGCTCGGCCGCCGTGGGCGGCGTGAAGCTGAGCCGTCCGCCCGGTGCGAAGTACAGCGTGCGCGGCTGGGCGGCCTTGGGTGGCCAGGCGTCATAGCGGCGCCAGACATTGGTGCCAGTCTCGAACACCGTGGCCTTGGCGATGGGCTCGGCCTTGGACGCCTTGTCGGCCGGTGCACCCCGCAGGTGCTGCTCGAAGAAGGGCAGCAGCACCTCCTTCTGGAACTGCTCGGAGGTCGGCTGGTCGAACTTCACACGGCCCAGCGAGCGCCCCGGCCCACCCACCCAGCCGCCGTGCGACCAGGGGCCCATCACCAGGCGGTTGTCGGTGGCCGGGCTCTGGCGCGCGATCGCGCGGTGTATGGCCAGCGGGCCGGCCAGGTCCTCGGCGTCGAACCAGCCGCCCACGGTCAGCACCGCCACGCGTATGTTCTTCAGATGCGGGATCAGGTTGCGCGACTGCCAGAACGCGTCATAGCGGTCGTGCTGCAGTTGCTGGTCGAAATAGGGGTTGGCAACGCCGTCCTTCGCCAGACGGGCGGACAGCGCGTCCAGGTTGCCCGCGTGCAGGAAGAACTCGTAGCCGTCGGGCGTGCCGTAGTCGAACTCGCTCCAGCGCTTGGGGCCGGCCGTGGGCGTCTGCTGCGGCTTGAAGAAGGTGTAGAAGCCGAAGTTGGCCGCCAGCATGAAGGCGCCGCCGTGGTAGCTGTCGTCACCCATGAAGAGGTCGGCGATGGGCGCCTGCGGCGACGCGGCCTTGATGGCCGGGTGGGAGTCGATGATGGACGCCGCCGTGTAGAAGCCCGGGTAGGAAATGCCCCACAGCCCCACGCGGCCGTTGTTGCCCGCCACATGGGTGATCAACCACTGCACGCTGTCATGCGTGTCGCTGCTCTCGTCCACGTCGGCCGGGCTCTTCTTCAGATCCCGGGCTGGCGTCATCTCGATGAACTCGCCCTCGGACTGGAAGCGACCGCGCACGTCCTGGCACACGAAGATGTAGCCGGCCTTCAGGAAGTCCTCGTTGGGCGCGAGCTGGCGCAGGCCCTCCAGGCGGTCCACACCATAGGGCCCGCAGCCATAGGGCGTACGGTTCATCAGCAGCGGATAGGCCTTGCCGCCCTGCCCCGTGTCCTTGGGGACATAGACCGCGGTGAACAGCGTCTTGCCGTCGCGCATGGGCACACGGTATTCGTACTTGGTGTAGTGCTCGCGCGGATCAAGGCGCGGCTTGCTTGGCTCGTCATCGGCGTGCGCCGCACCCGACAGCAACAGGCCGGCGGCGAGGGCCGCCAGCGTGGGTTTCAACAGCATGGGAACTCCGGCAGGGAGGGATGAGGCGAGCCGCCCGACGGCAGTCTCGCCCGCATGGGTTCAGGACATCGGGGCAGGGTCAGGGCTTGCTCGGCGGCGCAACCGGCATAGCGGCCGGCAGCACGCGCAGCTCCAGCGACGAGGCCTGGGCGCCGCCACGAAACACGGTCTGCGTCGCGCTGCGGAAGTCCTCCGGCCGGGCGCTGCGTATGCGCACAAAGCTCTGCGGGTTGCGGTCTATCAGCGGGAACCAGCTGCTCTGCACCTGCACCATCAGCCGGTGGCCGCGGCGGAAGGCATGGTTCACATCCGGCAGCTCGAAGTGGATCTTCTCCACCCGGCCCGGCACCAGCGGCTCAGGCTGGTCGAAACCATGGCGGAAGCGTGCGCGCAACGGGTCGCCGCGCACCAGCTGCTGGTAGCCGCCGAAATTGGGCTGGGGTGGCGGCGGGTCGCTGGGCACGTCACGGTTGCGAGCCGCCGGCTCGGGGCCGGCCTCGGGCGGGTGCACGTCGATGAGCTTGACGACGAAGTCCGCGTCCGTGCCGGTGCTGGCCACGAACAGGTCCACGCCCACGGGACCGGCGACGGTCAGGTCCTGCTCCAGCACCTCGGTCTGGTAGACCAGCACGTCGGGGCGGGTGGCGGCAAAGCGCTGGTCCGCCACCATGTACTCCTGCGGCATGCCCAGCGCCGCATAGCCGATGAAGGGCACGGGACGGTTCGGGTCGCTGACATAGGCGTCGCTGCCGGCCTCGGCGCCGGGCGCCTCGAAGCTGAGCCGGCCGCCGTCACGCAGATAGAGCTTGCGCGGCTGGGCCGCCTGCGGCGGCCAGGCCTCGTAGCGGCGCCAGACATTGGTGCCGGTCTCGAACACCGTGGCCTCGGCCAGCTTGGCGTCGGGCCCGCCGCGCAGATGCTGCTCGAAGAAGGGCAGCAGCACCTGCTTCTGGAACCACTCGCTGTTGTTCATGTCGAAGCTGATCGCGCCCAGTTGCCTGCCCAGGCCGCGCATCCAGCCGCCATGCACCCAGGGGCCCATCACCAGGCCGTTGCGGGTGCCGGGGTTCTGCGCCTTGATCGCGCGGTAGATGGCCAGCGGGCCGGACAGATCTTCCGCATCGAACCAGCCGCCCACGGTCAGCACCGCGGCGCGGATGTTCTTCAGATGCGGCGTGAGCTGGCGCGAGCGCCAGAAGTCATCCAGCGTGTCGTGCTCGATCAGCTCGTCGAACAGCGGATTGCGCGCCGGCTTGCCCGGCTCGCCGCCGGCAAAGCTCTGCGCGATCGCATCCAGGTTGCCGAGCTTGAGGAAGTAGTCGTAGGCGTCGCGGCTGCCGTAGTCGAAGCTGGGCCAGCTCTTGGCGCCGTTGGTGGGGCCGTCCTGCAGCCGGTAGCCGGTGTAGAAGCCGTAGTTGTGGGCCAGCATCAGCGCGCCACCGTGGTAGCCGTCATCGCGCTGGTAGTAGTCGGCAATGGGCGCCTGCGGCGACGCGGCCTTGATGGCCGGGTGGGAGTCGATGATGGACGCCGCCGTGTAGAAGCCCGGGTAGGAAATGCCCCACAGGCCCACCCGGCCGTTGTTGCCCGCCACATGGGTGATCAGCCACTGCACGCTGTCGTGCGTGTCGGTGCTCTCGTCCACGTCGGCCGGGCCGCGCTTGGCGGCCAGGTGCGGCGTCATCACCCGCCACTGGCCTTCGGACTGGTAGCGGCCGCGCACGTCCTGGCACACGAAGATGTAGCCGGCCTTCATGAAGTCGCCATGGGGTGCGAGACGGCGCATGCTGTTGCGGTCCACACCATAGGGCCCGCAGCTGTAGGGCGTGCGGGTCATCAAGAGCGGATAGGTCTTGCCGCCCTGCCCCGCGTCCTTGGGCACGTAGACCACGGTGAACAGCGTCTTGCCGTCGCGCACCGGCACGCGGTACTCGTACTTGGTGTAGTGCTCGCGGGGCTCGTAGGTGGGTGCCTCGGCGGCCGCGGCCGGCTTGGGTTGGGCCTGGGCGAGGCCGGCTGCGGCAGCCAGGGCCAGCAGCGCAAAGGAAGGCAACATGGATCTCCCGGGGTCTTGAGATGAAGGCTGGACGGCGGTTCAGCCGAATTTGAGGGCGTAGATGGGCGGCAGATGGCAGGACAAGGTCTGCCAGTGTTCGCCGCCGTCCGCGCTGGCCCACAGGCCGCCGGTGGTGGAGCCCATCAGCAACTGCTCGCCGCTGTCGTCCACCGCCAGGCCGTGGCGAAAGATCAGGTCGTAGCAATGCTGCTGAGGCAGGCCCACACGCAGCGCCTCGAAGCTGCGACCACCGTCGCGCGTGCGGGTCACGCACAGCGCGCCGTCCACCGGCACGCGGCGCTCGTCCTTCACGGCCGGCACGAACCAGGCAGTGTCAGGGTCGCGCGGATGGGCGGCGACCGCGAAGCCGAAGCTGGACGGCTGCGCCTGCAGCTCGGTCCAGCTCGCGCCGTTGTCTGCCGAGCGGAAGATGCCGTTGTGATGCTGGCACCACAGCACCTCGGGCACGGCCGCGCAGCGCGCGATCAGGTGCGGGTCCTGCACGTTCTCGTCACCCGCCTGCTCCGGCGGCATATAGGCCGCGCGCAGGCCGGAGGCGCGCAGCGCCCAGCTGCGCCCGCCATCCACCGTGCGCCAGGCGCCGCCGCAGGAGATGCCCAGCAGCAGCTCTTCAGGCTGGGCAGGATGCGGGCAGATGGAATGCAGCGCCGGCGCGTCATTGCCACCGCCGAACCAGCCCAGGCGCCGCGGGTCGTTCCACAAGGCCTCGTTGAGCTGCCAGCTCTGGCCGCGGTCGCGGCTGCTGAACAGGCCGCCGGGGATGCTGCCGGCCCACAGCCTGTCACCGGCGCGCTCCAGCGCCCACAGCTGCTGCAGCGACCAGGCCGGCCCCTCGGCGCCGGCGGGCTGCGGCGGAAAGGCCGGCGCCGGCAGTTCGTGCCAGGTCTTGCCCGCATCGTCCGAGGCCTGCAGCTTGGCACCGAAATGCCCCAGGTTGAGCGCGGCCAGCATGAAGCCCTGCGCGTCCGGCGGCAGCAGCATGGTGACCGGGTCCCCCAGGAAGCTGACGCCGGCGATCTGCCACCCACTGGCGTCACGGCGCAATTCGAACAGGCCCTTGCGGGTGGCAGCCCAGGCACGACTGGCGTTCATGGCAGCTCCTTGCTTGCTCAAATCAGCCACCGGACAGCGCCTGCAACACGTGCACGCGGCTGCCGGGCTGCAAGGGGTCCGTGAACGCCTGCGCGTCGCGGGCCCGGTGGCCGTCGATGAAGATGGCGACATTGGGGCGCAGCCGCCCCTGGTCGTCGAGGATGTAGCCACGCAGACGCGGATTCAGCGCGAACGCAGCCTCCAGCCCATCGGCCAGGCGCGCAAAGCCGCCCTCGACCACGGGCGTGTCGACAAAGCGCTGCAACTGCGGCGTGAACTCCAGGCGGGCCATGGCGGCTATCTTCGGCCGCGGCCCGCGCGCTTTCCAGTGCCGAAAGCCCCAGGGACAAACCCCGACCCGGGCCGCCGCCGACAATGCCGGGATGAATTCCGGCATCCTGCTGGCGCTAGGCGCCTACCTCAGCTGGGGGCTGTTCCCCCTGTATTTCCGCCAGATCGCAGCCGTCCCGGCGCTGCAGATCGTGGCCCACCGCACGCTCTGGTCCCTGGCCTTTGTCGCGCTGGTGCTGGTGCTGAGCCGGCGCCTGAGCTGGCTGCGCGATGTGAGCGCGGCCACCTGGCGGCGCTTCACACTGTCGGCCGCGCTGATCGCGGTGAACTGGCTGGTCTATGTCTGGGCCGTGGGCAACGGCCATGTGATCGATGCCAGCCTGGGCTACTTCATCAACCCGCTGGTGAACGTGGCACTGGGCTTTGCGCTGCTGCATGAGCGCCCGCGCACCGGCCAGTGGCTGGCCGTGGGGCTGGCCGCCCTGGGCGTGCTTTGGCTGACCGTGGCGGGCGGCCGCCTGCCCTGGGTGGCCCTGGTGCTGGCCCTGAGCTTCGGCCTCTACGGGCTGATGCGCAAGACCGCCGCGCTCGGCGCGCTGGAGGGGCTGACGCTGGAGACGCTGATCCTGGCGCCGCTTGCGGGGGCAGGTCTTGCGTTCTGGACGCTGGACGGCAGCTCGGCCGCCCACAGCGCGGTGGACTGGACCTGGCTGGCCGGCACCGGCCCGTTGACCGCGGGCAGCCTGCTGCTGTTCGCGGCCGGCGCCCGCCGCATCCCGCTGGCCACCCTGGGCATCGTGCAGTACGTGTCGCCGTCGCTGCAGTTCCTGTTGGGCGTGTTCCTGTTCCGCGAACCCATGGACGCCAACCGCCTGGTGGCCTTCGGCTTCATCTGGGGGGCGCTGCTGGTCTACAGCGCCGAGGGCCTGTGGCAGGCGCGGCGGCCTCGTCCGGCAGCCGCCGCCTGCTGACGCGCGGCGATCAACTGCGCATCAGGTGGTCGAAGGCACCCAGTGCGGCCTTCGCACCGTCACCGGCCGCGATGACGATCTGCTTGAAGGGCACGGTCGTCACGTCACCGGCGGCGAACACGCCCGGCACCGAGGTCGCGCCCTTGGCGTCCACGATGATCTCGCCGAAGCGGTTCAGCTCCACCGTGCCGCGCAGCCATTCGGTGTTGGGCACCAGGCCGATCTGCACGAAGCAGCCGTCCACGTCCACGCGGCGGGTCTCGCCGGTCGCGCGGTCGATGTAGTTCAGGCCGCTGAGCTTGCCGCCCTCGCCGGTGAACTCGGTCGTCTGCGCCTGGGTGACGATGGTGACGTTGGGCAGGCTCTTGGCCTTGTCCACCAGCACCGCGTCGGCCTTGAGCTGGTCGCCATACTCCAGCAGCGTCACATGCTCGACGATGCCGGCCAGGTCGATCGCGGCCTCGACGCCGGAGTTGCCCCCGCCGATCACCGACACCGGCTTGCCCTTGAACAGCGGACCGTCGCAGTGCGGGCAGTAGGCCACGCCCTTGTTCTTGTAGTCCTGCTCGCCGGGAACGCCCACATTGCGCCAGCGCGCGCCGGTGGAGAGGATCACGGTCTTGCTCTTCAGCGTGGCGCCGTTGGCCAGCCGCACCTGGATCAGGCCGCCCGGCTGCTCGGCCGGGATCAGCGCCTCGGCACGCTGCAGGTTGTGGATGTCCACGTTGTAGTCCTTCACGTGGGCTTCCAGCGCGGCGGCGAACTTGGGGCCGTCGGTCTCGGACACCGAGATGTAGTTCTCGATCGCCATGGTGTCGTTCACCTGGCCGCCGAAACGCTCGGCCGCGATGCCCGTGCGAATGCCCTTGCGGGCGGCATAGATGGCCGCGGCCGCGCCGGCGGGGCCGCCGCCGATGATGAGCACGTCGTAGGGGGCCTCGGCGTCCAGCTTCTTCGCGTCACGGGCGGCAGCGCCGGTGTCCAGCTTGGCGACGATCTCTTCCAGGCTCTGACGGCCCGACACGAAATGCTCGCCGTTCAGGTAGATGCTGGGCACGGCCATGATCTCGCGCGCCTCGACCTCGGCCTGGTAGAGGCCGCCGTCGATGACCGTGGTCTTGATCTTGGGGTTGAGCACGGCCATCAGCGACAGCGCCTGCACCACGTCCGGGCAGTTGTGGCAGGTCAGGCTCATGTAGACCTCGAAGTTGAAGTCGCCATCCAGCGCCTTCACGGCTTCTATCGTCTCGGCCTCGACCTTGGGCGGGTGGCCGCCGGTCCACAGCAGGGCCAGTACCAGCGAGGTGAACTCGTGGCCCAGCGGAATGGCGGCGAAGCGCAGGCTCTGCTCGCTGCCGGTGCGGCGCAGCAGGAAGGACGGCTTGCGGGCGTCATCACCGTCGGTGCGCAGCGTGATCTTGGGGCTCATGCCCGCGATCTCTTCGAGCAGCTCGCGCATCTCGGCAGCACCGCTGGAGCTGTCCAGCGACGCGATGATCTCGAAGGGGAACTGCACGCGCTCCAGATAGGCCTGGAGCTGGGTCTTGAGGGCGGCGTCCAACATGGCGAGGTTTCCTTTCAGGATGACGTGGCGGGGCGGGCCACTGCTGAAAGGGTCCCCGGTACTGGAGGCCCTTTCAGCAGAGTCTTGGCGACTCTGCGGAAGGAAGAAGCCCTCGCGGGCTTCTTTCAAACGGCATGGACTTAGATCTTGCCGACCAGGTCCAGCGACGGGGCGATGGTCTTGGCGCCATCGTTCCACTTGGCGGGGCAGACTTCACCCGGGTGAGCGGCGGTGTACTGGGCAGCCTTCAGCTTGCGCAGCGTTTCCTTCACATCACGGGCGATTTCGTTGCTGTGCACTTCGGCGGTCTTGATGACGCCGTCCGGGTTGATCACGAAGGTGCCGCGCAGCGCCAGGCCTTCTTCGGGGATGTGCACGCCGAAGGCGTTGGTCAGCGTGTGGGTCGGGTCGCCCACCAGCGGGAACTTGGCCTTGCCGACGGCCGGCGAGGTCTCGTGCCACACCTTGTGCGAGAAGTGCGTGTCGGTCGTGACGATGTAGACCTCGGTGCCAAGCTTCTGGAACTCGGCGTAGTTGTCGGCAGCGTCTTCGACTTCGGTCGGGCAGTTGAAGGTGAAGGCGGCCGGCATGAAGATCAGCACGGACCACTTGCCCTTCAGGGACTCTTCCGTCACTTCAATGAACTTGCCGTTGTGGAAGGCCTGGGTCTTGAAGGGCTGGACTTGGGTGTTGATCAGCGACATGGATGCTCCGTAGGGGCTGGGTTGATGGGATAGCCGAGACTATATCGAGTCTCGCGCTTCATTAGTAAAAGTTAATTAAATCTCGCCTTTAGATTCAGGCTATCGATCGCCCAAGAAAAAAGCCATGGCGCGGCGCGGGACTCAGGCTAGCGCCTGGGCCAGCGCGGCAACGACCTGATCCTGCTGGGCCTCGGTGAGGTCGGCGCTCATGGGCAGGCTCATCACGCGCGCGGCGGCGGCCACGCTGTGCGGGCAGTCCTCGGGGCGGCCGAAGCGGGCGTACGCGGGCTGGTGGTGCAGCGGCCGCGGGTAGTGCACCGCGGTCGGGATGCCCTGGGCCTTGAGCCGCGCCTGCACCGCGTCGCGCTCGTCCACGAACACGGTGTACTGGGCCCACACGCAGTCGCGGTCCGGCCGCACCGCCAGCAGCTGCAGCTGCGGCACGGCGGCCTGCAGCTTGGCGCGATAGGCCTCGCCCAGCGCCAGGCGGCGCTGGATCTCCCAGTCGAAGCGGGTCAGCTTGCCCAGCACCACCGCGCACTGCAGCGTGTCCATGCGGCCGCCCACGCCGATGCGGGTGTGCAGGTAGCGCTGGCTCTGGCCATGGGTGCGTATCTCGCGGCAGGCCTGGGCCAGGCGGTCATCGCTGGTGAAGATGGCGCCGCCGTCGCCGTAGCAGCCCAGCGGCTTGCTGGGGAAGAAGCTGGTGCAGCCCAGGGTGGAGAGGTTGCAGCTCTTCTTCCCCTGGTAGCTTGCACCGAAGCTCTGCGCGGCATCCTCGATGACCGCCAGGCCATGGCGCGCCGCGATCGCGTTGATGGCGACCATGTCAGCCACCTGGCCGTACAGGCTCACCGGCATCACGGCCCGGGTGCGCGGCGTGATCGCGGATTCGATCAGCGAGGCATCGATGTTGGCGGTGTCGGGCTCGATGTCCACGAACACAGGCACGCCGCCAGCCAGCACGATCATCTCGGCCGTGGCCGCGAAGGTGAAGGGGCTGGTGATGACCTCGTCACCCGGCTGCAGGTCCAGCGCCATCAGGCTGATCAGCAGCGCCTCGGTGCCGCTGGCCACGCTGATGCAGTGCTTCGCGCCGGTGTAGTCGCTGAGCGCGGCCTCCATCTCCTTGACCTCCGGGCCCAGGATGTACTGGCCGTGGTCCAGCACCTTCTGGATGCGGGCGTTGATGTCGTCGCGCAGCGCGGCGTATTGGCTCTTGAGGTCGATGAAATCCATGGTTCAGATCAGTTGCAGCGCCGCGCCACTCAGCAGGTAGCGGTCGCCGGTGTGCGGGCAGGTGGCCTCCAGCGGCCGGTCGCTGTGCAGCGGCAGCTCCAACCGCTCGCCGTGGCGACTCATCCAGCCGATCTGCCTGGCCGGCACGCCCACCATCAGCGCAAAGTCGGGCACGTCACGGTTGACGACCGCGCCCGCACCGACGAAGGCGTAGCGGCCCACGGTGCTGCCGCAGACGATGGTTGAGTTGGCCCCCAGCGTCGCGCCCTGCTTCACCAGCGTGCGGCGGTACTCGTCCTTGCGCACCACGGCCGCGCGCGGGTTGTAGACATTGGTGAACACCATGCTGGGGCCGCAGAACACGTCGTCCTCCAGCGTCACCGCGTCGTAGACCGACACGTTGTTCTGGATCTTCACATTGCTGCCTATCAGCACGTCGTTGCCGACATAGACGTTCTGCCCGAAGGAGCAGCGCGCGCCTATGCGGGCGCCGGCCGAGATATGCACGAAGTGCCAGACGCGGCAGTCCTCGCCCAGCTGCGCGCCCTCGTCGACGATGGCCGACGGATGGATGGTGGTGGCCATGGCGGGCTCAGTAGGACAGCGGCAGGTTCACGCGCTGGCCGTCGCGCGCGCTGAGGTACATCGCGATCAAGAGCTCCAGCGACTTCAGGCCCTCGCGGCCGTCGGTCTCGGCCTCGGCCTGGCCCAGCAGCGTGCTGATGACGTTGTCGTAGTAGAGCGGGTGACCGAAGCCATAGACCGAGGTGGTCTGGTAGCTGGCGTCCTTGAGCTCCTGGTCCATCGCATGCGGCACGTCGAATTCCCAGTGCTGGATCTCGTTGACCGCCACGCCGCCTATGCGCACCGAGCCCTTCTCGCCCAGCAGCGTGATGGAGCCTTCCAGGTTCTTGGGATAGGTCAGCATGCTCACATTGACCGTGCCCATCGCGCCGTTGCGCCACTTCAGCGCGGCCACGCCGGTGTCTTCCACCTCGATGTTGCGGGCCAGCGTGCCGGTGTAGGCCATCACGCTCTCCACCGGGCCGACGATCCAGTCCAGCAGGTCGATGTAGTGGCTGGCCTGGTTCATGAACGCGCCGCCGTCGAACTCCCAGGTGCCGCGCCAGTCGGCGCTGTCGTAGTAGCTCTGCGGCCGGGTCCAGAACACATTCACCGCCACGTTGTAGAGGCGGCCGAAGCGCCCTTCGCGCACCGCGCGCTTGAGCAGCTGCAGCGTCGCGTTGCGGCGGTTCTGCTTCACGACGAAGAGGCGCACGCCGGCGTCGTCACAGGCCTTGACCATGGCCAGACCGTCCTGCCAGCGCGTGGCCATGGGCTTTTCGGTCATCACATGCAGGCCGGCCTGCGCGACCTCGATGGCCTGGCGCGGGTGCAGGCCGCTGGGCGTGGTCAGCACCACGCAGTCCAGCCCCAGGGCTTCGCGCGCGGCCAGCAGCTCGGTCAGCGACGCATAGCCGCGCGCGCCGGACTTGCGCACCGCCGCGTCCAGCGCGGCCGGGGCGATGTCGCAGACCGCCACCAACTCCGCGCGCTCGGCGTGGCGGGACAGGGCCTCGATATGGTTCTGGGCGATACGGCCGCAGCCGATCAGTGCGAATCGGACCTTGCGGCCCTGGATGGGCGGGCGATGAGAGGACATGGGGCGAGCGAAAACGCGTAAGCCCGCGATTGTCCTCCCGCCGGCAGCCGCCGCGGCCTCAGAGCTCCAGCGCGATCAGCTCTTCCACGGTCTGGCGGCGGCGAATCAGCCGGTCCTGCGCGCCGTCCACCAGCACCTCGGCCGCCAGCGGGCGGCTGTTGTAGTTGCTGGACATGGAGGCGCCATAGGCCCCGGCGTCATGGATCACCAGCAGATCGCCCACCTCGGCCGCGGGCAGCTCGCGCTGCAGCACCTCGCCGCCGGCCCCTTGCGTGAACACATCGCCCGACTCACACAGCGGGCCGGCCACCACGGTGGCGGCCAGCGGGCGCGTGGCGCCGTCGCTCGGCAGCAGGCTCATCGCATGGAAAGCGCCGTACATGGCCGGGCGCATCAGCTCGTTGAAGCCGGCGTCCACCAGCGTGAAGCGATTGGCGCCGGCGCGCTTGACCGCCCTCACCTCGGTCAGCAGCACCGCGCTCTCGGCCACCAGGTAGCGGCCCGGCTCCAGCTCCAGCGACAGCGCATGGCCCACCAGCGCCTCGGCCTCGCGGCGCGCGGCGTCCCACAGGCCGAAGTAATGCGGCACGTCGATCACGGCGTCGCCGTCACGGTAGGGAATGGACAGGCCGCCGCCGGCCGAGATCGCGCGCGGGTCGTGTCCCGCCGCGACGGTCGCCCGCACCAGACCCACCATGGCCTGGCCGACCTGGGCCAGGTGGCCGTAGTCCACGCCCGAGCCTATGTGCATGTGCAGGCCCACCAAAGTCAGGCCATGCGTGCGGATCACGGCCAGCGCCTCGGCCAGGTCCTCATGCCAGATGCCGTGCTTGCTGTGCTCGCCGCCGGTATTGGTCTTCTGGCTGTGGCCATGGCCGAAGCCGGGGTTGATGCGCAGCCACACCGCATGGCCGGGCGAGGCCGCGCCCAGCTGGCGCAGCATGTCGATGGAGCCGGCGTTCACCGGCACGCGGTGCTCGCGCACCGTGGCCAGCGTGGCATCGTCCAGCAGGTCGGCGGTAAACACGATCTGCTCGCCATCCGACACGTAGCCAGCGGCCAACGCGCGCAGGATCTCCCCGCGCGACACCGCATCCACCCACACGCCGGCCTCACGCAACAGACGCAGCACATGGATGTTGGAACAGGCCTTCTGCGCGAAGCGCACATGGTCGAACAGCTGCAGCGGCGCGGCGCGCTCACGGATGGTGGCCGCGTCATAGACCCACAGCGGCGTGCCGTGCTGGGCGGCCAGTGCACGCAGGCGCTCGGGCGTGAAGGAAGAAGGCAGGCTTTGGCTCATGGCGACAGCATGCCCGCCGCAGTGCATTCAATCAAATCGAAAATCATCGCCATCTGATTCAATTTCGATATGACCATCGCCCACCGCCACATCGAGGTCTTTCGTGCCGTGATGAGTACCGGCAGCGTCACCGGCGCGGCCGCGCTGCTGCACAGTTCCCAGCCCACGCTAAGTCGCGATCTGGCCCGACTGGAGCAGTTGCTGGGCTATGCGCTGTTCGAGCGCGAGCGCGGCCGGCTCCGACCCACGGCGCGGGCGCTGGCACTGTTCGACGAGGTAGAGCGCAGCTTCCAGGGCCTGGCCCGCGTGGTGGAACGGGCCCGGGCGCTGGGTCGGGCGGAGGAGATGGAATTGAGCGTGCTGAGCCTGCCGGCGCTGAGCCACGCCTTGCTGCCGGGCGCCCTGGGCCGGCTGCTGGCCCGGCACCCGCAGGCGCGCGTGTCCATCACCCCGGCCGAGCCCCCGCTGCTGGATGCCTGGATCAGCGAGCAGCGCCACGACCTGGCGCTGGCCGAACAGGCCACGCCGATTTCCGGCGTGCGCGTGGAGCCGGTGCTGGAGGCGGACGAGGTGGCGCTGCTGCCCGAGGGCCATGCATTGGCAGCACGCGAGCGCCTGGACCTGGCGGACTTTGCCGGCCAGCCCTTTGTGAGCCTGGCCCAGGACGACCCCTACCGGCGCGAGATCGACGGCCGCTTCGTCGCCGCCGGCATTCACCGCCAGCTGCGGGTGCAGACCCACAGCGCGGTCGCGGTGTGCGAGCTGGTGCGGGCCGGCCTGGGTCTGGCCATCGTGAACCCGCTGACCGCGGCCGCCTGTGCGGGGCCGGGTCTTGCGATCCGGCCGCTGGCCGTGTCGATTCCCTATCGGGTCAGCGCGCTGATTCCGTTGCACCGGCCGGCCCAGCCGCTGGTGCAGGCGCTGCTGGACGAGTTGCGGCGCTGAGGCCCTCAGCCGCCGGCTGCGGCGGCGCGTGGCACCACGGCGGGCTTGCCGCCGAAGCGCTTCACGATGCTGGCCTCTATGCCGGCGGCATCCAGCCCGCACAGCGACATCAGCTTGACCGGGTCGCCATGCTCGACGAACTCGTCGGGCAGGCCCAGCTGCAGCACCGGCACGCTGAGGCCGGCCGCATTCAGCGCCTCGACCACCGCGCTGCCTGCGCCGCCCATCACGCAGCCGTCTTCCACGGTGACCAGCGCGTCATGGCTGCGCGCCAGTTCGGCCACCAGCGCCACGTCCAGCGGCTTGGCGAAGCGCATATTGGCCACGGTCGCGTCCAGCTTCTCGGCCACCGCGAGCGCCGGGTAGAGCAAGGTGCCAAAAGCCAGGATGGCGATGCGCTGCCCGCTCGCCTGGGTCTCACGGCGCAGTTCGCCCTTGCCCCAGGGCAGCGCCTGCATGGTCTTCTCGGGCACCACACCAGCGCCTGCACCACGCGGGTAGCGCACGGTGGCCGGGCCGTCGTGCTGGAAGGCGGTGTAGAGCGCCTGGCGGCACTCGTTCTCGTCGGCCGGCGTCAGCACCGCCATATTGGGAATACAGCGGGTGAACGCGATGTCGTAATTACCCGCGTGGGTGGCGCCGTCCGCGCCCACCAGGCCGGCACGGTCCAGCGCGAACACCACCGGCAGGTTCTGGATCGCAACGTCGTGGATCAGCTGGTCGTAGGCGCGCTGCAGAAAGGTGGAGTAGATGGCCACCACCGGCTTGAGCCCCTCGCAGGCCAGGCCGGCCGCAAAGGTGACCGAGTGCTGCTCCGCGATGCCCACGTCGTAGTAGCGGCCGGGGAAGCGCTTGTGGAACTCCACCATGCCCGAGCCCTCGCGCATCGCGGGCGTGATAGCCACCAGGCGCTGGTCCTGCTCGGCCATGTCGCACAGCCAGTCACCGAACACCTGGGTGAAGGTGGTCTTGGGCGGCGTGGCCGGCTTCACAAAGCCCACGGCCGGGTCGAACTTGCCGGCGGCCGCGTGGTACTTCACCGGGTCGGCCTCGGCCAGCTTGTAGCCCGCGCCCTTCTTGGTGACGATGTGCAGGAACTGCGGGCCCTTCTTGTCGCGCAGGTTCTCCAGCGTCGGAATCAGCGCGTCCAGGTCGTGGCCATCGATGGGGCCGACATAGTTGAAGCCGAACTCCTCGAAGATGGTGCCGGGCACGACCATGCCCTTGGTGTGCTCCTCGAAGCGCCGCGCGAATTCATACAGCGGCGTGTTCTTCAACACGCTCTTGGCGCCCTCGCGGGCCGCTGCATAGAAGCTGCCGCTCATCAGGCGGGCCAGGTATTTGTTCAGCGCCCCCACCGGCGGGCTGATCGACATGTCGTTGTCGTTCAGGATCACCAGCAGGTCGCCTAAAGCACCGCCCTGGGGCACGCCGGCGTTGTTCAGTGCCTCGAAGGCCATGCCGGCGGTCATCGCACCGTCGCCGATGATGGCCACGGCCTTGCGGCTCTCGCCCTTGAGCTTGGCCGCCATCGCCATGCCATGGGCCGCGGCGATGCTGGTGGACGAGTGGCCGGTACCGAAGGTGTCGTACTCGCTCTCGTCGCGGCGCGGGAAACCGCTGATGCCGCCCAGCTGGCGCAGCGTGCCCATGCGCTCGCGCCGGCCGGTCAGCACCTTGTGCGGATAGGTCTGGTGGCCCACATCCCACACCAGCCGGTCTTCCGGCGTGTTGTAGACGTAGTGCAGCGCCACGGTCAGCTCCACCGTGCCCAGGTTGGACCCCAGGTGGCCGCCGGTCTTGGAAACGCTGTCCAGCACAAAGGCACGCAGCTCGTCGGCGAGCTTCCTCAGCTCGGTGCGAGGCAGGCGACGCAGGTCGGCCGGGGTGTGGATGCCGCTGAGCAGGGAGTGGTCCATGGCAGCTCGCTTCAGTTGTGGCGCTCGACGACCGAATCCGCCAGCCAGTCCAGCAGGCGGGTGTCGGCCAGGCCGGTGGCGGCCAGCGCCGCGCGGGCTTCACCGCGCAGCTCACAAGCCAGCGTTCGTGCCGCGTCCAGGCCCAGCACGCTGACATAGGTGGGTTTGTTCGCGTCCTGGTCCTTGCCGGCAGTCTTGCCCAGCACGGTGGAGTCCTGGGTCACGTCCAGGATGTCGTCCACCACCTGGAAGGCCAGCCCCAGCGCGGCACCATAGGCCGACAGGCCGGCCAGCGCCTGGGATGACGCTTCGCCACAGGCAGCGCCCATCATCACGCTGGCCTGCAGCAGCACGCCGGTCTTGCGCCGGTGCATGTCGCGCAGCGTGGCCTCGTCCAGCGCACGGCCCACGCTGGCCAGGTCTATGGCCTGACCACCGGCCATGCCGTCATGGCCGGCCGAGCGGGCCAGCAGCGCGCAGAGCCGCGCCTGCAAGGCGGGCGCGATGCCGGTCTCCGGCGTCAGCACCTCGAAGGCCAGCGCCTGCATGGCATCGCCCGCCAGCATGGCCTGGGCCTCGCCATATTGCACATGGGTGGTGGGCTTGCCGCGACGCAGCACGTCGTCGTCCATGCAGGGCATGTCATCGTGGACCAGCGAATAGGCGTGGATCAGCTCCACCGCACAGGCCGCACGCATCGCCGCGAAACCATCCCCCTGCACTGCCGCACAGCTGGCCAGCACCAGCAGCGGGCGCAGGCGCTTGCCGCCGCCCAGCGACGCATAACGCATCGCATCGCCGAGACCGGCAGGTGCCGCGGTCGGCACAAGACTGTCCAGCGTCGCCTCGAAGGCGGTCAGCGAGCTCTCGACCCAATGGTCAAAATCCCGAGCATTCAAGATCCAGGGCCCTCCCAGGCTTTCAGTTCACCCGCGTCCAGCACCTTGACCTGCTGTTCGACCGCGGCCAGGCGGCTGCGGCACAGCGCGAGCAGCTCGGCGCCGCGCTGGTAGCTGCTCAGCAATTGATCCAGCGGCAGCTGCTGGCCTTCCATCGCCGCCACCAGACGTTCGAGCTCGTCAAGCGCCTGCTCGTAGCTGGTTTCTGCGCCGTCCGTTGCGGCGCCTTTGGTGCGGGAGGTGGGCTTTGTCATTTCAGAACACGAAAACGCAATTGTAGTCAGCGCCTCTGCGGCTTTTTGTAGGGCAACCCGCCGAGAAAGCAGGCACGGGTAGAATTCCCCGCTCTCACATGACGAGACCGCCCGGGTCTCGCCCTCCCCCAACCCCACAGCAACCTGGCCGATTCGGCAATGCCGAGATGCGCCGGAGGGACGCGACACCTCACACGCCCGAAAGACCTCCTGGATCATGTCCGACCTGAGCCTCTCTGTCTCGGCGCTTGAACGCAGCCAGACCCAGCTCCCGGTGAGCGCCTACTTCGACCCCCAGCTCTATGAGCGCGAACTGGCGACACTTTTTCAAAGAGGCCCACGCTATGTGGGACATGCACTGGCAGTGCCGGAGGTGGGCGACCACTACGCGCTGCCGCAGGAGGCCGAGGGCCGGGCGCTGGTGCGCACGCCCCAGGGCGTCGAGCTGCTGTCGAATGTGTGCCGCCACCGCCAGGCGGTGATGCTCAAGGGCCGGGGCCACACCGGCACCAACATCGTGTGCCCGCTGCATCGCTGGACCTACTCCCAGCAGGGCGAGCTGATAGGCGCGCCGCATTTTCAGCAGGACCCCTGCCTCAACCTCAAGCGCTACCCGCTGACCGAGTGGAACGGCCTGCTGTTCGAGGACAACGGCCACGATGTCGGCGCCCAGTTGCAAGGCCTGGGTCCGCGCGAGCTGCTGGATTTCTCGGGCTATGTGCTGGACAAGGTCGAGTTGCATCAATGCAACTACAACTGGAAGACCTTCATCGAGGTCTACCTGGAGGACTACCACGTCGGGCCCTTCCACCCGGGCCTGGGCCACTTCGTGACCTGCGACGACCTCGCCTGGGAATTCGGCAAGCACCACTCGGTGCAGACCGTGGGCATCTTCAAGGACCTGGCCACGCCCGGCTCGCCGGTCTATCGGCGCTGGCATGAGCAGCTGATGAAGTACCGCGAAGGCCGCCCGCCCGAGGCCGGCGCCGTGTGGCTGACCTACTACCCCCACATCATGGTGGAGTGGTATCCGCATGTGCTGGTCGTGTCCACGCTGCACCCGCAGGGCCCGGACAAGACGCTCAACATGGTGGAGTTCTACTACCCCGAGGAAATCGCCGCCTTCGAGCGCGAGTTCGTCGAGGCCCACCAGGCGGCCTACATGGAAACCTGCGTGGAGGACGACGAGATCGCCGAGCGCATGGATGCCGGCCGCCGCGCCCTGATGCTGCGCGGTGACAACGAGGTCGGCCCCTACCAGAGCCCCATGGAAGACGGCATGCAGCATTTCCACGAGTGGTACCGGGCCCAGATGGGCCTGGGCCAGCCCGCGGCCGAGTAAGCCCGCATGCCTGCCTCGGCGCTGATGGTGCTGGCGACGCTGCTGTTCGCCACCATGGGGGTGTGCGTGAAGCTGGCGTCCGATCTCTACGCCGCCAGCGAGATCGTGATGTACCGCGGCCTGGTGGGCATGCTGTTGATGGCCGTGCTGACGCGCCGTCAGGGCGTGGCGTTGAAGACCGCTGTGCCCGGCATGCACCTGTGGCGCAGCATCTCCGGCGTCGCCGCGCTGTCGCTGTGGTTCTACGCGATCAGCCAGCTGCCGCTGGCCACCGCGATGACGCTGAACTACATGTCCTCGGTGTGGATGGCGTTGTTCCTGCTGGGCGGCGCCGTGCTGTTCGGCGCCCAGCGCCTGGACTGGCGGCTGATCGCCGCGGTGCTGCTGGGCTTTGTGGGCGTGGCGCTGATCCTGCGTCCGTCCATGGATGCCAGCCAGGTCTGGTACGGACTGGCCGGCCTGGCTTCGGGCATGCTGTCAGCCATGGCCTATCTGCAGGTGTCGGCGCTGGGCCGGGCCGGCGAGCCCGAGCTGCGCGTGGTCTTCTACTTCTCCATGGGCGGCGCGGTCGCTGGCGCGGCCATCACCGCCGTCACCCAGGGCGGCCTGCATGGCCACAGCCTCAAGGGCGCGCTGCTGCTGCTCGCGGTGGGCGTGCTGGCCACCGCGGCCCAGGTGCTGATGACCCGGGCCTACACGCTGGGCCGCGCGCTGGTGAACGCCTGCCTGCAATACCTGGGCATCGTGTTCTCCTTCGTCTACGGCCTGCTGCTGTTCCGCGACCCGCTCACCTGGAGCGCCACGGCCGGCATGCTGCTGATCATCGTGGCCGGCCTGGCCGCCACCCTGCTGCGCTCCCGGGTCGCGCCGCCGCCCAAGGACAGCCAGCTCTCGCCCTCGGAGTCCTGACCATGGCCTACCAGACGCTGATCACGCCCGACCAGCTGCGCGCGTTGCCCGACGCGCTGATCCTCGACTGCCGCTTCGAGCTGACCGACCCGACGGCCGGCGCGCGCGCCCATGCCGAGGGCCACATCCCCGGCGCGCACTACCTGCACCTGGACGACGATCTGGCCGGCCCCAGGCGGGCCGCCGACGGCCGCTTCCTGGGCCGCCATCCGCTGCCAGACCGCGACACGCTGGCCGCCAAGCTGCGCGCGCTGGGCCTGCGCGCCGGCCGCCAGGTCGCGGCCTACGACACCCAGGGCGGCCCTTATGCGGCCCGCGCCTGGTGGCTGCTGCGCTGGCTGGGCCATGCCGAGGTCGCGGTGCTGGACGGCGCCTGGGACGGCCCCTGGTCCACCGACACCTCCGCCGCCACGCCCAGCGACTGGCAGCCCGGTGAGCCGCTGGTCGGCTGGGTGGACGCCGATGCGCTGCAACGCCAGTTGGGCCGCGTGCGCCTGCTGGACGCCCGCGCGGGCGAGCGCTTCCGGGGCGAGGTCGAGCCGCTGGACGGCCAGGCCGGCCACATTCCCGGCGCCAGCCACCGCTTCTTCAAGGACAACCTGGGCGCCGACGGCCGCTTCAAGCCGACCGCCCAGCTGCGCGCCGAATTCGATGCGCTGTTGGCACCGTTCGCGCAGGATCAGGTCGTGCACCAGTGCGGCTCTGGCGTCACCGCCTGTCACAACCTGCTGGCCATGACCCACGCCGGCCTGGACGGCGCCCTGCTCTACCCCGGCTCCTGGAGCGAATGGTCGGCCGACCCGGCACGGCCGGTGGCGCGCGGCTGACCCTGGCCCTTGATGCAAGACAAACCGCCCGCCGCGTAACTGGCGGACACTGGGGGCCACCCATCCGAGAGGAGCTTCCCATGTTCAAGCGCATCCTCGTGCCCACCGACGGGTCCGACATCACCCGCAAGGCCGCCGACACCGCGATCGCCCTGGCCAAGCTGCATGGCGCCCAGCTGCTGACGCTCAGCGTCACCGAGCCCTTTCCCTACGCGGCCGTGTCCGAGATCCAGCCGGTGCCGCCCCAGGAGTTCATAGACGCCCAGCAGCGCATCGCCAGCAAGCGCGTGGAAACCATCACCGCTGCTGCCGCCGCTCAGGGCCTGGCCTGCCGGGCTCACACGGTGGAAGCCCTGCACCCCTGGGAAGCCATCATCGACCACGCCAAGACCGAGGGCGTGGACCTGATCGTGATGGCCTCGCACGGCCGCCGCGGCGTCGCCGCGTTGCTGTTGGGCAGCGAGACCCAGAAGGTGCTGACCCACACCGACCTGCCGGTGCTGGTGGTCAAGTAATTCAAGTCAGCGGCGCGGTGCCGCGCCGCCGCCGGGCTCGACGGGCAGGAGCTGGCGCTGGAAGAAGGCCACGGTAGCCGCCACCCAGCGCGCGACCGCGGCCTCGCGATCAAAGCCCGGCGGGTCGACTATCAGCGTGCGCTCCAACTCGCCCAGCGCCTCCGGCGGCGGGGCCGGCGCCAGCAGCGCGCCGTGGCCGCCATCCGGCAGGCGCACCAGCAGTTCACAGGACGCGCAGGCCGCCAGCACCCTGTCGCTGTGAAAGCGCGGCAGCAGCCAGCGGTCGGCGTCCGCGGTGATCAGCGCCAGCGGCACGCGCGGCCGGGCCAAGCTGGCCGGGTCGAAATCCGCCGCAAACGGCACACCCGCCACCACGGCCGCGATGCGAGCATCGTCGTGGACCCGGGGCGTGGCGTCACTGAAGCGCCAGGCCAGCACACGCCGGGCCACCCAGAGCTTGAGCCCATCCCAGCCGTCGCCGCGCAAGCTCGTGGCCAGGCCCACGCAGCTGTGAAAGTCCTCGCGCAGATGCTGCTCGCAGTGCGCCTGGAAGCGCGCCGGCGACCAGGCGCCGCCCGCCAGGCTCAGCATGGTGTGGCCGCCGGCCGACATGCCGAAGGCTCCCACCCGGTCCAGCCGCAGCGCCGCGAAGCGCGGGTCGGCCGCCACGCGGTCCAGGGCCGCAGAGATTTCCGCCGGCCGCTGGGCCCAGCTGTCCGGCCCGGGATGGGCGTTGTCGCGCCAGTTGTCGCCCGCGTGCAGCGGCAGCGCCACCGTGAAACCGGCATCCACCAGCGCCTGCGCCAGCGTCGCATAGCCCCAGGGGCCGCCGCCTGAGCCGTGGGAGATCGCGATCAGCCGCCCATTGCCGGCCCCTGGTGGCGCGTCGGGCGCCAGCGGCAGCTCGGCCGCCCCACGGCGCAGCAGCTGGGTCGGGGCGTCGGTGGGATAGAACAACGTCAGCTCAGCGGCCGACGCCGTCGCGGGCAGCACCGCCACGCCCATGGAACGGGCGCTCGCGCCTGGGGCGCCGAGCAGCGCGGCGAGGGCCAGCGCGGCCAGCGCACGCGGCGAAGAGGACAGAACACGGACCAGAGGCATGCACGACTCCTTTCGGGTGGAAGAAGTCCGCAGCCTCGGCGCCCGGCGGGCCGCCGTCTGGCCGAAACCCGCAAGCCGCAGGTTTCGGCGCGGGATTTCAGGATTCGGCCAGGGTTTTCTGGCGGAATTCGGTGGGCGTGAGCCCGGTCTCGGCCTTGAACGCGCGGTTGAAGGGGCCGATGGAACCAAAGCCCACATCCAGCGCGATGCTGAGCACCGGCAGCTGGGCCTGGGCCGGGTCGGCCAGGCGACGACGCGCCTCGGCGAGGCGGCAGCCGTTCACGAAGGCATTGAAGTTGCGGTGTCCCAGGCGCTGGTTGATCACGCGCCGCAACCGGTACTCGGGCGCGCCCAACTGGGCAGCCAGCGTCGCCAGACTCAGCCCCTCCTGCGCATAGCCCCGCGCCTCGCCCATGTGGCGCGCCAGCGCGGCGGCCAGCGCCTCGTCCTGCGGGTCGGCCGCCGGCGGCTGCGGGGCGGGCGCAGCAGCGGGTGCAGCCGGCCGCAGCTGCTCGTCCCAGAAGCCGGCCGGGCGCGGCTGCAGCAGCTGCCACGCGACCCAGGCCACCAGGGCCAGCATCATCGCCACGTCACCCAGCGCCGCCGGCGCCCCCAGCCGGCCATCGTCCGAGCCCAGGCGCAAGCCCACCATCACGACCGCATACAGCGCGCCACCGGCCACCACCACGGCCCGCCAGCGCCGCCGCCGCTCCACCAAATCGGCCCGCCAGGGCCGCGCCACGGCCACCAGGGCCAGCAGGCTGAAGCCCAGCGGCAGCGCGCGCATCAGCGCAAAACCCGGCACCGCCCAGTCGGCGCGCCACCAGCACACGCCGCTGCCGAACAGCACCACCGCGCCCCACAGCGCCGCATGCCACGCGCGCAGCCGGAAGTCGTCGTCGAACACCGCATGGGCGAACAGCCAGAACAGCACCGAGATCGCCAGCGACACGCCGATGCCGGGCGCCTGGGCCGCGCAGCTGAGCCCGTACTCGGCCCAGGGCGAGGCCGACAGTGCCTGCACCGCCAGCGACAGCAGCAGCGCCAGCGCCACGCGCACCAGCGCCGCATGGCGCGGATGGCGCCATTGCGGCGCGAACACCGCGGCCAGCAACAGCAGCAGCGCGATCAGCGCGCCACGCAGGCCGGCATCAATGAGGCTCATGCAGCAGGTGGGACACCGTGTAGGCCACGCCCAAGCCCACGGCCAGCCACAGCACCTGGGCCGCGGTCTCGCGCCAGGGCAGGCGGCGCTGCAGCTGCGGCAGCAGGTCAGCCACCGAGATGTAGACAAAGCTGCTGGCCGCCACCACCAGCAGGTAGGGCATCAGCTCCGCAAAGCCGCCCACCACGTAGTAGCCCACCACGCCGCCCAGCACCGCGGCCAGGCCCGAGATCGCGTTGAACAGCAGCGCCTTGCGCCGGCTCAGGCCGGCATTGATCAGCACGATGAAGTCGCCCACTTCCTGCGGAATCTCGTGCGCGACGATGGCCAGCGCGGTCGCCCAGCCCAGGCGCTCGTCGGCCAGGAAGGCCGCGGCGATGATGATGCCGTCGCAGAAGTTGTGGATGCTGTCGCCCACCAGCACCGACAAGCCGCCCCGGCCCGCCTGCTCGGCGTCGAAGTCGTGGTGATGGTGATGGCCGTCGCCCTCGTGGTGGTGCATGTGGCGATACAGCTCCACCTTTTCCAGCAGCCAGAAGAACATCAGCCCGCCCAACAGCACCGCGAACAGCGCCTGTGGGCTGGCCGTGTGGCTCTCGAAGGCCTCGGGCAGCACATGCAGCAGCGAGGTGCCCAGCAGGATGCCGGCCGACAGGCTGACCAGGCTCTTGACCAGGTGGGTCAGCACGGAAACGGTGAGACTGGCGGCCACCAGCACGGACAGCAGCCCGCCCGCGAAGGTCGCGAGCACGATGTAGAAGAGCGTCATGACTTAAAAACGAACAAGGGCCGCAGCAGGGAACTGCGGCCCGATGCGTTCAGCCTAGCAGAGCTGTCAAGCCACGCCGTGTTTCTTGAACCAGGCCACACAGCGAGCCCAGCCATCCTCGGCCGCCGCCTTGCGGTAGCTGGGACGGTAGTCGGCATGGAAGGCATGCGGCGTGTCGGGGTAGACGACGAACTCGCAGGCCTGGTTGCCGGCCGCCTTCAGCGCGGCCTCCAGCTGGGTCAGCGTGTCCACCGGGATGCCGCCGTCGGCCGCGCCATACAGACCCAGCACCGCGGACTTGATCTCGCCGGCACGCTCGGTGACGGTCTTGTCGCCCGCGTAGTAGCTGCGCGCCACCGGGCCATACCAGGCCACGCCCGCCTTCACCCGGCGGTTGTGGGCGGCGTAGATCCAGGTCGTGCGCCCGCCCCAGCAGAAGCCGGTGATGCCCAGCCGCGCGGTGTCGCCGCCATCGGCCGCGGCCCAGGCCACGGTGGCATCCAGGTCGGCGCAGACCTGCGCGTCCGAGGCCTTGGCCACCACCTCGCTGATCAGCTTGCCCACCTCGGTGTAGCTGCCCGCATTGCCCTGGCGCGCGAACAGCTCGGGCGCCACCGCGAGATAGCCCAGCTTGGCCAGGCGCCGGCAGACGTCGGCGATGTGCTCGTGCACGCCGAAGATCTCGCTGGCCACCAGCACCACCGGAAACGGGCCCTTGCCGGCAGGCTTGGCGCGGTAGCCCGGCATCTTGAAATCCCCCACCGGGATGCTCACCGGCCCGGCCTCCAGGCCCGCGGTGTCGGTGCTGATGGTCTGTGCCGTCACCGGCAGCACGGCGGCCGCGAAGCCGCTGCCCACCGTGGCCTGCACAAAGCCGCGGCGGCTGAAATCGCGCGCGGGCACGAGGCTGTCGATCTCTTGCTTCAACATGCTTGCTCCTGAGGGACGGGGTCCGGGGTGTCAAATTTTGCCCGCACAATGCCGGCCCATGAGCAAGCGCCCCGCCAATAGCCTTCTTCCCTGGGCCTCCATCGACATCGGCTCCAACAGCTTCAGGCTCGAACTGGCAAGGCTCAGCGGCGGCCGCTACCAGCGGGTCAGCTACATCAAGGAAAGCGTGCGCCTGGGCGCCGGTCTGGATGCGCAGGGCAACCTCACCGAGGCCGCGATGCAGCGGGGCCTGGCCTGCCTGCAGGGCTTCAGCGCCCATCTGGAGGGCATCCCGCCCGAGCGCGTGCGCGCGGTCGCGACGCAGACGCTGCGCGAGGCGCTGAACCGCAACGAGTTCCTCGCACGGGGCCAGGTCGTGCTGGGCCACCCCATCGAGGTGATCTCGGGCCGCGAGGAGGCCCGGCTGATCTACGCCGGCGTGGCACGGCTGCAGCCCAGCGAGCAGCCCCGGCTGGTCATAGACATCGGTGGGCGCTCCACCGAGATGATCCTGGGCCATGGCCTCAAGCCGGCGCTGACCGAATCCTTCGGCGTGGGCAGCGTGAGCCTGTCACTGCGCTTCTTCCCGGACGGCCGCTTCACACCCGAGGCCTTCCGCGCCGCGCAGATCGCCGCCGGCGCCGAGCTGGAGGAAGCGCTGACGCTGTTCCGCCCCGAGCGCTGGCAGGAGGCGCTGGGGTCCTCCGGCACCGTAGGCGCCGTGGCCCAGGTGCTGGCCGCCAGCGGCCGCACCGACGGCCGCATCACGCCGGCCGCGCTGCGCTGGTGCATGGAGCAATGCCTGGCCGCCGGCCATCAGGACAAGCTGCAACTACCCGGCCTCAAGGACGACCGCCGCGCGGTGGTGGGTGGCGGCCTGTGCATCCTCTACACGCTGCTGACCCAGTTCGACATTCCCGAGCTGCTGCCCACCAAGGGGGCACTGCGCCAGGGCGTGATCTTCGATCTGGCCGAGCGCCTGCAGCCCAGCGACGGCCGGGACGCGCGCGCCGCCTCGGTGGCCGAGCTGCAGACCCGTTTCGACGTCGACACCGACCAGGCCGAGCGCGTCGCCGCGCAGGCCGAGCAGCTCTACCGCCAGCTGGTGGCCAAGCCCAGCCGCGAGCGCCTCAGCGAGCTGCGCTGGGCGGCGGCGCTGCACGAGGTCGGCATGCAGGTGTCCCACCACGACCACCACCGCCACAGCGCCTACCTGCTGGCCCATGTGGATGCGCCCGGTTTCTCCACCAACCAGCTGCAGCGCCTGAGCCAGCTGGCGCTGGGCCAGCGCGGCGGCCTGCGCAAGCTGGGCGCCCAGTTGGCCGACCCCGCGCTGCTGGAACAGCTGGTGGCGCTGCGGCTGGCGGTGATCCTGTGCCATGCGCGCCGCGCCGGTGCCGGCCCGGCCCCGCGCCTCACGCGCGACGGTCAGAAGCTGCTGCTGAGCTGCGAGGGCACCGGCTCGGCCGACCTGGCCCGCACCCGCTACCTGCTGCGCGAGGAGGCCGAGGCCTGGGCACGCAGCGGCGTGCTGGAGCTGCAGCTCAGCTGAGCGCTTGAACCGCGCGGCTCAGCGCGGCGCCAGCTTCACCCAGGCCCACTCCAGCCAGTTGTCCGGCCGGTGCACCACGCTGACACCCTGGCGTGCCGCCCAGGGAATGACCTGGCGGTGCAGCGGGATCACGTTGACCTGCTCGCGCAGCTCGGTCAGTGCGGTGCGAATCAGCGCCTCGCGCTTGGCCGGGTCGGGCTCGACGCTGGAACGGGCGGCGGCCGCGTCTGCGCGCTCGTTCACGAAGCCGCCGAAGTTGTAGGTGCCCACGCCCTGCTCGCCACGGCTGCGGAACACCGGCGTCAGGATGCTCTCCGCATCGGTCAGCGAGCCGCCCCAGCCGTACAGGAAGAGGCTGGTGTCGTACTTCTCCAGCTTGGGGAAGTACTGCACGCGCGGCATTGCGTTGACCCGCACCTTGATCTTCAACTGAGCCCACATCGCGGCCAGCGCGGTGCAGATCTTCTCGTCGTTCACATAGCGGTTGTTGGGGCAGTCCAGCGTGACCTCGAAGCCCTGCGCATAGCCGGCCTGGGCCATCAGCTGGCGGGCCGCGGCCAGGTCGAAGGGCAGCCGGGTCTGCAGCGCCGGGTCGTCGAAGGACGCGAGGCTGGACGGCGTCAGCCCGCCGGTGGGCAGGGACTGGCCGCTCATCAGCTTGCTACGCAGCGTCTCGATGTCTATGGCCTGGTAGAGCGCGCGGCGCACGCGCAGGTCCTTGAACGGGTTCTTGTCGCCCGGCACGCGGCCGTACAGCAGCTTGTCGCGTGACTGGTCCATGCCGATGAAGACCAGGCGGTTCTCCGGCCCGTCAATGACCTGCACGCCGGGCGTGCTGCGCAGGCGGTTGAGGTCGCGCGGCGCCGGGTCCAGCACGAAATCCACCTCGCCCGAGATCAGCGCGGCCAGCCGGGTCGCATCGTTGGCGATGGGCGTGTAGACCACCTCCTGCACATTGCCGCTGAAGCGGCCCCACCAGTTGGGGTTGCGGCGGAACACGGTCTTCACGCCCGGCTCGCGGCTCACCAGCAGGTAGGGCCCGGTGCCGTTGGCATGCAGGGCGGCGTAGCTCTCTTCCTTGTTCTTGAAGTCCAGCGGCTGCGTGACGCGGTGGGTCGCGCACCACTTGCGGCTCATGATCCACAGCTGGTCGATGTGCTGCAGGAAGATGGGGTTGGGCTTGTCCAGCTGGAAGTCCACGGTCAGCTCATCCACCTTGCGCGGCGTGCCCACCGCGTTCGCGTAGACCGCGATCATGGACGTGGGCGCCTTGGCGCGCTGGATGGAGAACACCACGTCGTCCGCCGTGAGCGGCGTGCCATCGTGGAAGCGCACGCCGGGGCGCAGCTTGAAGCGCCAGCTCAAGGCGCCGGTCTGGGTCCAACTGCTGGCCAGACCCGGCACCAGATTGAGCTTGGGGTCGCGGCTGGTCAGGCGCTCGTAGAGCTCGGCGTTGACCATGTTGGTCATGGTCTCGTTCTGCGAGTGCGGGTCCAGCGTCTGGGGGTCGCCCTGGCTGGCCCAGCGCAGGGTCTGGGCGTGGGCGCCCAGTGTCAGCAGCAACAGCAGCGTGGTGGCGGCAAGCAGCCTCTTCATCAGCGGTCTCCGGGAAGGGCCGCGAAGTTTAGGCCCTGCCTCAAAGCCCGCCGGGCCACGGGTGGATCAGCGCAGCGACGCCGGCTTCCAGAGCTCGTCCAGGTGCTTGAAGCCCCACTGCTCGGGCGCCTCGCGGCCCACGATGCGATCGGTCACGCCGGCAGCCGACAGGTCCAGCATCTGCAACGGGATGGGCATGTTGGACTTGGTGGAGAAGAAGACCTTCACGCGCGGCTGCACCAGCGAGGTCTGGTTCTGCTCCACCACCACCGCCAGGCGCCCCGACTGCAGCTTGACCAGCGAGCCCGTGGGGTAGATGCCTATGCTCTTCACGAAGGCCTGGAACAGCACCGGGTCGAACTGGCCCTTCCACTGCGCCATGCGCTGCAGCGAGCCCGCCGGGTCCCAGGCGTTCTTGTAGGGCCGGGTGGAGGTGATGGCGTCGTAGACATCGCAGATCGCGCCCATCTTGGCGAGCTGGCTGATCTGGTCGCCGGGCAGGCGATGCGGGTAGCCGGTGCCGTCCACCTTCTCGTGGTGGTGCAGGCAGACATCCAGCGCCGAGGCCGGGACCTGGCTGCCTTCCTGCAGCAGATCGAAGCCGCGCTCCGGGTGGGAGCGCATCACGCGGAACTCGTCGTCGGTCAGCGAGCCGGGCTTGTTCAGCACCTCCAGCGGCATCTGCATCTTGCCGATGTCGTGCAGCAGGCCCGCCAGGCCGGCCTCGCGGGCCTGGGCCTCGCTCTGGCCGATCTGGCGCGCCAGACCCACCATCAGCGCGCACACGGCCACCGAGTGCATATAGGTGTAGTCGTCGCGGGTCTTGAGCCGGGCCAGGCTGATGAAGGCCGCCGGGTTGCGCGCCAGCGAGGACGCGACCTCGTCCACCACCGGCAGGCAGAACTCGGTGTCCACCGCCTTGCCCAGGCGCGCCTCGTTGAACAGTGCCATCACGGCCTGGCGCGAGCGGTTCAGCAGTTGCGCCGCGCGCTCGACCTCGGATTCCAGCTCCACCGGACCTATGGACTGGGCCGGCGCCACCGGCTCTGGCGGCTGCGGCTGGAGTTGCGGCGCAGGGTCGGCGCTCACCGGTGCGGGATCCGCCACCACGTCATCGCCCTTGTCCACATCGATCCAGACCGATGGCACGCCGCTGGACCGCAGCGCGTCGAGATCGGCCGGGTCGGTCAGCACGAAGCGCGTGCGCCAGAAGGGATGCGACAGCCACGGGCCATCCATGGCCTGGAGATACATCCCCAGCCGCGCCTGAGCAGTCGGAATCTTCTTGAGCATGAAGCCGTGTCCTTGGCCCGAGTATCTCCAAGGTGGGCGCTCAGCCTGTGGCGGCGAGCGTGAAGGCTTGCACGTTTGAGGCCCTTAGCCCCTAAAACAAACCCACCGGCACGAAAAGTGCCGGTCGGCACAAGACCTGCCCCTCGCAGGGGCCGGCCGACAGGCAGGGAATCTCAGCGGAACTTGTTCTGCGGCACGGTGCGCAGTTCGCCGGGCAGGCTGGCGATGTAGTTCGCGATCGCCTTGAGTTCGGCATTGCTGAACTGCTTGACCTGGCCGGCCATGATGGCGTTGCCGCGGCCCACCTTGGGGTTGCCTTCGGTCTTGTAGGCCTTCAGGGCCGCGGTGAGGTAGTCGGCATGCTGGCCGGCCAGCTTGGGGTAGGACGGATCCAGCGGCTTGCTGAAATTGCTGCCATGGCAGGACACGCAGGCGCCCTTGGTCAGCAGTTCGGCCACCGCGGCCGGCGCCGGCGCCACGGTCTCGGGCACAGGCGGCACCTGGGCCTGCTGGGCATAGAAGGCGGCGATGTCGGCGATGTCACGGTCGCTCAGCGACCCGGCGATGCCATCCATCGTGGGGTGCTTGCGCTCGCCCTTGGCGTAGGCATGCAGCGCCGACTCGATGTACTTGGCGCCCTGGCCCGCGATCATGGGCACCTTGTAGACCTCGGGGAAGCTGGCCTGGTAGCCCGGGATGCCATGGCAGCCTATGCACATGGCGATCTTCTTTTCGCCCGCCTTGGCGTCCTGCGCCTGGGCCGCACCGGCCCCGGCGAGGGCGGCCAGCAGGAGGGAATACTGCAGTCGTTTTTTCATGGTCTGAACTGGCCTGCAAGCTGCCTTGTGTCTCCGACGGCGCAGTGTAGGGGGCCCCCTATACTGGCCCGCATCCAGTGAAACCCGCTGTCCGGCCCGCGCGAAGACGGGCCCGAATGTCGCCAAGGACGCCATGAAATTCCAAGGTTCCGACCAGTACGTCGCCACCCCTGACCTCATGCTGGCCGTCAATGCGGCCGCCACCTTGCAACGCCCCCTGCTGATCAAGGGCGAGCCCGGCACCGGCAAGACCATGCTGGCCGAGGAAGTCGCCAGCGCGCTGGGCATGCCGCTGCTGCAGTGGCACATCAAGAGCACCACCAAGGCCCAGCAGGGTCTGTACGAGTACGACGCGGTCAGCCGGCTGCGCGACTCCCAGCTCGCCGGCATCGAGGGCAGCGAGCGGGTGCGCAACATCGAGAACTACATCGTCAAGGGCGTGCTGTGGCAGGCCTTCGAGAGCGAGCAGCCGGTGGTGCTGCTGATCGACGAGATCGACAAGGCCGACATCGAATTCCCCAACGATCTGCTGCGCGAGATCGACCGCATGGAGTTCTATGTCTACGAGACGCGCCAGCTGATCAAGGCGCGGCACCGGCCGCTGGTCATCATCACGTCCAACAACGAAAAGGAGCTGCCCGACGCCTTCCTGCGCCGCTGCTTCTTCCACTACATCAAGTTCCCGGACGCCACGACGATGCAGCAGATCGTCAACGTGCATTTCCCGACGCTGAAGTCCGACCTGCTGGGCGCGGCGCTGAAGAACTTCTACGACGTGCGCAACCTGCCCGGGCTGAAGAAGAAGCCCAGCACCTCGGAGCTGATCGACTGGCTCAAGCTGCTGATCGCCGAGGACGTGCCGGTGGATGCGCTGGCCGCCAAGGACGACAAGGTCGGCATCCCGCCGCTGGTGGGCGCGCTGCTGAAGAACGAGCAGGACCTGACCCTGTTCGAGAAGCTGGTCTTCATGCAGCGCAACAACCGCTGATGGATAAACCCACCCCCTACCGGCTCCGCCGACCCCCTCAAGGGGGCGCTGCCTATGGCCTGGCAAAGCCGGATCCATGGCAGCTGCCCGGCAACACCGCAAGACACCACGGGAGTCCGATTGCCACGAACTGACCTCAACCGCGCGCTGCGCGAAGGGCTGGCCGATGCCATAGGCTTTGTCGGCGGCGCACTGGCCGGCTGGCAGCTGGGCCGCTGGCTGGGCGTGGACTTCGTCGCCAGCACCGAATGGAATGCCGCGCAGATCGGCGCGCTGATCCTCATCGTGGCCGGCTGCGGCGCCGGCCGCTGGCTGGCGCGGCGCCTGCTGCTGAAGGCCTGAGGCCATGGGCGGCCGCTTCCACCAGCCGGTCGCACCGGTCACGCTGGCGGCCGGCCCGCTGCGCCTGGTGCCGCTGACGTTGGATCACGTGTCCGGCCTGCAGGCCGCGGCGGCCGACGGCGAGCTGTGGAACCTGCGCTTCACCAGCGTGCCCGAGCCGCAGGACACCGGCGCCTATGTGCAGGCCGCGCTGGACGGCCAGGCCGCTGGCCACCGCCTGCCCTTCGCGGTGCTGGACGCGGCTTCCGGCGAGGTGCTGGGCACGACCAGCTACCACGACATCGTGCCTGCGATCGCGCGGCTGGAGATCGGCTACACCTGGTATGCGCGCCGCGTGCAGCGCACGGCGGTCAACACCACCGCCAAGCTGCTGCTGCTCACCCACGCCTTCGAGGCCCTGGGCGCCGCCGTGGTGGGCTGGCGCACCGACAACTTCAACCACGCGTCGCAACGCGCGATCGAGCGCCTGGGTGCCCGGCGCGACGGCGTGCTGCGCCACCACGCACTGCGTCGCGACGGCACCGTGCGCGACACCGTGATGTACAGCCTGACCGCCGGCGAATGGCCCGAGGTCAAGGCCCACCTCCATTGGCAACTGAACCGCCCCCGCTGAATGAGCAAGAACAAACCCTTCGATGTGGATGCGCTGTGGGCGCTGGACCGCCTGGGCGAGCCCAGCCTCAGCCCCGACGGCGCACAGGCCGTGGCGGCCGTGACCCGCTACTCGATGGACGACAACAAGGCGCTCAGCAGTCTGTGGCTGTTCTCCACGCTGGGCGGCGAGCCGCGCCGCCTCACCGAGGCCGGCGACAAGGACGGCAGCCCGCGCTGGAGCCCGCGCGGCGACCTGATCGCCTTTGTCGCCAAGCGCGAGCAGGGCGGCGTCAAGGACGAGGAGCCCCAGCTCTACGTGATCGCGCCGGACGGCGGCGAGGCGCGTCGCGTGGGCCAGGTGCCCACCGGCGTGGGCGCGTTCAAGTGGTTCCCGGACGGCCGCCGCATCGCCTTCGTGTCCTGGGTCTGGCCGGACCGCAAGGCCGCCGAGCAGGGCCCCGCGCTGAAGGACTTCAAGGCCCGCAAGGAAAGCGCGCTGGTCACCGACGAATCGCTCTACCGCTTCTGGGACCACAACCTGCCCCAGGGCCGCGTGCCCCATCTGCACGTGACGGACGTGGACAGCGGCAAGCACCGCGACCTGTTCGAGGGCAGTGCCTGGGAGCTGGGCCGGGCCGAGCCCGGCGCCACCAGCTTTGACATCGCGCCCGACGGCCGCCGCATCGCGTTCGCGTTCGACCCCGCGGAACACAAGGCGCTGGGCAACGACTTCGCGCTGGCCGAGATCGAGGTCAAGAACCGCACCGTGCAGGTGCTGCTGCAGGAAAAGGGCTGGCACTTCGATGCACCGGCCTACAGCCACGCTGGCGCCCATCTCGCCTTCCTGGCCAGCCACCAGGCCCACGGCCACAACCAGCCGGACCGCCTCGCGGTGCTGGACCAGCAGGGCCACTGGGCGGTGTTCAGCGAGGACTGGGACCGCATCGTCGCTGCGCCGCTGCGCTGGCGCGAGGACGACCAGGCCGTGCGCTTCGCCGCGGAGGACCGCGGCCGCCGCCACCTGTGGGAGCTGGGCCTGGGCGACCGCGAGGTGGGCCTGCTGTTCGAGGGTGGCCATGTGGGCAGCTTCGACAGCGCGGCCGATTTCATCGTCGTGAACCACGACAGCGTGCAGTTCCCGCCCTGCCTGTCGGTGCTGGACGCCGACGCGAGCGGCGGCGCCCGCCGCATCGAGGCACTGAACGACGCCCGCCTTGCGGCCCAGCGCTTCGGCCGCCACGAGGAGGTGGAGGTACGCGGCGCGCGCGGCGACGCGGTGCAGATGTGGCTGGTCTACCCGCCAGGCTTCGATGCCAAGAAGAAGTGGCCGGTGATGCAGGTCATACACGGCGGCCCGCACACCGCCTTCGGCGACAGCTGGCACTGGCGCTGGAACCACCAGGCCTTCGCGGCCCAGGGCTATGTGGTGGCCTGCGTGAACTACCACGGCTCGTCCAGCTTCGGCCAAGAGTTCCTGGACAGCATCACCGGCCGCTGGGGCGAGTACGAACTGCAGGACGTGGAGGCCGGCACCGACTGGCTGCTGAAGAAACGCTGGGTGGACGCCAAGCGCATCGTCGCCACCGGCGGCAGCTATGGCGGCTACATGGTGGCCTGGATGAACGGCCACCTCAAGCCCGGCCGCTACCAGGCCTATGTCTGCCACGCCGGCTGCTACGACTGGCAGGCCATGTACGCGGACGACGCCTACAACTGGCACCGCAAGGAGCTGGGCGCGGCCTACTGGGACGACCCCGCGCGCATCGCCGCGCAAAGCCCGCACAGCTTCGCCAAGCACTTCAAGACCCCCACGCTGGTGGTGCACGGCGCGCTGGACTACCGCGTGCCCGACGCCCAGGGCCTGGCCTACTACAACACGCTCAAGAGCCTGGGCGTGCCGTCCCGCCTGGTGTGGTTCCCGGACGAGAACCACTGGGTGCTCAAGCCCCGCAACAGCAAGCTCTGGTACGGCGAGTACTTCGCGTGGCTGGCGCGCTGGGCGCCGGCGACACGCTGAGCAAAACGCCCAGGCCGCCGGACGCACCCCGTCACAGCAGCCCGGGCCACACGCGCCCATAATCGACGCGCCATGCTGATCCAGTTCTTCTACACGCTGCGCGCCGCCAAGCTCAAGGTGACGGTGCCCGAGTTCCTGACGCTGCTGGAAGCGCTGAAGGCGGGCGTCATCGCCGGCCCCGACCAGGGCGGCGCGGCCAGCCTGGACGACTTCTACCACCTGGCCCGCGCCGCGCTGGTCAAGGACGAGACCCAGTACGACAAGTTCGACCGTGCCTTCGCCGCCTACTTCAAGGGCGTGGAGATGCTGACCGACTTCAAGGCCGACGTGCCGCTGGACTGGCTGCGCAAGACGCTGGAGAACGAGCTCACGCCCGAGCAGAAGGCCGCGATAGCGGCCATGGGCTGGGATGAGCTGATGAAGACGCTCAAGGAGCGCCTGGAGGAACAGAAGGAACGCCACGAGGGCGGCAACCGCTGGATAGGCACGGGCGGCACCAGCCCCTTCGGCAACGGCGGCTACAACCCGGCCGGCGTGCGCATAGGCGGCAAGGGCGGCCAGCGGTCCGCCGTCAAGGTGTGGGAGCAGCGCGCCTACCGCGACTACGACGACACGCTGGAGCTGGGCACGCGCAACATCAAGGTCGCGCTGCGCCGGCTGCGCCGCTTTGCGCGCGAGGGGTCAGAGCTTGAGCTGGACCTGGACGGCACCATCCACGGCACGGCCGCCAACGCTGGCCTGCTGGACATCCGGCTGCGCCCGGAGCGCCACAACAAGGTCAAGGTGCTGCTGCTGATGGACGTGGGCGGCACCATGGACGAGCACATCCACCGCGTGGAGGAGCTGTTCTCTGCCTGCAAGAGCGAGTTCAAGCATCTGGAGTTCTATTACTTCCACAACTGCGTCTACGACTTCGTGTGGAAGAACAACCGCCGCCGCTTCGCCGAGAAGCTCAACACCTGGGACCTGATCCGCAAGTACAACAAGGACTACAAGCTGATCTTCGTCGGCGACGCGACCATGAGCCCCTATGAGATCCTGCAGGCCGGCGGCAGCGTCGAATACAACAACGAGGAAACCGGCGCCGAATGGCTGCAGCGGCTCACCCACGCCTTCCCCAAGTACGCCTGGATCAACCCCGAGCCGCAGGGGGTCTGGCAGTACCGGCAGAGCATCGCGCTGATCCAGCAGCTGATGCAGCAGCGCATGTTCCCGCTGTCGCTGGCCGGCCTCGAAGGGGCGATGCGGCTGCTGAGCAAATGACCGGCGTCGCCGCGCGCCTGGCCGCCCTGCTGCTGGCGGCCCTGCTGTCGGCCTGCGCGACCCGCCAGCCCGGCCCGGAAGCCGCCCCGGCCGCGCCCGCAGCCTCGGCGGCCACGGACGGCGACAGCGACGGCCAGGCCTACCGGCTGGACATACGCGTCGACGAGGACCCGGGCGGCGCCTTGAGCGCGCTGCTCAACCAGCACCTGGACCTGGCCCGCTACCGTGCCAGCTCGGCCGCGCTGAACCGCAGCGAGCTGGCCCGCCTGATCGCCGCCACGCCGGCCCAGGCCCAGTCGCTGCTGGAGACCGAGGGCTTCTTCAACGCCCAGGTCCAGGCCCGCCGCGACGACATTGCCGACAGCGGTGAGGAGGCCCGCGTGCGCGTGGACGTGAACGCCGGCCCGCGCACCCGCGTGGCCGAGCTGCAGCTGGACTTCCAGGAAGGCCTGGCGGCCGAGGACGCGCAGGCGCTGCGCGACAGCCTGCGCCGCGCCTGGCCGCTGCCCCAGGGCGCGGCGTTCACGCAGTCGCAATGGGCGGCCGGCAAGAACGACCTGCTGGTGCGCGCCCGCACCGGCGGCTTTCCGCTGGCGCACTGGCGCGACACCCAGGCCCGGGTCGATCCCGACACCCATGAGGCCCGCCTGGAGCTGGTGATGGACAGCGGTGCCCGCGCCCGCCTGGGCGAGCTGCGCATCGACGGCCTGGAGCGCCAGAGCCGCCAGACCGTGGAGCGCCTGGCCGGCTTCGACACCGGCGACGGCTACACCGAGCAGCGCCTGGCCGAGTTCCAGGAGCGCCTGGCCAAGACCCAGCTGTTCGACGCGGTGCGGGTGCAGCTGCTGACCGACAGCCCCGACGACCAGGGCCGCTACCCGGTGCAGGTCACGCTGCGCGAGGCCCAGTTGCAGCAGGCGACCTTCGCACTGGGCTACAACGCCAACACCGGCCAGCACATCAGCGTGGAACACCTGCACCGCCGCCCCTTCGGCCTGCCGCTGCGCGCACGCAGCAAGCTCAACCTGGGCCGCGACACCCGCGGCGCCGAGTTCGAGATCAGCTCCCACCCCCAGCCCGACCTGCACCGCAGCATCGCGTCCATGCAGTACGAGCAGGACCGCAGCGGCGGCCAGGACGACACCAACCTCAGCCTGCGCCTGGGCCGGCTCTACGAGGCCACGCAGGACGAGCGCCTCAGCTATGTGGAGCTGCTGCGCTCGCGCGAGACCATTGCCGGCGCGGTCAGCAACAGCCATGCGGTGTCCATCAACCAGCAATGGATACGCCGCCGCCTGGACAGCACGCTGCTGCCCACCGACGGCCACCAGGGCCTGGCGCTGGTGGGTGTGGGCATGGCGGACGCGTCCGACGCCAGCCGCGGCGTGTTCGGCCGCCTGCAGCTCAAGCTGGGCGCCTACAAGCCGCTGGGCCTGCACTGGTACGGCAGCGCGCGCGCGGAAATGGCCCAGGTCGTCACGTCCGACCGCGTCGGCGTGCCCGAGAAGCTGCTGCTGCGCGCCGGCGGCGACGACTCGGTGCGCGGCTACGGCTACAACACGCTGGGCCCGCAGCGCAATGGCGTGACCGTGGGCGGCCGCGTGCTGGCCACCGGCAGCCTGGAGATCGCCCGGCCGTTCACGCTCAGCCTGCCCAGCCTGTGGGGCGCGCTGTTCGTGGATGCCGGCAATGCCGCGCCGCGCTGGCAGGACTACCGCCCCGTGATCGGCTGGGGTGCGGGCGTGCGCTGGCGCAGCCCCGTGGGCCCGCTGCGGGTGGACCTGGCACGCGCGCAGGAAACCGGCAAATGGCGCCTGCACTTCAGCGTGGGCATCGCACTGTGATGACGCCCGCCACCCCGCCCTCCCCCGCACCGCGGCCACACCGGCGGCGCCTCGCGCTGCTGCTGGCGCTGGCCGCCGGCCTGGTGCTGGCACTGGCCGCCGTGATCGCGGGCCTGGGCTGGACGCTCAAGACGCCGGCCGGCAGCGCCTGGCTGCTGGGCCAGCTGCAGCAGCGCGTGCCCGGCCTGGTGGTGCACGACGCCCAGGGCCCGCTGCTGGGCGACTTCTCCGCCCGCGAGCTGCGCGTGGACTGGGGTTCGGGCCAGCTGCAACTGCTCAACCTGCGCTGGCAGGGCCTGCAGGCGCAGCCGCTGACGCTGAGCCTGCAGGCACGCCGCCTGACGGCCGACAGCGCGCGCCTCACGCTGCAGCCCAGCGACACACCCAGCAGCGCGCCCACCGACCTCTCGCTGCCGGTGCAGCTGGTGCTGGACAGCGTGCAGCTCGGCCGCCTGGACATCAGCGGCCAGGCGCTGCTGACCGGCCTGCAGGGCCGGGTGCGCCTGGCCCGTGAGGGCGAGCACCAGATCGACCTGCAGGCACTGCGCTGGCAGCAGCTGGGCCTGCGCGGCAGCCTGCGCGTGGGCACGCAGGCGCCGCTGGTCACCCATGTGCAGCTGGACCTGGGCTCCACCGAGGGCGCCGACTTCACCTGGCGCGGCCAGGCCCGCGCGGACGGCCCGCTGGCCACGCTCAAGCTGCATGCCGAGCTGCAGGCCCAGCGCCAGACGCTGAAGCTGGACGCCCAGGTCCTGCCCTTCGAGGCCTGGCCGCTGCGCACGCTGGACGCTCATGCGCAAGACCTGGACCTTGCCGCCCTGCATGCGGACTGGCCGCGCAGTGCGCTCAGCGGCCAGGTTCACCTCAGCGCCGGCGCCGCCGATGCCGAGGCCCAGCTGGCGCTGGAGCTGCACAACGCCGCCGCCGGCCGCTGGGACCAGGGCCGGCTGCCGGTGCAGACGCTGCAGCTGGCGCTCAGCGGCCGGCCCGACCAGCCCACGCAGCTGCGCCTCACCCAGCTGCAGGCCGAGCTCAGCGGCGGCGCGCGCATCAGCGGCCTGGGCCGCCACGAGGCGGACGGCCGCTGGCAGCTGCAGGCCCAGGTCCAGGGCCTGCGCCCCGAGGCGCTGGACGGCCGCGCCACCGCCGCGCGGCTGGACGGCCCGCTGCAGCTCGAAGGCGGCGGCGGCCGGCCGCTCGCGGCCCGGCTGGACCTGGCCGGCCAGGTCGCGCGCCAGCCGCTGCAGCTGCAGGCCCGGCTGCAGGGCCAGGCCCAGCGCTGGGACGTGCAGTCGCTGCGCCTGCAGGCCGGCGGCGCCGAGCTGACGCTGCAGGGCCAGCTGGACCTGGCCGGCCGCGCCGACCTGCAACTGCACATGCGCGAGCTGGACCCGCGCCTGCTGTGGCGCGGCGCCCCCGACTCGGCCTGGGCCCGCCTGCCCGAGCCCACGCGGCTGAACGCCGACGCCACGCTCAAGCTGCAGGGCCGCAGCCTGGCCACGCTGAGCGGCCGGCTGGACGCGACGCTGCCGCCCAGCCGGCTCGCGGGCCTGGCGCTGCAGGGCCAGGTCTTGCTCGCGCGCGAGCCGGCCAGCGCGCCGGCCCGCTTCGAGCTGCAGGCCGAGCTGGGCAGCAGCCGGGTGCAGACCCAGGGCTCGCTGCAGGGCCTGCCCCAGGCACCGTCGGCCCGGGGCCAGATCAAACTGCAGGCGCGCGCGCTGCAGGAGCTCAAGCCGCTGCTGGCGCTGTTCGCACAGCCCGCCCCCGCCGGCCAGGCCGATCTGGACGGCGAGTTCCAGCTCATGCACGACGCCCGCAACGGCTGGCAGCTGGGCAGCCAGGGGCAGCTGAGGCTCAGCGGCGTGTCGCTGCAGCCGCTGGAACTCACCCAGGCCGAGCTGCGCTGGACGCTGCCGCTGGCGCCCGGCGGCGACGGCCCGCTGGCGCTGCAGGTCCAGTTGCTGGGCCTGCGCCACCCGCAGGCGCGGCTGGACCGGCTGCAGCTGCAGTTGCAGGGCCTGCGCAGCGCCCACAAGCTCAGCCTCAGCACCGAGGGCCGACTGCCCGCGCCGCTGGGCCGTGGCGGCCCGGACTGGCAGCTCAGCGCCCGCGCCGAGGCCAGCGGCCGCTGGGACGTGGCCGGCGGCTGGCAGGGCCGCATCGCCCGGCTGCAGCTGGGCCCGCTGCGCCCCGGCCTGCCGGCGCTGCTGGACGCCAGCGACCTGACGCTGCAGCTCGGGCCCGAGCCCAGCCTCAGCCTGGCGCCCGGCCGCGCCGAGCTGGGCGGCGCCTTCGTCAGCTGGCAGGCGTTGAACTGGCGCGGCGGCGATGCGCCGCGCGCCGAGCTCAAGCTGCAGCTGGAGTCGCTGTCCGCCGCGCCCTGGCTGGCGCGCTGGCAGCCCGAGTTCGGCTGGGGCGGCGACCTGCGCGTGGCCGGCCATGCGGACCTGCTGCTGACCGACCGCCTCAGCGGCGAACTGCTGCTGGAACGCCAGCAGGGCGACCTGCAGGTGACCGACGAACTCGGCGCCCACCCGCTGCGCCTGACCGACCTGCGCCTGGCCGCCAGCGTGCGCGACGGGGTCTGGCAGGTCGCCCAGGGCCTGGCCGGTGCCGACCTGGGCAGCCTGGCCGGCGCGGTCACGCTGCGCCCCGGCGGCGCCTGGCCGGACGCTGCCACGCCCATGGAGGGCGTGCTGCAGGCCAATGTGGCCAAGCTGTCCAACTGGGGCGTGTGGGTGCCGGCCGGCTGGCGCGTGGGCGGGCAGCTGGCCGCCGAGGTGCAGCTGGGCGGCCGCCTGGGCGCGCCCGAGCTGCGCGGCCAGGCCCAGGGGCAAGACCTGGCCCTGCGCCATCTGCTGTACGGCGTGGACTTCAACAGCGGCCGTTTCCTGCTGGCGCTGAACGGCCAGCAGGCCGAACTCAAGCAGCTGGAGGCGCGCGGCGGCGACGGCTGGCTGCGCGCCTCCGGCCAGGCCCAGCTGGGCGAACAACCCCAGGCCCGGCTGCAGTTCAGCGCCGACAAGCTGCGCCTGCTGTCGCGGGTGGACCGGCGCATCGTCGCCAGCGGCGAGGCCAGCCTGGCGCTGGACCGCCAGGGCCTGACCCTGGACGGCCAGCTGCGTGCCGACGAGGGGCTGATCGACGTCAGCCAGGCCGACGCCCCCGCGCTGGCGGACGACGTGCAGGTGCTGCGCGGCCGCCAGCCCGGCACGCCGGCCGCGGCGCCGGCCAGCCGCCAGCGCCTGGATGTGAAGCTGGGGCTGGACTTCGGCCGCGACTTCAAGCTGCGCGGCCGCGGCCTGGCGGCCACGGTGCGCGGCCAGCTGCAGCTCACCCAGCAGGGCACGCCGCCGCCGCGCCTGACCGGGCGGCTCAGCGTGGCCGGCGGCCAGTACGCGGCCTATGGCCAGAAGCTGGAGATAGAGCGCGGCGACCTGAGCTTCACCGGCGCGCTGGACAACCCGGCGCTGGACCTGCTGGCCGTGCGCCCCAACCTGGACACGCGCGTGGGCGTGCGGGTCAGCGGCACGGCGCTGTCGCCGCGTGTGAGCCTGTATTCCGAGCCCGAGATGGCCGACACCGACAAGCTCTCCTGGCTGCTGCTGGGCCGCGGCCCGGACGGCCTGGGCCGCACCGACACCGCGCTGCTGCAGCGCGCCGCGGTGGCGCTGCTGGCCGGCGAGGGCGAGGGCCTGACCGGTCGCGCGATCAAGGGCCTGGGGCTGGACGAGCTGTCGCTGGGCCAGGCCGAGGACGACACCCGCGCCACCATCGTGCGCCTGGGCAAGCAGCTGTCACGCCACTGGTATGTGGGCTACGAGCGCAGCCTCAACGCCACCACCGGCAGCTGGCAGCTGATCTACCGCATCGCCCAGCGCTTCACGCTGCGCGCCCAGTCCGGCGACGACAACGCCCTCGACCTCATCTGGCAATGGAAATGGGACTGAACCACGACCGAGGACAGGCCCTGCGGCCTGTCCGACGCGTGGTGAAGGACGACTGCCCTGCAGGGCAGTCGGCATGAGGTCGGACCGAGGACAGCACCTGCGTGCTGTCCGACGCCGAGCTAAGGACTGCCGCCATGCAGGGCGCCGGGCATGAGGCACGACCGAGGACAGGCCCTGCGGCCTGCCCGACGCGTGGTGAAGGACGACTGCCATGCAGGGCAGTCGGCATGAGGTCGGACCGAGGACAGCACCTGCGTGCTGTCCGACGCCGAGCTAAGGACTGCCGCCATGCAGGGCGGCAGGCATGAGGCCGGGCGCCCCGCCGGGTACAGGCCGCCGGGCCCGGGCCAGCCTCACCGCCACTAGGCCCCCCACACCACCCTGACCTCGGTCCCGCCCTGGGCAGGCTGCCGCCAATCCAGCATCGCCCCTATGCGTCGAGCGCGCTCGCGCATGCCCACCAGGCCCCAGTGGCCGGCCCTGGCCACCAGCGGCTCATCGGGCACGAAGCCGACGCCGTCATCCTGAACCGTCAGCAGGCAGCCCGACCCCGACCCGGTGCAGCGCAGGCACAGCGTGATGGAGGACGCGCGGGCATGGCGGAAGGCGTTGCGCAGCGCCTCCCGCGCAATGGCCAGCAACTCTTCTGCGGCATCCGGCGGCAGCGTCGCGGGCCGGCCTTCCATGCTGGCCTCGAAGGCGATGCCGTGCTGCGCCGCCAGCGCCTCGCCCAGACCTCGCAGCGTCGCGAACAGCTGCGGCGGCTCGGCCGGCTGCTGGCGCAGCCCGCTGACCTGGTCACGCGTGTGGCCCACGGCCTGCTCAGCCTCGTCCAGCAGCGCCTCCAGGCGCTGGCGTTGGCGGTCGCCCGGCAACATTTCGGCCACCACCGCATGCAGGCGCAGCACCAGCGCCTGCACCTCCTGCAGCAGATGGTCATGCAGGTCGCGTGCGATGCGGCCGCGCTCCAGCAGGCGAGCCTCCAGGCTCAGGCGCAACAGCCGCGACATGTGGCGCAGTCGCAGCCGGTACAGCCCCCACAGCAGGCCGAGCGCCACCAGCACCACCGCCAACCGGAACGCCGGCGTCTGCCACCAGGCCGCGGGCATCAGCAGCTCGACCTGGGCGACCGGGCCGCGCACACCGTCTTCGTTCTCGGCAAACACCTCGAAGCGGTAAGACCCCGGCGCCAGGTTGGTATAGAAAGCCTGGCGGCGCGTACCGGCTGCCTGCCAGCCGCTGTCCTGCCCGCTCAGCCGGAACCAGAACTTCAGCCGGCCCGGCTGCGTCAGGCCGGCGGCGGTGTAGTCCACCTGCAGCGAGCGCGCGCCGGTCTGGGCTTGCGGGTGTTGCAGATCCAGCGCCTGGCCGTCGCTACGCAGCGCGCGAATCAGTGCCTGCGGTGGCTGCGGGTTGCGCACGAGGTGGCCCGGGTCCAGCCAGAACAGGCCCAGCTCGGTCGAGAACCACAGCCGCCCGTCGCCGGTGCGAGCCGCCGTGCGCAAGGGGCGCAGCGTGCTCGTCCGCCCCACCAGACCGTCATCCGCGTTGAAGACCTCCAGCACCGGCACATGGCGGGGGTCGGCACGCAGCGCGCCGACTTCGGCCGCCGACACGCGGATCACGCCGCTCGCCCCATGCAGCCAAAGCTCGCCCTCGGGCGTCTCCACCAGGCCGGACACGCCGCGCAAGGCCTCGCCCGACACCGAGCCCAGGCGGTGGAAGCGCTGGCCGTCGAACCAGGCCACCCCCTCGCTGCCGCCCACCCACAGGCCGCGCGCGCCCGACGCGAACACCAGCACACGCCCCACGTCCAGCCCCTGTTCGGCGGACCAGTGCCGCAGCCGCCCCTGCTGCAGCGACCAGGCACCGCGCTCCACGTAGCCCAGCCACAGCGTGGCATCGCGCGTGTCCTCGAACAGGCTCAGCGCCGGCTCCTCCGGCAGGCCGTCGACCCCAGCGCCGGCCCGCCACTGCTCGCCATGCAGCCGGTACAGCCCCTGCGCCACCAGCGAGGCCCAGAGCTCCCCATCGTGTCGCGCCAGCGCCTGCGGCTTCAGCAGCGCGCCGGGCGGCAGGGGCAGCGGCGGCAGGGGCTGCAGCCCGTTCGGGCCGTGGCGCCAGCCGCCGGCGGACGACAGCCACACCATGCCCTCGGGCGTGTCCAGCAGGCTGCCGGATTCGGGGCTCACATGGGGCCTGTACTGCCGAAGCCGCCCGTCCTCCCACCCCAGCAGGCCATCGGTCATGGATGACAACCACAGCTGGCCCTGGCCATCGGTGGCCAGGGCCACATCCGCCAGCGCCCGCCCCTGGCGCTCCAGCGACTGCAGGCGGCGCGCCTGCAGTTTCTCCAGGCGGTGGTAGGTGCTGAGCCAGACGTTGCCCTCGCGGTCATCCAGCATGCCGACACCCACGGACACCTCCTCGGCGTTGAGGGGCAGACGCTGTGCCGGCACCGGATGGTGCGGGTCGTCCAGGTGACGCAGCAGGTCCTCGCTGCTCACGCGCAGCAGGCCCTGGCGGCCGGCGGCCCAGGCGTGGCCCTGGCGGTCCATCCAGACGATCTGCGCCCGCTCCAGTGCCACCGGCCAGGAAGCCGGCCGCCCCTGGGGCATGGAACGTCCCGAGCCGTCAAGCAGCCACAGTCGCTCCTTGTCTGACCACCAGGCCCGGCCCTGCGCGTCCAGCAGCAGGCCGGTGCTGCTGCGGCCCTCCTGGTAAAGCACCAGCGGACCGCCCCTGGCATCCCCTCGGAAGAGGCGCTCGCGCGACAGCAGCCACAGCGAGCCCTGCCTGTCCACCACCATGCCGCCCTCCAGCGACGGCAGCGCTGCGCCGTCCGCCGCCGTCACCGGCTGCCAGCGCTGGCCCTGCAGGCGGTAGAGGCCGGCCGTGGTGCCGGCCCACAGCTCGCCCCGAGGACCCTGGGCCAGTTGACCCACACTGCGTGCCGGCAATCCCCCGGTGTAGGCCGTCACCCGACCTTCCCGCACGCGGTAGACACCCCCGAAGCGAAAGCCCAGCCATAGCGCCCCATCGGCATCGACCAGCAGAGACAAGGGCATATCCGCCGGCAGCTGCGGCCCGCCATGTGGCACAAACCGCTCGAAGCGCAGGCCGTCGAAGCTGAACAGGCCCTGCGCCGAACTCATCCACAGCAGGCCATCCCGCCCCTGGGCCATGCGTATCACCGGCATGGGCGCCCCCTCCCGCGGGGTGTAAGCCGTGCGCAGCAGCTGCAACGGCTCCATGGCCGGCGCCGCCTGCGCCTGGCCGTGGGCGACCAGCACCAGCGTCCAGCACATCAGGGTAGACAACAGGCGACTGATGGACAGCCAGGTGCAGCGGCAACGGAGCTTCATCGGTCGAATGGGCAGACAAGGAACGGGCCTCATCCGCCGCATGCGAGTGGCCCGATACCGACATTGCGAGCGGAGGGAAGAAGAGGGGCCAGGTCATGCTAACGGGCCGAATCATGCCCATAGGCCTTCGCGCGGGGCCGGCGCCCGAAAACCGGTCTTTGGGCCTAGGCACCCGCCGCCCAAGGGCGGATTGCCGTGTGGCATGGACCCCAGCGACCTGTGCATCAGGTCCGACAATCGCCCCTTTTTGGTTCAGGCCCGCCATGCCCCGCCCCACCCCCTCGCCCCGCCTGCATGGCCTGGACACGCTGCGCGCCACCGCCATCGCGCTGGTCTACGCCTACCACTACGCGCTGTTCGTGAGCCGCGAGCCCACCTTCGGCTGGCTCAGCGAGCTGGGCTGGGTGGGCGTGGACCTGTTCTTCGTGCTGAGTGGCTACCTGATCGCCAACCAGCTGCTGGGCGGGCTGCGGCGCGGCGAGACGCTGTCGCTGCCGCGCTTCTACGGCCGACGCCTGCTGCGCACCCTGCCCAACTTCTACGTGGTGCTGGCGGCGTTCTGGCTGCTGTCGCCCGCGCTGGGCGGCCGCGAGCCGCCGCCGCTGTGGCGCTTCCTGAGCTTCACGCAGAACATCAACCTGCAGCCCGGCACGGCGTTCTCGCATGCCTGGTCGCTGTGTATCGAGGAGCAGTTCTACCTGCTGCTGCCGGCCGCGCTGCTGCTGGGCAACCGGCTGGGGCGCCACCGCCGCACGCTGGCCTGGGGCCTGATCGCGCTGCTGACGCTGGCCGCCTGCGGGTGGCGCGACCACCTGTGGCACCGCTACGGCCTCGAGGCCGGCGACGCGGTGCAGGGCTACTACCCCAACGTCTATTACGCCAGCCTCTCAAGGCTGGACGAGTTCCTGCCCGGCGTGGCGGTCGCGCTGCTCAAGCACGGCCACCCGCGCGCCTGGGCGGCCCTGATGGCCATGCCGCGGCGGCTGCTGGCGCTGGGACTGGCCGCCTGCGCGCTGATGGGCGCGCTGCTGCTGCAGGGCTACTACATCGACGGTTATGGCTACGGCCATGCGATGACCACCGTGGGCTACAGCGCGCTGGCCTGGGCCTTTGCGCTGCTGCTGACCGCGTCGCTGTGCCCGGGCGGCCCGCCGGCGCGCTGGCGGGTGCCGGGCGCGAACCCGCTGGCGCGCTGGTCGTATGCGCTGTACCTCACGCACAAACCCATCGCCTTCGTGCTGCTGAAGCCGCTGGCCTGGGCCGGCATCGCCGCCGCCTCGGGCACGGCGACGCTGATCGTCACCGCCGCCTGCCTGCTGGGCGGCTGGCTGCTGTACCGCGGCGTGGAGGCGCCCTTGCTGGCGCTGCGCGACCGCTGGCTGCCGGGCAACTTCGCCCCAGCGTCGGCCCTGCCGGCGGGCCAGCGCGCCTGAGGAGGACCTTGCGCCCAACTGGCGCGGCCCGCCGCGCTGGCCTGCGGCCTGGGGCGGTACGGGCCTGGGACGGCGGCAGCAGGGCCAAGGACAACAAGGCGGGATAGGCATCAGGAAGAGCCGGCAGCAGCCATGGAGCCCGGCAAGGCCGCGCCCTGCCATGGCCATCCCTCGGGCCTACCCCCTTGGGGGGGCGTCTGGCGGGGGGCCTTTGGGCCTATCCGCCGCCCCTGCCCAAGACAGTCGTGCGAACAGGGGCGGGTTCACAGAATGGCGCCACTGTCGTTCCGGCAGTTCGGCGCCCTTCCAAGGGTGTCGTCACTTGAAGGAGTCCACGGTGTCAAACCACCAACAGTCCGCCCTCCTGCAGCTGTCGCGTCGCGAACTGCTGCTCAGCGGCGCGGGTCTGGCCGCCACCGCGGCACTGCCCGGCTCGGCCCTGGCCGCCGCTGCTTCCAAACAATCCCCCGCAACGCAAGGAGTTCCCCCCATGAGCTACGTCACCACCAAGGACGGCGTCCAGATCTTCTACAAGGACTGGGGCGACAAGTCGGCCCAACCCATCGTCTTCTCGCACGGCTGGCCGCTGAGCAGCGACGACTGGGACGCCCAGATGATCTATTTCCTGCAGAAGGGCTACCGCGTCATCGCCCATGACCGCCGCGGTCACGGCCGTTCCAGCCAGGTCGCCACCGGCCACGACATGGACCACTATGCCGATGACCTGGCTGCGGTCACCGAGCACCTGAACCTGAAGAACGCCATCCACGTGGGCCACTCCACCGGTGGTGGCGAGGTCGCGCACTACATCGGTCGCCACGGCAGCAAGCGCGTCGCCAAGGCCGTGCTGATCTCCGCCGTGCCCCCCATCATGCTGAAGACCGCCGCCTACCCGGGCGGCCTGCCGATCGATGTGTTCGACGGCATCCGCGCCGGCGTGGCCAACAACCGTCCGCAGTTCTACAAGGACCTGACCATTCCGTTCTACGGCTTCAACCGCCCGAACGCCAAGGTGTCCGAAGGCCTGCGCGAGCACTGGGTCTACCAGGGCATGATGGGCTCGGTGCTGGCTCACTACGAAGGCGTGAAGGCCTTCTCCGAGACCGACTTCACCGAAGACCTGAAGAAGATCAACGTGCCCACGCTGGTCATCCACGGTGACGACGACCAGATCGTGCCCATCGGCAACTCGGCACTGCTGTCGTCCAAGCTGATCAAGGGCGCCCAGCTCAAGGTCTACCCGGGTCTGTCGCACGGCCTGTTCGCGACCCACCCCGAGCTGATCAACCCGGACATGCTGGCCTTCTTCAAGGCCTGAGCCCGGTCTCACCTCCTGCCTGCCCTACCCGGTTCGCCGGGTTCAGATTGCCCCAGCCTGCCGGCTGGGGCTTTTTTCTTGCCGGCCTGTCTTTGGGGATCAGCCCGCCTCGGCCATCAGCGGCGCGTCGGCCCCGGCCAGTTGCACACGGCCGCGGCCGGCGCGCTTGGCCTGGTACATGGCCTCGTCGGCGGCGGCCAGCAGCTCCTCGCTGCTGCGGCCATGGCGGCCTGCGAAGGCCACGCCCATGCTGCAGCCCACACTGACGCTGGCGCCACTGCTGAGCATGATGGGCCGGCGGATCAGGTCCTCGCAGCGCTGCAGCAGCGGCAGCACCTTGTCGGTCTCGTTCACACCGGTCAGCAGCCAGGCGAACTCGTCGCCGCCCAGGCGGGCCACCGAGTCGTTGCTGCGCAGTTCGCGTCGCAGGCGCTGGCCGATCTCGCGCAACACCTCGTCGCCGGCCTCGTGGCCATGGCGATCGTTGACCGGCTTGAAGCCGTCCAGGTCCATGTAGCACAGGGCCATGCCATGGCCGGTGCGCTGCGCGTGGGCCAGGCCCAGCTGCAGGTGCTCCTCGAACAGCCGGCGATTGGCCAGCCCGGTCAGTGGATCGTGCAGCGCCAGGTGCTGGGCCAGCTCCTCGCTGCGCTTGAGCTTGTCGATGTCCACCATCATCCAGATGGACTCGCTCTCGCTGAGCGCCGCACCGCTGAGGTCCATCCACACCTCGCGCTGGTCCGCGGTGCGCAGCTGCACCTGGGTGCGAAAGCGTCCCTCGGCCTGCAGCGCGGCATAGGCCAGCGCGCCCACGCGCTGGTAGCTCTCGTCGTCCTTGTAGGCCAGGCGGGTGGGCGCACCCCTCAGCGTCTCCTCGCTGTAGCCCAGGATGCGCACCACCGCCGGGTTGGCCCAGCAGATCTGGCGGTCGCGCACACGCATCATGCCCACCAGATCGTTGTCCAGCATCAGGTTCTGCTCGCGTGCCAGGCGTGCCGCATAGCTGGCGATGCGGTACTGCCGGCGGTGCTGCCAGTACAGGAACACCGAGCCGATGGCGATCAACAGCAGCACCAGGCCGGTGAAGCCCCAGTAGCGCAGTGCATCCTCCGCCCACGGACCGGCCAGGTAGGACTGGGTGCCAAAGCCAGCCAGCACCACATAGTCATAGCCCGGCAGGCGACGGTAGGCCGTGATGCGCTCCACGCCGTCCAGCGCGGTCTCGGTCATGTACCACCCCTGCTGCGGGTCCGCCTGCAGTCGCTGGCGCAGCCGCGCGGAAATCTCCTGCCCGCCCAGTCCGGCGGCACTGGCCGGGTCGACCGCCGAATAGCGGGCAGCCAGCCTCATGCTGCCCGAGCGCAGCGAGATCGCGCCCTGCTCGCCGACCGACAGCTTGGCGAACAGACGATGGAAGTGGTCCTGCGACAGCACCGCATAGACCACGCCGCGAAAGCTGCCGTCCACCCCGTCCAGGCGGCGGGCCACCACGATGCACCAGTCGTTGAACACATCGCTGTAGAGCGGCTCCGACACCTGCGTGCCTCCGGCCTGGCGAGCCTGCGCAAAGTAGGGCCGCTGGAGCACCGAGTAATGGCTCAGCTCAGGCGGCAGGCCGTGCGTGACCTCGCCCTGCGCATCGGCGATGCGCAGCGCCCTCGCAAAGGGCAGCAGCAGGCGCTGCTCCTGCAGGCTGCGGTCCATCTGCCGCTCCCGATCCGGCTGGCCGTCCACCTGCAGGTAGCGCAGCGCCACCGTGGTCAGCGCGTTGTCCACCAGCCGCAGCTCGGAAGCCAGCTCGATGCTGAGCCCATGGGCCAGGTTGTCGGCCGCTCGGTGGGCGCGCTCGATGTCGTCCGCCCGACCGGCCGCGAGGTTGGACAGCGTTGCCGCGATCAGCACGGTGGCCACCAGCAGATTGCCCAGCAGGATCCAGCCGGCAATCGCCCGGGGCGACTGGGTGGCCATGCGCTTCATGCTTTTCAGATCCATGTCGTCACCATCCCGGGCGCCGGTCGCCGCTGCAGCACGGCCCGGCACGCATGGCCCGGTCATCGTGAACGCCGGGCTTGGTGGTCATCCCCGAGTCATTCTGGAATCCAGATTTCCGACGGCACTTGATGGCCATCAAGTCGGTCGAGGCTGGGCATCGGGATGCAGCAGATATTCTCATATTTATCATTTTTATTTATTTTCACAGCAACTCAAGGCACTCCGTCACACGTATGCCCGGCGAGGCGCCTGCGCCGCATCGGCCACGTTGTCCTGCGGCCCAGGTCACGCCCCATGCGAGAATCCGCGCCGCTCGCCCGGCCAGCCTGGACGGCGAGCCGGCTCTCCGTAGTTCAATGGATAGAACGGCCGCCTCCTAAGCGGCAGATACAGGTTCGATTCCTGTCGGAGGGACCAGCCCCACCCCGGGGCCTTGCGCGTTTGGACTGCCTTGCTGCGGGCTTGCCGTCGCCTGACGTGCTGCTGTGAGGCCGCGCGCGCCGCCTGACCGGCGCAGCCCCCGCCGCTAGAGTGGCCACCTGCGCCGCGCGACCGTGGCGACATCGCCCGGCCGACGGGCGCCGCCATGCCCGCTTTGCGTCTCCCGCTTTCCGTCACCCGCCGCCCGTTCCTCCCGCTGCCGAGCCTGGGCCTGCTCACGCTGCTGCTGACCGCGCCGCTGCGGCCGGCGCAGGCGGCCGGCACGCTGCTGCTGCTGGATGACCCGCCCGCCGAGTCGCAATGGGCCGGTGGCCTGTCGTGGCGGGGTTGGCCGCGGGCGCCGGGCAGCAGCCACCAGCGTCAGGGCCTGATGCCGGCGCTGGACTACAGCGCACCCAACGGATTCTTCCTGTCCACCGACACCGGCGTGGGCTGGAACCTCGCACCAGCGCTGCTGGGCGAGTCCGGCCACGGCTGGCAGCTGGGCGCCCGTGTGTGGCCCCAGGCCGGTCGGCCCAGGCGCGATGCGCCGCCAGGCATCGACTCGCTGAACTCGCGCCTGGGCGCGGAGCTGTTTGCCAATGCGCAGGTGCACCCGGCGCTGCTGCTGCAGTCCGGCCTGTCGCTGGGCGGCGGCCGCTACCGCCATGGCAGCCTGCTGGAGCTGGGTGCCACCAGCGGCATTCCGCTGGGGCAGGATCTGCTCGCCGTCAGCCTGGCGGCCAGCTACGGCAATAGCGCACAGCTGCGGGGCAGCTTCGGCGTCAGCCCGGCCGAGGCGGCGCGCAGCGGCCTGCCCGAATTTCACCCGGCCAGCGGCTGGCAGGACTGGAGTGTGTCGCTGAGCGGCGAGCACAAGTTCTCCAGCGACTGGTCGGTCAGCGGTCAATGGACCCATGCGCGCCTGATCGCGCAGGCCGCGCGCTCGCCGCTGACGCAGAGCCGCCAGCAGCCCAGCTTCATCCTCAGCGTCTGGCACCAGTTCTGAGCCCCCATGCACGACGTGCTGCTGTACGCACTGCCCATCTTCCTGGCCTGCATGCTGCTGGAGTGGGCCTGGGGCCGCTGGCGCGGCCGCGACACCTACGGGCTGGCCGACACGCTCAACAGCCTCAGCCAGGGCCTGCTGAGCCAGGCCGTGGCGCTGCTCACGCCGCTGCTGCAAAGCGGCCTTTATGCCGCGCTGCAGCCGCGCATCGCGCTGCTGCCCGCCAGCCTGTGGGGCGGGCTGTGGGGCACGCTGGGCGCGGTGCTGATGTACGACTTCTGCGACTACTGGCTGCACCGGGTCAGCCACGAGAGCGCGATCTTCTGGGCCGCGCACGCGGTACACCACCAGAGCGAGCACTTCAACCTGAGCACCGCGCTGCGACAGGAGAGCTTCTATTCGGTGATGGGCTGGCCCTTCTTCCTGCCCATGGCGCTGCTGGGCGTGCCCACCGATCAGTTCCTGCTGGCCGGCATCGTGGTGCTGTTCTACCAGTTCTGGGTGCACACCGAGCACATCGGCCGGCTGGGCTGGCTGGACCGCGTGTTCACCACGCCGTCCAACCACCGCGTGCACCATGCGGTGAACCCGCCCTACCTGGACCGCAACTACGCGGCCATCCTGGTGCTGTGGGACCGGCTGTTCGGCAGCTTCGCCGAGGAGCGCGAGCCCTGCGTCTACGGCACGGTCAAGCCGCTGGCCAGCTGGAACCCGCTGGGCGCGGTGGGCCAGGTCTACGGGGAGCTGTGGCGACGCATGCGCCTCACGCCACGGCTGGTGGACAAGCTGCGCGTGCTGTTCAAGTCACCCGCCTGGCTGCCGCCCGGCGTGCCTGCACTGCCCGAGGCCAGCCCGGCCGAACGCCTGGCCCAGCCGCGCTACGACCCACCCGCCAGCCGTGCCGCGCGGACGCTGGCGGTAGTGGTGTTCCTGGCCCAGGGCGGGCTGGCCGTGGCCTGGCTGGATGGCGCCGAGACCCAGGGTCTGCCGGCCCTGCTGGGCACGGCCGCCGCGCTGCTGGCCGGCCTGTGGTGCGCCGGCGCGCTGCTGGAATCGGGTCCCGCCCCCACCCTACGACGCCTGAGCCTGCTGACGCTGGCGGGGCTCACGCTGGCCGGCGCGCCGCTGCTGACGCTGCCGCTCTGACCCGCCAGCGGCAACCCCAGACCGGCGACGCCCGCGCCGGCGTGGCACCATGTCACCAATGAGCCTCCACATCGCCTGCCTGTGCGCGGCCTGGTGCCGCACCTGTGAAGCCTATGACCAGGTGTTCCGTGCCGCCTGCGCCGAACTGCCGCAGCAGGATCTGCACATCCACTGGATAGACATCGAGGACCAGGCCGAGCTGATCGGCGACCTCGACATCGAGACCTTCCCCACGCTGCTGATCGCCGACGAGCGCCAGGTGCGGTTTGCCGGGCCCCTGACGCCCCAGCCCGAGACGCTCAAGCGCATGCTGCGCGCGCAGACCGAGGGGCCGGGCACGCCGGCCGCCGGGCTGGACCCGGCCTACGAAGAGCTCGCCCGCCGCCTGCGCGCGCGGGCCTGACGCTTTCAGCCCCCCTCAGCCCGCCGCTGCGGCCGACGCCGCCGCAGCGGCTGCCGGCGCCTGGCGCGCATAGCGCTTGGCCAGCGATGCGCAGACCATCAGCTGCATCTGGTGGAACAGCATCAGCGGCAACACCAGCAGGCCCAGCGGCTGGCCCACGAACAGGATCTGCGCCATCGGCACACCGCTGGCCAGCGTCTTCTTGGAGCCGCAGAACACGATGGCGATCTCGTCCTCGCGCGAGAAGCCCAGGCGCCGGCTCAAGAAGGTCAGCAGCGTCATCACCACGGCCAGCAGCACCGCGCAGCACACCAGCACGCCGGCCAGCTGGCTCAGCGGCAGGTGGCGGTACAGGCCCTCGACCGTGGCGGCGCTGAACGCGCTGTAGACCACCAGCAGGATGGTGCCCTGGTCGTTGATGCGCACCAGCGACTTGTGGCGGCTCACCCAGGGGCCGGTCCAGCGCTGCAAGACCTGACCCGCGATGAAGGGCAGCAGCAGCGAGCCGGCAATGCCCTCCACCGTGTGCCACGACAGGTGCACCTCGCCCGCACCACCCGCGCCCACCCAGTGGCTCAGCAGCGTCATCAGCAGCGGCGACAGCACCATGCCCAGGATGTTGGACGTGGACGCGCTGCACATGGCCGCCGCCACGTTGCCGCGCGCCAGCGAGGTGAAGGCGATGGAGGACTGCACGGTGGACGGCAACACGCAGATGAACAGCACGCCCAGGTAGAGCGTGGCGCCCAACCAGGGCTCGAACACCGGCCGCAGCGCCAGGCCCAGCAGCGGGAACAGCACAAAGGTGGCGGCGAACACCAGCGTGTGCAGCCGCCAGTGCAGCAGGCCCTCCAGCACCGCCTGACGCGGCAGCTTGCTGCCGTGAAGGAAGAACAGCAGCGCCACCGCGATCTGCGTGACCACGTCCAGCACCGCCACGCCGCGCCCCTGCACAGGCAGCACGGTGGCCAGCAGCACGGTGGCCAGCAGCATCAACACCAGGGAATCGGGCAACCAGGCAGGACGTTTCATGGCAGGTAGGGCAAAGCAGACAGCAGGCCCGCATTGCACCGAATCTCAAGAAGTAAGTGAAATGGATTTGTCTGATGGTTTAATCAACCAAACGAATCAATCCAATCATGCAGCTGCATCACATCACGCTGCGCCAGCTGCGCGTGCTGCTGGCGGTGGCCGAGCACCAGGGCTTTGGCCGTGCCGGCGACAGCATCGGCCTGTCCCAGCCGGCGGTGTCGCAGTGCATACGCGCGCTGGAGGGCGAGCTGGGGCTCAGGCTGCTGGACCGCACCACGCGCGAGGTCCTGCTGACGCCCGCTGGCGAGGCGCTGGTGGGGCCGCTGCGCCGGCTGCTGGACGAACTGGACGCGGTGCTGGACGAGGCCCAGGGCCGCGGCGCGGCGGCACGCGGCATGGTGCATGTGGCCAGCGCCCCCACCATCTCCGGCGGGCTGATGCCGCAATGCCTGGCGCTGGCGCGTGCGCGCCATCCGGAGCTGCAGGTACGGCTGACCGACCAGTCCCAGCAGCGCGCCATCGCGGCGGTGCACGGCGGTGCGGTGGATTTCGCGGTCATCGTCGGCAGCGCGGTGGAGCCCGAGCTGGATCAGCAGGTGCTGTTCGACGAGCGCTTCGTGCTGGTCTGCCCGGCCGATCACGCGCTGGCGGCGCGGCGCCAGCTCACGCTGAAGGCGCTGGCCGGCCATGCGCTGGTGCTGCTGGACCACAGCTCAGGCAGCCGCCCGCTGATAGACCGCGCGCTGGAGGCCGCGGGCGTCAGCGTGCAGGTGGGCGTGGACGTGGGCCACCCGTCCACCGCCTTTCGCATGGTGCAGGCCGGGCTGGGCATCGCGGTGCTGCCGGCGCTGTCCCTGCCGCTGCCGGATGCCAGCGGCCTGCGCGCCGTGCCGATCGAGTCGGCGCTGCAGCGTCAGGTCGTGCTCGCACGCCGCCGCAACCGCTCGCTGGCCCCCGCGGCCCAGCGGCTGTGGGACCTGATCGCCGAGGCCGCGCAAAGCCCCACATTGCCGCGGCGCTGAGGCCCCCCGGCGGCGCTCAGGCCGCGCGGGCGCGGAACTCGCTGCGCTCGATGATGCGGCCGAAATGGCTCAGCACCTGGGCGTCGTACTTGAAGGGCTGCTGCTCGCGCAGGATGTGCATGATCTGCGCATGGCTGCGCGGCTGGTGATAGGGCCGCACGCTGGCCATCGCGTCGTAGGCATCGACCACCGCGACGATGCGCGCCAGCACCGGGATGTCCTCGCCCCGCAGGCCCGCCGGATAGCCGCTGCCGTCGGCAGCCTCGTGGTGATGCAGCGCCACCTGGGCCACGGCTGCGGCCGCGTCGTTCGGAATGGAGCGCAGGATGTCGAAGCCCTTTTGCGAGTGCAGGCGCATCAGCCGGGTCTCTTCCTCGTCCAGGCGCCCGGGCTTGAGCAGGATGCTGTCGGGCACGCCGATCTTGCCCACGTCGTGCAGCTCCGCCGCCAACGACAGCACGCGCAGCTCCCGCTCCATCAGCCCGCAGGCCTGGCCCAGTTGCAGCGACAGGCCACGGGTGCGGTTGCAATGGTCCGAGGTGTCGGGATCACGCTCGCGCAGCGCGCTGCGCAGGGCGACGGTTTCTCGGACGAGGTTGTTCATGGGCAAACGCAAAGGCTCAGATCCTAGCCGCGTCACCGAGCGCAAGCGGCCGCTGGCGGCGGAAGTCCGAGCACGGCATTCGGATAGGTCGCCTACGCGACATCGCAAGGCGGCGGGACATCTGGGTGGCAGAAATGAAAAAAGGACTCTGCTTGCGCAGAGTCCTTTTCCATTCGGGTTTTTGGTGGGCCCTGAAGGATTCGAACCTTCGACCAACGGATTAAGAGTCCGCTGCTCTACCAACTGAGCTAAGGACCCACGAAACCCCCATGACTGGTGGGATGTGCAGGATTCGAACCTGCGACCAACGGATTAAAAGTCCGCTGCTCTACCGACTGAGCTAACATCCCGCGTCAAGCAGAGCCTGCCATTATAGGCAGCTTTATTTAGCCTCTGCAAGAAGTTTTCAAAAAATTTTTGGCGAGCTTCTCAGCCCACTCAACCCGCCGCGGTCAGGCCCCAGCCGCGAGGTATTGGCGCTGCAACTCGGCGGCCGCACACAGGCCGAAGGTGGCGGTCACCGTGACACTGGAGCCATAGCCATGGCAGTTCAGGCTGCCATCCACATCGCAGCCCTCGCCCGCCGGCAGATGCACCGGCTCACGCGAGTACACGCAGGCCACACCCATGCGGCCGCTGCGCGCCAGGCCATGCTGCTTGCGCAGACGCTGGCGCAGCGAGGCCAGCAGCGGGTCATGGGTGGTGTTGGCCAGGTCGTCCAGCAGCACGCGGTGCGGCTCGCGCTTGCCGCCGGCCGCGCCCACGGTCACGAAGGGCAGCTCGCGCTCGCGCGCCCAGGCTGCCAGCGTGGCCTTGGCGCGCACCTGGTCGCAGGCGTCGATCAGGCCGTCCAGCGGGCGCTCACCCAGCAGCGCCGGCCAGTTGTCGGGCTCGACGAACTCCTCGATCGCGTGCACCTTGCAGCCCGGGTGGATGTCGGCGATGCGCTGGCGCAGCGCCTCCACCTTGGCCATGCCCACGGTCGAGCCCAGCGCCTGGATCTGGCGGTTGATGTTGGACTCGGCCACCTGATCCAGGTCGATCAGCACCAGCTCGGCCGCGCCGCTGCGCGCCAGCGCCTCCACCGCCCAGGAGCCCACGCCGCCCAGCCCCACGACCGCGAAACGGGCCGCGCGCAGGCGTTGGTAGCCGGCGTCGCCATGCAGACGACGCAGCCCGCCAAAGCGGCGCTCCAGGTCCGCCTCGTCGAGCGGCTGCGGCATCACTTCTTCAGCGCGGCCAGGCGTTCCTTGCCGGCCTGGGCGGCCTCGCTGCCCGGGTAGGCCTTGATCAGGTCTTCCAGGCTGCGGCGGGCAGCCTTGTTGTCCTTCAGCTCGATCTGGCAGTTGGCCAGTGCCAGCAGCGCCTCGCCCGCGCGCGGGTGGTTGGGGTTGCCGGCAATGAAGGTCTTGAAGGTTGCGATCGCGCCCTTGTAGTCGCGCTGGCCGTACTGGGCATTGCCCAGCCAGAAGCGCACCGAGTCGCTGTAGCCGCTGCCGTTGTAGCGCTGCAGGAAACCTCCCAGCGCGCTGACCGCCTCGGCGAAATCACCGCGGCGCACCAGGCCCACGGCGGCCTCGTACTGGCGGCGCTCCTCGGGGTCGACCTGGAACTCCTTGCCGTCCAGGCTCACCTTCTGCGGCTCCAGCGGCTTGAGGCGTGCGTCCAGCGTGGCGCTCTGGTCCGCCACCTTGCGCTGCGTTTCCGACAGATCGCGCGCGAGCTGCTCGTTGGTGCCACGCAGGCGGGCGATCTCGCTGCGCAGGCCATCGATCTGGCCGTTCAGGTCCAGCAGGCTGCGGCGCAGCAGGCTGATCTGCTCCTGCAGCTGGGCAGCCAGCTGCTCATTGCGCTGCTTGGCCGCATCCTCGCTGGCCTGCTGCTTGCTGCGCAGGTCCAGGATGGCCTTGCGTGCCTCATCGTCCTCGAACAGACCGGCGTGCGCCGGCTGCACCAGCAGCAGGCCGGCGGCCAGCGCCGCCCAGGTCAGACGCAACACCCGCATCACTTGTCCTTCAGCTCAACACGACGGTTCTTGGCCCAGGCTTCCTCGGTGCTGCCCTGCACCGCCGGACGCTCCTTGCCGAAGCTCACCGCCTCGACCTGGGTCGCCTGCACACCCAGCAGCGTCAGCGACTTGGCCACCGCCTCGGCACGGCGCTGACCCAGCGCCAGGTTGTATTCACGGCCGCCGCGCTCGTCGGTGTTGCCTTCCAGGCTCAGCGCAAGCTTGCGGTTGTTGATCAGGCGCTTGGCGTGCAGGTCGACCAGGCCGCGGTATTCGTCCTTGACCACGTCGCTGTCGAAGTCGAAATAGATCACGCGCTGGTTCTTCACCGCCTCGTTGAGCTGGGTGCCCAGGTCCACGGTGGCGACGCGCGACTCGCTGGTGCCGCTGCTGGTGGCGCCGGCATTGCCGGACGAAGCGGTCGGCGTGACCGGACGGGTCTCGACCGGGGCCGGGTCATCCAGCTTCACGGTGGAGCCGCAGCCCGCCAGGGCGGCGGCGGCGATCAGGGTCAGCGCATAGTGGGTCAGCTTCATTCGGATAATCTCCACGAAGGGCTACAACGGATTCTGCAAAGGGCGCGGCGCAGGCCGGCGCGAACCGGCCATTGTCCGACAAGGCCCCGGCGCCCGCGTCAAGGGCGTGTAAACGGCCCCCAGGTGGGCTCGCGCACCTCGGCCAGCGTGATCAGCAGCGGGGCCTTGATCTTGCCGTCCAGGGTGGTGGTCATCAGCACCTCGCGGCCGCCGGCGCGGCTGGCATAGACCAGCAGCTTGCCATTGGGCGCAAAGGCCGGGCTCTCGTCGTCCGTGCCGTCGGTGATCTGCTGCACCTGGCCGCTGCCGAGGTCCATCACGCAGAGGCGGAAATTGCCGCTCTGACGCGTGATGTAGGCCAGCGTGCGGCCGTCCGGGCTGATCGCCGGGCTGATGTTGTAGTTGCCGTTGAAGGTCACGCGCTCGGCGCTGCCGCCGGCCACCGCCATGCGGTAGATCTGCGGGCCGCCCCCCCGGTCGCTGACGAAGAACAGCGAGGCCCCATCCGGCGAGAAGCAGGGCTCGGTGTCGATCGCGCCGCTTTGCGTGAGCCGGCGCAGGCCGGAGCCGTCGCGGTTGATCACATAGAGCTGGGTGCCACCGTCGCGCGACAGCGCCACCGCCAGCTGCTGGCCGTTGGGCGACCAGGCCGGCGCGCTGTTGCTGCCCTTGAAGTCCGCCAGCACGCGGCGCTGGCCGGTCTGCACGTTCTGCAGCCGCACCGTGGCCTTGCGGCTCTCGAAGCTCACATAGGCCAGCTCCTGGCCATTGGGCGACCAGGCCGGCGAGATGATGGGCTCGGGGCTGGCCAGCGCGACCTTGGCACCCTCGCCGTCGGCGTCCGCAATCACCAGGCTGTAGCGCGGGCCGGCCTTGGTCACATAGGCCATGCGGGTCGCGAACACGCCGCGCTCGCCGGTCAGCTTCTCGTAGACGGTGTCGGCGATGCGGTGGGCCGCCAGGCGCGCATCTTCCGGCGTCACGGCCGTGGCCTCGCCGACGATGTCCTGGCCCTTGACCACGTCCCAGAGCTTGAAGCGGATGTCCAGCCGGCCGTCGGCCAGGCGGTTCACCGAGCCCGCCACCAGCGCATCGGCCTGGCGGGCGCGCCAGTCCTGCCAGACCGGGCTGGCGGTTTCGCTCAGGCCGGGCGGCGCGTCGACCGCACGGAACATGCCGCTGCGCTCCAGGTCGGCACGGATGATGGCCGCGATGGGCTGGGGCGACTTGGACTCATCCTTGAAATCCACCACCGCGATCGGCAGGCGCGTGCCGCCGACACCGGCGATCTCGACCCGCAGTTGCGCCCAGGCGGGCGAGGTGGTGAAGGCGGCCAGCGCCGCGAGACTCAGCCGGCGGCTGACAAGTGGGCGTGCATTCGAAGACATGCGCGGATTCTGCCGCAGGCACGGGCCCCGACTGTCGGACGGCACCGCATCCCGGCGCTCAGAGCAGCACGATGTCGTAGTGCTCGGTCTGGTTGGTGGGCTCGGCGGTCAGCGAGATTGGCCGGCCTATGAAGTCCGACAGCCCGGCCAGGTGGGCGCTTTCTTCGTCCAGCAGCATCTCCACCACATTGGCCGCGGCCACCACTCGGAACTCGCGCGGCGAGAACTGACGCGCCTCGCGCAGGATCTCGCGCAGGATGTCGTAGCAGACCGAGCGCGCGGTCTTGACCTGACCCCGGCCCTCGCAGGTCGGGCAGGGCTCGCACAGCATGCGCGACAGCGACTCGCGCGTGCGCTTGCGCGTCATCTCGACCAGGCCCAGCTGCGTGAAGCCGCCCACGGTGACCTTGGTGCGGTCGCGCGCCAGCTGCTTCTTGAACTCCTGCAGCACGGCGGCGCGGTGGTCCTCGCGCGTCATGTCGATGAAGTCCACGATGATGATGCCGCCCAGGTTGCGCAGCCGCAGCTGGCGCGCGATCGCGCCGGCTGCCTCCAGGTTGGTCTTGAAGATGGTGTCGTCGAAGTTGCGCGCACCGACGAAGCCGCCGGTGTTCACGTCTATGGTGGTCATCGCCTCGGTCTGGTCGAACACCAGCGAGCCGCCGGACTTGAGCTCCACCCGCCGCGCCAGCGCACGCGCGATCTCGGCGTCCACATTGCACAGGTCGAAGATGGGCCGCTCGCCACGGTAATGCTCCAGCTTGGCACCGACCGCCGGCATGAAGGTCTCGGCAAACTGGCGCAGCACCTCGTACTGCGCGCGCGAGTCGATGCGGATGGCGCTGGTGCGCTCGCAGGTGAGGTCGCGCAGCACGCGCTCGACCAGGCTCAGGTCTTGGTGCAGCAGGCTGGGCGGCGGCTGGATCAGCGAGCGGTCGCGGATCTGTTGCCAGGTCTTGCGCAGGTAGGCAATGTCGGCCGCCAGCTCGTCGTCCGACGCGTCCTCCGCGTTGGTGCGCAGGATGAAACCGCCGCCCCCGCCCTGCTCCGGCGCGCCCACCAGCGCCTGCAGGCGCGCCCGCAGCGCCTCGCGCGTCTCGGGCGAGCCTATCTTCTGGCTGATGCCGATGTGCTCGTCCTGCGGCAGGTAGACCAGCATGCGGCCGGCGATGCTGATCTGGCTGGACAGACGCGCGCCCTTGGTGCCTATCGGGTCCTTGATGACCTGCACCATCAGCGGCTGGCCCTCGAACACCAGGCGCTCTATGGGCGTGGGCGGCACATCGCCATGGGCGCCGTGGTGGCGGCCATGGCCGAACTGCGCAGCGCTGTGCAGGTCGGCCACATGCAGAAAGGCAGCGCGCTCCAGCCCGATGTCGATGAAGGCGGACTGCATGCCGGGCAGCACGCGCACCACCTTGCCGAGGTAGACATTGCCCACCAGGCCGCGCTCCAGCGTGCGCTCGATGTGCAGCTCCTGCACCGCCCCGCCCTCGACCACGGCCACCCGCGTCTCCTGCGGCGACCAGTTGATCAGAATGTCTTCCATCGCGAATCCTTGAATGCTGACGTCTGCATGCATGGCGGCACGCAGACGTCAGGACTCCACCGCGATCGAGGGGCGACCCGGCCCCGGTGCCGGCTCAGAACTCGAAACCGAATTGTTCGAGTGCGCGCGCCGTCTCAAAGAGGGGCAACCCCATGATGCCCGAATAGCTGCCGTCGATGCGGGCGATCCAGGCGGCAAGCTGGCTTTGTATCGCATAGGCGCCGGCCTTGCCGAAGGGCTCGCGGCTGGCCACATAGCGCACGATGCAGCCTTCGTCCAGCGCCGCGAAATGCACGCGCGACACGCTCAGCGACGCCACGCGGCGCCCGGCGCCGGCCACGCTGACCGCCGTGATCACGCGGTGCTCGCGGCCCGACAGCAGTCGCAGCATGCGCGCGGCATCGGCCTCGTCCTCGGGCTTGCCCAGGATGAGATCGTCCACTGCCACCGTGGTGTCGGCGCACAGCACCGGCGCCTCGGGCAGGCCGCGCCGGTCCAGGCGCTGCAGCGCCGCATCCAGCTTGGCGCCGGTGACGCGCTCGCAATAACGCTCCGGCTGCTCGCCGGCCAGCACCGCCTCCAGCGCCTCGGCGTCTTCCTCCGGCCCGGGCAGCAGCAGCTGGTGCGCCACACCCAGCTGATCGAGCAGCTGGCGGCGGCGCGGGCTTTGCGACGCGAGATAGACGAAGGCGGGGGCGCTCATGGCCTCACTCCCGGTGGTAGGGGTGGCCGGTGGTCACGGTCCAGGCCCGGTACAGGCCCTCGGCCAGCAGCACGCGCGCAAACGCGTGCGGCAGCGTCAGGTCGGACAGACGCAGCGTCTCGTCGGCCGTGGCCTTGAGTTCGGGGTGCAGGCCGTCGGGCCCGCCGATGATGAGGGCCGCATCGCGCCCCTCGCCCATCCAGAGCTTCAGACGCTCGGCCAGCTGCACCGAGGTGCGGCGCTCGCCGCGCTCGTCCAGGATGATGCGGCGCACGCCCCGCGGGAGCGCGGCCTCGATGCGCTGGGCCTCGGCGGCCATCAGCTGTTCGGCGGTCTTGCTGCCGCGGGTCTCCGCCTTCACCGCCTTGAGCTCCAGCCGCAACTCGGGCGGGAAGCGCTTGGCGAAGTCTTCATAGGCGGTGTCGGCCCAGGCCGGCATGCGCTGGCCCACGGCCACGAGCAGCAGCCGCATTACTTCTTGGCAGCGCTCTTCTTGGCGGCCGGCTTGGCCACGGTCTTGCGGGCCGCGGGCTTCTTCACCGCCGCGGCCTTCTTGGCCGGCGCTGCCTTCTTCGCGGCGGGCTTGGCCGCGCCGACCTTGATGGTCTTGGCGGCGGGCGTCTTGCTGCCCACCACGCGGCTCACCGCCGCCTTCTTGGCGGGCGCGGCCTTCTTCGCGGGCGCCTTGGCGGCAGCGGTCTTGGCGGCCGTCTTGGCAGGTGCCTTCGCCGCCGACTTGACCGCGGGCTTGGCAGGCGCCTTGGCGGTGGTCTTCTTCGCGGTCGGCTTCTTGGCCGGCTCCGGCGTCTCGGAGGCCTTCACCAGCTTGGTCTCGCTGCTGCCCAGCTTGAGCTTGACCGGCTTGTCGCCCCAGATTTCCTCGAGGTGGTAGTACTCGCGGATCGCCGGCTGCATCACGTGCACCACGGCCGCGCCGCAGTCCACGATGATCCATTCGCCGTTGTCCTCACCCTCGGTGCGCATCACCGCCATGCCGCGGCCCTTGACCGTCTCCCGGACGCTGGAGGCCAGCGCCTTGGTCTGACGGTTGCTGGTGCCGGACGCGATGATGACGCGCTCGAACAGGGGCGACAGGTGCTCGGTATTGAACACCACGATGTTCTGGGCCTTGACGTCTTCGAGTCCGTCGACGATGGCTCGTTGCAGCTTGCGGATGTCCATTCAGTTCTTTGTTCCGTAGAGACGGTGCGAGGCAATATAGCTCGCGACCTCGGGGCCCACCAGGGGGCGGATGTCGTCGCCACGCACGATCGCGTCGCGCACGGCGGTGGATGAAACGGGGAGCCTGGGCAGGGACAGCACCTGCAGGCGATGGGGCGGCAGCGCGCTCAGGCGCTGCACCTCGATGCCGTCGCGCGGCACGACCACGATGGTGGCCAGCTGCAGCACGCGCTCGACCTGGTACCAGGTGGGCAGGCGCACGTACTGGTCCTGGCCCAGCAGGAACATCAGCTCGGCGCCGGGCTGCTCGGCCGCGTACTCGCTGAGCGTGTGCACCGTGAAACTGGGGCCCATACGGCGCAGCTCGCGCAGATCGATGTCGAAGCGCGGTTCGCTGGCGGTCAGCAGGTGGATCATCTCCACGCGCTGCTCGGCCGGCGCCATCACCTGATCGGCCTTCTGCCAGGGCCGGCCGGCCGGCAGCCACACCATGCGGTCGGGCGCGAGTGCGTCCAGCGCGAAGCGTGCAAAGGCCAGATGGCCGAGATGAGGCGGGTCGAAACTGCCGCCAAAGATCGCGATCTTCACGAGTTCAGTGCCTCAGAGCCACAGCGCGGTCGGGGGCTCGTCGGCCCAGTCGCGCGGCCGCAAGAAGTCGCTGTAGAGCCGCGCCTCGGGCGTGCCGTCCTGCGGCGCCCAGGCATAGCGCCAGGCCACCTGGGGCGGCATGGACATCAGGATGGACTCGGTGCGCCCGCCCGACTGCAGGCCGAACAGCGTGCCACGGTCGAACACCAGGTTGAATTCCACGTAGCGGCCACGGCGATAGGCCTGGAAGTCGCGCTCGCGCTCGCCATAGGCATAGCCCTGGCGGCGCTCCACGATGGGCAGGTAGGCGCCCAGGAAGGCGTCGCCCACCGAGCGGATCAGACCGAAGCCGGCATCAAAGCCGCCGTCGCTGACGTCGTCGAAGAAGATGCCACCTATGCCGCGCGGCTCGTTGCGGTGCTTCAGGAAGAAGTACTCGTCGCACCAGGCCTTGTACTTGGGGTAGAGCTCGGCGCCATGCGGCTGCAGCGCATCGCGGCAGCTGCGGTGGAAGTGCTGGGCGTCGCGCTCGTAGCCGTAGTAGGGCGTGAGGTCCATGCCGCCGCCGAACCAGGTGACGGCCGGCCCGTTGGCCGGCAGCGCCGCGAACATGCGCACATTCATGTGCACCGTGGGCACGAAGGGATTGTGCGGGTGCAGCACCAGCGACACGCCCAGCGCCTCGAAGGGCGCGCCGGCCAGTTCCGGGCGGTGCTGCGTGGCCGAGGGCGGCAAGACCCGACCCTTCACATGCGAGAAGTTCACGCCGCCGCGCTCGAACACCGAGCCGCCCTCGATCAGCCGCGTCAGGCCATCGCCCTCCAGGCGGCCGCCGGGCTCGCGGCTCCAGCCGTCGCTGACGAAGGCATTGCCGTCCACGCGCTCCAGCGCGCTGACGATGGACTGCTGCAGATCCAGCAGGTAGGAACGGACGGCGAGGCTGTTCATGGGCGGGGCTTGATGGGGCTGGCCAACTCGGCACGGCGGCCGACCCGGTGGGCCAGATGATCGGCGAAAGCCGCGAAATCCGTGGCGGTGTCGCCACTGAGCGACAGGAAGCGCTGCAGCGACACGGTGCGGGTGCGGAAATCCAGAAAGGCCAGGCCCACCGGCACGCCGGCCTGCACCGCCACCTGGTAGGCGCCGGTGCGCCAGCCCGGCGACAGCGAGCGCGTGCCCTCGGGCGCCACGGCCAGCCAGAAGCGCTCACCCCGGGCCCGGGCCTGGCGCATCTGCTCCACGGTCTGGCCGACCAGGCCGCGCGAGCTGCGCCGGTCCACGCTGACACCGCCGAGGTAGCGCATCCAGCGCCCCAGCAGCGGCACGCGGAACAGGCTGTCCTTGGCCCAGAAGCGCAGTTGCAGGCCCAGCGCCCACTTGGCGAGCAGGCCCACGACGAAGTCCCAGTTGGAGGTGTGTGGGTAGACCAGGATCACGCCCTGCTCCGCCGGCAGACCCGGCGACTCCACCCGCCAGCCGAACAGCGCGAGCACATGGCGGGCCAGCCGACTGGGCCGGCCGTGCGGGCGCCAGGGCCCGTTCAGCACTCGCGCCGTGTCGCTCAACGCTTGATGGCGCGGTGGCCGATGTCGGAGCGGTACTGGCGACCGGCGAACTGGATGTCGGCCGCCAGCTCGTAGGCACGCTGCGCCGCCAGCCGGGCGGACTCGCCCAGCGCGGTCACGCACAGCACGCGGCCGCCACTGGTCACCAGCTTGCCGTCCTGCTCGGCCGTGCCGGCATGGAAGACCATGCCGTCCTCGGCCTCGGCCGGCAGGCCGCTGATCGCGTCGCCCTTGCGCGGCGACAGCGGATAGCCCTCGGCGGCCAGCACCACGCCCAGCGCGACCCGACGATCCCACTGCAGCTCGACCTGGTCCAGCGTGCCCTCGGTGGCCGCCATCAGCAGCTCGAACAGATCGCTCTTGAGCCGCATCATGATGGGCTGCGTCTCGGGGTCGCCCAGACGGGTGTTGAACTCCACGGTGCGCGGCTGGCCCTGCTCGTCGATCATCAGGCCGGCATACAGGAAGCCGGTGAACGGGTGACCGTCCTTGGCCATGCCCGCGATGGTGGGCTGGATGATCTCGTGCAGCACCTTGGCATGCACATTGGGCGTCACCACGGGCGCGGGCGAGTAGGCGCCCATGCCGCCGGTGTTGGGGCCCTGGTCGCCGTCCAGCAGGCGCTTGTGATCCTGGCTGGTGGCCAGCGGCACGACCCGCTTGCCGTCGCACACGACGATGAAGCTGGCCTCCTCGCCCTGCATGAATTCCTCGATGACGACGCGGGCACCGCCCTCGTTGTGCACCACGCCCAGCTTGTTGTCGGCGAGGATCCAGTCGATGGCCTCATGGGCCTCGGCCAGCGTCTGCGCGACCACCACGCCCTTGCCCGCCGCCAGGCCGTCGGCCTTGATGACGATGGGCGCGCCCTGGCGGTCCACATAGGCATGGGCCTCAGAGGCGTCGGAGAAGGTCTCGTAGGCCGCCGTGGGGATGCCGTGGCGCTTCATGAAGTCCTTGGCGAAGGCCTTGGAGCTCTCCAGCTGGGCCGCCGCCTGGGTGGGGCCGAAGATGCGCAGGCCGCGCGCGCGGAACTCGTCGACCACGCCGGCCGCCAGGAAGGCCTCGGGGCCCACCACGGTCAGCGCGATCTTCTGTTCAAGCGCGAAGTCAGCCAGCGCCTTCACGCCGGTGAGGGGCACATTCTTCAGGCGCGGATCATGGGCCGTGCCGCCATTGCCGGGCGCCACGAAGACCTGGGTCACGCGCTCGCTCTGCGCGAGCTTCCATCCCAGCGCATGCTCGCGGCCGCCGGAGCCGAGGACAAGAACCTTCATCGTTCAGGCCAGCTCGGCGTTGTGGAAGACGTCCTGCACATCATCGAGATCCTCGATCATGTCCAGCAGCTTCTGCATGCGCTCGGCATCCTCGCCGGCCAGCTCGATGGGGTTCTCGGCGCGCATGGTGACGCCGGCCAGCTCGGCCGTCAGGCCGGCGGCTTCCAGCGCGGCCTTCACGACCTCATAGTCGGCCGGTGCGGTCAGCACCTCGATGGAGCCGTCCTCGCCGGTGATCACGTCCTCGGCGCCGGCATCCAGCGCCACTTCCATGATCTTGTCTTCCGACGTGCCCGGCGCGTAGATCAGCTGGCCGCAATGCTTGAACTGGAAGGCCACCGAGCCTTCGGTGCCCAGATTGCCGCCGTACTTGCTGAACACGTGACGCACTTCTGCCACGGTGCGCACGCGGTTGTCGGTCATCGTGTCCACGATGATGGCCGCGCCGCCTATGCCGTAGCCCTCGTAGCGGATTTCCTCGTAGGTCAGCCCGTCGATATTGCCGCTGGCCTTGTCGATGTTGTACTTGATGCGGTCCGCCGGCATGTTGGCGGCCTTGGCCTTGTCCACCGCCAGACGCAGGCGGGGGTTGTCCTTGATGTCGGGCCCGCCCTGGCGCGCGGCCACCGTGATCTCACGGATGATGCGGGTCCAGATCTTGCCGCGCTTCTCGTCCTGACGGCCTTTGCGATGCTGGATGTTGGCCCATTTGGAATGTCCGGCCATATAGGAGGCTCCTGGCGGGCGACCTTCACGGCGGCCCATTTTGTCGTTGGCTAGACTGCGATTTTAGCCGCCCGCCCTCCACTCCCCCGCCGCCATGCCCGATCCCATCCTGTTGGCCCGCCACGACGCCACCGAATGCCTGCTGCTGCCGGCCCTGGCCAACCGCCACGGACTGATCACCGGCGCCACCGGCACCGGCAAGACCATCAGCCTGCAGAAGATGGCCGAGAGCTTCAGCGCCATCGGCGTGCCGGTCTTCATGGCCGATGTGAAGGGCGACCTCACCGGCATCAGCCAGAGCGGCCGCGCCAGCGACAAGCTGCTGGCCACGCTCAAGGGACGCGGCCTGGACGCGCCCGCGTCGCTGGCCTGCCCCACCACGCTGTGGGACGTGTTCGGCCGCCAGGGCCACCCGGTGCGCGCCACCATCTCCGACTTCGGCCCGCTGCTGCTGGCCCGCATGCTGGCGCTCAACGAGACCCAGGCCGGCGTGCTGCAGATGGTGTTCAAGATCGCCGACGACAACGGCCTGCTGCTGCTGGACCTCAAGGACCTGCGCGCGATGCTGCAGCATGTTGGCGAGCACGCCAGCGAGTTCACCACCCAGTACGGCAATGTGTCGGCGGCCAGCATAGGCGCCATCCAGCGCGGCCTGCTGCAGATCGAGGCCCAGGGCGGCGACCAGTTCTTCGGCGAGCCCATGCTCAACATCGCCGACTTCATGCAGACCGAGGGCGGCGCCGGCGTGGTCAACATCCTGGCGGCCGACCAGCTGATGACCGCGCCGCGGCTCTACGCCAGCTTCCTGCTGTGGCTGCTGAGCGAGCTGTTCGAGACCCTGCCCGAGGTGGGCGACCTGGAGAAACCCAAGCTGGTGTTCTTCTTCGACGAGGCCCACCTGCTGTTCAAGGACGCGCCGGCCGCGCTGATCGAACGCATCGAGCTGGTCGTGCGCCTGGTGCGCTCCAAGGGGGTGGGCGTGTACTTCGTGACCCAGAACCCGCTGGACATCCCGGACGCGGTGCTGGGCCAGTTGGGCAACCGCGTGCAGCACGCGCTGCGCGCCTTCACGCCGCGCGACCAGAAAGCGGTCAAGGCCGCGGCCGACACCATGCGCGCCAAGCCGGGGCTGGACATCGCCAGCGCCATCACCGAGCTGGCCGTGGGCGAGGCGCTGGTCAGCCTGCTGGATGAGCAGGGCCGGCCCGGCATCACCGAGCGCGTGTGGATGCTGCCGCCGGGCAGCCAGATCGGCCCCATCACGCCCGAGCAGCGCCAGGCACTGCGGCAGAACTCGCTGGTGGCCGGCGTCTACGAGCAGGCGCTGGACCGGGCCTCGGCCTACGAGGCGCTGACCGGCCGCGCACCCGCGGCGGCCCCGGCGCCCGCCACGAGCGGCCGCAGCATGGCCGACGAGGCCGGCGCGGTGTTCCAGGGTGACGGCGCGGCGCGGCCGGCATCCCAGCCGGCTCCGCAGGCGGCTGGTGGCGGCATGCTGGACGGGCTCAAGGACGTGCTGTTCGGCAGCACCGGCCCGCGCGGCGGCCGCAAGGAGGGCCTGGCCGAGGCCGCGGCCCGCTCGGCCATGCGCAGCATAGGCTCGGCGGTCGGCCGTGAAATCATTCGCGGAGTGCTGGGCAGCATGCTGGGTGGCTCGGGTAAACGCCGCTGATTCCCTGGTGACGCTGGGGTCGGCTTCATGCAGACTCCACCGGGCGCCGAGGCTACGGCGCCGCGAGGCTGGACCTCGACAGAAAGGGTGGAGGCATGAACACACTGAAGCAGTTGCGCATCGGCAAGCGGCTGGGCCTGGCATTCGGCCTGCTGCTGCTCCTGATGGTGCTGGTGGCCGGCGTCGGCGTGGCGGGGATCTTCCGCGTTGCCAGCGGGCTGGAGACGGTCTATCGGGACCGCACGGTGCCGCTGTCCCAGCTGGGTGAGCTGAATGCGCTGTCGCTGCGCAACCGCATGCTGGTGGCCGAGATGCTGCGCACGCCCAGCTTCGAAACGATCAAGAAGCTGAACGACGAGCTCAAGGCCAACCTGCAGCGGGGTCAGACCTTGCTGGACGCCTACCTGGGCTCCCGGCTCACGGCCGATGAGGATGCGCTGGCCAAGCGCTTCGTCACCGCGCGCAAGGCCTATGTCGACGAGGGCCTCCTGCCCATCGCCGAAGCGCTGGCGGGCGGCGGCATGAGCAGCGCACTGCAGACCTACGAGACCAAGACCCTGCCGCTGGGCACGCAGGCGGCGGAGCTGTCGGCACAGCTGGTGAAGCTGCAGATCGACGTGGCCGCCAGCGAATATGACAAGGGCCGCGCCACCCGCAGCGGGGCGCTGGCCGCCAGCATCGCGCTGACCGTGGTTGCGCTGGTGCTGGGCGCCGGCATGGCCTGGCTGATCACCCGATCCATCGCCGAGCCGGTGCGCCGTGCGGTGGACCTGGCCCAGGCCGTCGCCGCCGGTGACCTCAGCACCCACATAGACGCCGAGGGTCGCGACGAAATTGCCGAGCTGCTGAATGCGCTGGGCCAGATGAACACCGGCCTGGTGGGCCTGGTGCGTCAGGTGCGCGAGGGGGCGGACCAGATCCTCACCGGCGCCGGCGAGATCGCCAACGGCAATGCCGACCTGTCCCAGCGCACCGAGCAGCAGGCCAGCAGCCTGCAGCAGACCGCGGCGTCCATGGAGGAGCTGAACGCCACCGTGCGCCAGAACGCCGACACCGCGCAGACCGCCACACAGCTCGCCGCGTCCGCCAGCAGTGTGGCCGCACGCGGCGGCGAGGTGGTGGAGCAGGTGGTGGCGACGATGAACGACATCTCCAACAACTCGCGCAAGATCGCCGACATCATCGGCGTCATCGACGGTATCGCGTTCCAGACCAACATCCTGGCGCTGAATGCCGCGGTGGAAGCCGCCCGCGCCGGCGAGCAGGGCCGCGGCTTCGCGGTCGTGGCCTCCGAGGTGCGCTCGCTGGCCACGCGCAGCGCCGAGGCGGCGCGCGAGATCAAGTCACTGATCAGTCACAGCGTGGGCGACGTGGAGACCGGCTCCCGCCTGGTGGGCGAGGCCGGCAGCACCATGACCGAGATCGTGACCCAGGTGCGCCGGGTCGCCGACCTGATCGGCGAGATCGGCTCGGCCACGCAGGAGCAGACCACCGGCATCGGCCAGGTCAGCGAGGCGGTGTCGCAGCTGGACAAGGTCACGCAGCAGAACGCCGCGCTGGTCGAGGAGGCCGCGGCCGCGGCCGACAGCCTGCGCCAGCAGGCCCAGCGCATGCACGGCGTGGTCGAGGTGTTCAAGCTCTGAGGCGGCAGCACATCCCCTGGCGCCGCTGGCGAGCCGCCGGGCGCGGATAATCCGCGCCTTTCGACAAGACCTCCAGCCTCCAGGCCCCACGATGTCCGCCTCCGAATCCGACACCCCGCGCGCCAGCAACTTCCTGCGTCACCAGATCGAGCACGATCTGCAGGCCGGCACCTACGCCGGCCGCCCGTTTGCCGGTACGCCGGGCGATGCCGCCCACCACCAGGCGGGGCCGCTGGACGAGGCGAGGATTCGCACCCGCTTTCCGCCCGAGCCCAACGGCTACCTGCACATCGGCCATGCCAAGAGCATCTGCCTGAACTTCGGCCTGGCGCGCGACTATGCGGGCGCCTGCCACCTGCGCTTCGACGACACCAACCCCGAGAAGGAGGAGCAGGAGTACGTCGACGCGATCAAGGAGATGGTGCAGTGGCTGGGCTGGACCTGGGGCGACAACCTGTTCGAGGCCAGCAGCTACTTCGACTTCATGTACCGCGCCGCCGAGGCGCTGATCGAAGCCGGTCTGGCCTATGTGGACGAGCAGACGCCCGAGGAAATGCGCGCCAACCGCGGCGACTTCGGCACGCCGGGCACCGACAGCCCGTTCCGCGCGCGCACGCCGGCAGAGAACCTGGCGCGCTTCCGCGAGATGCGCGACGGCAAGCACCCGGACGGTGCGATGGTGCTGCGGGCCAAGATCGACATGGCCTCGCCCAACATCAACCTGCGCGATCCGACGCTCTACCGCATCAAGCATGCCGAGCACCACGCGACCGGCAGCACCTGGTGCATCTACCCGATGTACACCTTCGCGCACCCCATCGAGGACGCGCTGGAGCGCATCACGCACAGCATCTGCACGCTGGAGTTCGAGGACCAGCGGCCCTTCTACGACTGGCTGCTGGAGAACCTGGCCCAACTGGGCCTGCTGGCCCACCCGCTGCCCAAGCAGTATGAGTTCGGCCGCCTGAACCTGAACTACGTGGTCACCAGCAAGCGCAAGCTGCGCCAGCTGGTGGAAGAAGGCCATGTGAGCGGCTGGGACGACCCGCGCATGCCCACCCTCGTGGGCCTGCGCCGCCGCGGCTTCACGCCGGCCAGCATCCGCGCGATGGTGGAGGCCACCGGCGTCACCAAGCAGAACGCCTGGATTGACGACACGGTGCTGGACATCGCGCTGCGGGCCGACCTGGAACCCCAGGTGCCGCGCGCCTTCGCGGTGCTGCAGCCGCTCAAGCTCAAGCTGACCAACTACGCCGAGGTGTTCGGCAGCATCGAGCACCGCGAGCCCTGCGAGGTGGCCGCCCACCCGCACAAGCCGGAGCTGGGCCTGCGCCACTTCACGCTGGGCCCCGAGCTGTGGATAGAGGCCGAGGACTTCATGGAGACCCCGGTCAAGGGCTATTTCCGGCTCTTCCCCGGCAACAAGGTGCGCCTCAAGGCTGGCTATGTGATCGAGTGCACCGGCTGCGAGAAGGACGCGCAGGGTCAGGTCACCGCGGTGCTCGCCAGCCTCGTGCCCGACACCAAGAGCGGCACGCCGGGTGCGGATGCGGTCAAGGTCAAGGGCGTGATCGGCTGGGTCGCGGCCCACGAGGCGGTGGCCGCCGAGGTGCGCCTGTACGAGCGCCTGTTCACCGAGGCGCAGCCGGACGCCGGTGGGCGCGACTTCCTGGCCTTCATCAACCCCAACTCGCTGCGTGTGGTGCAGGCCTTCGTCGAGCCCTCGCTCGCGAACGCGCCGGCCGACGCGCGCTGGCAGTTCGAGCGTCACGGCTACTTCGTGACCGACCGCGTGGACCACCGCGCCGACCGGCCGGTGTTCAACAAGATCACCGGGCTTAAGGACAGCTTCCCGCGCTGACGCGGGCCCGCGGGCTCAGGTCGTCAGCGTCTCGGCGCCATCCCCGGCGCTGACCACGCGATTGCGGCCGGCCCGCTTGGCGACGTAGCTGCGCTCGTCGGCCAGCACCAGCGCATTGCGACCGCGGCTGTTGGGCTCGCTGCTGTGGGCCACGCCTATGCTGGCCGTGATCGTGATCTCGGTGTCGCCATAGGGGATGCGCAGCTGCTCCACCGCGCTGCGCAGTTGCTCGGCCAGCTTCAGCGCGTCGGCCGCCTTGGTATGCGGCAGCAGCACGCCGAACTCCTCGCCGCCTATGCGGGCCACGGTGTCCAGGCGTCGGAAGGTCTGGCCCAGCAGACCGCCCACCGCCTGCAGCACCGCATCCCCGGCCGCATGGCCGTAGCGGTCGTTGACCGACTTGAAGTGATCCAGGTCCAGCGCGATCACCGAGTGGCCACCGCCCCAGCGCGAATGGCGCTCCTGCTCCAGCACATTGGCCTCGCGCCAGGCACGCAGATTCATCAGGCCGGTCAGCGGGTCGATGTGGACCAGACGTTGCAGCTCGGTCTGGGCCTGCTGCAGCTCGCGCTGCTTGCGGCGCAGCTCCAGCAACGCCATCGCCTGCTGGCCCAGCTGCTGCAGCCAGTCCAGCTGGCGCTCGGTGAGCCGGCGCGGGATGCTGTCCAGCACCGCCAGCGTGCCTATGGGCTGGCCGCAGGACGCACACAGCGGCACGCCGCTGTACATGATGAAGCCCTGCTCCACCGTCAGCGGCAGCTGGTTGGTGCGCGGGTCGGCGCGCAGGTCGGGAATGTCCAGGCCGCGCGAGGATTCGATCACCATGGAGCAATAGGCCTGACCCCGCTCCATCTCGCCGCGCGCCATGCCCAGCGCCGCCTTGGTCCAGACCCGGTTCTCCGCGATCAGGTTGATCACCGCGACCGGGCAGCCGGTCAGCTCGCTGGCCAGGCGCACGATGAGGTCGAACTGCGGCTCGGCCTCGGTGTCCAGGATGTCGTAATTGGAGAGCGCATCCAGACGGCGCTGCTCGGCCTGGCTGCTGGTGGAACGCACCTCGGTCAGCTCCGCGGGCGGCGGGCCGCGAAAGCGCCGCAGCATCGCGGCCGCGGGCTGGTCCTCCGATCGCTCGACACTACGCTGGGCACGCGAAACCAGGCTCGCGCCATCGGACGTGGCAGACGGGGCAGCGGAGACGGTCATGACGAAACCTCCGGGACGCGGTGGCGAGATGCGCCATCTTCACTCAGAAAGCCCGCCCCACCTAGCCCGGCCCCGCATTTGAGTATTGCGCGTCCTGACAGTGATGGCCACATGCGGGTGCCAGCCTCACAGCCTAGGTGCAGCCCGTCGCAGCGCCGCGTGAAAAGCGCACACCGCGGGCGGCGGCCTACCCGGGGTCCGGCACTCAGGGATGGCGCAGCCAGTCGATCTGGAAGGGCTGGTCATTCATCTCCACCAGGGCCGGCGCGGGCGAGTTCAGCGCCAAGAGCCGGCGCTGCGGCAGCTTGAGCAGGGCCAGCGATGGCTGGAGATGGCGGCGCAGCAGCGCCTGCAGCGAGCCGTCGGCGAAGGCCAGGCGAAAACCGCGGCTCAGGCGATCGATGGCGGCCTGGTTGGCCGGGTGGGTGTAGAGGTATTGCGGCAGGTCATAGGCCAGCAGCAGGCTGTCATCCAGTGCCAGGCCCGGCAGCCCGGCGTGCGCGCGGGCCTCCTCCCCCACCTCCAGCACATTGCGGCAGAACAGGTCCGCACGGCCCAGCGCCACCATCTGGAAAAGCGCCTCGTAGGTGGAGATTTCAGCGACCGTGAAGCCGTTGGCGCGCAGGATGTCGACGTCGGCCCAGCCTCGTCCCTGCACATGGCGCAGCCGCGCCACCGCCTCCAGCGTGGCAGCCTGGCGCACGGTGTCGCGCATCGCGGCATTCACGAAGCACACGCGGTAGCGGTTCACGCCCAGGTGCAGCGGGAACGGCACCGGCACCAGGCCGGCTGCGCGGCCGGCCTCCGGCCCGGTCATCACCAGGAAGTTGGGCACCGTCTGCTGCGCGGCCTCCAGCAGCGCCCGGCGCTTGTTCATCACGGACGACAGCCGCAGGCGGTAGCCGCCGTCGCTGGCGCGGGTCTTGTCCAGCGCCAGCTGCACCGCGTCGCGCACATAGGCATTGCGCAGGTCCGCGGCACTGTCGGGAGCGCGCAGCGTGAGCTGCAGTTCCCGGGTGCGGGCCTCGGCGGCGGCCGCGATGAGCAGCACAGCCGCGGCCTGCAGGAATCGACGGCGTGGCAGCATGGTCGGACAGTGGGCTGACCCGCACTGTAGCCCCGCGCGCGCCGCGGTCGCGCTCAGCCGGCCGCGTCAACCAGGTCGGCCAGCCGCCTGACCTTGACCTTGCGGCCCTTGAGCTTGCCCAGAGACAGGCGGCGCACCGCCTCGGCCGCGATGCCGCGCTCCACCGCCACATAGCTGTGGAAGTCGGTCACATTGATCTTGCCGATCTGGCTGCCGGCAAAGCCGGCCTCGCCGGTCAGCGCGCCCAGGATGTCGCCGGGGCGTATCTTTTCCTTGCGCCCGCCCAGGATCTGCAGCGTGTCCATGGCCGGCAGCAGCGGGCCACCGGGCGCATCGGTGAGCCCGTCCAGCGGCTCCCACACAAAGGGTCGGCCCTGTAGCTGCTCGATGCGGCCCACGCGACCCATCTCGTCCAGGCTGGCCAGGCTCAGCGCCAGGCCGCTGGCGCCGGCACGGCCGGTGCGGCCGATGCGGTGCACGTGCTGCTCCACGTCGGCGCTGATGTCCACATTGATCACGCAGGCCAGGTTGGCGATGTCCAGGCCGCGCGCGGCCACGTCGGTAGCCACCAGCACCGAGGCGCTGCGGTTGGCGAACTGGATCAGCACTTGGTCACGGTCCCGCTGCTCCAGATCGCCGTGCAGCGCCAGCGCCACGATGCCCTGCGCCTGCAGCACGTCCACCAGGTCTCGGCACTGCTGCTTGGTGTTGCAGAAGGCGATCGTGGACTCGGGCCGGAAGGCGCGCAGCAGGCGCGGCACCGCGTCCAGGCGCTGGGTCTCGTCCACCTCGTAGGCGATCTGGCGTATGGACGAGGCCGCCGCGCCGCTGGCAGCAGCCACCTGCACGGTCTGCGGCTCGCGCATGAACTTGGCCGCGATGTCGGTCACCCCCTCGGGGAAGGTGGCCGAGAACAGCAGCGTCTGGCGCTTGGCCGGCGCGCGTCGCACCACCGCCTTGATGTCGTCCAGGAAGCCCATGTCCAGCATGCGGTCGGCCTCGTCCAGCACCAGGGTGTTGAGGGCCGACAGATCCAGCGTGTCGCGCTCCAGGTGGTCCAGCAAGCGACCGGGCGTGCCGACCGCGATATGGGCGCCGTAGGACAGGCTCTCGATCTGCGGCTTCATCGGCGAGCCGCCGCACAGGCTCAGCACCTTGATGTTGTCGGCCGCCCGCGCCAGGCGGCGGATTTCCTGCGTGACCTGGTCGGCCAGCTCGCGCGTGGGCGTCAGCACCAGCGCCTGCACCCGCGGCAGGCTGGCATCCAGCCGGTGCAGCAGCGCGATCGCAAACGCCGCGGTCTTGCCGGAGCCGGTCTGGGCCTGGCCTATCACGTCCTGGCCGACCAGCGCCAGCGGCAGGCTGGCCGCCTGGATGGGCGTCATCTGCGCGTAGCCCAGTTGGTCGAGGTTGGCCAGCATGGCGGGGCTCAGCGGCAGCTGGGCAAAGGAGGCGGAAGCGATGTCGGTCATCGCCCGAGTATCCCAGCCCAGGGAAAACACCGAGATTTCGGCCGCTCAGTGTCTCCGCCGCCAGCGCAGCGCCACCAGCCCCGCCACCAGCAGCACCACCGCCGCGGGCTCGGGCACCGGGGCCGCGTAGTTGAAGCCGCTGGCGCTGAGCACCGACACATCGGCCAGCGCCAGCGCGGCCCCGCTGGCGGTGCGAGCGCCGCTGACACCGGCCCACGACAGGCCTTGGCCGAAGTCACCGCTGGCGGCGGCCGCGCCGTTGTTGACCCAGCTGCAGTTGTCGCACTGCGCGTTGCCATTGGCCCAGGCGTCGACGCTGGCCGACATCGTCAGGTCCACCGGCACGCCCACATAGACCGGCACCGTGAAGGCGAAGCTGCCGAACTGGGTGTCGTCGCGCACCACGGTGCCATTGCTGACCGTGTAGGCCCGGTAGCCCGAGGCGCCGCCGCCCCAGGCCCCCATCGTGGCCTGCCAGCTGTAGCCCACCGAGCCCTCGCTCCAGCCGAACACGTTGTTGACCCCGACACCGGCCACGCCCTCGAAGCTCAGCAGCAGGTCCAGGTAGAGCAGGCTGCCGGCCGCGAGGCCACTGGCCTGCCACACCACGGTGTCGCTGAAGCTGCCCTGCGCGGAGGCACTGCCGGCGCCGTACAGCAGCGCCCGGGTGGTGCCGGCACCGGGGTCGATGTTGGTGGAACCGCCGACCGACACCTGCAGCTGCACCCCGCCCGGCGCCACGCTAACCCAGGCCGAGCCGTCGCCGACGCCATTGAGCACCGGCCCGAGCAGCTGCGCATGGGCGGACTGGCTGTTCAGCAGCGGCACCCCGGCGCCTATCAGCGTGCTGGCGGGCGGATCGTCCACGGCCTCCTGATAGGGCGCGAGATTCACCACCGTGACCGCCCGCGTGTCCGTGGTGGTGGTCGCGCGGTAGAGCGGCGGGGCGGTCTGGGCAAGCGCCGGGCCCAGGGTCAGGGCCCAGAACAGGCCGGTACAGAGAAACTTGGTCCGCATGCCGGGGCTCCGGTGACGCAGGCCTCAAGAACCTGCGCTGCCCAGCCTAGCGGGCGCCACGCCGCGCCACCGCCCGGCTGTCACCGATTCAGGGCGGCGCGCGAACCTCAGCCGCCGGCGCGTTTGACCGGCCAGCCCTCGGGCCGCGCCTTGAGCCAGGCCAGCAGCTTGTCGAGATGGTCGCCCTGGATCTCGACGACGCCGTCCTTCACCGTGCCGCCGCTGCCGCACAGCGCCTTGAGCTGCTTGGCCAGCGCAGTGAGCGCCGCGTCGTCCAGCGGCAGGCCGCGGATCACGGTGACCCCCTTGCCCTTGCGGCCCGCGGTCTCGCGGCTCACGCGCACCACGCCGTCGCCCACCGGGCGGGGCGGGGCCGCCTTGCAGGCGCATTGCGCGACCGGCTGGGCACAGCCGGGGCAGACCCGCCCCAGCTCGGTGGAATAGACCAGGCGCGAGCCGCTGCTCACGGCTGCAGCGTCCGTGCGAAGAAGGCGTCCATCGTGCGGTAGAGGTGCAGGCGGGTCTCGCGGCCCGCGATGCCGTGCGCCTTGCCGGGGTAGACCTGCAGCTCGAACAGCTTGCCGGCGTTCTGCAGCGCGGTCACCAGGCGCAGGCTGTTCTCGAACAGCACGTTGTCGTCCGCCGTGCCGTGCACCAGCAGCAGCGGCTTGCTCAGCAGGCCGGCGCGCGCCGGCAGGTTGGCGCTGGCGTAGGCCGGGGCCTTGCCGCCCTCCGGCATGCCGAGATAACGCTCGGTGTAGGCGGTGTCGTAGAGCGTCCAGTCGGTCACCGGCGCCACGGCCACCGCGGCGGCGAAGGGCGTGTCGGCGTCCAGCATCGCGCGTGCGCCCAGGAAGCCGCCATAGCTCCAGCCGAAGAAGCCCACGCGCGCCGGGTCCACGCCGGCCACGCGGCCGGGCAGCTGGCGCACCGCGGCGAACAGGTCGGCGACCTCGTTCTTGCCAAAGGCGTGGTCATGCGCGCGGGTGAACTCGCGGTCACGATGCTCCATGCCGCGGGTGTCCAGCGTCAGCACGCCATAGCCGCGACGCTGCCAGTAGGCGATCAGCGCCTGATCGCGGCTGAAGGCCCAGCTGACCGTGGCGGCGCCGGGGCCGCCGTAGGCCATCACGATGACCGGATGCTTGTCGCCGCGCCCGGCCAGCGCCGGGAAGAAGAAGGCGTTCAGCGGCGTGCGGCCGTCGGCGGCGGTCAGATCCACCACCTGGGGAGCCTGCGTGATCTGCTGCAGCAGCGGATCGGGCGCGTCGCCCGCCAGCGCGATGGGCGCGCCACCGGCCAGCGAGCGCAGCTCCAGGCGCGGCGGCTCGCCCCAGGCGGAGCGGGTCACCAGCAGCTGGCCGCAAGCGCGGTCGGCACGCGCCTCGCGCCACTGCTGCGCGGCCGCCCCTGGCAACGGCTGGGCCGCGCCGCCGCTCAGCGGGATGCGGAACAGCTCCTGGCCGCGGCCACGCTCGGTGGCGCCGGCAAACACCACGCCGGCCTCGCTGGCGCAGATCGCGTGGGCCACAGCCTCGGGCTGGGCGGTCAGCGGCCGGCGCTGGCCACTGGCGCGGTCCAGCACCAGCAGCTGGCGACGGCCCGAGGCCTCGCTGGACCACAGCAGGCGGCCGCCGTCGCCGGGCAGCTCCATCAGGTCGTTGTGCACCTCCACCCAGGCCGGATCGGTCTCCACCGTGATGTCGTGCGGCTGGGGCTTGAACTCGGTCAGCGTGAGGCGCTTCTGGTCGCGCGTGAACCACTGCAGCCAGGGCGTGCCGTCGGCAAACCAGCCGGCGCGGGCGATGTACTCCGCGTTCTTGGGCAAGGGCAGCGCGCGCTGCTGGCCGCTGGCCACGTCGATCACATGGGCCGTGACCTGGGCATTGGCCTCGCCGGCCGCGGGGTAGCGCTGCTGCACCAGCTCGGTCCGGTCGGCCAGGATCTGCGCGCGGGTCTTGATGCCCACGCCGCTCTCATCCACCCGCAGCGCCAGCAGCTGGCGGCCGTCGCGCGACCACCAGTAGCCACGCTGGCGCGACAGCTCCTCGGCCGCGATGAACTCGGCCTGGCCCCAGAACAGCGTGTCGCTGCCCTCCTGGGTCAGACGGCGCGGCTGGGCCTCGCCCTGCAGCGGCAGCACGTAGAGATCGCCCTTTTGCACATAGGCCAGGCGCTGGCCGTCGGGCGCGCAGCGCGGCTCCAGCTTGGGCGCGGCCGGGTCGTGCGTGAGGCGCTGGGCGCGCACCTGCAGCGCGTCGCCCTGCCCGCTCAGGCGCACCAGATAAAGATCGCCCGACAGCGGGAACAGCAGCGCGCTGTCGTCGCTGCCGCACCACTGGTAGCCGGTGATGCCGCGCTGGCTGATGCGCTGGCGCTCCAGCGCCATGCGCTCGCCCTCGGTCAGCTGCTGGGCCGCGCCGCCCAGCAGGTCGGCCGCGGCCACCAGCTTGCGCGGCTCGCCGCCGCTGGCAGGCTGGGCCCACAGCTCCAGCACATTGCTGTCAGCCTGGGAGGGGCGCAGGAAGCTCACCCAGCGCCCGCCAGGCGATACCTCGGCCTGGCGCGGCTGGCGGCCCGCCAGCGGTGGGTCGGCGGTGAGACGTTCCAGCGTGATCGGGGTCTGCGCCTGGGCCGAGGCGGCCAGCAGCGCGATTGCGGCGGCAAAAAGGGAGGTGATTCGCATGTGCCCATGCTAGCGGCGCCGCGCCCCCGGGCCGCTGGTCATGGGCCCGCCGCTCAGGCGGCCGGCGCGGGCGGCTTGATCATGTCGCGCGCATAGGCCAGGCCCATGCCATAGCCGCCCGCATGGCCTTCGACAATGGCCCGGGCCGCGTCATAGGTGTCGCGGCGGGTCCAGTCGCGCTGCAGCTCCAGCAGCAGTTGCAGCCAGCTGGTCATCTGCACGCCGTTGGCCCGCAGGCGCTCCAGCGCCAGGCGGTGGCTGTCGGCCGTGGCGCCGCCGCAGGCATCGGCCACGCAATAGACCTCGTAGCCCTCGCGCACCGCATCCAGCGCGGGGAAGCTCACGCAGGCCTCGGTCAGCAGGCCCGCGATCAGCAGCACCTTGCGGCCGCTGGCCTGCACCGCGCCGCGGGTGGCCTCGTCTTCCCAGGCGTTCATGGAGCGGCGGTCCAGCGGCGCAATGTCGGGAAAGGCCTGGCGCAGCGTCGTGAACATGGGGCCGCTGTAAACCTTGGTGGCCGAGGTACTGACCACCAGCGGCACGCCGAAGGCCCGCGTGGTCTTCACGAAGGCCAGCAGTGCATTCATCAGCAGCTGGCGGTCGGCCGACTGCACCGCAAAGGCCAGGCCGGGTTGGGGGTCGACCAGCAGGGCGCAGCAGCGGTCGGGGGTCAGCAGGGGGGCAGGCAGGGACATGGTCAGGGCAGTTGAGGCGCGGCAGGGCCGCCGATGCCCAGATGCTGCGCGCACGGCGGCTGACTGTCCTGCGCCTTTGGGCCCATGCGCGGCCCGGCTTTGGGCTCAGGCCGCCGCGGGAGCGAACAACCTCTGCGCCAGCTCGTCCGCGCCGTTGACCGTGCGCAGCGCCGCATAGGCTGCCTCGGCCTCGGGGTAGACGCGGCGCAGGTAGTGCAGCCACTGCTTGAGCCGGCCGCCCTGGTGCTTGGGCGCCACATGGGCGCGCACCTGCGCGAAGAAGTCCTGCATCAGCGGCAACAGCTGACCCCAGGGCAACGGGGCATAGGCACCGTCGCCGCGCACCCGCAGCGCCAGGCCGGGGTCCGCCACCATGCCGCGGCCCAGCATCAGGTGCTCGCAGCCGCTGCGCTGACGCGCCAGCGTGGCCTGCTCGGGCGTCCAGATCTCGCCGTTGGCGATCACCGTGATGGCCAGCGCCTCGCGCACCGCCGCGATGCGCTCCCAGTAGGCCGGCGGCTTGTAGCCATCGGTCTTGGTGCGCGCATGCACCACCAGCTCGGCCGCGCCACCGTCGGCGATGGCCTGCGCACACTCCAGCGTGCGCGAGTCGTCCTGGTAGCCCAGGCGCATCTTGGCGGTCACCAGCACGGGGGCCGGCACGGCGCGCCGCACCGCGGCCACGATGGCGTGGATCAGCTCGGGCTCGTCCAGCAGCACCGCGCCACCGCGGTGGCGGTTCACGCACTTGGCCGGACAGCCGAAGTTCAGGTCTATGCCTTCGGGTTGGAGCTCGGCGAGCCGCGCCGCGTTCTCGGCCAGGCAGTTCACGTCCGAGCCCAGCAGCTGCGGATGCACCGGCACGCCGGCGCGGGTGCGGCCGCCGTTCTTCAGCTCGGGCACGATGCGGGTGAACACGCGCTTGGGCAGCAGCTGGTCGGTCACGCGGATGAACTCGCTGACGCAACGGTCCACGCCGCCAACCCGAGTCAGCACGTCGCGCAGCACATGGTCCAGCAGGCCCTCCATGGGGGCGAGATAGATGCGGCTCATGCGGCCGGCTCCAGCGCCAGCAGCCACAGGCGCAGAGCGAACTCGAGCTGGAAGTAGTCGGGCTCCATGTGCTGGCACAGCTGGTAGAAGGCCTTGTTGTGCTCCAGCTCCTTCAGGTGGGCCAGCTCGTGCACGACGATGGTCCGCAGCAGCGCGGCCGGCGCGTCCTTGAACAGGCTGGCGACACGGATCTCGCGGCGCATCTTGAGCCGCGCCCCCTGCACCTGGGTGCGCCGCGTATGCGTGCCCAGCGCGTGCTGGATCACGCGCAGCCGCGCGTCGTAGCCCACATGCTGCAGCGGCTCGGCCTTGCGCAGGTAGCGGGTCTTGAGCGCCTGCACGTAGTCGTAAAGCGCTGCATCGTCGCGCACCTGGTGGGCCTCGTCGTGGCGGCGGCGCAGCACCGGCATCAGCTCGCCGGCGCGCCACAGCGCGTCGGCCTGCTGCACCAGCGGCTCGGGGTAGCCGGCCAGCACGCGCTGGGCCGGGCTGGCAACATGGGGCGATGTCATCTGAGACTTATTCGATTCTGTGGCTGCCCACCGGGCAGCGCTTTGACTGCGCAAGCAACCAGACGCTGCTGCTGGCGGGGCTGGCCGCCGGCGTCGCACTGCCCTGGTCCTGCCGCACCGGCACCTGCCGCACCTGTTTGGCGCGGCGGGTCAGCGGCAGCAGCGAGCACCGCATCCCCTGGCCGGGCCTGAGCGCGGAGGAGAAGACCGAGGGCCTGATCCTGCCCTGCGTGGCCGAGCCGCGCAGCGCGCTGACGCTGGCGCCGCCGGACGCGGTCGAGAGGCCATGGCCGTGATACGGCGTGTCGGCTTCAGCGCAGCATTTCACGGCTAGGACCTGCGCTGTCAACACATGGTTATGGAAAGCGGCGAGCATCGCGCTTTTATAAGAAATCGCCGAAAGGCAGGGTGTATCAATGCTCAAGCTGAACCAATGGAAGCTGCGAACGCGCGTGCTGACCGGTTTCGCGCTGGTGATGGTGTTGCTGACCGTGGCCTCCATCGTGGGCATGCTGCGGGTGTCCGCACTGGGTGAGCGCATCGACCATCTGGTGGAAGCCGACATGCGCACGCTCGAGCTGTCGCGCCAGTGGGGCGGCCTGACCGAAGGCAACATCCTGCGCCGCATTGTCGCGCTGGTTGTGGAAGACGAGGACTTTGTGAAGGGCTTCACGGCCCGTTCCAAGGACATCTCCGCCCGCATCGACAAGATCCAGGAAGAGCTGGGCAAGCTCAAGCAGGATCCGGAATCCGAGCGCCTGATAGAAGCCATCAACGAGGGCCGCAAGCAATATCAGGCGGCACGCGAGGTGGTCGTGAAGGCCAAGGCCGCCGGCGAGAACGTCCATGTGCGCGCGGTCAAGGAGTTGCTGCCCGCGATGGAGCGCTACCTGGCCAACATAGATGCCTACGCCGACCACACCCGCACGCTGCTGCAGACGGCCCGCGCCGACGCCCAGCAGCAGGTGGCCCAGGCCCGCCAGGTGGTCATCGTGCTGCTGTTGATCGCGCTCGCACTGGGCGTGGTGATCGCCAACGTGATCACGCGCTCGGTCACGCAGCCGCTGAGCCAGGCCCAGGACCTCAGCAGCAGCATCGCCGAGGGCGACCTGCGCCGCTCCGTGCAGGTCAGCGGCACCGATGAGCTGGCCACGCTGAACCGCGCCCTGTCCGACATGCAGCAGCGCCTGGCCCACACCATTGCCGGCGTGCGCGGCGCCGCCGAGCAGGTTCAGGTGGCGGCAGCCGAGATCGCCACGGGCAACTCCGATCTGTCTCAGCGCACCGAGAACGCCGCGGCCAGCCTGGAGGAGACCGGCGCCGCGATGGCGCAGCTCAGCGAGAGCGTGCGACTGAATGCCGACTCGGCCCAGGAGGCCAATGGCCTGGCCCAGACGGCCTCGCAGGTGGCGGACCGCGGCGGTGCGATGGTGGAGCAGGTGATCACGACGATGAACGACATCCAGCAGTCGTCCAGCAAGATCGCCGACATCATCGGCGTCATCGACGGCATTGCGTTCCAGACCAACATCCTGGCCTTGAATGCAGCGGTGGAAGCCGCACGCGCCGGCGAGCAGGGCCGCGGCTTTGCGGTGGTGGCCGGCGAGGTGCGCTCGCTGGCTCAGCGCTCAGCGCAGGCGGCCCGCGAGATCAAGACGCTGATCTCGGCCTCGGTGGAGCGCGTCGACGGCGGCAGCCGCCTGGTCAGCGACACGGGGGAAACCATGCGCGAGGTGGTGGCGAGCGTTCAGCGCGTGAGCCGCATCATCAACGAGATCTCCGCGGCCAGCGCAAACCAGGCCACCACGCTGGGCGAGATCGGCCAGGCGGTGCAGCAACTGGATCAGATGACCCAGCAGAACGCCGCACTGGTCGAGCAGTCGGCCGCCGCCGCCGAGAGCCTTAGGGAGCAATCGGCGGAGCTGGTGAAGTCGGTCTCGGGCTTCCGCCTGAACTGAACCCAGCCCCGGTCCGGATGCAGCAAGGCCCCGCCATGCGGGGCCTTGTCGCGAGAGGCCGTGCCGCCTGTCATCAACGACCGGGCCCGGTCTCCGGCAATTCGATCTTGACCTCCAGCACCTCCAGGTCGCCCTGGCGCTCCATGTGGACCTTGATGTCGTCGGAGTTGATCTGCACGTACTTGCTGATCACCGCGACCAGTTCGCGCTGCAGCTGCGGCAGGTAGTCGGGGCTGGAACTGCGGCCGTTGCGCTCGTGCGCGAGGATGAGCTGCAGCCGCTCCTTCGCGACGCTGGCCGAGCTTTTCTTCTCGCCGAGGAAGAAGTTCAGGAATCCCATCGCCAGGCCTCCTTCACTTGTTGCCGAACACGCGCTTGAACCAGCTCTGCTTCACCGCCTCGGTGAAGCGCATGGGCTTGTCCTCGCCGAGGAAGCGCGCGACCACGTCCTTGTAGGCCTCGGACACATCCGTGCCGTTCAGGTGGATGGCCGGCGTGCCCTGGTTGGACGCCTGCAGCACGCTCTCGCTCTCCGGAATCACACCGATCAGCGGCGTGCGCAGGATCTCGTGGATGTCGTCCAGGCTCAGCATCTGGCCGCCCTCCACGCGATTGGGGTTGTAGCGCGTGATCAGCAGGTGCTCCTTGACCGGCTCCTGGCCTTCGATCGCGCGCTTGGTCTTGCTGCTGAGCATGCCCAGGATGCGGTCGGAGTCACGCACCGAGGACACCTCGGGGTTGGTCACCACCAAGGCCTCGTCGGCGTAGTGCATGGCCATCAGCGCGCCGGTCTCGATGCCGGCCGGCGAGTCGCAGACGATGTAGTCGAACTCCATCTCCTTGAGCTCGGCCAGCACACGCTCCACGCCCTCCTGCTTGAGCGCGTCCTTGTCGCGGGTCTGCGAGGCGGCCAGGATGTAGAGCTTGTCCAGCTGCTTGTCCTTGATCAGCGCCTGGGTCAACTTGATCTCGTCGTTGATGACGTTGATCAGGTCGTACACCACGCGGCGCTCCACGCCCATGATGAGGTCGAGGTTGCGCAGGCCGACGTCGAAGTCGATCACGCAGGTCTTGAAGCCGCGCATCGCGAGGCCGGTGGCGAAGCTCGCGCTGGTGGTGGTCTTGCCGACCCCGCCCTTGCCCGAGGTGACGACGACGATCTTGGTCATCTGCGTGTTCCTTGCTCGAATCTTCGTGATCAACGCTGCAGGGGCTGCAGCAGCATTTTTTCGCCGTCCAGGTAGACCTGGGCGGGCTTGCCGGCCACGTCGGCCGGCAGCGGGTTCTCGGCCGTGCGGTAGATGCCGGCCACGGCCAGCAGCTCCGCCTCCAGGCTTTGCGCATAGATGCGCGCCGTCGTGTCGCCACGCGCGCCGGCAATGGCCTTGCCGCGCAGCGGCGCATACACATGGATGCTGCCGTCGGCGATCACCTCGGCGCCGTGGTTCACCAGCGCCAGCACCACCAGATCGCCGCCCTTGGCATAGATCTGCTGACCGGAGCGCAGCGGCTTGTCGATGACCAGCGTGGGCGCCGGCGCCGCGGGCTTCTCGATGATCTTCTCGACCACCACCTCCCGCACGACCTCGCGCACCACCTCCTGCACCCGTTCCGCCGGCTCTGTGGCCGCGCGCTCGGGCTCGTCGGCCGCATCGGCCAGGCCCAGCGCCTGCGCCTGCTGCAACTCCTCGGGCGTGGCACCGGCCACCGCCACCGGCTGCAGCTGGCTGGCGCGCAGCAGTTCCACCACGGCCGACAGGTCCAGCGCCGCCGCAGCGTCCAGTGCCAGCGCGGCCTGGCCCTGGGCCGGCGCCGCCTGGATGTCGCGCGGCAGTTGCGACAGGTCGATGACCACCGGCTCATGCTCGAAGGCCGGCCCTTCGGCGCCGACGCGCTGGGCCCAGTCGGCACGCAACTCGGCCAGGTCGCGGCTGTGCAGCACCAGGCCCAGCAGACTCAGATGGCGCGACTTCAACTCGAAACTGCGCGAGCCGTTCTTGCGCCCGCCGTTGCTTTGATCCGCCATCTGCCCTGTGCCTGCCTTTAAAAGGCCGCGAGTTTAGCCGCCCGGCCCGGCGACCCCGACCTGGGGCCCACCCCAGAGCGCGCGTCGGAACCGCCCCGTAGCGCCTCAAAAAGCGGCAGCCCAGCGTCGACGCCCGCGGATCAAGCACTTAGGCCGCCTGTGTGCAGGCCACCCACAGACTTATCCACAGACGGCGGGGAAAACCGGAGGCACACGGCGTGACATCGGTCCGCCGGGCGTCGACTTATCCCCAAAAATCACCTCCGTCAAGCCCTTGCAGACTCGCCCGCCACGCCCCGAGCACCCACGCCAAGCTCACGGCTAAGTCGTTGATTTATATAGAGCGTCGGCGATTGCTCAGAAATTGGGCAATCTAAGCAGAGGCCGATGGCACAAGGGTTTGGCGGCGATGGACAGGGCTTCTCCACAAAGTTTTCCACAGCCTCGGTGGATAGTCTTTCGGTGCGTTACGAATCAGTGACTTAGCGCCCATCCTTGAGAAGTTGTAGAGCTTTATCGTCCAAATGGCCTAGGCAAATCCAGGCCTGGGGACATCCCGGACCGGGATCGCCATCACCGGCGGGCGGACACCCGGTGGCGGGCAAAACTAGAATCCGCGGTTTCGTTCCGTCCCAAGCCGCGCCATGCCCCGCCAGCTCTTTGTCACCACCGCCCTGCCCTATGCGAACGCCGGTTTCCACATCGGCCACATCATGGAGTACACCCAGGCCGACACCTGGGTGCGCTTCCAGCGCATGGCGGGCCATCAGGTGCACTTCGTGTGTGCGGACGATGCGCACGGCGCGCCCATCATGATCTCGGCCGAGAAGGCCAAGAAGACGCCGCAGGAGTTCGTGGCCGGCATCGCGGCCGGCCGCAAGCAGTACCTGGACGGCTTCCACATCAGCTTCGACAACTGGCACTCCACCGACGGCCCGGAGAACCACGAGCTGTCCAAGGCGGTGTATCTCGCGCTGCGCGAGCAGGGCCTGATCGCCACCAAGACCATCGAGCAGTTCTTTGACCCGGCCAAGTCCATGTTCCTGCCGGACCGCTTCATCAAGGGCGAGTGCCCCAAGTGCGGCTCCAAGGACCAGTACGGCGACTCCTGCGAGGTCTGTGGCACGGTCTACGCCCCCACCGAGCTGAAGAACCCCTACTCGGTGCTGTCCGGCGCGACGCCGGTGCTCAAGACCAGCGAGCACTACTTCTTCAAGCTGTCCGACCCGCGCTGCGTGGAGTTCCTGACCCAATGGACGCAGACGCCCGGCCGCCTGCAGCCCGAGGTGCTGAACAAGATCCGCGAATGGTTCGAGCCCGACGAGGACGGCCACAACAAGCTGTCCGACTGGGACATCAGCCGCGACGCGCCCTACTTCGGCATCGAGATCCCCGACGCCCCGGGCAAGTACTTCTATGTGTGGCTGGACGCGCCGATCGGCTACCTGGCCTCGCTGAAGAACTACTTCGGCAAGACGGGGCAGGACTTCGATGCCTTCATGGCCGACGAGTCGGTGGAGCAGATCCACTTCATCGGCAAGGACATCACCTACTTTCACACGCTGTTCTGGCCTGCGATGCTGCACTTCAGCGGCCGCAAGACGCCCAATCACGTGTTCGTGCACGGCTTCATGACCGTCAACGGCGGCGAGAAGATGAGCAAGAGCCGCGGCACCGGCCTGGACCCGCTGAAGTACCTCAGCCTGGGCCTGAACGCCGAGTGGCTGCGCTACTACATCGCCGCCAAGCTGAACAACCGGGTGGAGGACATCGACTTCAACCCCGAGGACTTCGTCGCCCGTGTCAACAGCGACCTGGTCGGCAAGTACATCAACATCGCGTCGCGCGCCGCCGGCTTCCTGACCAAGCGCTTCGACGGGCGCCTGAGCGCCGACCTGGGCGTGGAAGGCCGCACGCTGCTGGATGCGCTGCGCGCGCAGAGTGGCGCGATCGCCGAGCTGTACGAGACCCGCGAGTTCGGCAAGGCGGTGCGCGAGATCATGGCGCTGGCCGACAAGGTCAATGAGTTCGTGGACGCGCACAAGCCCTGGGAGCTGGCCAAGCAGGAAGGCATGGACGCGGCGCTGCACGATGTCTGCAGCGTCTGCATCGAGGCCTTCCGCCTGCTGACCCTCTACCTCAAGCCGGTGCTGCCCGCGCTGGCCGCCCAGGTCGAAGCCTTCCTGAAGGTCGAGCCGCTGCAGTGGAGCGACAGCGCGCGCGCGCTGGGCGCCCACCAGATCGGCGCCTACCAGCACCTGATGCAGCGCGTGGACATCGCCAAGGTCGAGGCGCTGTTCGAGGTGCCGCCGGCGCCCAAGCTGGTGCCCGGTGGTGAAGAGCTGGCTCCCGAGATCAAGATCGACGACTTCGCCAAGGTGGACCTGCGCATCGCCAAGATCGTGAAGGCCGAGCATGTCGAGGGCTCGGACAAGCTGCTGCGCCTGACGCTGGACGTGGGCGAGGGCAAGACCCGCAACGTCTTCAGCGGCATCAAGTCGGCCTACAAGCCCGAGGAGCTTGAGGGCAAGCTGACCGTGCTGGTCGCCAACCTCGCGCCGCGCAAGATGAAGTTCGGCATCAGCGAGGGCATGGTGCTGGCCGCCAGCCACGCCGACGAGAAAGCCCAACCCGGCATCTTCGTGCTGGAGCCGCACAGCGGCGCCCAGCCCGGCATGCGCGTGCGCTAAGCTCGCCCGCATGAGCCGAGCAGCCCCACGCCCCGCCCTGCTCGGCCCCTCACGGCGCCGGCGCTTCATCGCGCTGCGCCACCACTGCGGTCCTCCGCGGGCGATGCCTCACCGCATCGCCCCATCGTCTTCGGAGGACCCATGCCCATCCCCTCGCTACACCCCTTCAGGCCGCGCGCGCTGACGCTGCGCCACGGCTACACCGCGGCCCAGTTCCGCCAGGACCTCGGCGCCGGCCTCACGGTCGGCATCGTCGCGCTGCCGCTGGCGCTGGCCTTCGCGATCGCGTCCGGCCTGCGCCCCGAGCAGGGCCTGGCCACCGCCATCGTCGCGGGCTTTCTGATCTCGTTGCTGGGCGGCTCCAGCGTGCAGATCGGCGGGCCGGCCGGCGCCTTCATCGTCGTGGTCTACGGCATCCTGCAGCGCTACGGCCTGGCCAATCTGCTGATCGCCACCATGGGCGCCGGCGTGCTGCTGCTGGCCATGGGCGCGCTGCGCCTGGGGGCGCTGGTGCGCTACATCCCGGTGGCCATCGTCACCGGCTTCACCAACGGCATCGCGGTGCTGATCGCGCTGGCCCAGCTGAAGGACTTCCTGGGCCTGCGGGTGGAGAAGATGCCGGCCGACTTCTTCGGCCAGATCACCACGCTGAGCCAGCACGCGCAGCAGCTCAACCCCGCCGCCCCGCTGATGGCGCTGGCCTGCATGGCCGTGGTGCTGCTGTGGCCCAAGAACATCGACGGCGCCAGCGCGCCGCTGACCGGCCTGCGCCGCGCGCTGGCGCTGCTGCCGGGCACGGTGATCGCGCTGGCCGGGGCCACCGCCGCCACCGCGCTGCTGCAGCTGCCGCTGGAGACCATAGGCAGCCGCTTCGGCGGCATCCCGCGGGAGCTGCCGGCGCTGGCCTGGCCCGAACTGCACTGGGACGGCGTGAAGCAGCTGGTGATGCCCACGCTGACGCTGGCGCTGCTGGGCGCGATCGAGTCGCTGCTGTGCGCCCGCGTGGCCGACAAGCTCACGCCCGACCTGCCCCGCCACGACCCCAACCAGGAGCTGATGGCCCAAGGCATCGCCAACCTGGCCGCGCCGCTGTTCGGCGGCCTGCCGGCCACCGGCACCATCGCGCGCACCGTCACCAACATCCGCGCCGGCGCCGCCAGCCCGGTGGCCGGCATGGTGCACGCGGCCGTGCTGCTGCTCATCCTGCTGCTGGCCGCGCCGCTGGCCGTGCACGTGCCGCTGGCGGCGCTGGCCGGCATCCTGCTGGTGGTGGCCTGGAACATGGGCGACTGGCATGAGTTCGCGCGCCTGCGCCGCTTCAACCTCACCTACCGCACGCTGCTGCTGGGCACCTTCACGCTGACCGTGGTGGCCGACCTCACGGTGGCGGTGGAGGTGGGCCTGATCAGCGCCTGTGTGTTCTTCGTGTGGCGCATGAGCCAGCTGTTCTCGCTGAAGGTCCTGCCCGGCGCGCCGCCGGGCGTGCAGGTGCTGGAGCTCTACGGCGCGCTGTTCTTCGGCGCGGTGGGCAAGCTGGAAGCCCTGCCCGAGCAGCTGCCGGCCGGCACCCGCACGCTGGCGCTGGAGATGCACCGCCTGATCGTGATGGACACCAGCGGCGTGGAGGCGCTGCGCGAGCTGCGCCGCGCGCTGGCCAAGCGCGGCACCGCGCTGGTGCTGGTGGCGCTGAACGCGCAGCCGCTGGACCTGCTGCGCCGCGCCGGCCTGCTGGCCGAGCTGGGCGAGGCCGCGGTGCTGCACAGCCTGGACGAGCTGAGCCCCCCCGACAATGGCGCATGACCTGGCTCTCCTGGCTGCAGACCACCGCCCTCTTCGTGCTGACCGCGCTGGCCGAGATCCTCGGCTGCTACCTGCCATGGCTGTGGCTGCGCCAGGGCCGCTCGGCCTGGCTGCTGCTGCCCGCCGCCGCCAGCCTCGCGCTGTTCGCGTGGCTGCTGACCCTGCATCCCACGGCCGCCGGCCGCGCCTATGCGGCCTATGGCGGCGTCTACATCTCGGTGGCCCTGGGGTGGCTGTGGTGGGTGGAGCGCCAGACGCCCAGCTGGACCGACTGGCTGGGCGCCGGCCTGTGTCTGGCCGGCAGTGCGGTGATCCTGCTGGGCGCCACCGTAAAATCACCTGCTTGATCTGAGAGACCACCATGCCGCTGTTCTGGAAGCCCTACAAGTCCGAAGCCACGCAATTCATCGAGCAGCTCAAGGCCCAGCGCCCGACGCTGGAAGCCGAGCAGCGCGCCGGCCGCGCGCTGCTGTGGGACAAGCCGCAGGACCGCGAGGCCCAGGCCGGCTTCGACACCGCACGCGTGGCGCAGAAGCCCTACGTCTATCAAACCGAGTAACCCCCCTACGCGCTTCGCGCGCCCCCCAGGGGGCACTGCCGGCAGCCTGGCAAAGCCAGATCTGCGGCAGTCGCTGAGTCATTCACGAGACCTGTCTATGGCCGAGGTCAGCACGGACGAGAACGCCGAGCTCTCGCCGGATCTGCCCGATGCGGTGGACTCGGTGGCGGTCGCTCGTCTGTACGGTGAGCCGCTGTTCCAGCTGCCGCTGGACCTCTACATCCCGCCGGATGCGCTGGAGGTGTTCCTGGAGGCCTTCCAGGGCCCGCTGGATCTGCTGCTGTACCTGATACGCAAGCAGAACTTCAACATCCTGGACATCCCGCTGGCGGACGTGACGCGGCAGTACCTGAGCTACGTCGACCAGATCCGCGCGCGCAATCTGGAGCTGGCCAGCGAATACCTCTTGATGGCGGCCATGCTCATCGAGATCAAGTCGCGCATGCTGCTGCCGCCCAAGAAGACCGAGGACGGCAAGGAGCCCGAGGACCCGCGCGCCGAGCTGGTGCGCCGCCTGCTGGAGTACGAGCAGATCAAGCTGGCCGCCGCGCGGCTGGACAAGCTGCCGGTGCTGGGCCGCGACTTCCTGCGCGCCCAGGTGCATATCGAGCAGTCGCTGACGCCGCAATTCCCGGACGTCACCACCGTCGACCTGCGTGAGGCCTGGCTGGACATCCTGCGCCGCGCCAAGCTCAACCAGCACCACAAGATCAGCCGCGAGCAGCTGTCGGTGCGCGAGCACATGAGCATCGTGCTGCGCCGGCTGCAGGGCCAGCGCTTCGTGGAGTTCGAGCGCCTGTTCGAGGTGGAGCGCGGCCCGGCGGTGATGGTGGTGACCTTCATCGCGATGCTGGAGCTGGCCCGCGAGCGCCTGCTGGAGATCACGCAGGCCGAGGCCTTCGCGCCCATCTACGTGAGGTTGGCCTACACGCCCGCCTGAACGCCGGCCGCGCGCCGCTCAGCGCCCGATCAACACCCGCTCATCGCCCACGCAGTTTCTGCACCGCGCCGACGCCCGCCAGCACCACAGCCCCGGCCAGCACACCCACCAGCGCATTCGCGCCGTTCTCCAGCACCACGCCCCAGGCCGACCCCTGACCCAGCGGCGCGATCGCATGGTGCAGCGGCGCGATGCCGTGCACCAGGATGCCGCCGCCCACCAGAAACATCGCGGCCGTGCCCAGCACCGACAGCAGCTTCATCAGCCGCGGCGCGGCGGCCAGCAGGCCGCGACCCAACGCCTGCACGGCGCCTCCGCGCTTGCGCGCCAGCCACAGGCCCACGTCGTCCATCTTCACGATGGCCGCGACTAGGCCGTAGACGCCCACGGTGATGGCCAGCGACACCGCCACCAGCACCGCCAGCTGGTTCAGCAGCGGGCTGCCGGCCACCGTGCCCAGCGCGATCACGATGATCTCGGCGGACAGGATGAAGTCCGTGCGTATCGCGCCCTTGATCTTGTCGCGCTCGAACGCGAGCAGGTCCACCTGCGGGTCGGCCAGCGCCTGCAGATGCTGGGCGTGCTGGGCTTGCGCCTCGGCCTCGCCATGCAGGAGCTTGTGCGCGAGCTTCTCCACGCCCTCGAAGCACAGAAAGGCGCCGCCCAGCATCAGCAGCGGCGTGATGGCCCAGGGCGCCAGCGCCGCAATGGCCAGCGCCGCCGGCACCAGCAGTGCCTTGTTCAAAAGCGAGCCGCGCGCCACGGCCCACACCACCGGCAGCTCGCGGTCGGCATTCACGCCGGTGACCTGCTGCGCGTTCAGCGCCAGGTCGTCACCCAGCACGCCGGCGGTCTTCTTGGCGGCCACCTTGGTCATGGTCGCCACGTCGTCGAGCACGGTGGCGATGTCGTCAAGCAGTACGAACAGGCTGGAGGCCATGGACGCGAGAAGCCCTGTGGGTGTGGTTGGAATGAACGCCGTCATCCTAGGGCCTGCACGCGGCGCGGCGGCCCCTCGTAAACCACACGGACTCCATGACAAGACCTGACACCGGCGCGTCACGCCCATGACGCATTGACTGCCCAGACTGTGACATCCATCACGGCGGCCCGGCCGCCGCGCCCTGTCCACCCACCGCCGCAGTTCCGCCATGGCCCACACCCCGCCCCGCATCCCCACCTCCCCCGAGCCCGAAACAGGCGCGCCGCGCGAGGACCGCCGCCAGCTGCTGCGCGGCGCCGCCGGCCTGTCGGCCATGGCCCTGGGCAGCGGCCTGCTGCAGCCCGCCGAGGCGGCCAGCGGCCCCACCACCAGCTTCGCGATCGCGGTGCTGCCCGACACCCAGTTCTATTCGCGCTACGCCACCACCGACGAGGGCCAGCAGTTCCAGGCCCACTACGGCTCCACGCCCTATGCGGCCCAGACCGGCTGGATCGCGCAGAACGCCCAGGCCTACAACATCCCCTTCGTGATCCACCTGGGCGACGTGGTGGACCAGCAGAGCAAGCCCAACCAGTGGGCCGTGGCCGACGCCGCGATGCAGCAGCTGGAGAGCGCCCGCGTGCCCTACTCCATCCTGGCCGGCAACCACGACGTCATCACCGACTACGACTACCACCAGCCGTCCGACCAGAACGCCGGCACCGACGCGCAGCGCAACCTGGCCGCAGAGCCCTACCTGAAGTGGTTCCCGGCCAGCCGCGCGGCCAAGCAGACCACGTTCAGGGAGCGCGACAGCTCCGGCTTCCACGAGTACCACCTGTTCCAGGCCCATGGCGTCACCCTGATGGTGCTGTCGCTGTCCTGGCGCATCTCCAATGCCGGCATTGCCTGGGCGCGCAGCGTGATCGCCCGCAACCCCGGCGTGCCGGTGATCCTGGCCAACCACCAGCTGCTCAACATTGCCAATGACGGCGTCAGCCCGCTGGAGACCGACTACGGCCGCATGCTGTGGAACCAGCTGATCCGCGACAACGACCAGATCTTCATGACGCTCAACGGCCACCACCACGGGGCGGCCTACCTGCGCAAGTACAACGACTTCGGCAACGAGGTCCACCAGATGGTGGTGGACTACCAGATGGACTACCAGGGCGGCAACGCGATGATGCGGCTCTACGAGGTGGACTTCACGAACAACAAGATCGACGTGATGTCCTTCTCGCCCTGGGTGGTGCAAAAGCCCAAGGCCACGCTGAACGCCTTCGACTTCGCCGAGCTGACCCAGGCCAACCAGCGCTTCAGCATCCCCATCAACTTCAAGAAGCGCTTCGCCGGCTTTCTGCGTTTCAAGCCCACGCTGTCCAGCACCGGCGCGCCCATACTGCCGCGCGTGCGCAGCGAGCTGCTGGCCAATTACGTGGAGCCCACGCCGCTGCCCGCGGTGCCGCCGGCGGACGTCAACGACTACCCCTATGTGGCCGAGACCTATGCCCACTGGCGCGCGCCGGTGGGCATCGCCGAGGGCCAGGTCGTGCCGGTGGGCGGCGTGCTGCCCGACGTGTTCGCCGGCAACGACCTGCGTCGCGCCGCGCTCAGCGGCCCGGCTCAGGCGGGTGATGTGGTGTGGTCCACCGACAAGCACCGCCTGTCGTCCGCGGCCGGCAGCGTGCGCTTCCTGAACACCGACAAGACCACCAAGCGCCTCAGCGCCTTCCTGACCGCGATGGGCGTGTCGGTCAACGGCCGCAGCTTCTGGGACGGCTACACCGTCGAGGCTTTCGTGAAGATCCCCGCCAACTGGGACGCCAGCAAGCACGCCTGGTGCAATCTGCTGGGCCGCCAGGGCAACCGCGGCAATGTGCCCGGCGGCTACTGGGGCGGCGACCCGGAGGCCTCCAGCGTGCTGTTCGCGATCTCCAGCCTGCGCGAGGTGCAGTGGGAGGTCGTGCCGGCCAGCAACTCGCACTATGCGCAGACCAACTGGTCCGGCGAAATCATCCGCGACACCTGGTACCACGTGGCCATCGTGAACGACCCGGCCACCGCCACCACCACGATGTATGTGGAGGGCGCGCCGGTGCTGCGCAACGTGGCCAATGCGGCCACCGGCACCCGCTCGCAGGCCACGCCCCAGCCCTGGATCCTGGGCGCGGGCTGGTGGGATGGCGTGCTGGACGACGGCTTCTTCGGCTGGATAGGCGAGCTGCGCCTGGTGGGCAAGCCCCTGCCGCCCGCCAAGTGGCTGACCGCTCGCCGCGCCTGATCGCCCCTCGCCCCAAAAACCCACGAGAGATTTCCATGAAACAAGCCCTGATCGGCGCGGCCCTGCTCGCGCTCCTCACCCCCTTGCTGGCCCAGGCCGAACAGTTCCAGGCCAGCGGCGGCATCTTCAACGGCGACGACTACGGCACGAGCTATGCCGGTGCCGGCGGCTTCACGCCGCTGAGCAACCAGGCGCTGGGCCAGGTAGTGGACGGCGGCAACTACGCCTTCGACGCCTTCGGCTTCTACAACGCCGGCACCGACGCCCTCGACCAGAGCCGCCAGGTGGAGCTGCTGAGCGGCAACGTCTACCGCTTCTTCGACACCTTCACGAACAACGGCGGCAGCCGCGTCACGACCACGCTGAACTTCTTCGGCAACCTGGGGTCGGACGGTAACGAGCTGGTCAGCGTCAACAGCGCCGGCCTGATCGTCAGCTGCACCGACGACGGCGCCGGCAGCTGCACCGGCCAGCCGGTGCTGGCCCTGGTGTCGGGCAACAACGGCCTGGGCCAGGCCGCCATCACGCCGGACCGCTACAACGTGCGCTACACGGTCAGCCTGGACCCCGGCCAGAGCCTGAGCCTGCTGAACTTCGCCTTCCTGGCCAGCGACCTGAACGGCCCCACCGCGGAGGATCAGGCGCTGGCCGCCGCGACCGGCGCGCAGCTGCTGAACGCACCACGCCTGGAAGGCCTGAGCGCGCAGCAGGTGGCCGGCATCGCCAACTACACGGTGTCGCCCGTGCCCGAGCCGGCCAGCGGCCTGCTGGCACTGGCCGGCCTGGGGCTGCTGGGGCTGGCACGCCGCCGCCCGCGCTGACGCCTCACCGGGGCGCGCGGCGGCCCGCTCAGCGGTAATGCCGCGCCAGGCTTTCGGCGATGCAGACCGGCTTGGCCGCGCCCTCGCGCTCCACCGCCACCTCGATGGCCAGCTGCACCGCGCCGCCGGCCACGTCCTCCATCGCCAGCAGCTTGAAGGCCGCGCGCAGCCGGCTGCCCACCGGCACCGGCGCGGTGAAGCGCACCTTGTTGAGCCCGTAGTTCACCACCATGCGGGTCTCGCGCACCGCAAAGCCGGTCTCGAAGAAATGCGGGATCAGCGACAGCGTCAGGAAGCCATGGACGATCGGCCCGCCAAAAGGGCCGGTTCTTGCGCGCTCCGGGTCCACATGGATCCACTGGCGGTCTTCGGTGGCCTCGGCGAAGGCGTTCACGCGGGCCTGGTCCACGGTGATCCAGTCGCTGTGGCCCAGCGGCTGGTTGATCAGTGCCTGCAGGTCGGCGAGGGTCTCGAAAATGCGCATCACAAGGCCTTGGTCCAGAGAGTGGCGGTCGCGCAAGTTACCCTAGCGGGCCATGCCTGAAAGTACCGAACGCGACATCCTCGTCATCGTCGCCCACCCCGACATGGCGCGCTCCAATGTGACGCGCCGCCTGCTGCAACGCCTGCAGGCCGACCCCATCGCCGAACGCGTGAACCTGCGCGAGCTCTACCGGCTCTACCCGGACTATCACATCCATGTGGAAGCCGAGCAGCAGGCGCTGGCGGCGGCCCGCCTCATCGTGCTGCTGCACCCCATCACCTGGTACAGCATGCCGCCGTTGCAGAAGCTCTGGCTGGACGAGGTGCTGCGCCTGGGCTGGGCCTATGGCCCGGGCGGCACCGCGCTGCACGGCAAGGACCTGTGGCTGGTCACCTCCACCGGCGGCAGCGCGCACAGCTACAGCGCGTCAGGCCACAACCACCATCCGCTGGAGGACTTCCTGCTGCCCTACAAACACTCCGCGCTGACCTGCGGCCTGCACTACCTGCCGCCGCAGGTGCTGCATGGCGCCCACGTGGCCAGCGAGGCGCAGCTGGACGCACACGCGACGCTGTTCCTGCAGCGCCTGGCCCACCACCCCGAGTGGTGCGAGATCGCGGCCGAGCCGGTGATGGGCGACGAAGAGGCCATCGCGCTGGACGAGCGCCCGCCCTTGTTCTCCACGCTGGACGGAGGCGACGCATGATCCACGGTCACTGGATGACGCTGCCGCTGGTGCTGCTGGCCGCCGCCGTGCTGGCCGTGCCGCTGGCGCGCTGGGCGCGACTGGGCTCCATCCTGGGCTACCTGATCGCCGGCGTGCTGATAGGCCCGCAGGTGCTGGGCCTGGTGCACGAGAGCGAGGTGATGCTGCAGGTGGCCGAACTGGGCGTGGTGCTGATGCTGTTCCTGGTCGGCCTGGAGCTGGACCCACGCCGTCTGTGGGCCATGCGCCGCCCCATCTTCGGCTGGGGCAGCGTGCAGCTGCTGGGCTGCGCCGCGCTGCTCAGCGCGGTCGCGCTACTGGTGGGCATGCCCTGGCGGCTGGCGGTGGTCGTGAGCCTGGGGCTGGCGATGTCGTCCACCGCGGTGGCGCTGGCGGTGCTGGCCGAGCGCAACCTGGGCCGCACCACCGCGGGCGAAAGCGTGCTGTCGGTGGCGCTGCTGCAGGACATCGCGGCCATTCCCATCCTGGCGCTGGTGCCGGTGCTGGCGGTCAGCGGCGCGCACGACAGTGATGGCGGCGTCACCGCGCTGGCCGCCGGCAAGGCGATAGGCGCCATCGTCGTCATCGTGTTCGGGGGGCGGCTGCTGCTGCGCCCGGCGCTGCGCTGGATCGCCCACAGCCGCACGCCCGAGATCTTCACCGCGGCCGCGCTGCTGCTGGTGCTGGGCACGGCGGCGCTGATGCACTGGGTGGGCCTGTCCATGGCGCTGGGCGCCTTCCTGGCCGGCGTGCTGCTGGCCGAGAGCGAGTACCGGCGCGAACTGGAGACCGACCTGGAGCCCTTCAAGGGCCTGCTGCTGGGCCTGTTCTTCATCGCGGTGGGCATGGGGCTGGACCTGCGCGTGGTGGCGCAGACGCCCGGCCTGGTGCTGGAACTGCTGGTCGCGCTGCTGGTGTGCAAGACGCTGGTGCTGGTGCTGATGGCACGGGCCATGCGCATCCCGCTGCTGGAGCGCCCCGCCTTCGTCGTGCTGCTGGCCCAGGGCGGCGAGTTCGGCTTCGTCGTGTTCCAGCTCGCGCAGAGCGAGGGCATGATCACCGACGCGCAGAACTCCGCGCTGGTGGCCGCGGTCGCGCTGTCGCTGGCGATCACGCCGCTGCTGCTGGCCGGCAGCGAGCGCCTGCTGCGTCGGCGCCTGGCCGGCAGTCGCAAGCGCCTGCGCGAAGAAACCCCACCGCCGCCCGCGCCCATCCTGATCGCCGGTGCCGGCCGCTACGGCCAGATCGTCGGCCGCATGCTGCGCGTGGCCGGACTGGAGTCCACGGTGCTGGACCATGACGCCGAGGTCATCGAGGGCCTGCGCCGCTTCGGCTGGCAGGCCCACTACGGCGATGCGACCCGGCTGGACCTGCTCAAGGTGGCCGGCGCCGCCCAGGCTCGCATCATCGTGGTCGCGGTGGACGACATCGCACAGAGCCTGGAGATCGTGGAGCTGGCGCGCGAGCACTTTCCGCAGGCCACGCTGGTGGTGCGCGCACGCAATGTGCAGCACTACTACCAGCTGCGCGACCTGGGCGTGGAGCACATCGAGCGCGAAACCTTCGACTCCGCCTTGATGAGTGCCCGCAGCGTGCTGGAGCTGGCCGGCATGGAGCCGCATGCAGCTCGCCGCCAGGCCATGCGTTTCCGGCGCCACAACCTCGAGCAGCTGGCCGCGATGCAGGCGCTGCACCAGGACCAGGCCGCGCTGATGGCCGCCGCCAAGGCTGGCCGCCAGCAGTTCGAGCAGCTGATGGCCGCCGAGCGCGAAGCCGAGAGCGCCCACCGCCAGGCCCAACGCACCGTCTGGGCCCAGGGGGCTGCGCCGTCACCAGCCCCTGTCCCGGCCCGCGATGAACACTGAAACGCCGTCCGCCGACCAGCTGGCCGAGGCCGCCGCGCTGCTGGCCCAGGCGGACGGGCTCATCGTCACTGCCGGCGCCGGCATGGGCGTGGACTCCGGCCTGCCGGACTTCCGCGGCCGCGAAGGCCTGTGGCGCGCCTACCCGGCGCTGGGTCGCGCGGGGCTGGACTTCGCCGCCATCGCCAGCCCCGAGGCCTTCGCGCGCGACCCCCACCTGGCCTGGGGCTTCTACGGCCACCGCCTGGCGCTGTACCGCCACACCCGGCCGCATGCGGGCTTCGCCCGGCTGCGCGCCTGGGGCGAGCGCCTGCCGCATGGGCTGGCGGTGTTCACCAGCAATGTGGACGGCCAGTTCCAGCGCGCCGGCTTCGACGAGGTGCTGATCCACGAATGCCACGGCTCGCTGCACTGGCTGCAATGCCTGCGCGGCTGCGGTCAGGCGCCGCTGCCAGCCACCGGCCTGCAGCCCGATACCGACGAGAACGAAGGCCGCTGGCGCGGCGCGCTGCCGCAATGCCCGGGCTGCGGCGGCCTGCTGCGGCCCAATCTGCTGATGTTCGGTGACGCGCGCTGGCAATCCGGGCGCTACGACGCCCAGGGCGAGCGCCTGCAGCGCTGGCTGGCCGGCGTGCAGCGGCTGCTGGTGGTGGAAATCGGCGCCGGCACCGCCATCCCTTCGGTGCGCCATTTCGGCCAGTGGCTGCTGGCCCACCACGGCGCCCAGATGCTGCGCATCAACCCGCGCGAGCCGGCGCTGGCCGCCTCGCTGGGCCTGGGCCTGGCCTGCGGGGCCCTGACTGCGCTGGACGGCATGGCGCCCCACCTGGACGAGCTGCTGTCATGAGCGCACCGGCCGACCTCACCGCCCAGTTGCAGGCCGCCCACGCGGGCGACGCAGCGGCGGCTGAGGCGGTCTGGTCGCTGATCTACCCCGAGCTGCGCCGCATCGCCCATGCGCGGCTGCGCGGCACGCCGGTACTGACACTGTCCACCGAGGAGCTGCTGCACGAGGGCTTTCTGCGCCTGGCCCAGCCGGGCGGCCCGGTGCTGCACGACCGCCGCCACTTCTACGCGCTGGCCAGCAAGGTGATGCGCCATCTGGTGATAGACCACCTGCGCCAGCGCCAGGCGCTGCGCCATGGCGCCGACTGGCAGCCGCTGGCCTGGGACACGGCCTGCGTGGACGCCGCCACCCGCCCAGCGGACGACGCGCGCCTGCTGGCGCTGGACGACGCGCTGCAAAGCCTGCAGCAGCTGGAGCCCGGCCTGGCCGCGGTGGTCGAGCTGCGCTTCTTCGGCGGCTACACCGAGGCCCAGGCGGCCCAGGCGCTGGGCCTGAGCGAGCGCACGCTGCGCCGCCAATGGACCCGGGCACGCGCCTTCCTGCGCCTGCAGCTCGATGGCTGAGCCCATCCCGCCCGCGCTGTGGCCGCGGGTGTCGGCCGCGTTCGACGCGGCCGTGCTGCTGCCCGCCGGCCGGCGCGAGGCCTGGCTGCAAGACCTGCCCCCCGATGTGGCCGCCCCGGTGCGCGCGCTGCTGGCCGCGCACGAGCGCACCGGCACGCTGCCCACGCTGGGCCCCGAGCTGCAGCAGGCCTGGCAGGCCCTGGACCTGCAGGTCGGCCAGCGCCTGGGGCCCTATCGCCTGCTGCAGCTCCTGGGTCGCGGCGGCATGGCCGAGGTCTGGGGGGCGGAGCAGGTGGACGGCCCGCTGCTGGGCCGCCGGGTCGCGCTCAAGCTGCCGCTGGGCGGCCGGCGCCTCAGCGCCCGGCTGGACGAGGAACGCGCGCTGCTGCTGGCGCTGGAACACCCCCACATCGCCCGCCTCTACGACGCCGGCACCGAGGCCACGCCCCAGGGCCCGCAGCCCTGGCTGGCGCTGGAATGGGTGGATGGGCAGCCGCTGGACCAGGCCCTCGCCGGCCGGCCGCTGCGCGCCCGGCTGATCGCCTTCCTGCAGGTGCTGGACGCGGTGCGCCATGCGCACGCCCGCCTGATCCTGCATGCCGACCTCAAGCCCGCCAACATCCTGCTGGACGCCCAGGGCCGCGTGATGCTGCTGGACTTCGGCATCGCCCGGCTGCTGGACCAGGACGGCCCTCAGGCCTGCTCGCCCGCCAGCGCCGCCCCCGAGCAGCTGCGCGGCGAGCGCCTGGGTGTGGCCGCCGACGTCTACGGCCTGGGCCAGGTGCTGGCCCGTCTGCTGCCGCGCGAGCAGCGCCGCGGCCTGGCCGGCCAGGCGCTGAACGCGGTGATCGCCCGCGCCCTCGCACCCAAGCCCGCCACCCGCTATGCCGACGTGGACGCACTCGCGCAGGACATCCACCGCGTGCTGGACCACCGCCCGGTGCAAGCCGGCGGCACCCTGGGCCGGCTCTACCGCCTGCGCTGCCTGCTACGCCGCCAGCGCCTGCCGCTGCTGGCCGCGGCCGCGCTGCTGGCCGGCCTGGGCCTGGCGCTGTGGCAGGCCGACAGCGCGCGGCGCGAGGCGCGGCGGGCCGAGGTGGCCAGCGCCTACCTGCTGGACCTGTTCAAGACCCTGGACCGCCGCGCGGTGGACGGGGCCCAGCCCGAGGCCGCGCTGCGCCGCCTGCTCAACGAGCGCATGGCGCAGATCGAGCAGCGCCTGCCCGACGACCCCGACACCGCCGCCGAGCTGCTGCGCATCACCGCCACGGTGCACGACTACCTGGGCGACGCCGCGCGCAGCCAGGCGCTGGGCCGGCGCCGCTACGAGCTACTGAGCCAGCGCCTGGGCCCGCGGGCGCCGGCCACGCTGGCCGCCGGCCTCAGCCTGGCCTGGCCGCTGCTGGCCGAGCGCAACGCCGCCGCGGCCCAGACACTGCTGGACGAGCTGGACGCCGGGCTGCCGGCCCGCGGGCTGATGCGCGCCGAATGGCTGCTGGCCCGCCACGACCTGCGCCAGCAGCAGGGCGCCGGCCTGCCCGAGCGCGAAGCGCTGCTGCGGGCCGCGCTGGCCCGCTACGCCGCCGACGCCCCGCTGGACAGCGGCCACGCTGCCACCTGGCTGGCGCTCAGCGAACTGCTGGCCGAGGCCGGCCGCCCGGGCGAAGCCCTGGCCGCGGTCGATGCGGCGCTGCAGCGCGTGCCCCAGGCCCAGCCCTACATCGCCAGCGACCATGCGCGCCAGCTGCTGCAGCGCGCCACGCTGCGCGCTCGTCTGGGCCAGCCGGGCGGCGCGGCCGACGACGCGGCCGCACTGGCATTGCTGCGCGACAGCGTGGGCCTGCGTGCGCCCTTCGTGCGCCGTGCGCTGCAAGGCGCGATCACCCGTCGCTGCGGGCCCGACCGCGCCGGCGCCGACGCGCTGGCCCGCGAGGCGGGCCTGGCGCCCTGCCCCTCTCCCTAGGGGGATGGCCCCCAGCATCCCTAGGCTGATGCCCGCCCCGCTGGCCGCTTTCGCGGCCGGACCGCGTATGTGGAGATGCGCCATCCCGGCGTGCTCCGCAGGAAGACTCCCATGGTGTATCGATTCAGCGGCCTGCTGGCCGCGCTGCTGCTGGCGGGCTCGGCCAGCGCCCAGGTCAGCGGCCTGTTCAACACCGGCGTCGACGCCGCCGGCAACCCGCTGACGGGCTACCAGGCCGACCCGCACTACCTCATCGTCGGCCACCCGGTGTTCGGCACCGCCTACGCCTCGCGCGCGGCGGACGGCCCGCCGATCAGCGATGGCGCCTGGCTGGGGGACACCGCGCTGAGCAGCTGGATCAACCCGGTCGTGGGCACAGGCTTCACGGACCAGCCCGGCATCACCGACGCGCTGCGCTACGAAACCCATTTCCAGGTGCAGGCCGGCTTCGAGGCCCAGGTGCAGCTGAGCGGCCGCTGGGCCGCCGACGACAGCGGCCTGCGCCTCTGGCTCAATGGCGTGCAGGTGGCCGGCGTCCCGGTCGCGCAGGCGGACGCCTGGCAGGCCTTCACGATCACCAGCGGCTTCGTGGCCGGCGACAACGTGCTGGCCTTCGACACCCTCAGCACCCAAAGCCCCACCGGCCTGCGCGTGGAGGTGACGGCCGTGCCCGAGCCCGGCGGGCTGGCGCTGATGCTGGCCGGCGGCCTGCTGGTGCTGCGCCGCGTGCGGAGGCCGGCATGAGCGCGGCCCGCGCTCTGACGGCCGGGCTGGGCGCCGCGCTGCTGTGGGCGCTCAGCCTGCCAGCCGCCGCGCTCGACAGCCAGCTCACGGCCCAGCTGCTGGTCAACACCACCGCGTTCTACCCGGTGTCGGGCGTGGACAGCGACGCCCCGACGCTGAACCTGATGGACGATCCGCGCGTTAGCCAGCTTCAGGTGCTGGACACCCGCTCTGCCTTCGGCGGCGGCAGCGCGCTGGCCCACTTCGAGGGCCGCATGGGCCTGCTGCGTGCCTATGCCTGGGCCAGCTTTCCCTACTGCTGCGACGCCTTGGGCCAGCGCGTGGTGCAGGGCTACAGCAACGCCACGGTGGAGGGCCGCTTCTACGACAGCATCGCGGTCAGCGGCGCCGGCCTCGCGCCCGGCACGCCGGTCAGCTACACGGTGAACTTCAGCATCGCGGGCAGCCTGTCCGACCCCAGCTTCGAGAGCGGCGGCTTTCTGACGGCCTACGGGCTGGCCGAGGTGAGGCTGCGCGACCTCAGCAGCTTCGCCGAGGTCAACAAGAGCTGGGACGCCAGCCGCGACACGCCAGGCCTGTTCAGCCTCACGCTGGACACCTTTGTCGGCCGCACGATCGCGCTCAGCGGCATGCTGGCGGTGGGCGCCTCGGTCAGCGACGCCGCCCGGCTGGGCCGGGTCGCCTGGGCAGACTTCGGGCACTCGGCGGGCTATCAGCTCCTGCCGTCGGTAGCCGGGCTCAACACCACCGGCGCCAGTGGCTACGACTTCTCCGCGTCGCCAGTGCCCGAGCCCGGCGCATGGGCGCTGCTGGCCGCCGGCCTGCTGCTGCTGGGCCTGCGGCGACAATCTGGCCCATGTTTGCGCCCTCCCAGCTCGAAGTCCGCCGATTCTTCTGCGCCACCTACCGCAAGTGGCGGGACGGCGCGCCGCTGATCCCCATGGAGGCGCTGGCGGCCGACTGGATTGCCGAGCACCCCGAGTACCACGAGGAGCTGGCCGACGAGGCCGGCGCGCTGGAGAAGGTCTACACGGTGGAGGAAGGGCGCACCAACCCCTTCCTGCACCTGTCCATGCACCTGACCATCACCGAGCAGCATGCGATCGACCAGCCCAGCGGCATACGCCAGGCCATAGACCTGCTGGCCGCGCGGCGCAATTCGCGCCACGAGGCCCACCATGTGGCGATGGACGCGCTGGGCGAGATGATCTGGGCCTCGCAGCGCAGCGGCCTGCCGCCGGACGGTCATGTCTATCTCGACAAGGTGCGCCAGGCGGCGACGCGCTGACACCGGGACACTGATAAGCAAAAAGCCACCCGAGGGTGGCTTTTTCGTGCGCTAGGCGACTCAGGCCTGCAGGCTGCTGGCACCCAGGCCACGGCGCTCGGGCTTGCCGCCGGCGCCATACAGACCCGTAGGCTCACTGGGGATCAGCACCTCCAGCGCGCGGTCCAGCGACGCATTGCCGCGCGCCAGCGTCTCGCGCTGGGCGGCCAGCAGGCCTCCGGCACGCACCAGGCGGTGGCGCAGCGTGGCCGGCAGGCTGCCCTGGCGGGCGGCCTCGCCAAAAGCCTGGACCGCAAGCGCCAGCAGCTGGTGCAGCTCGGACGCATGCTGCTCAATCAAAGCCGGATCCCGGCTGGCCAGTGCATCGCCCAGCTGCTTCAGGCAGGCCTCGACCGCCAGCAGCGGCTGTTCAAGTTCGGGCTTCAGCGCGGGGACCGGGGCGGTGCTCATGGTGTCAGTGCTTGTTGTTGCGTGCGCTCAGCAATTCTTGCGCATTTGCGACGAGTTTGTCGGCGATCGCGTTCGCGTTGACCGTGAACTTCCCCTCGCTGATGGCGCGGGAGATGCGTTCGACCTTGGCGGCGTCGAAGCTGCCGTCGCCAGCGGCCGGGCTGCTGGCGAGTTGGGCGGCGGTGCTGGACAGCGCCACCTGGGCGCTGGGCGTGGGCGTGCCGGCCGAGGTGGTGACGGCCTTGGCCGACGCCTCCGCCTTGCGGCCGGAAGCCGTGTCAGCCTTGGCGGGGCTGACGCTGGCGTCGGGGCTGTTACCGATCTTCATGGGGTTCTCCAAGCTGCGGAGCGGGCGTTCCAAGTATGAGAGTTTCCAGCTGTATCGGCCGTTCGCAGCGGAACTTGAATCCGAAAAGGCGGCTTATTCCAGGCTTTCGTCGCGGATTGATCACAGCAGCAGCTCCACGCGACGCTCGCCAACCGCCCGTCCGGCGGCCACCCGGCCACTCTCGAAGCGTACCTTGACCTCCTGCCCCTCGATGCCCGGCCCCATCGCCTGGGCCTCGGACTGGATGGAGAAGCCCTCGCCGGAAGCCAGCACCTGCACCGTTTCGCCGGCCGCAAACCACTGGCGCGCCTTCAGCGCCGGCTGGCGCACCGCCTCGCCGGCCGCCAGTGGCCGGGCCAGCACGCGGCCCAGCAGCTGGGCCGGGTCGGTGAAGACCGCGCCGGCCTGGCCCGCGATGTCGATTTCGGCCTCGGCCAGCTGTTCTTGAGCCAATTCCGTGCCCGCGGGCAGCGCGCCGGCCGCGACCAGCGCCTTCGCATAGACCGCGACGCGCACCGGCAGCGAGATATTCCAGCGCGAAGGGCCGTCCACGCAGCGCAGGCCGATGCGGCTGCGCCCCCAGGCCGACAGGCCCGGTGGCAGGTAGGGCTGGACCACGCGGCAGGGTGCGAGCCTGAGGCGCGGGTCCGGCGCGCCGACCTCGACGCTGACCCTGGCCTGCGGCGGCGCGGCCACGCGCGCGGCCTCCTCGGCCAGCGCACGCACGCGCGCCTGCACCGCCGGGTCCAGCGGGCCGCTCTGCGCCCAAGCGGGCGGCAGGGCCGCCAGCAGGCCGCAGACAAGCAGGGCAAGGGTGCGAAGCATGGCCGTCACTCTAGGCAGACCGCCCCGCGCACTGGCTCGGAATTGCGGGGCTTTGCTGCCGCTAATCGCGCTCATGTTTGGCGGGCCGGTGCAGACAATTTGTGCCAAAGCCGCCCCGGCTGTCTCCTTCAAGGGGCTCAGGATGCTGAACCGACTCACCGACACGCTGAACTTCCAGGCCCAGGCGCTCACGCTGAGGTCCGAACGCCAGCGCGTGCTGGCCAGCAATATCGCAAACGCCGACACACCGGGCTTCAAGGCGCGCGACATCGACTTCCCCCGCGCCCTGCGCGAGGCCACCGGCGAGATCGCCACGGCCGGCGCGATGACCACCACCCAGGTGGGCCACCTCGCGCCGCTGGCCGGTGCGCTGTCGGAGTCCAACAAGGAATACGCGCTGCAGGCCCAGACCAATCTGGACAGCAACGGCGTGGACATGGACCGCGAGCGCGCCAGCTTCGCGGACAACACCGTGAAGTACGAGGCCACGCTGCGCTTCATCAACGGCAGCGTGCGCACCGCGCTGGACGCGATGAAGCCGCACACCGCGGCCTGAGCGAGGACTGAGCCATGTCGATGTTCCAGATCTTCTCGGTGTCGGGCAGTGCGGTCAGCGCGCAGAGCCAGCGCCTCAACGTGGTGGCCAGCAACCTGGCCAACGTGGACACCGTGGCCGGCCCGGACGGCTCGGTCTACAAGGCGCGCCAGGTGGTGTTCCAGACCCAGCTGGTGGGCGCCAGCGAGGACAGCGGCAGCGCCGGCGTGAAGGTCAGCGCGGTCACCGAGGACCAGACGCCCGGTCGCCGCGTGCTGGACCCACGCCACCCGCAGGCCGACGCCCAGGGCTATGTGACCTATTCCAACGTGAACCCGGTCGAGGAGATGGTCAACATGATCTCGGCCTCGCGCTCCTACCAGAACAACATCGAGGTGATGAGCACGGCCAAGAGCCTGCTGCTCAAGACCTTGCAAATGGGCCAGTCCTGACTGGTTCCGCCTGAAAGGCCGTCATGGACTTCTCCGTTCTCAACCAGCCCAGCACCTCGGGCACCAGCGGCAGCAGCAGCTCGTCGACCAAGACCGCGGCCCAGAACGCGCAGGACACGCAAGATCGCTTCCTGAAGCTGCTGGTCGCGCAGATGAACAACCAGGACCCGCTGAATCCCATGGACAACGCGCAGGTCACCAGCCAGATGGCGCAGATTCAGCAGGTCACCGCACTGTCAGGGCTGGACACCAGCATCAAGAGCCTGGGCGGCCAGTTGGGCCAGCTGCAGGCGCTGCAGTCCATCTCGCTGGTGGGCCGCGACGTGTCGGTGCCCGGCGACAAGCTGATGGTGGCCGACGGCCAGACCGGCGCCAGCTACTCGCTGGATGCCAAGGCCAGCAACGTGAAGCTGGAGATCCTGGGCCCGGGTGGCGGCGTGATCGACACGGTGCAGCTGGGCGCTCAGAACGCCGGCCGCCAGTCCTTCACCTGGGATGCCACCAACAAGGTATCCGACGGCACGCAGCTGAGCTACCGCATCACGGCGACCAATGGCTCGACCGCGGTCACCAGCACCACCTATATGCACGACAAGGTCGACTCCGTGTTCAGCCTGGACGGCACGCTCAAGCTGCAGCTGGAGCGCCTGGGCACCGTGGACTACACCTCGGTCGCCGCCGTCGACTGATCTCCCCCGCACCGCAGCAAGGACTCCTCCATGAGCTTCCAGCAAGGCCTCTCCGGGCTGAATGCCTCGTCCAAGAACCTGGACGTCATCGGCAACAACATCGCCAACTCCAGCACCTATGGCGCCAAGTCCTCGCGGGCCGAGTTCGGCGACGTCTATGCGTCGGCGCTGAACGGCGCGGGGCTGAACCAGATCGGCATAGGCACCACGCTGCAGGCCGTGGCCCAGCAGTTCACGCAGGGCAATATCTCGACCACCGAGAACCCCATGGACCTGGCGATCAACGGCGGCGGCTTCTTCCAGCTGACCGACGGCGCCAACCCGCCCTTCTACAGCCGCAACGGCCAGTTCAAGGTGGACAGCTCGGGCTTCATCGTGAACAACGAAGGCCTCAAGCTGATGGGCTACCCGGCGTCGGGCACCGGCGTGATCCAGCCCGGCACCGCCCAGCCGCTGCAGCTGCCCACCGGCGTGATCGCCCCGGCCGTGACCACCAAGATCGACGTGGAGCTGAACCTGGACTCGCGCGTCAAGGTCACCGCGCCCGAGGCCGGCACCGCCACCGGCATCGACCTGCGCGACAGCACGACCTACAACAACGCGACCAGCATGACGGTCTACGACGCCAAGGGCCAGGACGTCGCACTGACCTTCTACTTCCAGAAGGCCGCCCCCGCCGATGACGGCAGCGACACCTGGTATGTGTACGCCACCGCCAACGGTGCGCCCTTCGACACCGACTCCGACGGCAACGCGATCTCGCTGGACGACAACGGCAACCCGACGACGCCCTACACCACGCTGACCTTCCCGCCCAACGGCGGCAAGCCCACGCTGCCCACCGGCGCCATCAACATGGACGTGCCGGCCGGCGTCAGCGCCCGCGGCAACACCACGCTGCCCATCCCCGGCATCAGCTTCAACATCTCGTCCGCCACCGAGAACGGCAGCAGCTTCGCGGTCACCAAGCTGGACCCGGACGGCTACGCACCGGGTCAGCTGGTGGGCATTCAGGTGGACAGCAAGGGCATTGTTCAGGCCCGCTATTCCAACGGCGAGAGCAAGCCGGCCGGCCAGGTCGAGCTGGCCAACTTCCGCAACCCCCAGGGCCTGCAGGCGCTGGGCGGCAATGTGTGGACCCGCACCGCCGCATCCGGCCAGCCCACGGTGGGCGTGCCGGGCGACGGCACCATGGGCGCGCTGCAGTCCGGCGCGCTGGAAGAAAGCAATGTGGACATCACGGCCGAGCTGGTCGCGATGGTGACCGCGCAGCGGGCCTACCAGGCCAATGCGCAGACCATCAAGACGCAGGACCAGGTGCTGCAGACCATCGTGAACCTGAGGTGATGGACCACGCCCGTAGCGCCATCGGCACGCCCGCCAAGGAGCGCGCCACCTGGGACCCGGCCCGGCCGGTTCCACGGCGGCCGCTTGAGAGGGCGCGGCGCTGGCGCGCGCACCGCAACCAGGAGTTGGCATGGACCGCATGATCTACCTGTCCATGGCCGGCGCGAAGGCGGCCATGCAGCGGCAGGACGTGCTCTCGCACAACCTGGCCAACGTGACGACCAATGGCTTTCGCGCCGAGCTGCAGGCCTTCCGCGCGGTGCCGGTGCGCGGCGACGGTGCATCCACGCGCGCCTATGCGCTGGAGACCTCCATAGGCTACAGCGACGCCCAGGGCCCGCTGACCTCCACCGGCCGCAACCTCGACATCGCGATGCAGGGCAATGCCTGGCTGGCGGTGCAGGCGGACGACGGCACCGAGGCCTACACGCGGGCCGGGTCGCTGGACGTGAACGCTGACGGCATCCTGGTGATGCGCAACGGCCGCCAGGTCAATGGCGATGGCGGCGCGATCAATGTGCCGCCCAACAGCCAGCTGCAAATCGGCAGCGACGGCACGGTCACCGCCACCGCGCCCAACCAGCGGCCCACGCCCATAGGCCGGCTCAAGCTGGTCACGCCCGAAGGCCCCATGACCCGCGGTGACGACGGCCTGTTCCGCGGCCCCGATGGTGACCTCGCCGCCGACCCGGCCGCGCGCCTGCAGGACGGCGCGCTGGAGGGCTCCAACGTGAGCCCGGTGGAGACCATGGTCGAGATGATCGCCGCGGCCCGCCAGTTCGAGCAGCAGATGAAGCTGCTGCAGATTGCCCAGACCCAGGGCCAGCAATCGGCCAAGCTGCTCGGCAGCACCTGACCCCCGAAAAGGAAGCCCGCCATGATGCGCTCGCTCTGGATTGCCAAGACCGGCATGGAAGGCCAGCAGACCCAGCTGGACGCGATCTCCAACAACCTCGCCAACGTGGCCACCAACGGCTACAAGCGCTCGCACGCGATCTTCGAGGACCTGATCTACCAGACGCTGCGCCAGAGCGGCGCCAACTCCACCGAGCAGACCCAGCTGCCCACCGGCCTGCAGATCGGCCTGGGCGTGCGGCCGGTGGCCACCGCGCGCATCTACACGCAGGGCAACCTGCAGCAGACCGGCAACAACATGGACCTGGCCATCAAGGGCGACGGCTTCTTCCAGATCCAGATGCCGGACGGCACCACCGCCTACACCCGCGACGGCTCCTTCCAGCGCGACGCCAACGGCCAGATGGTCACCAACAACGGCTACACGCTGCTGCCCGGCATCACCGTGCCCAATAACGCGCTGACGCTGACCGTGGGCAATGACGGCACGGTGTCCGTGACCGTGCCGGGCCAGGTCGCGCCGCAGCAGATCGGTCAGATCCAGATCGCGAACTTCGTGAACCCGGCCGGCCTGGAGGCCAAGGGCCAGAACCTGTTCACCGAGACCGCCGCTTCCGGCACGCCCAACACCGGCGCACCCAATGCCAATGGGCTGGGCGCGATACAGCAGGGGTTTGTCGAGACCTCCAACGTCAATGTGGTGGAGGAACTGGTGCAGATGATCCAGACCCAGCGCGCCTACGAGCTGAACTCCAAGGCGGTGCAGACCTCGGATCAGATGCTGCAAAAGCTCGCGCAGATCTAAGCCCACCCCCTCCCCTCAAGGGCGCAGCCGGCGGCCCGGCAAAGCCGGTTCCGCAGCTGCCGCTGGAGGGGCGGCCAACTGCGTGGCCTGACCCATGGAGAAGTGATCATGAAAGCCTTCGTCGCCCTCGCAACCCTGGGTGCCCTGCTCGCGGGCTGTGCCACGCCCTACCCCGAGCCGCGCGTGGAGCTCAGCAACACGCCGGTGGTGCGGCTGCCTGCGGTGGACGCCGGCGCGCCGACCAACGGCTCCATCTTCCAGGCCGCCAACTACCGGCCGCTGTTCGAGGACAACCGCGCCCGCCTGGTGGGCGACACGCTGACCATCAACATCGTGGAGCGCGTGTCCGCCACACAGACCAGCACCAGCGAGCTGTCCAAGACCGGCTCGCTCAGCGCCGGCGTGACCGCGCTGCCCGGCATCTCCACCAATTCCTTCGGCCGCGCCAGCGCCGCGGCCACCTCGGCCAACGACAACAAGGGCAAGGGCAGCAACCAGAACACCAACGACTTCAGCGGCACCATCACCGCGGTGGTCACCGCCGTGCTCCCCAACGGCCACCTGATGATCAGCGGCGAGAAGCAGATCGGCGTGAACCACAACGTGGACGTGCTGCGCTTCTCGGGCCAGGTGGACCCGCGCGCCATCGGCCAGGGCAACAGCGTGCCCTCGGCCTCGGTGGCCAATGTGCGCATCGAGCAGCGCGGCCGCGGTGCGACGTCCGATGCCCACGCGGTGGGCTGGCTGTCGCGCTTCTTCCTGAATCTGGCCCCGAGTTGATCAGACCACCCCCTACGGCCTGACGGCCGCCCCCTCGAGGGGGCACTGCCGGTGGCCCGGCGAAGCCGGTTCCACGGCAGTCGCTGGAGGGGGCGCGGGCTGCGCCGCGCCAGATCAGTTGGGTGTGGCAGGCGCACGCGTCTTGCTGGCCAGAAAGTCCAGCGCGAGGTGGCCAGCGCGCGCATGCCGACCATCAGACCACCCCCTACGGCCTGACGGCCGCCCCCTCGAGGGGGCACTGCCGATGGCCCGGCGAAGCCGGTTCCACGGCAGTCGCTGGAGGGGGCGCGGGCTGCGCCGCGCCAGATCAGTTGGGTGTGGCGGGCGCACGCGCCTTGCTGGCCAGAAAGTCCAGCGCGAGGTGGGCCAGCGCGCGCATGCCGACCTCCAGGCCGCGCTCGTCGGCGACGAAGTGCGGCGAGTGGTTGGAATAGGCCTGGGCCGGCGCGATCTCGGGCGGCGTGACGCCGACGAAGAAGAACAGCCCCGGTACCAGGCGCTGGAAGAAGGAGAAGTCCTCCGCGCCGGTGACCTTGGGCACCAGCTCCAGCCCCATGGGGCGCGGGCCGCTGGCAGCCACGCGGGCCAGCGTGGGCACCATGGCCTCGGTGAGCGCCGGGTCGTTCACCGTGACCGGGTAGTTCTTGGTGATGCAGACCCGGCACTGCGCGCGCGCGGCGCCGGCAATGCCCTCGGCCAGCTCGGTCACGCGGTGGTGGATCTGGTCGCGCATGCCCTCGTCGAAGCTGCGTATCGTGCCGCGCATCTCCACCTGGTCGGGGATGATGTTCTCGCGCACCCCGCCCTTGATCGCGCCAATGGTGACCACCGCCGGCTCACGGTTCAGGTCCAGGTTGCGGCTGACGATGGTCTGCAGGCCCAGCACGATCTGCGCGGACGTGACGATGGGGTCCACGCCCAGCCAGGGCGCGGCGCCGTGGGTCTGCCTGCCCTGCACCGTGATGCGCAGCCGGTCGCTGCTGGCCATGGTGGGGCCGGGGCGGTAGCCGATCACGCCCACCGGCAGGCGCGAGGTGACATGCAGACCGAAGATGGCCTGCGGCGCGGGCTGCTGCAGCGCACCCTCGCGGATCATCAGCTCCGCCCCGCCCTCCTCGCCCTCGGGCGGCATCTCCTCGGCCGGCTGGAAGATGAACTTCACGCTGCCCGCGATCTGTTCGCGCAGCGCAGCCAGCAGGCTGGCCACGCCCATCAGCATGGCCACGTGGCAGTCGTGCCCGCAGGCATGCATCACGCCCACCTCCTCGCCGTTCCAGACCGCGCGGGCCCGGGACGCAAAGGGCAGGTCCACCTGCTCGCTCACCGGCAGGCCGTCCATGTCGGCCCGCAGCGCCACCACGCCGCCGGGCCGGCCGCCCTTGAGCAGGCCCACCACGCCGGTGTGCGCCACCTCGGTACGCACCTCGTCGAAACCCAGCGCGCGCAGGTGCTGGGCCACAAGAGCCGCGGTGCGGAACTCGCGGTTGCCCAGTTCGGGATGCTGGTGCAAATCGCGGCGCCAGGCGATCACCTGGGCCTCCAGGCCCGCGGCGAGTTCGTCCACGCGCTGCGACAGCGCGGCCTGGGACAGGGGGGCGGCAGTCATGGCGGGCTCCGGCAGCGACTCGAACCCCCATCATGACCCCGCCCGCCGCCGCGCCGGCCCCGGGGATTCCGCAGGGCGGCTCAGCGCCCCAGCAGCCGCCGCCAGCGGCGCCGCAGGTCCAGCCACTGCTTGGCCCGCGAGCGGTCGATGCGCTTCACGTCGATCAGGCTGAACTCGCCGCAGCCACTGAGCGTGTGCAGACCGGCGGTATGGGTGTCGCTGGCCAGATCGCCGGTGAAGGCCGGCTCCATGGCGTCTATGACCACGCGCTCCGGCGTCAAGCGCAGAAAGCGCAGCAGCCGCGTCGCGCCGCCATAGCCGCTGCGGCTGTCCTGCACCGGCAGCGTGAGCACGCCGTCCGCAGCCACGAAGGGCCGACCGGCCGGCCGCGCGCCGCTGAGGTCCACGCGCACCGGGTTGATGTCCAGCGGCGTCCAGCGTCCGGTCAGCGTGGGGGCGTACGCGACATGCAGCTCGCGCTGGTCGCGCCCGCCCGGGCCCACCAACGCATAGAACATCCACCAGCGGCCCTGGTGCTCGATCAGCGACGCGTCGGCCACCGGCAGGCCGCTGAGCAGCGCGGCCTCGCGCTGCCAGTGGTCCAGGCTGGCATCGGTGGCGCGGTACAGCGCCACCTCGCCGGCCTGGTAGCTCTCGGGCACCATCCAGGTCTGCCCGCCATGCTCGAACACCTGCGGGTAGGACAGGTGAAAGGGCTGGTCCAGCACCGTGCGGCCGCCGCGCCAGGCCAGCGTGTCGCGCGCGAACTCGTGCCGTTCGATGACCGCGCGCTTGACGCGGTAGTCGAAGGCCTCGACGAACACATGCAGCGACCGGCCCCGCACCAGGCCGAAGGGATCGGCCAGGTAGCGCCAGCGGCCCGCGTCGGGCAGCCAGGTGATGCGCTCGCGCAGCGCGGCCAGGCGCGCGGGGGTCAGGTCCTCCAGGCGGGCCGGCACGATGCCGACCTGCCAGAAGTCGGTACGCGGGCGGCGCAGCATCAGGCCTGCCAGCCCGCCAGCACCTCGTCCTCGTCCAGCGCCAGCTGCGGCCTCGTACGGTGGAGCAGCACGTCACGGTAGAAGGTCAGCGTGCGGGCGACCGCATGGCCGCGGTCATAGGCTGCCGTCTGGTAGCTCGCGCCACGCGCGCCGGGCGGCAGCGCCCGCAGACGCGTCAGTTCCTCGGCCAGCGCCGTGCCCAGCGCCGCGACATCGCCCACCGGCACCAGCCGCCCGGGCTGGCCGGCCAGCATCTCACGCGGGCCCTGGGTAGCAGTGGACAGCACCGCACGCCCGGCGCGCATCGCCTCCAGCAGCACCAGCGGAAAGGCCTCCTCGTGCGAGGCCGACACCACCAGGTCCAGCCCCGCCAGCACGCGATCCATGTCGTGGCGGAAACCCAGCAGCCGCACGCGCGCATCGCCGCCCGCCAGACGCTGCAGGCGCGCGGCCTCGGGGCCCTCGCCCACCAGCAGCAGCACCGCGTCCGCGGGTGCGTACTGCAGGAAGGCGCGCACCAGCAGATCCATGCCCTTGGTCGGATGCAGCCGGCCTATGCAACCCACCAGCAGCCGGTTCGCCCCCAGGCCCAGCTCGGCGCGCAGATCGGCAGCCGGGGTCGGCCGGGCCTGACGCTCGGGCGCCCAGTTGTGAATCACGGTGGCCAGGCCGTCCAGTGCCGGCAGGCCCTCGTGCTGTGCGCGGTTCACACACACCAGCCCGTCCAGCGCCGCATGCTGGTGGGCCTTGAAACCCACATGCAGCGTGCCGATGCGCGCGGCCTGGTCCACCTGGGCCACCGCCCGGCAGGCCGGCCCCAGATGGCCGTGGCAGACGGTGGCGCCCAGCCGGCGCGCCAGCCGGGCCACCCGCCAACCCCTCAGCAGCGGGCCGGCCAGGCCATGGAAGCGAACGCCCGGCGCCAGCTCGCGCGCCACCGCGGAGCCTGCCTTGCCGACCACATGAACCTGGTGACCCAGCGCCGCCTGGGCGTTGGCGAGATCAATGCAATGCCGTTCGCCCCCGGCCACGCGGGAGGAGAACACCACATGCATCAGCGTGAGTGGCGCAGAAGTCAACATGAATCTGAATGAAGAAAACCTCAGTAAGTAACGAAACTTTACTGATGGCAACATTCAGAAACCTTGCTGTACCCCTTGCCTGCGGGTATGCCCCAGCTCGGCACAGCCGAGCCATCGCTCGTCGGACCTGGCCCGGCGCAGATGGGTCGCGGAGGTTCGCACAGACCCGTCCGGCCAAGCTGTAGGCAAGCTGACAAGCGGCGTCCGGCGCGCCCACACCCCCTGGACTCGGGGTCGGCATGGCGGCGAATAGCGCCGCAGTCACCGGCCTTTTCGGTCGCTTGAGACCCTCAAGCATCCGCAGAATCCGCCGAGTGAAGTCCCTGCACCTGCTCATCGTCATCGCCGCCATCCTGGTGGCTCCCGCTGAGGCGGCCCGTATCAAGGAGGTCGCGTCGGTGGCAGGCGTGCGCTCCAACCCCCTGACCGGCTATGGTCTGGTCGTCGGGCTGGACGGCACCGGGGACCAGACCACGCAGGCGCCCTTCACCGGCCAGAGCCTCACCGCCATGCTGCAGCAGTTCGGCGTGCTGCTGCCCCAGGGCGTGACCATGCAGCCGCGCAACATCGCCGCGGTGCTGGTGACCGCCCAACTGCCCGCGTTCGCCCAGCCCGGCCAGCAGATGGACATCAATGTGTCGTCCATAGGCAATGCCAAGAGCCTGCGCGGCGGCACGCTGATCGCGACGCCGCTGCGCGGTGCGGACGGCCAGATCTATGCGATCGCCCAGGGCAATCTGGTGATCTCCGGTGCCGGCGCCGCGGCCAACGGCTCCAAGGTGCAGATCAACCATTTGAGCGCTGGCCGCATCCCCGCCGGCGCCACGGTGGAACGCTCCGTGCCCACGCCGCTGGCCGCCGGCGACAGCATCCAGCTGGACCTGAACAGCTCCGACTTCGCGACCGCCCGCGCGGTCGCCCAGGCCATCAACAAGGCCAAGGGGCCGGGTCTGGCCCAGGCGCTGGACGGCCGCGTGGTGCGCGTGCGCGCCCCCGCCACGCCGGACGAGCGCGTGGCCTTCCTGGCCGACATCGAGAACCTCAACATCGACCCGGCCACGCCGGCCGCGCGCGTGGTGATCAACGCCCGCACCGGCTCGGTGGTGATGAACCAGGCGGTCACGCTGTCGCCCTGCGCGGTCGCGCACGGCAACCTGTCGGTGACCATCAACACCACGCCCACGGTCAGCCAGCCCAATGCGCTGTCGGGCGGCCAGACCACGGTCACGCAGAAATCCGAGATCGCGATCCGCCAGGAGCCCGGCAGCCTGATCCAGCTGCCCGCCAGCGCCCGGCTGGCCGACGTGGTGAAGGCGCTCAGCGCGCTGGGCGCCACGCCCCAGGACCTGCTGGCCATCCTGCAGGCGATGAAGAGTGCCGGCGCGCTGAACGCCGAGCTGGAGGTGATCTGATGGCCACGTCCCCGTCGTTCGCATCCCAGGGCCTGAGCGTGGACACGCGCTCGGTGGACCAGCTGCGGTCGATGGCGACGCGCGATCCGCGCGCCGCGGTGCGCGAGACCGCCAAGCAGTTCGAGTCGCTGTTCATGCAGGAGGTCATGAAGAGCATGCGCGCCTCCACACTGGCCAGCGGCATGCTGGAGAACAGTGGCACCCAGCTGGGTACCGAGATGCTGGACACCCAGATGGCCGGCAAGCTCAGTGGCCTGCCGGGCGGGCTGTCCGACGCGATCACACGCCAGCTGCAGCGCCAGCTGGGCCTGAAAGACCTGACCCCCGAGAAGCTGCAGGCCGCCAGCCGCACCACGCTGGCCCAGGCCCTGCCCCAGCTCGCGACCAAGGGCATTCCCAACCACGTGCAGAGCTTCATCAAGCAGCACGACGCGTCGGCCAAGGCGGCCGAGGCGGCCACCGGCATCCCGGCCAGCTTCATGGTCGCGCAGGCCGCCCACGAGAGCGGCTGGGGCAAGCGTGAGATCACCGGCACCGACGGCAGCAAGTCGCACAACGTGTTCGGCATCAAGGCCACGCCGGGCTGGACCGGCAAGACCGTGGACGTGACCACCACCGAGGTCATCAACGGTCAGGCCCACAAGGTGGTCGCCAAGTTCCGCGCCTACGGCAGCTATGACGAGGCCTTCAAGGACTACGCACGCCTGATCAGCACCAACGACCGCTATGCCAAGGTGGTGGAGCAGGCCCGCCATGCCGACGGCCGGGTCAATCCCACGGGCTTTGCGCGCAGCCTGCAGCAGGCCGGCTACGCCACCGACCCGGCTTACGCCGACAAGCTGGCCAAGACGATCAACACGACGATGCGCGTGCAGCGCGCGATGGCCTGATGACCCGGCCCCACCCGACCCCGACGGAGGCCTGAGATGCCCAGCCTGCTCTCACTCGGCGCCCGCGCGATGTTCGCCAACCAGGCGGCACTGCAGACCATCGGTCAGAACATCTCCAACGCCAACACGCCGGGCTATTCGCGCCAGTCGGTGGTGCTGGCGACCTCGCAGGGCCAGTTCACCGGCGCGGGCTTCTTCGGCCGCGGCGTGGACGTGCAGACCGTGGTGCGCTCGCACAATGACTTCCTGACCCGCCAGGCCATCGCCACCAAGGCGGTCGCGGCCGCCGACCAGACCCGCGCCGACCAGCTCTCGCGCATAGAGAAGCTCTTCCCCACCGGCGAGAACGGCATCGGCTACGCGGCCGGCCAGTTCCTGAACGCGCTGCAGGACGTGGCCAGCCGACCGGCCGACCCGTCCGCGCGCCAGGTCGTGCTGGGCCGCGCGGCCGAGCTGGCATCGCGCTTCCAGAGCGCCGGCTCCCAGCTCGCCGACCTGCAGGCCGGCATCGTCAGCGACCTGCGCGCCGAGGTGTCCACCGTGAACGCGCTGGCCTCGCAGATCGCCAACGCCAACGACCAGATCGCCCGCGTGCGCGGCAGCGGCCACACGCCCAACGACCTGCTTGACCAGCGCGACCAGCTGATCGCCCAGCTCAGCGAGCACATCGCGGTGACCACGCTGCCGGCCGACGACGGCACGCTGGGCGTGTTCATAGGCGGCGGCCAGCGCCTGGTGCTGGGCAGCAATGCGTCCCAGCTGACGCTGCTGCCCGACGCCTACGACCCCAATCGGGTCGCGGTGGCGCTGCAGGAGGGCGGCACCGAGCAGCGCCCGCTCAGCGAGAGCGTGCTGACCGGCGGCAACATCTCGGCGCTGCTCTACACGCAAAACCACGACATGGTGGACGCGCGCAATCAGCTGGGCCAGCTGGCCGCCGCCATAGGCACGCGCGTGAACGCCCAGAACGCGCTCGGTCTGGATCTGTCCGACCCGCCCGGCCAGGGCGCACCGCTGTTCAACGTCGCTTCACCCAAGGTGCTGCCCGCCAGCACCAACGCCCGCAACGCCGACGGCAGCTTCGTGTCCGGCGTGCAGGCCAGCATCGTGAACGCCAGCCAGCTGCAGGCCAGCAGCTACAAGCTCAGCGCCGACGGCGCCGGCGGCTTCCAGCTGACCCGTCTCAGCGACGGCCTGGTGCGCACCGTGGCCGACGGCGACACCGTGGACGGCTTCAAGCTCAGCTTCACTCCGGCTGCGCCGGCGCCCGGCGAGAGCTTCGTCATCGAGCCCGTGGGGGCGGCGGCATCAGAGATGCGCCGCGTGCTGGACTCGCCCAACGGCATCGCCGCGGCCTCGCCGCTGACCGCGTCCACCGCGGTCACCAACACCGGCACCGCCACCGTGGACAGCGTCTACGCGGTCAACAGCAGCTTCAGCGCGGCACGCGCGCCCATGAGCCTGCAGTTCGGCGCCGCCGATCCGGCCAACCCTGGCGTGCTGTCCTACACGCTGACCATGGCCGACGGCAGCTCGGTCACCGGCAACTGGGCCGCGGGCCAGCCCATAGGCAACGACCCGGCCAACGGCGTGGACCTGGGCTTCGAGCTGCGCCTCAACGGCGTGCCGCGCGCCGGCGACAGCATCGCGCTCAACCCCACGACCTACACCAGCCAGAACAACGGCAACGCCAAGGCCTTCCTGAACATCCAGACGGAGAACTTCATCGGCCGCCAGCTGCTGTCCGATGGTTCCATCACCCGCGGCAGCACCATCAGCGACGCCTACGCCGCGTCCATGAGCGACATCGGCGCGCGGGTGCAGAGCGCCAACTACCTGTCCGGCGTGTCCAGCTCGGTGTCCACCGACGCCCAGACCAGCCTGACCAACCAGGTCGGCGTCAACCTCGACGAGGAAGCCTCCCGGCTGATGCAGTACCAGCAGGGCTACCAGGCGGCCGCCAAGGTGCTGCAGACCGCGCAGTCGCTGTTCGACGAGCTGCTGCGCATCGCGGGCAGCTGACGCGCCCGCCCCTAGCGACAAGGGCCCACCGCCATGCGAATCGCCACCGCCAACACCTTCGACCTCACCATCTCCACGCTGCAGAAGCGCCAGGTGGACCTGCAGAACCAGCAGCAGCAGCTCACCTCCGGCAAGCGCGTACAGCAGGCCAGCGACGACCCGACCGGCGCCGCGCGCGCCGAGCGCGCGCTCGCGACCATAGGCCGGGTGGACGCCAACCAGCGCTCGCTGGAGGCCAGCCGCAACAGCATGACGCTGGCCGAGGGCGCACTGGGCGACGCCAACGAACTGCTGCAGCAGGCGCGCGAGACCATGCTGGCCGCCGGCAACGCGAGCTACTCCGACGCCGAGCGCCAGGGCCTGGCCGCCAAGCTCAAGGGCCTGCGCGACCAACTGCTGACCATCGCCAACCGCGCGGACGGCTCCGGCGGCTACCTGTTCTCCGGCCAGGGCGCGGCCAACCCGCCCTTCATCGACCAGCCCGGCGGCGTCGCCTACGTGGGTGAGGCCGGCAGCAACAACACCGGCAACCTCGACACCTACCAGCTCAGCGTGGACGGCCGCGGCGCCTGGGAAGCGGCCCGCAGCGGCAACGGCAGCTTCGTCACCGGCGCCAATGCCAACAGCATCGACCCCACGCAGGCGGCCAAGGGCTGGATAGACAGCGGCCGCGTGACCGATCCCACGCAGCTGACCGGCCAGAACTACCGCATAGACATCAGCGGCACCGCCCCCACCCAGACCTACTCGGTCACCAACACCGACACCGGCGCGGGCGTGGCCAGCGGCGACTTCAAGCCCGGCCAGGCGATCAGCTTCGACGGCATGGCCATGACCATCTCCGGCTCGCCCGTGGATGGCGACAACTTCTCGGTCGCACCGGCCACCAACTCGCTGAAGGTCTTCGACGTGCTGGACCAGGCCATCAGCGAGCTCAACACGCCGCTGCGCAACCCCGCCCAGATCCAGCAGAGCAACTCCAGCCGCGTGCGCGACATCGACGCGGTGATGGGCAACCTGCAGAACGTGCGTGCCCAGGTGGGCGAGAAGCTCAACAACCTGGACGGCTCCGAGAACCGCCTGTCCGCACTCAAGGTCTACAGCCAGTCCGAGCAGAGCGCCGCGGTGGACCTGGACATGGTGCAGGGCATCTCCGACTTCCAGAACCAGCAAAGCGGTTACGACACCGCGCTCAAGACCTACGCCATGGTGCAGCGCCTGTCGCTGTTCCAGTACATCACCTGAGCCGGCGTCGCGCCGCGTGCACCTGTCACGCTCGCTCACGCGTGCGGCCCGGTGCTCGTGGCAGACTGGCGCATTCCCAGCCTGAACGCCAACACGCCGCGCCATGTCCGACAGCCTTCCCGCCCTCGACCATCCCCTGCTGCCCGGCGTTGCGCTGGGCTTTGCGCCGCTGATCGACCGGCAGCGCAATGTCGTCGCGACCCGGCTGTCCCTGGTGCCCCTGCGCGCCGATGCCAAGACCGACACCGCCGAGCTGAACGCGGCGCTGGAGGCGGTCTGGCCCCAGGGTGGCGCGCTGTTGAGCCCACAGGGCGAGGGCCTGCTGCTGGCCATGCTGGCCGCACCGCCCGCCGTGCCCATGCAGATCGAGGTGCCCGGCTTCATCGCGGCCGAGCCCACCCACACCGACGCGCTGCTGGCACTCAAGGCCGCCGGCCACCAGCTGCTGCTCAAGGGCCTGCCGCACAGCGCGCTGCCTGCGGCCCTGCAGGGCGCCTTCAAGCAATTGGTGCTGGAGCCTGATCAGGGCGTCGACGCACCGGCCGGCATGGCACTGCTGCACACCGGCGTGCATGGCGCGGCGGCGCAGGAGGCCAGCTTCGCGGCCGGCGCCCAGGGCGTGATCGGCTCGGCGGTCGACGGCCCCTACCAGGCCAGCGGCACGGGCAAGACCGAAATCGGCGCCGACCTGCAGGTCATCGTGGAGCTGATGTCGCGCGTGGACCAGGGCGAGGACGTGGAGCGCCTGGAACAGACCCTCAAGCGCGACCCCAGCCTGGCCTTCAAGCTGCTGCGCTACATGAACTCGGCCGCCTTCGGCCTGCCGGTGGAGGTGTCCAGCTTCCGCCACGCCATCATGCTGCTGGGCTACTCGCGCCTGAAGCGCTGGCTGGCCCTGCTGCTGACCACCGCCAGCAAGGACCACAGCATGCGACCCGTCATGTATGCCGCGCTGCGCCGCGGCCTGCTGATGGAGGAGCTGGCCCGCAGCATGAGCGAGCGCGAGCTGCGCGACGAAATGTTCATCTGCGGCCTGTTCTCGCTGCTGGACCACATGCTGAAGGCCCCGTTCGAACGCCTGCTGCAATCCATCCCCGTGCCCGAGCGCGTGCGCCAGGCGCTGGTGGAGCGCGGCGGCCCCTACCAGCCCTATCTGGAACTGGTGCAGGCGCTGGAATCCGGCTCGGTGTTCGACTACCGCGAGCGCGCCGAGGCGCTGATGCTGGGTGCGGCCGAGGTGAATGCCTGCGTGCTGCGCGCGCTGCACAAGGCCAGCCAGCTCGAATGAGCCCGCTGCGCGCCGCCCCGCGCTGAGCCCGCATGCTTGGCGCCGCCACGCCCCCCGCGCTGCTGGACCTGCTCGGCGATCCGGTGCTGACGCTGCGCTCCGACCTCACGGTCGGACGGGCGAATCCCGCGGCGCGCGCCTGGCTGGGCGACGACGCCGCCCAGGGCTGGCAGCTGCTGCGCCAGGCCGCCGGCGCCCGCCTGGAGCAATGGCTGCGTGACGCCGCCCGGGCGGTCGACGCCGGCCGCGCGCCGCCCGAGGCGCCCCCGCTGAAACTGGCCGAGGGCCAGCGCGCGACGCTGCACCTGGTGCGCGAGCGCCCCGGCTGGCTGCTGCTGGTGCGCCTGAGCGGCGGTGACGCGCCGCCGCCGCTGGCTGAATGGTTCGCGCTCAGCCCCCTGCCCATGCTGCTGGCCGACACCGGCGGCGCGCTGCTGCGCCGCAATGCCGCGTTCGACGCGCTGTGCGGTGCCCAGCCCCGCCACCTCAACGAGCTGCCCGAGCTGCTGCAGGCGCTGCTGGGCTGGAGCCGCGGCGCCTGGTTGCCCGCGCTGAGCGCCCAGCGCGCGCAAGACCCGCCCCTGCTGACCGAAGCCGAGTACCTGGACCCGCAGGGCCGCCAGCACTGGCTGCAGGCCCGGCTGCGCCTGTGGCGCGATGCGGGCCGCAGCCGCCTGCTCGCGGTGCTGGACGACCAGAGCCCCCAGCACGAGCGCGACCTCGCCCACCAGCAGCTGGACGCCCTGATGGACACGGCCGCCGTGGGCCTGGCCACCTTCCAGCCCGAGGCCGGCTGGCTGCGCCCGCACCGCAAGAGCTCGCCCTTCCGCACCAAGGGCGGCAGCCAGGGCTCGCTGCAGGGCATCAGCCGCGACATCGTCGAGCCTGCGTCGCTGCCCGAGTTCGAGCGCCTGCAGCGCGCACTCAAGAAGGGTGACGCGGTGGAGGTGCGCTATGCGGTGCGCCACCCCGAGCTGGGCCGGCGCTGGCTGCTGACCCGGGTCGCGCCCGGCGTGCTGGCCGGCGGCCGGCGCAGCACCTCGGTGGTCACGCTGGACGTCACCGCCCAGGCCCAGGCCGAGAGCGCGCTGCTGCTGCGCGCCGAGAGTGAGCGCACGGTGCTGGATTCGGTGCTGGTGGGCATCGTGACCGTGGGGCCGCACGGCATCGAATGGATGAACCGTTCGGCCCGCCGCATGTTCGGCTGCGAGCTGGAGGACGTGCAGGGCCAGGCCATGAGCGTGCTCGCCCCCGAGGACGCCGACCACCCCTTCCACCTCGCCGAGCCCGGCCCGGAGGTGTTCGAGTGCCGGTTGCGCGGCCGTGACGGGCGCGAGTTCTGGGTGCTGGGCAACGCGGTGCAGACGCCGCGCGAGGACGGGCCCGGCGAGATCACGCAGCAGCTGACCTATGCGCTGCTGGACATCGACCGGCGCCGCCAGGCCGAGGCGCAGAGCCGCCAGGCCCAGGCCTCGCTAGCCCGCGTCATCGAGGTCGCGCCGCTGGCCATCACGCTGCACGACGCGCACAGCCTGCGCATAGACAAGCTCAACCCCGCCGCCAGCGCACTGGCCGGCCAGCCCGAGCAGGCACTGCTGGGCGCGCCGCCGGCCCGGCTGTTCGGGGCTGCGCTGCAGCAGCAGGTGGAGGCCGACATGCGCGAGGCGCTGGCCTCGCGCGCCGTGGTGCAGCGCGAGTACCGGGTGGGCCAGCTCGAAGCCGCGCGGGTCTGGGACACGCGGCTGCTGCATCTGGCCGGCGTGGACGATGCCGACGACCAGCTGCTGATGGTGGCCAGCGACGTTACCGAGCAGCGTGCGGCCGAACAGGCCCGGCTGCAGGCCGAGATCGCGCAGCGCGAACTGCTGGTGCGCGAAGTGCACCACCGCATCAAGAACAACCTGCAGGGCGTGGCCGGCCTGCTGCAGCAGATCGCCGCACGCCGTCCCGAGGTCGCGACCGTGCTGCAGGAGGCCGTGGGCCAGGTGCAGGCCATCGCCCAGGTCTACGGCCTGCAGGTGGGCGCCAGCGGCCCGCTGCTGCTGCGCCGCGTGTTCGAGGCGGTGGTGGGCTCGGTGCAGCGCATGCATGGCCGCAGCGTGGATCTGCGACTGGACGGCGAGCAGGCCGAGCGTTGGTGCCTGCCCGAGGCCGAGTCCATCCCGATCGCACTCAGCCTCAACGAGCTGCTGGGCAATGCGCTGCGCCACAGCCCGGACGGCGGCGTCAGCTGCCGGCTGAGCTGCGATGAGGGTCAGGTCGCGATAGAGATCACCAACCCCGGGCAGCTGCCCGAGGGTTTCCAGCTGCAGCGCGTGCCCAGCGGTGTGTCGGGCCTGGGCCTGGTGCGCGCGCTGCTGCCGCGCCGCAGCGCCATCCTGAGCCTGGACCAGGACGGCCCCCGGGTCGTGTGTCGCCTGGAGCTACTGCCGCCTAGCGTGGTTCACAATCCGGTCGCAACCGCATCTTGGGGGACGAGTTGAGCAAGGGCAAGATCCTGGTGGTCGACGATGACCGGCTGGTGCTGGCAACGCTGAGCTATGGGCTCACGCAGGCCGGCTTCGAGGTCATAGACGCCGACAACGGTGACGACGCCATCCTGCTCGCCCGCGAGCACCGGCCCGAGCTGGCGCTGCTGGACATTCGCATGGAGGGCCTGTCCGGCTTCGATGTGGCCAGCTATCTGCGCGACTACCTGCAGACCCCTTTCATGTTTCTGTCCGCATTCGCGGACGAGGCCACGGTCGCCAAGGTCAACGAGCTGGGCGCGGTCGCCTACCTGGTAAAGCCGCTGGACATCCAGCAGATCGTGCCGGCGGTGGAGGCCGCATTCGCACGCGCCGCCGCCGCACCGCCGCCCGCGCCGCGCCCCGTGGCGCTGGACCCGGTGGCGCTGGCCGTGGGCGTGCTGATGCACCGCTACTCGCTGCCCAGCCACGAGGCACTGGCCCGGCTGGACCGCCTCGCGGCCGCCGAGGGTCAGGCCTTGGCCGAGCAGGCCCGGCGCCTGGTGGAGGCGGTGGAGTTGCTGGCACGACCCAGCCAGCCGGCCTGAAGCCCCACTGGCCGGCTCGGCCTCAGCTGAGCGTGAAGTAGAAACGCGCGCCCTCGCCCAGCGCGGACTCGGCCCAGATGTCGCCGCCATGGCGGCGCAGGATGCGGCGCACCAGCGCCAGGCCCACACCCGTGCCCTGGAACTCGCTGGCGCTGTGCAGGCGCTGGAACACGCCGAACAGGCGGTCCGCATGGCGCATGTCGAAGCCCGCGCCGTTGTCCGACACCACGAACACCTGCCGGCCGCCCAGCGGCTGCACGCCGAAGCGGATCTCGGCCTCGGGCTGGCGGGCGCTGTACTTCCAGGCATTGCCCAGCAGGTTTTCCAGCACGATGCGCAGCAGCGTCGGGTCGCCCTGGGCCTGCAGCCCGGGCGCGATCTCCACCTGCACCTCGCGCTGCGGCGCGCCGCGGCGCAGTTCGTCCATCACGTAGCCGGCCAGCACCGACAGATTGACCGGCTGGCGCGACAGCGGCTGGGTGGACAGCTGGCTCAGCGACAGCAGCGCATCGATCATGCTGTTCATGCGCGCCGCCGCGCTCATCACACGCTCCAGATGGTCGTTACCCATGCGGTCCAGCCGCGCGCCGTAGTCCTCCTTCAGGATGCGCGCAAAGCCCTCGACCACGCGCAGCGGCGCGCGCAGGTCGTGCGACACCGAGTAGCTGAAGGACTCGTGCTCGCTGGCCATGTCCGCCGCCGGGGCGACCTCTTCCAGCCGGGCACTGCCCATGAAGCCGGCGAAACGGCCGTGGCCGTCCAGCAGCGGCAGGCCGCGCAGCCGCCAGCCGGCCTGGCCCGGCGGGCCGTCCAGCGTCACGTCGGCAAAGGGCTGGTGCGCGTCCAGCCGGCTGCGCAGCAGTTCCTCGGCGGCGCCGGTGTCGAAACGCTCCCACAGCTTTTGCGTGCCCGGGCCGGCGCCCATCCAGCTCGACGCCGGCGTGCCCTGCGGCGCCTGCCAGCGCACCAGCCGGTGCTCCACATCGGTGGCCCACAGCCAGTCGCGCTGCAATTGGCCCTGCATCTGCAACTGCTGGCGCAGCTCCCGCATCGGCTCGGCCACGCGCTGACGGGTCAGCTTCACGCCCAGGTGCCAGCCCAGCGCGCCGGCCACCAGCACGGTCAGGCCCGTGAAGAAGGCGGTCAGCACCAGCGCGCCATGCACCATGCCCACGTCGCTGCCCAGCGCACGCATCAGCGCCATCACCGCCAGCATGCCCAGGCCCAGCAGGCCCAGCAGCGCGGCCGCAAGCACCAGCGCCACCACTCGCGTCGGCGGCCGCCGCACCATGCGGCGTGCGGGCACGCGGTCGTCGCTGAGACTGTTCATGGCGCGGCATTGTAGGCAGCGCCCCCACCTGCTCTTTGTGTGCATTTCTTGGCGGCTGCCCCCCCATGCCGGCACGATACATTTGCGTGTCCGCACGCGAGCGCCCCTTTCCGATGACAGCATCCCCAGCCAGCCCCCTCGACGCAGAAACCCTGCGCCGCCTGCGCGAACTCGACCCCAGCGGCGGGAACAAGCTGCTGGAGCGCGTGGTGGCGGCCTTCTCCAATTCGCTGGAGCGTCTGCTGCCCGAGCTGGACCGTGCACGCCACGCGACGCCGCCCGACCTGGTGGCGGTGCGTCAGGTCAGCCACACGCTGAAGTCCTCGTCCGCCAGCCTGGGGGCGCTGGCGCTGTCCGCACGTTGCGCGGAGATTGAAGCCCTGGCCCGCGACGGGCGCAGCGACGGCCTGTCCGAGCAGTTGGACGCTATGCTGGCCGACATCCACCTGGTGCGCGCGGCCCTGGCCGCGCTGCTGTGACGACGCCGCCCATGCTGCCTCCCGGTCAAGCCCTCGACGATCTGCCGCTCCAGCCCCGGGTGCTGCTGGTCGATGACGACGAGGTCAACCTGCTGTTGACCGCTGCAGCGCTGCGCGAGCACGGCTTCGAGATCACCGAGGCCAGCAGCGGCAGCCAGGCGCTGCAGCTGATGACGCAGCGCGCGCCTGACGTGGTGGTGCTGGACGCCCTGATGCCCGAGCTGGACGGCTTCGAGACCTGCTCGCTGCTGCGCGCTACGCCCGGCTTCGAGTCCATGCCGGTACTGATGCTGACCGGTCTGGACGACGAGGCGTCCATCAACCGCGCCTACCAGGCCGGTGCCACCGATTTCTATGTGAAGTCGCCCCAGTGGAGCCTGCTGGCCGGCCGCCTGCGCTACCTGCTGCGCAGCGCCCGCACCCGCCAGGAGCTGGAGCGCAGCAAGGCTAAGCTGGCTCGCGCCCAGGATCTGGCCCGCATGGGCAGCTTCGAGTGGCGCCGCGACATCCCCGGCAGCTTCATGATCTCGGCCGAGGGCCTGCGCGTGTTCGGCCGCAGCCCGCTGGACCGGCTGGACTTCATCGGCGTGATGCGCATGGTGCCATTGGACGACCGCCATGTGTTCCTGCGCCTGATGCGCGACGTGATCGCCCACCACTCGGTGCTGGTGACCGACCTGCCTCTGACTCTGCCCGACGGCCGCCAGCGCGTGGTGCATATCGAAGCCGAGCCCGAGTTCAACGAGACCGGCGCGGTCAGCGGCTACACCGGCATCCTGCAGGACGTGACCGACCGTCGCCAGGCCGAGGACCGCATCCGCCAGCTCGCCCACTTCGACGCGCTGACCGGCCTGCCCAACCGCCGCCAGCTGATCTGGCGCGTCGAGCGCGCGATCGAGAGCGCACGCCGCGGCGGCCACGAGGTGGGCCTGCTGCTGATCGACCTGGACCGTTTCAAGGTCATCAACGACACCCTCGGCCATGCGGCCGGCGACGAGCTGCTGGTCGAGGTCGGCCGGCGCCTGCGCAGCTGCGTGCGCCACTCCGACCAGATCATGGAAGGCGTGCTGGAGGGCATGGGCAACCGCTCCCACCGCGGCCTGGAGGCCGTGGGCCGGCTGGGTGGCGACGAATTCGTCGCGCTGCTGCCCGAGGTGGTGGACGAGCGCGACGCCGAGCGCGTGGCCCAGCGCGTGCTGGACTCGCTGCGCGAGCCCATCTTTGTCGGCGGCCAGGAATGCTTCGTGACCGCCAGTGTGGGCATCGCGCTCTACCCGCGCGACGGCCAGACCATGGCCGACCTGCTGCGCAACTCCGACGTGGCCATGTACGCGGTCAAGAGCCAGGGCCGCAACGCATCGGCGCTGTACTCGCCCATGCTGGCCGGCCAGGGCAAGCAGAAGCTGGAGCTGGAAAGCGCGCTGCACAAGGCGCTGGAGCGCAACGAGATCGTGCTGCACTACCAGCCCAAGATCGATGTGCGCGCCGCCCGCATGGTGGGCGCCGAAGCGCTGATGCGCTGGCAGCGCGGCAATGTGCTGGTGCCCCCGGCGGACTTCATCCCGCTGGCCGAGGAGACCGGCCTCATCGTGCCGCTGTCCGAGTGGGCGTTGAAGGAAGCCGCGCGCCAGACCAAGCTGTGGTCGCTGCAGTTCGGCTTCAGCGACTCCATCGCGGTCAACCTGCCCAGCCGGCTGTTCGAGCGCACCGACCTGGTCGAGCACATCCACCAGTGCGTCAGCGCCTATGGCGTGCCGCACCGCTCCATCCAGCTGGAGATCACCGAGAACAACCTGATGAAGGACCTGCAGAACGTGATTCCGTCTCTGCACCGTCTGAACGAGGTGGGCGTGGAGATCTCCATCGACGACTTCGGCACCGGCTATTCGTCGCTGGCCTACCTGACCACGCTGCCCATCTCCGAAGTCAAGGTGGATCGCACCTTCGTGCGCGACCTGGGCATCACACCGCAGAGCTCGGCCGTGGTCACCGCCATCATCGCGCTGGCCCGCGCGCTGGGCCTGCGCGTGATCGCCGAGGGCGTGGAGACGCTGCGCCAGATGGAGGTGCTGCACCGCCTGGGCTGCTCGCTGATGCAGGGTTTCCTGTTCAGCCGCCCGCTGCCGGCCGACGAGCTGGAACAGTGGATCGCCCAGACCGTGCTGCCGCGCAAGGCCCCCTGGATCAGCCAGGCCGAGGCCGTGCAGGAGCTCGCGCGCGGCCAACGCTGACATGACCCCGCCACCCGGCAGGCCCGGGCGGACAACCGAGCGTGACTGACATGCGCAACACCCTCCCCCCCGCCCAGATCGCCAAGGCCGCGCTGCAGCGGCTGGCCCAGGCCCGCCTGGAGCCCACGCCCGAGAACTACAGCCGCGCCTACGCGATCGAGGCCGGCGGCGAGGCGCCCACCACCACCCAGGTGCCCGAGCGGGTGCAGCAGCTGCTGTCGCGCCTCATCAGCCTGGCCCTGCCCAGCGGCCAGACGCGCCAGACGCTGCAGAACACGCTGCGCGAGCAGCGCTTCGACGAGTTGCTCAAGCAGGTGGACCAGCTGCTGGACAGCGCCGGCCCCGGCGCCCAGGCGGAGGCGCTGGCCCAGGCCATCGAGCGACTGATGCGCGGACTGGAGCGCGGCGGACGCCACTGGACGCTGGCGCGCCGCAAGGACGGCGTGGCGCGCGTGCTGGAACAGACCCGCACCGACAGCCCCAAGCTGGTGAAGCGCCTCAACCAGCTGATCGCCAGCTGGGCCAAGGACGAGGCCGGCGGGGAGGTCGAGACCGACCGCGATGGCGGCACGCCCAGCCAGTTCTTTGAAGACGTGCTGCAGGACGACAGCGGCTTCGATGCGCTGGCCGACGCCAACGCCCGCCCCGGTGCCACCGGATCAGGCGCCGGCGCCTGGCCCGACATCGGCGCCGAGCTCAACGGCACGGTGCAGCACGCGCTGCGTTCGCCGGCCAGCGAGGCCACGCCGGCCGACGCGCTGATCCGCGAGCTGGACGCGGCCCAGGTCGAGCTGCGCAGCCAGGGCGCCAGCCCGGAACGCGCCGCCCAGATGGCCGCACTGTGCCTGCGCGCCCGCCACCTGCTGGACCACCGCCGCCACCTGTTCGACGAGCTGGGCGGCCTGTGCCGCGAGCTGTCGGCCAGCCTGGTGGACCTGGCCGAGGACGACTCCTGGGCCCACGGCCAGGCCGAGGCCATGAGCAACACGCTGGCCCAGGGCCTGTCGGGCCGGGGTGTGCGCACCGTGTCCGAGCTGCTGTCGGGCACGCGCGAGCGCCAGCGTGCGCTGCGCGACGAGCGCACCAAGGCGCGCGATGCGCTCAAGGGCCTGATCCAGCGCATGCTCAGCGAACTGGGCGAACTGGGCCAGCACACCGACCGTTTCCAGAACAATGTAGGCCGCTACGCGGACGCGATCGAGCAGGCCGACTCGCTGGAAAGCCTGGCCGGCACCGTGCGCGAGATGGTGGAGGAAAGCCGCAGCGTGCAGGGGCTGGTGGCCCAGACCCAGGCGCGGCTGACGCTGGAGCATGACCGCGCCAGCGCCCTCACCCAGCGCGTGGAAGAGCTGGAGGGCGAGCTGCGCCGGCTGTCCAACGAGGTGCACACCGACCAGCTCACCCAGGTCGCCAACCGCCGCGGGCTGATCAACGCCTTCGGCATCGAGCAGGCCAAGGCCGAGCGCGAGGAATCCCGCATCGCGCTGGCACTGCTGGACATCGACAACTTCAAGAAGCTCAACGACAGCCTGGGCCACCACGCGGGCGACATCGCGCTGAAGTCGCTGGCCGAACGGGCGCAGGCCTCGCTGCGCCCGGGCGACATGGTGGCCCGCTACGGCGGTGAGGAATTCGTGCTGATGCTGCCCGACACGCCGCTGGACGAAGCCCAGCAGGTGCTGGTGCGGCTGCAGCGCTCGCTGTCCGCGGCGCTGTTCCAGCACGACGGCAAGGACGTGTTCGTGACCTTCTCGGCCGGCGTCACGCTCTACCGGCCCGGCGAGACGCTGGAGGCCGCGCTGGACCGTGCCGACGTGGCGCTGTACGAGGCCAAGCACACCGGCAAGAACCGCGCCTGCGTGGCGCCCTGAGCGGGCTCAGAAGCCGAAGGCCAGGCGCAGGCCGCCCCAGTGCCGGCCGCCCACGACGATGGGCGCGGCCACTTCCTTCAGCAGCACATAGCGGCCGCCGCCCATGTCGCGGCGGTAGGTCTGCAGCAAAAAGGGCCGGGTGTTGCGCGCCGACGCCAGACCGGTGCGGTCGTTGAAGATGCGCCGGTAGCGGCTGTTGGCGGTGTTCCACAGCACATCGCCGGGCCGCTGCGGCTGGCAGTACTTGCGGTTGTGCGTGGCCACATAGCCGTTGCGGTCGGCCGCGATGCAGTACACGACCTTGTCGCTGAAGCCCAGCACCGGCTCCTGCACCGCCGGGAACAGCCGGTCGGCCAGGGCGCTGAAGCGGGTCAGGTGTTGCTGGGGCTGGGTGCCGTCTATGGGCCGGTAGTTCTCGTCGAACAGGTCGGCGGCGCTGAGGCTGCCGTCGCGCAGCGCACGCTCCAGCAGATCGGCGATCTCGCCCGCGGCCGCCTGGGCGGCGCGTATGAAGGGCGCGTCATCCACCTCCACGCCGCTCTCGGCGATCTGCTCGATCAGGTCCTCGGACATGCGCAGGAAGCGGTCGCTGCCGTCGAAGGCGATCTTGAGGCCGTGGTTGGCCTGCTGCACCTCACGCCCCAGCTCGGACGCGCGCTCGTTGAGCAACTGCACCTGGCGGCCGCTCTGCTCGGCCGAGCTGGCAATGCGCGCCACGTCAGAGGCCACGCCGTTGAAGGCGGCGTGGATCTGGCTGGGGCGTTCACCGTGCTCGGAGAGCTCGTCGATGAAATGGTCGATGCGGGTCTGCAGCGTCGCGATCGCGCCGACGATGGCCTTGGATGAGGATTCCACCTGACCCGCCAGCGCCTTCACCGCCTCGGCCACCACCGCGAAGCCGCGCCCGGCCTCGCCGGCATGCTTGGCCTCGACCGCGGCGTTGAACGCCACCAGACGGGTCTGCAGCGAGATCTTGGTGATCTCGGCCGCCGCGCCGGACACCTGGGCCAGCGTGGCCGCCATGTCGCCCACCTCGCCGCCGACCTGGCTCAGCGCTGCTCGGGCCTTGTGCACCGCGGCATCGCTGGCAGCAGTGGCGGTGGTGATCGCGGCCTGGGCCTGACTGATCTGCTGCAGCTGCTCCGCCAGCGCCTGCATGGCCTGGACCTGCGACTGCATCACGCGCTGGGTGTCTTCGAGCGCACCGCGCACCTCGGCCGCATCCTTGCCGACATGGGAGACCGAACGCGCCAGCCGCCTGACGATCTCCAGGCCGGCACCACCCTCACGGGCGGGCGCTTCGGGGGTGGGTGCCGCTGGCGCGGCGCTGGCCTTGGGCCATCTGAACATGCGCTTGTCCCCTGCTTGTTGTCAGCCGGAGCCTGCGCAGCCCGGCCTCACCATTCACGCAGCTTAACGCGCAACCTGGCGATCGACTGACTGTGTAGCTGGCAGACACGCGACTCCGTGACCTTGAGCACGGCCGCGATCTCCTTGAGGTTCATGTCGTGCTCGTAGTACATGCTCATCACGAACTGCTCGCGCTCGGGCAGGTTCTTGATCGCGGCCACCAGCGCCTCGCGCATGCGGTGGTCCTGCAGCAGGTGCAGCGGGTTGCTGGCCTCGTCGGCCACGTGGCGGTCGAGAAAGTCCTCGTCGCCGTCGTCGCCGCTCATGTCTTCCAGGTAGACCAGCTGGGTGCCGCGCACCTTGCCGAGCAGCTCCTGGTAGTCGGCCAGCGCCAGGCCCATTTCGGCAGCGATCTCGGCCTCGCTGGGCGCGCGGCCCAGGCGCTGCTCGACCTTGTGCACCGCGGCCTCGATCTCGCGCTGCTGGCGGCGCGTACCGCGGCTCATCCAGTCGCCGCCGCGCAGTTCGTCCAGCATCGCGCCGCGTATGCGCTGGGTCGCGAAGGTCTCGAACTGCACGCCCTGCGCCGCGTCGAAGCGCGACAGCGCATCGGTCAGCCCGATCAGCCCCACCTGGATCAGGTCGTCCACTTCCACATTCGCGGGCAGCTTGGCCACCATCTGGTGGGCCAGGCGTCGCACCAGCGGGCTGTACTGATGGATCAGCGTGCTGTTGTCGAGGCGGCCTTTGGGCGTGTACATGGTCAGCTCCGGCGGCGGAATTCAGTGGGCGATGACAAGGGGGCCGGTCGCCGTGCGCGCCGGGCGCAACGGGATCGCATCGGGGGAGGAGGCGTCCAGCGCCGCCCCGGGGGGCGCCGCCAGCAGCAGCTCGCGCGCCAGGTGGCGCAGTTCGGGCGACAGCGGCGCGGACGCCGAGGCGCGCGGGTCCAGGCAGGCCCAGTCACGCAGCACCGCGCCGAGGAAGCCGTCGGCGCAGGAGGAAAGCTGTTGCGCGATGCGAGTGGCCACGCGCAGCTGAGGATGGCAGGCCATCAGCAGACTGTAGACCATCAGGCCCGCACGTTGCGTGAGCCATTTCATGCCCGCGTAGGCTTCGGTGACGCTGGTGGGGTCGCTGTCGGCCAGCAGCAGCGGGCGCACCTCGCGCAGCGACACCACGCGGGCCAGTTCGGCAGCGCTGGCGTGCAGCAGCACCACGTCGGCCTGCGGCGCCGCGGCGGCCACCGCCTCCAGAAAGCCCGCGGCCGAGCCGTTGGCATTGGTGTAGCGCAAGGGCAGGCCGCGCGCGGCCAGGTAGGACACGCGGCGCGACAGCGGTTCTATGCAGTTGGACAGATCCACCTGGGCCAGCTCCGACGGCGCGGGCGAGCGCTCGCCGGCATCCACCACCAGCGTGTGCAGGCCCAGCTCGGCGAAGGCCGCGCACAGCGCCTCCAGCAGCACGCTGGAGGCCGCCACCTGCGGGTTGCTGACCACCGGCACGAAGCGCAGCTTGGACGCCGCGAACAGGCGGCGCAGGCCGTGGGCTTGGTCTTGGGGCAGGTCTCGCATGGGCGGGGCGTTCAGTGCAGGGCGGCCGGCAGTTCGGCGTCGCTGAGCGGCGCGCCGGCAAAGATCAGGTTCACATCGGCGCTGTCCATGCGCCAGGCACCGGCGGCCGGGCTCTTCAGCGCGCGCTGCACCAGCGCGGCAGCCGACAGGCGATGCCAGTCCTCGGGCACGCGCTGGCCGTTGGCCACGCCCAGCACCTTGAGCTTGTGGCGGATCAGCGTGTCCAGCGAGGGCGCCAGCTTCACCGCCTCGTCGATCTTGCTGAGCACCACGCCCTCGCAGGCGGCGGCCTTCCAGGCGTTGACCACGTCTTCTATGGTCTCGCCCTGCTGGGCCGCGTTGATGACCAGCAGCTTCTTGATGCTGGGGTGGGCCAGCATCTGCAGCAGATCCTGCGTGCGGCTGTCGCGCTGGGCCATGCCGGCGGTATCGATCAGCACCAGCTTCTTGCTGGACAGCAGGTCCAGCAGATCGTCCAGCGACGCGCGGTCATGCGCGGTGTGCACCGGCACGCCCAGGATGCGGCCATAGGCGCGCAGCTGCTCGTGGGCGCCGACGCGGTAGGCGTCCAGCGTGATCAGGCCCAGCTGGCTGGCACCGTGCTTGGTGGCGAAGTGCGCGGCCAGCTTGGCGGTGGTGGTGGTCTTGCCCACGCCGGTGGAGCCGATCAGCGCGAACACGCCGCCACGGTCCTCGATCGCGGGCGCGGCCTCGTCGGCCAGCAGATTGCGCGACAGCACATGGCCGGCCCAGGCCAGCTCGTCGCTCGGCTCCTGGCCGGAAGCGGGCTTGAAGTCGGCCGGGCAGCTCTCGGCCAGCTTGCGCACCAGTGCCGGGCTGAAGCCCAGCTCCAGCAGCTTCTGGGTCAGGCGGGCCGGCACCGGCTGGCGCTGCAGCTTTTCCATGAAGGCCAGCGAGGAGAAGCGCTCCTCGATGAGGCCGCGCACCTGGCGCAGCTCGTTCATCATGTCCATCTGCTCGCGGCGGCTGCGCGGCGCCTGGTCGGGCAGATCGCGCGGCGCATCGACCACGTCGCTCAGCGACGGCACCGGACGGGCCGAGCCGGCATCGGGCAGGCGGATCTCGTCGCGCAGCACCGGCGGCGCACGGCGCGGCGCGGGCTGCTGGGGCGGCGCCACCTCGACCGGTGCGGCGCGGCGCGGGTTCAGCGCGGCCATGGCCTCGGCGGCACGACGCTCGCGCTGCTGGCGCACCTCTTCCAGCGAGGCCACCGGCGGCCGCGGCGTCGGCGCAGGGGCGCGCTGGGGCGCGGCCATCGCGGGGGCCGGATCGGGCTGGCCGCTCATCTCGGCCTGGCGGCGACGCAGCACGCGCTCGCGCACATAGTCCTGGAAGGACAGCGTGCTCATCGCCAGCTGCTGCACGTCACCCCCGACCTCGGCGCCAAAGCTGGGCTCCAGGCGGGCGCGCTCGGCAAAGCTGCCGCGCGGGCTGGGTGCCATGGGCGCGGGCGGGCTGACCGGACGCGCCACGGTGCGCGGCACGGCGGCGGCCAGCTGCTCGATGTGACCCATGCCCTCGGGGGCCATGGCCAGCACCTCCACGCCCTCGGCGCAGGGCTTGTTGGACAGCACGATCGCCTCGGGGCCGAAGGCCTGCTTGACCAGCGCGAGGGCCTCGCGCGAGCTGCGGGCGGTGAACTTGCGGACGTTCATGGAGCCTCCTGCCGGGCCGTGGCGCGGGCGGCCGGGGCCACCTCAGCACGCTGCCGTGGGTTGCGCTGCGGGCGGGCCGCAGGCGGGATGGAACGGGTCATGCCGCGCCTCCGATGATGGAGCCGATGCGTATCGTGTGGGTCTCGGGAATCTCGCTGTGGCCCAGCACCTTCAGACGCGGCGCGGCGCGCTTGAGCAGGCGCGCCATGGGCGCACGGATCAGGTCCGGCACCAGCAGCGCCGCGGGCACGCCGCGGTCTTCCTGCTTTTGCGCGTTCTCGGCCGCGCTGCGCGCCAGCGTGTCGGCCACACCCGGGTCCAGTGCGGCGCCGTGGGGCGAGTTCAGCGCCTGCGTGACCAGGCGCTCCAGCTCGGGCTCCAGCGCGATCACGTCCAGCTCCTTCACCGAGCCGTAGATCTGCTGCACGATGGCCGGCGCGATGTGGATGCGGATGCGGCGGGCCAGCTCGGCCGGGTCGGTCACGCTGGCCGCGTTCTCGGCGATGGATTCGACGACGGAGCGCATGTCGCGGATGTGCACGCCCTCCTCCAGCAGCAGCTGGAGCACGCGTTGCAGGGTGGCGATGCTGACCATCTTGGGAATCACGTCTTCGATCAGTTGGGGCGCCTGCTTGGTGAGGTGATCCACCAGAGCCTGCGTTTCCACGCGGCCCAACAACTTGGCCGCGTGCACTTGCATCAAGTGTGAAAGGTGGGTGGCCACGACAGTCGAGCAATCAACCACCGTAAAGCCGCTCATTTGGGCCATCTCCCGCTGGCGCTCTTCTATCCACACCGCCGGCAATCCGAAGGCGGGGTCGGTGGTGGCGGTGCCTATCAGCTTCTGCGTCGCATGGCCGGGATTGATCGCCAGCCACATGCCGGGAAAGGCCTCGGCCTCGCCGACCACCGCGCCACGCAGCGTGATGCGGTACTGGCTGGGGCGCAGCTCCAGGTTGTCGCGGATGTGCACCGGCGGCGGCAGGAAGCCGACCTCCTGCGCAAACTTGCGCCGCACGCCCTTGATGCGCGACAGCAGGTCGCCCTCGCGGGTCTTGTCCACCAGCGCGATCAGGCGGTAGCCCACCTCCAGGCCCAGCGTGTCCACCGGCACCAGGTCGTCCCAGCTGGCCTCGGTATTGGGCTCGGCCTGGGGCACGATGGGCTTGACCGCCGCCGCGGCCTGGGCGCGCTGCTCGCGGCGGCGCAGCCACCAGGCCAGGTAGCCCAGCGCAGACGCGATCAGCAGGAACACCACGTGCGGCATGCCGGGGATCAGGCCCAGCGCGCCGATGACGCCGGCGGTGATGGCCATGGACTTGGCCGAGCCGAACACCTGGCCGCCGATCTGCGCGCCGATGTCCTTGTCGCTGCCCACGCGCGACACCACCATGGCCGCGGCCACCGAGATCAGCAGCGCCGGCACCTGGGCCACCAGCGCATCGCCCACCGCGAGAAGGATGTAGCTGTCGGCCGCCTGGCCGGCCGAGAGGCCATGCTGGGCCACGCCGATGATGAAGCCGCCGACGATGTTGATCGCCAGAATCAGCATGCCCGCGATTGCGTCGCCGCGCACGAACTTGCTGGCACCGTCCATGGAGCCGAAGAAGTCGGCCTCGTCGCCCAGCTCGGCGCGGCGGCGCTTGGCCTCGGCCTCGTTGATCAGGCCGGCGTTGAGGTCGGCGTCCACCGCCATCTGCTTGCCGGGCATCGCGTCCAGCGTGAAGCGCGCGCCCACCTCGGCGATGCGCTCCGCACCCTTGGTCACCACGATGAAGTTGATGACCACCAGGATGGCGAACACGATCAGGCCGACCGCGAAATTGCCGCCGATCAGGAAGTGGCCGAAGGCCTCGATCACGCGGCCCGCCGCGCCGGTGCCGGTGTGGCCCTCCAGCAGCACCACGCGGGTGGAGGCCACATTCAGCGACAGGCGCATCAGCGTGGTCAGCAGCAGCACGGTCGGGAAGGCCGCGAAGTCCAGCGGCTTCACCATGTGGGCCGCCACCATCATCACCATCACCGCCATCGCGATGTTGAAGGTGAACAGCAGGTCCAGCACGAAGGGTGGCAGCGGCAGCACCATCATGGACAGCACCAGCAGCACCGCGATGGGCGCGCCCAGCGCGGCAATGACACCGGCTCGCGGGCCCAGCAGGGCCTGCAGACGCTGGATCACCTCATTCATTCGTCGCCATCCTCATCGGGCACCCAGCCCGGTTGGTTGTGCGGGTCCAGCTCCGGCGGCACGGCCGGATGCGGCTCGGGCGGCAGCGCGGCGCGCGCGGCCAGCGCGGCGCGCAGCTGGTAGACATAGGCCAGCACCTGGGCCACGGCGCCGAACAGCGCGGCCGGGATCTCGTGGTCCAGCTTGGCGTGGGCGTACAGCGCCCGCGCCAGCATGGGCTGCTGGAGCACCGGCACCTTGGAGTCCTTGGCCAGGTCGCGGATGCGCAGCGCCAGCAGGTCCGCGCCCTTGGCCACCACGCGCGGCGCGCTCATCTTGGCCTCGTCGTACTTCAGCGCCACCGCATAGTGGGTGGGGTTCATCACCACCAGGTCGGCCTGGGGCACGGCCGCCAGCATGCGGCGCTTGGCCATCTCGCGCATGCGCGAGCGCAGCCGGGCCTTGACCTCGGCATTGCCCTCCAGCTCCTTCATTTCCTGCTTGGCCTCTTCGCGGCTCATGCGCAGGCGACGCAGCCACAGCTGGCGCTGCAGCGGCACGTCGATGGCGGCAAACAGCGCCAGCGCCAGCGCCAGCAGCGCCAGCCCGCCCAGCAACTGCTGACCCGCGTAGGCCAGCGCCGAGGGCAGCGGCACCGCCATGATGCTCACATAGGCGGCCAGCCGGTCCTTGAGCACCAGCGCGCCCACCACCCCCAGCACCAGCGCCAGCAGCACCGCCTTCAGCGCCGCACCGAAGCCCTGGCCGGTGAACAGCCGGCCCAGGCCCTCCAGCGGGTTGAGATGGGAGAAGCGAGGCATCAGCGGCTTGAGCGTCCAGTTCCAGCCGCCGCCCGCCACATGGCTGGCCACGGCCACCACCAGCATCACCGCGGCGATGGGGCCCATCACGCTGGCGAACACCAGCGTCATCTCGACCAGGCGTTCGCTCATGAAGCCCTTGTCCGCCAGCAGCTGCGCATCGAAATGCAGGCCCTTGACCAGCATCTGCCGCAGCCGCTCGACGATGGGGCCACTGCCCGCCGCCAGCACCGCACCGCCCGCAACCATCATCGCGAAGTGCGGCAGGTCGCGCGAGCGCGGCAGCTGGCCCTCGGCGCGCGATCTCTGGATCTTTTTCGCCGAGGCGGGAAGGTTGCGGTCTTGTGCGTCTTGGTCGGCCATGACAGGGAAGGCGCCATGACGGCGCTTGCCGACATTGTTCGAGGCGGGCCCGCCAACTTGAGCGAGAAAAGCGCCCCACTCACCCGCCTTATCCGAGCCTTATCTGACCGACCCCGGCCCGCAGCACCGGCCCACGCGCCGGCCCGCGCAAGCGGTGCAAATGCACGCTAAGGCCCGGCGGCCGCGGGCCGATGCCGGCCCATGCGCCTAAGCTCGCCCCAGGGGAGTTGTATGAATAAAGCGATGCAAGCCTTGATGCTGAGCGTCGGCCTGGGGGCGGGGCTGCCCGCCGTATCCGCGCAGACCCTCACCATCGAGTACCGGGACAAGCCGCCCTACAGCTACACACAGAACGGCCAGCCCGCAGGATTCCTGATCGAGCGCACCGCCTGGCTGCTGCAGCAGGCGGGCATCACCGCGCATTTCGTCGAGATGCCGATGCGGCGCACGCTGATGCACCTGCAGGCCAACCAGGCGCCGCTGTGCACCCCCGGCTTCTACAAGCTGCCCGAACGCACCCGTTACTCACGCTACTCGCTGCCCATCTTCCGCGACCGGCCCAATCTGGTGCTGGCCCACGAACGCGCGGCCGCCCGCATCCGCACGCATGCGCGGCTGGATGCGCTGTTCGCCGACCCCGAGCTCACGCCCGGCGTGCTGGATGGCGCCTCCTATGGCGCCCAGCTGGACCGCGCGCTGGCGCGCACCGCGCGGCCGGCCGGCCACGCGCAGCGCAGCCCGCTGCAGCTGGCACAGATGGTGGCCGCACGACGCGTGGACTACATGCTGATAGACGCCGAGGACCTGGGCTGGCTCAAGCGGGACCCGGGCTTCGACGGCATGGGGCTGGCGGCCATCGCGTTTGCCGACATGCCCCCCGGCGAGCTGCGCTACCTGAGCTGCAGCCTGCAGGTGTCGCCGGCGCTGATGGAGCGCATCAACCGCGCGATACGCAGCCTGCCGCCGGAATCCCACACCCCATGACAAAGGCCCGCCGAGGCGGGCCTTGTGCATGGGCGGGAGCGCGCGGGCTCAGAAGCCCAGGCTGGCGAGCAGATCGTCCACCTCGCCCTGGTTGGCCACCACGTCGGTGCGCCCCTCGGGGTTCACGACCGGACCCTGCAGGATGTTGGGGTCGACCTTGTCGCGCTGTTCCGGCGGCACCACGGACACCAGCAGCTTGACCAGGCTGTCCTCCAGGTCGTTGGCCAGCGTCACGACCTTGGCGACCACCTGGCCGGTCAGGTCATGGAAATCCTGGGCCAGCATGATGTCGGTCAGGTGACCGTCGATGCGGGAGGTGCGGTCTTCGACCTCCTTCACGAAATTCATCACCGCCCCGCTGGCGACTGCGCGCACCGGGTCGGCCACGATGGCAGCGGCCATGTCGTGCGTGGCCTTGCTGATGCCGGCATGCTCGACCTTGGCCTGATCCACCGAGTTCAGCACCTTCTCGGCGGCGGCGGCGGTCTTGGTCGCGATGTAGCTCAGGCGGCTGCGGGCGTCCGGCAGGCCGTCGGTCGCTATCTGCAGCTTGGGCATCACGCCCAGTTGCTGCATGGTGTCGTGCAGCACGCGGGTGATGGTGCCGATCTGCTGGAAGACCTCGGGCGAGACGGTCAGCGGATCCGTGCCGCTGGTCAGCTTGGCCAGTTGTTCAAGGGACATGGCGCGCCTCCGTTCAGGCCGCGGCGGCCAGTTTCTGCATGATCTTCTGGACTTTTTCTTCCAGCGTGGCCTTGGTGAAAGGCTTGACGATGTAGCCGGCCGCACCCGACTGGGCGGCCAGCACGATGTCTTCCTTGCGCGCCTCGGCGGTCACCATCAGCACCGGCAGGTGCTTGAGGTTGGGGTCTTCCTTGATCGCCTTCAGCAGCTCGAAGCCCGTCATGTTGGGCATGTTGATGTCGCTGACGACAAAGTCGAACTTCGCGCCCTTCAGCATGTTCAGGGCCTCGACGCCATCCTCGGCTTCTTCGCAGTTGTTGTAGCCGATCTCCTTCAGCAGGCCGCGAACGATGCGGCGCATGGTGGAGAAGTCGTCGACAACCAGGAATTTCATGTCAGCGCTCATGGCGATCCTCTTCGGGGGACGGGTCGGTGCAAGGCCAGCAGTCTAGTTCTAGCGGCTGGCCGCTGGCGCCGGAGTTTGCGGCATTTTCCCGCTCTGCGGCTCCGGCGTGGCATTGGCGGGCTCTTCGTCCTGCGGCAGGTTCTTCAGCACCGCGTCCTCGGCATCGCGGTTCATCACGATGATGCTGATGCGGCGGTTCAGCGGGCTGTTGGGATTTTGCTCATCCAGCAGCTTGCTGGCCGCCAGCCCCTGCACCCGCAGCATGCGCGCCTCGGGCAGACCGCCGGCCACCAGCTCGCGGCGCGACGCGTTCGCGCGGTCGGCCGACAGCTCCCAGTTGCTGTAGCCGCGATCCCCGCCGGCAAAGGCCTGGGCGTCGGTGTGACCCTCCACCGTGAGCCGGTTGGGCACCTCGGACAGCACGTCGCCCAGCTCGCGCAGCAGGTCGCGCATATAGGGCTTCACCACCGCGCTGCCGCTGTCGAACATCGGGCGCTTGTCCTCGTCCACGATCTGGATGCGCAGTCCCTCGCGGGTCATGTCCAGGCGGATCTGGCCGCCCAGCGCCTCCAGCCGGGGATTGGCCTTGATGACATCCTCCAGCTTGGCCTGCAGCTGCGCCAGCCGGGCCCGCTCCACGCGACGCTGCTCGTCCTTGATCGCACGCAGGTTGTAGCGCGGCGTCTTGGTCTCGACGTCGCCGTCCTTGACCTGGCCGGTGTCGCGCGTCAGGTCCTTGCCACCGCCGCGGATGATGCTGGTGGCGTCGCCCGCGCCGCTGCCGCCCAGCATGGCCACCTTCATCGGCGACTGGAAATACTCCTGGATGCCCTTCTTGTCGCCCTCGGTCGTGGAGCCCAGCAGCCACATCAGCAGGAAGAAGGCCATCATCGCGGTCACGAAGTCCGCATAGGCGATCTTCCAGGCGCCGCCATGGGCGCCATGGCCGCCCTTCTTCACCCGCTTGATGATGATGGGCTGGAGCTTTTTCGCGTCGCCCGCCATTTAGCCGTCCTTCCTGCTCAGGCTCATTTCTTCTTCACGTGACCTTCGAGCTCGGTGAAGCCCGGGCGGTCGCCCGAGAACAGCACCTTGCGGCCGAACTCGATGGCCACCTGGGGCGCATAGCCCTGCATGCTGGCCAGCAGCGTGATCTTGATGCAGATGATTTCCTTGCCGGCGTCCTCCACCTTCTGCTCCAGCAGGCCGGCCAGCGGCTCCACGAAGCCATAGGCCAGCAAGATGCCCAGGAAGGTGCCCACCAGCGCGGAGCCGATCATGCCGCCCAGCACCGCCGGGGGCTGGCCCACCGAGCCCATGGTGTTCACCACGCCCAGCACCGCGGCCACGATGCCGAAGGCCGGCAGACCGCCGGCCAGGCGCGTGAGCGCCGCCACCGGCGCATGCGCCTCCTGGTGGTGGGTCTCGATCTCGGCATCCATCAGCGCCTCGATCTCGTGCGCGTTCAGGTTGCCGGACACCATCATGCGCAGGTAGTCGGTGATGAAGTCGGTGACATGGTGGTCATTGCCCACCGTCGGGTACTTCTGGAACAGCGCGCTGCTGTGCGGGTCCTCGACGTCCTTTTCGATGGACATCAGGCCCTCCTTGCGGGCCTTTTGCAGGATGTCGTACATCAGCGCCAGCAGGTCCATGTAGCGGGCCTTGTTGTACTTGCTGCCCTTGAAGCACTGGCCCAGGCCGCCCATGGTGGCCTTGACCACCTTCATCTGGTTGTTGGCCAGAAAGGCGCCGCCGGCCGCACCGAAGATGGTGATCAGCTCGAACGGCAGCGCGTGCAGCACCACGCTGATATTGCCGCCGTGAGCGATGAACACGCCGAAGACGCAGCCCAGGGCGATCAGCCAGCCGATGATGACAAACATGCGTGGAGGTAGTGAAGGTGTTCAAGCCATATCGGCCGGGGGCCTCAGGGCTTGAGCGAGTATGCCGCGAGGCTGGCGCCCCAAGCCCGGCACTAGACCGCAAAGCGGCGGCATTTCTGGGCACCGGCCCGGGTTCCTGGCTCAGACCTGGGGCCGGTAGAGCCAGACGGTGCGCCCGCCAGGCGTGAGCCACTGCGCCTGCGGACGCTGGCCCGGCACCTCGAAATCCAGGCTGGCCAGCCAGGCGCCGGGCGGCAGCTCCCGCTGCGCCTTGGCCCAGAGCCGGACCATGGTCTCGGGGCGCTGGAAGACATAGAGCAGCGCCAGCCCCCCCCAGTCGCCCGCCCACAGATCGCCCCGCTGCACGCGGGCCCGCCCCCTCAGCCGCCAGCGCGCGGCCCACACCAGCGGCCGGCTCCACTCCACGCCCTCCAGCCGCGCCTGCGGATAGACCCGCGCCAGCTCGGCCAGCCCGTGGCCCAGGCCGCAGCCGGCGTCCAGAACCCTGGCGCCGGGCGGCAGAGGTGCGAACTCGGGCAGGCGCTCCAGCGCTCCCCTCGGTGTGGGAAACAGCGGCGCCTCGCTCCAGCTGCGCCGCGGGTACAGCCACCACAGCAGCAGCAACGGCAGCCACCACAGCCAGGCCCAGGCCGCCGGCAAGCCGGCCTGCCAGCCCTGGGCCAGCACCGACACCGGAAAGCCCGCCGCCACGATGAGGCGGCGCCAGCGCACCCGGTGCGGCAGCGCCAGTACCACGCCCAGCAGCGTCGCGCCCAGCAGCGCCGCGCCCGGCGACGCACCCAGCGCCCGCAGGCTCGCAAAGCCCGCCCAGGCCAGCAGCCAGCTCAGCAGCGCGGCCAACGGCCAACGCAGGCCGCTCATGGCGCCGACAGCCCATGGGCGCGGCGCAGCGCGCCGGCCTCGCCGGCCCGGCCCAGCAGGTCCAGCACCAGGGCCAGGTTGTGGGCCGCCAGGTGGCTGCCACGGCCCACCACGGCGCCAGGCAGGTCGGGCCGCTCGCCGATCTCCAGGCAGCGGCGCCAGGCGCCCTCGATCATGGGCAGCAGCACCTCGGCCTGGGCCGGCTGGTCGGCCGCGAAGTCCAGCAGCAGGTCGCCCAGCGCGAAGAAGAAGTCCGGTGATTCGGCACAGGCCGTCATCTGCGTCTCGGCGAACTGCACGCCGTCCGCATACCGCTTGAGCTGCTTGAGCGCGAACAGCCGGCGCGGCACCAGGTCCAGCCACCAGCCTGCCGCCGGGTGGGGCAAGGCGGTCGCACGCTCGAAGGCGCGCTCCGCGGCCTCATGCTCGTCGTAGACCGCATGGTCCTTTCCCAGCTGGTACCAAAGATAGGCATCGCCGGGCTGGCGCTGCAGCTCGCGCTGCAGCAGGCGCGCATTGCGGCCGCGCTTGTGGATTAGCCGGTCGGGCAAATAGCCGTCATGGGCTACGCGCAGCGCCAGCGGGCGCTGCGGCAGCTGATGCTGGGGCTGCTCATGCACCAGGCCGGCATAGCGCACCGCGCCGGGCAGCACGCGGCTGAGCTGCTGGCGGGCCTGGCGCGGGCTGCCGTCGTCGAAGCGGTCCTCCAGCTGCAGCGTGCCGACGAAATCCGGCCGCTGCGTGCGCAGCGCCTGCAGCACCGCGCCACCGTCCAGCAGCCACTCGTCGGCGTCCAGCACTAAATGCCAGTCGGCGCCGGCCAGCGCCAGCGCGTGGTTGCGGGCGGCGGAGAAGTCGTCGCACCAAGCGAAATGCTCCACCCGCGCGCCATGTGCGGCGGCCAGCGCCGGGGTCGCGTCGCGCGAGCCGGTGTCCAGCACCAGCATCTCATCCACCCAGGGCCCGACGCTGTCCAGCAGGCGCGCGATGTGGGCAGCCTCGTCTCGGGCGATGACAACCAGGGCGACTCGATAGGGCGGCACGGACATCGCTCCATTGTCCGCACACGCTGGGCGAGGCCCGGGCGCGTCAGCCGCCGATTCACCATGCTTTTCGACCGCTGGCGGGGTATGCAGACCTCCTAGACTCGGCGCCAGACCGCTCTCCGAGCCCGACATGATTCCACGCACCCTGCACATCATCTGGGTCGGCGACGAGAGCCGGCGCCCGGACAACTGCATCGCCACCTGGCGGCAGCACAACCCGGACTGGACGCTGCGCGTCTGGGGCAACGACGAGCTCGCGAACTACGGCTGGGTGAACGCACGCCACATGCGCCAGATGGCCTCGCGCGAGCTCAACGGCGTGGCCGACCTGATGCGCTGGGAGATCCTCTACAACGAGGGCGGCTTTGTGGTGGACGCCGACAGCATCTGCGTGCGCCCGCTGGAGCCCTGGCTGTTCGAGGGCGAGGCCTGCGCCTGCTGGGAGAACGAGCTGGTGCGCCCCGGGCTGATCGCGGCCGGTGCCGTTGCATCCGTGCCCGGCAATCCCTTCTTCGGCCAGATGATCCTGGACCTGCAGGCGCTCACCGCCCTGGACGAACGCCCGGCCCGGGAGTGCGTCGGCCCCCAGTTCCTGACCGACAGCGTCAAACGCCTGGGCTACAGCGGCCTGACCATCTGGCCCAGCCACCTCTTCATCCCCACGCATTTCAGCGGGCAGACCTACACCGGCTCGGGCCCGGTGTTTGCCACCCAGGAATGGGCCGGCACGCTGAACGCCTACGAACAACTGCATAAGAAAAAACTGTCCGGCAAGGTCGGGGGACAAGAAACGGCCGCGGCACCCGCACCACCGCTGGCTGAGCTTCTGCAACGAGTCCAGGCCCGGCTGGACGCCCAGCAATGGACCGACGCCGCCGCGCTGCTGCGCGAGGCGCTGGCGCAGGCCCCCACCGACGGCGGCCTGTGGCTGACGCTGGCCCGCACGCTGCGCGCCGCCCGCCAGCCCCAGGCCTGGCTGGAGGCCGCCGAGCAGGCGCTGCACCATGCCAGCACCGAGGCCCATGGCCGCGACGCGCTGCTGCTGGCCGCGCAGGCGGCGATGGCGCTGAACGAGCACGACTACGTGGTGCGCCTGGCCCAGGCCCTGCCCGAGGCCCAGCGCCGCCAGGAGTTCGAGCTGCTGCGCCTGCAGGGCACGGCGCTGAATCGCCTCAGCCGCCCGCAGCAGGCGGTGGAGGCCTTGATGCAGGCGCTGGCGCTGAAGCTGGACGACCGCGACGCCTATGTGGAGCTGGGCTTCGCGTTCGACAACCTCAAGATGAAGGCCGAGGCCGCCGAGTGCTTCCGCACCGTGGCGACGCTCTACCCCGAGCACCTGGGCGCGCAGTCCTACCTGCTGCACCTGGAGCAGCAGACCGCGCAGTGGGGTGACTACAGGGCCCGCGTGCAGGCCCTGCTGGACGCCCAGGCCCAGGCGGCCGGCGCAGCAGACGGCACGCAGTTCAGCGTGCCCTTCACGCTGGTGTCCCTGCCCCACCATCCCCGCCAGATGCTGGAGGCCGCGCAGATGACCGCGCGCTACCTGAGCCAGAGCATCACACCGCTGCCGCCCGCACCGGCCCGCGCGCCGCGCGCGATGCGGCGCCTGCACGTGGGCCTGCTGTCCAACGACCTGCAGGCCCATGCGACCGCCACGCTGATCACCGAGGTGATCGAGCGCCTGGACCGCAGCCGCTACGAGATCAGCTTCTTCTCGCACGCGGCGGACGACGGCTCGGCCTACCGCCGCCGCCTCAGCGCCGCCTGCGACCATTTCGAGGACGTGCAGCCGCTGGGCCTGCAGGCCACCGCACAGCGCATCCGCGAACTGGGCGTGGACCTGCTGATCGACCTCAAGGGCCACACCAGCGGCAGCCGCCTGGCCGTGCTGGGCTACCGGCCCGCCCCCCTGCAGGCCACCTGGCTGGGCTTTCCCGGCACCACCGGCCTGGACGGCGTGGACTACCTGATCGGCGACCGCTTCGTGACCCCGCTGGAACACCAGCCCTGGTACAGCGAACGCATCGCGCAGCTGCCGCACAGCTACCAGCCCAACGACGGCCACCGCCCACGCGGGCCGGCACCCGCCCGCGCGGCGCTGGGCCTGCCCGAGGACGCGGTGGTGCTGCTGAGCGCCAACCAGGTCTACAAGCTCAACCCGCCGCTGTTCGATGCCTGGATGGAGATCCTGCGGCGCGTGCCGCAGGCCGTGCTGTGGCAGCTGAGCGGCAGCGATGACGCCAATGCCGCGCTGCGCCGTGAGGCCCAACAGCGTGGCGTGGCGCCCGAGCGGCTGCTCTTCATGCCGGCCGCCGGGCTGCAGGAGCACGCGCTGCGCCTGGGCGCGGCCGACCTGGCGCTGGACAGCTGGCCCTGCAACGGCCACACCACCACCAGCGATACGCTGTGGGCCGCCGTGCCGGTGGTGAGCCTGCTGGGCGAGAGCTTTGCCGGCCGGGTGTCGGCCAGCCTGCTGGACGCGGTGGGCCTGCCCGAGCTGGTCTGCGCCGACACGGCCGCCTACGTGGACACCGCCTGCCGACTGGCGGGCGACGCGGCCGAGCGTGCCGCGCTGCGCCAGCAGTTGCTGCAGGCGCGCGACCGGGCGCCGCTGTTCGACGCGGCCGGCTTCGCCAGCGATCTGGAAGCGCTGTGGGAGCGCATGTGGGCCCGCCATGAGGCCGGGCTGACGCCGCAGGCGCTGGCCGCGTCAGCCCGGTAGCGCGGGGACGACCAGATCACGTGGCGGCTCGCCCGCCAGCCGCGCCTGGTGCGCCAACTGGTAGGCCTGCTCCAGATGCCGCGTGAAGCGGGGGGTATCGAATAGCGCCGAGGCCTCGCGCGCGGCGAGCCGTTGCCGCACCGCCTGCAACAGGCCGGGTTCGGTGGCCAGGCGCACGGCCAGGTCGATGTAGCTGCGCGTGTCGCCCGTTACCAGCTCCGGCAGGCCCACCGCCTGCAGCAGGCTGGCCGCCATGCGCGCCGGGAAGGAGCGGCCGGCCTGCGTCAGCACCGGGAGGCCCATCCACAGCGCATCGCTGGCCGTGGTGCCGGCGTTGTAGGGCAGCGTGTCCAGGAAGACATCGGCTGCCGCCAGCCTGGCCAGGTAGTCCTCACGCCGCGTGCGCCGGGCAAAGACCAGGCGCGTGGGGTCCAGCCCGGCGGCCTGCGCGTGGGCCCGCAGGTTGACCGCGGCCTGCTCGTCCTCCTCCAGCACCCACAGCACGCTGCCGGGCACGGCCTGCAGGATCTGTACCCAGGCCGCGAACCGGGTGGGGTTGATCTTGCAGGGGTTGTTGAAGCAGCAGTAGACAAAGCCATCGAGCGGCAGGCCCAGCGCAGCACGGTCGCCGGGCCGGGGCCGCGGCCGGCGGCGGTCGTTGGCCTGATAGCTGGGCAGATAGACGATGCGCTCGTCGTAGGCGTCACGCTCGTCGGCGGGAATCAGGGTCGCATCCGCCAGCAGGTAGTCATAGACCGGCGAGCCGGCCGTCCCCAGCGTGCCCAGGTATTGCATCTGCACCGGCGCGGCGCGCCAGGCGAGGATGCCGCCGCGCGCGCCATCGGTCAGGCCGGTCAGGTCCACCGCGATGTCCACGCCCAGACCGCGGGCGAAGTCGGCCAGTTGGGCATCGGTCAGGTGGGCGATGTCGTGGAACTGGTCAAAGGCAGCGCGCAGGCGCCGCTGCATGGGGTCGTCGCCGGCCTGGCCGTAATTCAACGCGATGACTTCAAAACGGGAGCGGTCGTGCAGCTCGAACACCTCGGCCATCAGGAAGGCGACCGGGTGGGATTTGAAGTCGCGCGACAGATAGGCCAGGCGGATGCGGTCGCCCGGCGGCCGCTGGGCCTGCCAGCCGCACCGGGGTGCAAAACTGTGCTGCGCCCAGACGCGCGCCGCCTGCAGCTGCGCGACCGGATCGTCCAGCAGGCATTGCAGCGCCAGCGGCTGTATGGCCTTGCGCCCCTCGGCCACGGCCTGACGCAGCCCGGTCAGCCGCGCCTCCAGGCCCACCCAGCGATAAAGGTGCATGGCCGCGTAAAGCGTCAGACCGGCCATCCAGTCGGCGCCGGGTTGCAGCTGCTCCGCACGCTCCAGGTCCTGCAAGGCCGCCGGGAAGCGGCGCATCAGCAGGTGCAGATTGCCGCGGTTGTTCAGCGCCTCGACAGAGTCGGGGCGCAGCCGCAGGGCCCGGTCGTAGGCGGCCAGCGCCTCGCCGGGGCGGTGCAGCTGCTTCAGCGCGATGCCCTGCAGATTCAGCGCATCGGCCGAATCCGGCAATGCCTGCAGCTCGGCCAGCGCCTCGGCGCAACGGCCTGTCTTCAGCAGCACGCGGGCGTGCTCGACACGGTAGTCGGACTGCTCGGGCTGGAGCTGAATGGCCCGCTCCAGCGCTGCCAGCGCCGCTCCCCAGGCATGCAGGCCCTGGTGCGCCAGCGCCAGCGCGTGATGGGTGGGCGCGTGGTCGGGCCGCATGCCAAGGGCGCGCTCGAATGCCCTCAGTGCCTCCGGCAGGCGCCCCAGTTCGGTCAGTGCCACGCCCCAGTTGTAGAACGGCGGTGCGGCCGGCGGCTTCAGCCGGCAGCGCGCGGCATAGCAACGCTCGGCACGCGCCCAGTGGCCCGCCGCCGCCAGCAGATTGCCCAGCCGCAGCCAGGGCTCGGGCTCGGCCGGGAACCGGGCGACCGCCTGACTCAGGCAGGCCTCGGCCTCCAGGGTCTGCCCGGCCGCCTGACATGCAGCCGCACGCTGCAGCAGCGCAGCGCTGGCTGCCGCGGCCCCGGTGCGCAGCGCCTTCATGCCGCGCCCGAACGCTCAGTGCATCTGGATGGAACCCTGCGCGCGGCCCTTGCCGGCGCGGGCCGGCGGGTTGCACAGGCCGCAGATGAAGTGGCGCGAAATTTCGTGCGGGTGGGTCACGAAGCCGCCGCCGCACTTGGAGCAGCGGGTCAGCGTCAGCATGCCGTTGTCCACGAACTTCACCAGGCGCCAGGCGCGGGTCACCGACAGCATGGCCTCCAGGCCCTGGGCCTGGGTTTCCTCCAGGTAGAGGCGGTAGGCCTTGATGATGGTGTCGATCTCGTCCATCTCCGAGGCCTTGTTCAGGTACTCGTGGATGTTGAGGAACAGGCTGGCGTGAATGTTGGGCTGCCAGGTCATGAACCAGTCGGTCGAGAACGGCAGCTGGCCCTTGGACGGCGAGCGGCCCGAGACTTCCTTGTACAGGCGCAGCAGGCGCTCGTAGGACAGGTCGGTCTCGGACTCCAGCACCTGCAGCCGCGCGCCCAGGTGGATGAGCTGGATGGCCCGGTCGATCTGCTTGGCTTCGGTGAGGATGCTTTTGACGCGCATGGTGTTCTCGCTACGCAAGTGGTGTGTTCAACGGCGGGACGGCGCCGGGCCGCTCCCAAGCCGGCCCCGCAGCGGACGTCGGAGCGGGTCAATCCCGCGACGGTCCGCACCCCCTCGGGGGGTGGTTCGGCGTACCCGCCGAACCGGGGGCCTCAAGTTCAGGCGTGCTCGTGCTTGCCCGCCATCAGGATGGAGGCATGCAGACGGTTCACGCTGTCGCTGGCACCGGGCTTGGCATGGCTGGTCAGCAGGCCCCACACCAGGTCGTCGCTCATGCGGAAGGCGCACAGCAGCGTGTTGCCGGAGGCGATCTTCATGATCTGAGCCGGGCTCAGCGTCGCGATCAGCGTGGCGGTCTCGTCGCTGACCCCCAGGCGGTACAGCGCCTGCTCACGGTCGGCGCGGATCAGCGACTGGGCCAGCATCAGATAGGACAGGTTGGCTTCACGAATCTCGGCAAGCATTTGGTCGGCATTCATGGCGGCGTCCGTTTCAGTGTGTGAGGCGAGGGTTCAACGTGAAACGGATTGTGTTGACCGCGTTAATCCACCGATATCAGGCCCTGTCGGTGTGCACTGTCACCGGCGCAGGAAGGGCTTGTCAGGCAAATTCCTACAGCCGCGTCGGCCTCCCACAAGCGACCAGCCCCGCCGGCTCGCACCGGCGGGGCTGGTTTTGCGGAGCCAGGTCTGCGGGTCTCAGCGGGCGTCGCGCGCCTTCAGCAGACGCTTGAGCTCGATCATCGCGACCGGCAGCAGCTCCGGCGCCTCGGCCTGCAGGCTGGCGCGCGCCGCACCATCGGTGAGTTCGGACAGCACGCCGATGGCGTGATCTTCCTGACCCTGGCCCGACAGCGCAAAACCCAGCGTGTAGAGACTGGGGCCGTGCTGGGTGCAGAGCTTGAGCGCACGCTGTGCATAGGCAGCCGCATGGGCCAGCCGGCCGGCTGCCAGCAGCAGCGCCGCCATGTCGGACAGCAGCTCGTGGCTCATGGGCTCATCCTGCAGCGCGTCGTACAGCAGGCCCAGTCCCTGGCCCAGGTTGCCGCGCGCAGCCTCGGCGAAGGCCGCATTGCGCGCCTTGGCCAGCAGCACCGCCGGATCATTGGCGGGCAGCGTCACCGGGCGGTGGGCGGAATTGGCGCGGCGGGTGGTCGACAGGGCTGGCATCGCAGGGCTCCACAGTCCGGCTCGCGATATCGGCCGGGATGGGCGGAACTTTAGGAAGAGCGCCACCCCGCCATCCAAGGAATAGCACGGTGCCAGCCCCGTTACTCCGACGACGTCGCAGCGCGGCGCGGCCGAAAACAAGCAGGAGACCCCACGCCACCTCGGGGTCTCGCGCTTCCAACCTTCACTTGAACAGGATTCGCCCGACCCAGATCCCCCGATAAGCCCTGGCGCCCGCCCTCGCTTGCGCCGGACCGACCGCCCCGCCCTTCCCGATGCGCTTTCCGGCCGGGCGGTCGATCCGAGAAACAAGACCTTGGCAGTGGTGTTATTCAAAAGATCACACACCTTGACAAAAGCGGCTCAAGAAACTTCTTGCGCCGTCCGATAGCCATTCCAACGGCGCCGGAAACGGCACGTGGTCCGGCTGGAAGGCCGAGGTGGTGTGGCCCGGGTTTGCGCCCGGGGCACGGGCTTCAGCGGTTGTCTGGCGTCGGGCGTCACCGCCTGGGCCGCCGCATGGCGACCTGGCGCGGTTTGCACAGTACTCCCCCGGGAGTCCTGGGTTCGCGTCCGGCCCTGCCGGGAATGTTCAAGCTGAAAGGAAGCGCATCATGGCCTCTGTCATCAATACCAACTTGCTGTCGCTGAACGCACAGCGCAATACGTCCGCCTCCCAGGCCTCGCTGTCGCTTGCGGTGCAGCGACTGTCCTCGGGTCTGCGCGTCAACTCCGCCAAGGACGACGCCGCCGGCCTGGCCATCTCCGAGCGCCTGAGCGCCCAGGTGCGCGGCTCCAACGTCGCGATCCGCAATGCCAACGACGGCATCTCGCTGGCCCAGACCGCCGACGGCGCGCTGGGCAAGGTCGGCGACAACCTGCAGCGCATGCGCGAACTGGCGGTCCAGGCCCGCAACGCCACCAACACCAGCGCCGACAAGGACTCGCTGGACAAGGAGTTCGGCGAGCTGGCCAAGGAAATCCAGCGCGTGCTGGGCGGCACCACCTTCAACGGCCGCACCGTGCTGGCGACCGACTCGGGCACCCAGACCTTCCAGGTCGGCGCCAACACCACCAGCAATGACCGCGTGGACGTCGTCACCAGCAACATGACGACCGACACGACCATCACCGCTGTGGCCGGCACCGACAACACGGGCGCCGGTCGCGCGGTGATCGACAACACGGCCACCGGCACCACCATCGACGGCGTGATCACCAGCATCGACAGCGCCATCGACACGGTGAACAGCCAGCGCGCCGTGCTGGGTGCATCGCAGAACCGCCTGGATGCGGTGATCTCCAACCTGCAGATCTCGGTGGAAAACCAGAGTGCCGCCAAGAGTCGCATCACGGATGCCGACTACGCGCAGGAGACCGCCAACCTCAGCCGAGCCAGCATCCTCCAACAGGCGGGGAATGCCATGATCGCTCAAGCGAATCAGGTTCCCAACCAAGTCCTGTCTTTGCTTCGATGACCCCGGGCCAGCTCCACAGCTGGCCCTGAGTGAGCCGTCCACTCCGAAGACGAGCGATCTCATCCCGCCAGCGCAAGCACCGTAACGCCATCCGCCTCGGCGGGTGGCGCTCCTGGCGAGAAAAAGATTTAAGTCAATCCAGACGACGACGATAACCAGTCCAACGGGTTCGCGATTCATTCGCGGTCCGCGTGGTCCGGTTGGCCGGCCCTGGGCGCGCGATGCCCAGGCAGGACACGGACGCTGCCGCCACCAGGCGGCAACCTGTCAGCGCCGCCACCGGCTTCATACCGGACAAATCGTCACGAAAGGATTGAGCAATGCCGCAGATCATCAACACCAACATCGCGTCCCTGAATGCCCAGCGGGCTACCGCGATGACGCAGAACTCGCTGTCGGTCTCCATGCAGCGCCTGTCCTCGGGTCTGCGCGTCAACTCGGCCAAGGACGATGCCGCCGGCCTGTCCATCGCCGAGCGCATGAGTGCCCAGGTGCGCGGCTCGACCGTGGCCATCCGCAACGCCAATGACGGCATCTCGCTGGCCCAGACCGCCGACGGCGCACTGGCCAAGGTGGGCGATTCGCTGCAGCGCATGCGTGAGCTGGCGGTGCAGTCGCGCAACGCCACCAACACCAGCGCCGACAAGGACTCGCTGGACAAGGAATTCGGCGAACTGGCCAAGGAAATCCAGCGCGTGCTGGGCGGCACCACCTTCAACGGCAAGGCCATCCTGGCCTCGGCCTCGGGCACCCAGACCTTCCAGGTCGGCGCCAACGTCACCAGCAACGATCGCATCGACATCGTGACGACGGACCTCACACAAGACACCTCCATCACCGTGGTCGCCGGCACCGACAACACCGGCGCCACCCGAGCGGTCATCGACAACACCGCCGATGGCGCTGCCATCGACACGGTCATCACCAACATCGATACCGCGCTCGACACGGTCAACGGCCAGCGCGCGGTGCTCGGCGCCTCGCAGAACCGCTTCGACGCGGTGATCTCCAACCTGCAGATCTCGGTGGAGAACCAGAGCGCCGCCAAGAGTCGCATCATGGACGCGGACTACGCGACGGAAACCGCCAACCTCAGTCGCGCGCAGATCCTGCAGCAGGCCGGCAACACCATGGTGGCCCAGGCCAACCAGATGCCCCAGCAGGTGCTGGCCCTGCTGCGCGGCGGCTGATCCCCTCCCCACCAAGCGGCCGCCGGGCCGCCCGCCAAGGCTCCACGCCGCCCCGCCAGGGGGTGGCGCGGAGCCTTTTCTTTTGGGCGTGGTTTAACCCCTTGTTCGGGCTTTAGACAAACGGGCGCACTTCCAGAATCCGGCCTGAGGACAGTCACTTATGACGTCCACCGCGACTTCCGACGGCAGATCGCCGACCAGCAGGAGTGCCCCTATGCCTCAGACCATCAACACCAACATCGCCTCGCTGAATGCGCAGCGCAACCTGAACGCGTCGCAGTCATCGTTGACGGTGTCGATGCAGCGACTCTCGTCCGGTCTGCGGGTGAACTCGGCCAAGGACGACGCCGCCGGCCTGGCGATTGCGGAACGCATGAACGCCCAGGTGCGCGGCATGAACGTCGCGATCCGCAACGCCAACGACGGCATCTCGCTGGCCCAGACCGCGGAAGGCGCGCTCGCCAAGGTGGGCGACAACCTGCAGCGCATGCGGGAACTGGCGGTCCAGGCCCGCAACGCCACCAACTCCAGCGCCGACAAGGACTCGCTGGACAAGGAATTCGGCGAACTGGCCAAGGAAATCCAGCGCGTGCTGGGCGGCACCACCTTCAACGGCAAGGCCATCCTGGCGGACGCGGCGGGCACCCAGACCTTCCAGGTCGGCGCCAACACCACCAGCAACGACACCATCGACGTTGCGACGCCCAACCTGACCACAGACAACTCCATCACCCTGGTGGCGGGCACCGACAACACCGGCGCCAGTCGCGGGGTGATCGACAACACCGCCGACGTCACCGCGATCGGCGTGGTGATGACCAACATCGACGCGGCGCTGGACACCATCAACTCCCAGCGCGCGGTGCTGGGTGCGGCACAGAACCGCTTCGATGCGGTGATCTCCAACCTGCAGATCTCGGTGGAGAACCAGAGCGCCGCCAAAAGCCGCATCATGGACGCGGACTACGCCCAGGAGACCTCCAACATGAGCCGCGCGCAAATCCTGCAGCAGGCCGGCACGGCCATGGTGGCCCAGGCCAACCAGCTGCCGCAGCAGGTGCTCAGCCTGCTGCAACGTGGTTGACGTCCAGCCAGCCAGACCTTAAAAAAGTTTGGCCACGGGCCTCAAGTTCTGCAAAAACCGGCCGATAGCCCTGTGGCATATCGGCCTTTTTGACATCCACCACCATGGCAAGCCTTTCCTCTGTCGGTATTTCGGGTAGCGGCCTGGATGAGTCCCTCATCACCAAGCTGGTGGCGGTGCAGAAGCAGCCGATCACGGATCTCAACAACCGCACCGACGCAATCAAGACCCGGCTGTCCACCTACGGGCAGATACAAAGTGCGCTGTCCACGCTGCGCGACGCCGCGGCCAAGCTGACCAACCCCAGCACCTGGGCCGGCTCCAAGACCACCACCAGCGATGCCACCGTGGCCACCGCCACGGCCGCGTCCAGCGCGGTAGGCAACGTGACACTGGCGGTGAGCCAGCTCGCCAGCGCCCAGACGCTGGCCGGCCCCACGCTCAGCGGCCCCACGGCCACGCTGGGTCAGGGCACGCTGACGCTGGAGCTGGGCAGCTGGGGCACCGACAGCGGCGGCGCCGCCACCTTCACCAGCAAGAGCGGCAGCACGCCGGTCAGCATCTCCATCGGGGCGACCGACACGCTGGCCACGATACGCGACAAGATCAATGGCGCCGGCGCCGGGGTCACCGCGGCCATCGTGACCGATGCCACCGGCTCGCGACTCACGCTGAGCTCCTCGCAGACCGGCGAGACCAATGCCTTCCGCGTGACCGTGGCCGATGGCGATGGCAACTCGGGCGATGCCAGCGGCCTGTCCCAGCTCGCCTATGACCCCAGCAGCTCGGCCTCGCAGATGACGCTGACGCTGCCGGCCGCGAACGCGCGCGCGCTGCTCAATGGCCTGCCCATCAGCTCCGAGACCAACACGCTGTCCTCGGCCATCGACGGCCTGAACATCACGCTGCTCAAGGCCAGCTCGCCGCCGGCGACCGCCAACATCTCGGTCAGCCAGGACCGCGACGCGATCAAGAAGGCCATCAGCGACTTCACGACCGCCTACAACGCGATCAACCAGTTGCTGCGCACGCAGACCAAGTTCGATGCGTCCACGCTGACCAGCGACACCTCGGCCGACGCGCAGAAGCAGGCCCAGCTGCAGCGCCTCAGCAGCCTGCAGGGCGACTCCACCGCGTTGGGCATCATGAACCAGCTGCGTGGCATCGTGGGCGGCAGCACCTCCCTGGGGGGCAGCCTCAAGCGCTTGTCCGACCTGGGCCTGGCGCCGGGCACCGACGGCAACCTGCCCACGGCCAGCACCAAGCTGGATACCGCGATGAACAACCTGGACGACCTGAAGAAGTTCTTCATGGGCGTGGACAGCACCAACGACAGCAACAGCGGCTTTGCCACCCGCATACGCTCCACCGTGGACGCGATGCTGGGCACGGATGGCTCGGTGTCGTCCCGCCAGGCGGCCATCCAGAAGCAGATCAGCGCGAACAACAAGCAGGCCGACACCATGCAGGCGCGCGCCGACTCCATGGAGAAGCTGCTGCGCCAGCAGTACAGCTCGCTGGACCAGACCTACAGCAAGTACAGCAACCTGGCCACCTACCTGACCCAGCAACTCAGCAAGCTGTGAGGCGGGAACGGCCCGGATGGCAGACCAACGACGGCGACCCTGGGTCGCCGTTTTTCATTCGGCACAGTAAAGCGGTGAAGCGCGCACAGTTCCTCACATCGAATCAAGCTCAGCACTCAAGTCCCCCGGAGCACGGCCGAAAAAAGACTTAACACGACGCCCTCCGAGACCCATGTACGGCAATCTGTCCTCCCCCTTCGCGGCCCGCAACCAGCGCGCCTCCCTCTACGCCAAGGTCGGCCTGGAGACGGACGTGCAGGCTGCCAGCCCGCACCGCCTGGTCGCCATGCTGTTCGACGGCGTGTTCGACGCCATGCAGCAGGCCGCCGCCGCCATCCGCGAAGGCAATGTCGAGCTCAAGAACCGCGCGCTCAGCCGTGCGGTGCGCATCCTGGACGAAGGCCTGCGCGCCGGGCTCAACCTGTCCACCGGCAAGCTGGCGACCGACCTGCACGAGCTCTACGGCTATGTCTGCATGCGCCTGACCCAGGCCAATCTGCGCAACGACCTCAGCGCCATCGAGGAAGCCCAGCGCCTGCTCGGCCCGGTGCGCGAGGCCTGGACCGCGATCGCCCAGACCCCCGAGGCCCAGCCGGTTCCGGCCACCACGCCCGCACGCGCGGCCTGAAACGCCCAGCTCAGGTGACCCCCTCATGAATTCCGAACTGCTGAACTACTACGAGGCCATCGAGCAGGCCAGCGCCGACATGCTGTCCGCCGCACGCATCGGCAACTGGGACGAGGTCGTCAAGCTCGAAGGCGCCTGCGTGCTGCTGATCTCGCAGCTCAAGGCCGCCGCCCACCAGAACCAGCTCGCCCCGGGCGAGAGCGCGCTCAAGACCCGCATCATGCAGCGCATCCTGGTGAACGATGCCGAGATCCGGCATCTGGCCGAGCCCTGGCTGGAAGACCTGGACCAGGTGCTGCACGGCAAGGCCCGCCTGGTGCACTGACCCCCCTGCCCGGCCCCTCAAACCGGGCAGCTCCAGGCGCCTTCTCCGGCGTTCAAGCGCGCCGGCAGCGACTACCATCCGGCGCATGTCTGTCGAACCCGCTCCCGAGGAACTCCGCGTCGCCTCCGCCGCCGAGGTCGCGGCCTACCTGCAGGATCTGCTGCGCGAACGCGCGGCCGTGCAGCTGAACAGCCCGACCGGCCACAGCTTGGTCACCCACATCTGTGCGCTCAACGCCAGCGCCGACCTGCTGGGGCTGGAACTGGGCGCCGACCCCGAAGGCATCAGCGAGGCGCTGGTGGCCTCCGGCGAGATCACGGCGGTCGCCTTCCTGGGCGCGATCAAGCTGCAGTTCGAACTCGAAGCGCCGGTGCTGGTCAGCGGCGAGCAGGGCACGGTGCTGCGCAGCCAGATGCCTCAGCGCCTCTACCGCTTCCAGCGCCGCCAGGCCTACCGCGTGCAGCCGCCGGGCAGCCTGTTCCCGCGCGTCGTGCTGCCGGGTCTGTCGCCCGACCAGCCCGGCCGCGCGCTGCGCGTGCTGGACATCAGCATAGGCGGCGTCGCGCTGGCGCTGCCGGCCGACCTGGACCCGCTGCCGCTGGGCCATGTCAGCGAGGGCCTCAGCCTGGAGCTGGACCGCCTCACCGCGCTGAAGGTCGACCTGCTGGCCCACCATGTGAGCCCCATCTCCGAGGCCGCAACCGACACACGCCAGCTGGGCTGCGCTTTCGTCGAGCTGCCCGCAGAGGCCGCACGCACGCTGCAGGTCTATGTGGACCAGACGCAGAAGCGTCGCCGCCTGCTGCGCATGGAGCCATGAAGACCCGCGGCTTCACGCTGCTGGAGGCGGTCTTCGTGCTGGCGGTGCTGGGCATCGTGCTCGGCGTGGCCGTGCCCAGCTACGCCGCCTACCTGGCGCGCCAGCAGCTGCGTCACACGGCCGAATTGCTGGAGCTGGACCTGCGACGCGCCCGTACCCTCAGCGTGGAGGAGGGGCGCGCGATCTTCGTCAGCTTCAACAGCGGCACGGACTGGTGCTGGGGCGTGAGCCACCAGCAGCCCTGCAACTGCTCCACCGGCCAGCCGCGCTGCGATCTGGGCGGCCAGAGCGCGACCGAGCACAAGGGCACCCTGCTGCAGGCCGGCCAGGGCGTGAGCTTCGAGCCGGGGCTGGGTCGCCCCCAGGGCTGGAGCCGCATCGGCCTGTCCAACACGCGCAACCAACAGCTGCACCTGGACCTCAACCCGCTGGGCCGGCCGCAGATCTGCGGGCCGGACGCCCGCCGCGGCAACAACTGCTGAGCGCCGCCGGCTCAGATCTGCATGTTCATGATCTCGGAGTAGGCCGAGACCAGGCGGTTGCGCACCTGCAGCGTGGCCTGGAAACCGATCTGCGCCTTCTGCATCGCGACCATGGTCTCTTCCAGACTCACGGTCGGGTTGTCCAGCTGCAGCTCGCGCTGCAGCCGCCCCACTTCCTTCTGCTGGGCGCTGACGCTCTTGAGCGCCTGCGTCATCGCATCGCCAAAGCTCGCGCCCGCCGGAGCGGCCGTGGGCGCGGTGCGTGCGGCCGCGCCGGCAGCGCCCGCCAGCGGCGTGCCATTGACGGCCAGCCCGGCGCGGGCGGCGGCCTGGGCAAAGTCGAAGGGGCGCAGCTTGACTTCCATGGGGCCGCACTGTGACAGCGGGTCGGCCGGCCAAAGCGAGGAGATGCGCGGGCGCGGTCGGCTACTTCCGCGCTTTCTTGAGGGGGGTGACCCGAATAATTCGCGGCATCGGCCGATCCCCGGCCTCCAGCCGCCTTCCCACCCGCCCCGATGGACAACGCCCTGAGCGCCCCTGCTGCCGGCCAACTCGCGGTCCCGCCCGCCAATGGCTCGGTGCCCGCCGTGCCACCGGTGGTCGAGACCGGCCCGCAGACCTTTGTGCAACGCCTCGCCGGCCTGCCGCTGCGCAGCAAGCTGCTGATGGGCGCGGGCCTGGCCGCGCTGGCCGGCGCCGTGCTGGCGCTGACGCTGTGGTCCACCCAGGGCGATTACAAGCCGCTGTTCAGCGGCCTCAGCGACAAGGACGGCGGCGCCGTCATCGCGCAACTCGCGCAGATGAACGTGCCCTACAAGAACGAGGCCGGCGGCATCATCCTGGTGCCGGCCAGCCAGGTCTATGACCTGCGCATGAAGCTGGCCGCGGCCGGCCTGCCCAAGTCCGGCTCCAGCGCGATGGGCAACATCGTCGGCTTCGAGCTGCTGGACAAGTCCAGCATCGGCCAGACCCAGTTCAACGAACGCCTGAACTTCCAGCGCGCGCTGGAGGGCGAGCTGACCCGCACCATCACCGCACTGGCCGACGTGGCCGACGCCCGCGTGCACCTGGCCATACCGCAGCAGAACGGCTTCTTCCGCGAGCAGCAAAAGCCTAGCGCGTCGGTGATGCTGACGCTGCGCGGCGGCCGCACGCTGGACCGCGCACAGATCGCCGGCATCGTGCACCTGGTGTCCAGCAGCGTGCCCGAGCTCAATCCCAAGGCGGTCAGCGTGCTGGACCAGACCGGCGCCCTGCTCTCCCAGACCGGCAACGATCCGGTCAACGGCCTGGACGGCCAGCAGCTGCAGTACAAGCAGCAGGTCGAGGCCGGCTACAACAAGCGCATCCAGGAGCTGCTGGAGCCGGTGGTGGGCCGCGACAACCTGCGCGCCACGGTCACGGCCGACCTGGACTTCTCCCAGACCGAGGCCACGGCCGAGGAATACCGCCCCAACCAGGGCCCCAACGCCCAGGCCTCGGTGCGCTCCAGCCAGAGCCAGGAAAGCGTCAACGCCACGCCCGCCCAGCCCACCGGCGTGCCGGGCGCGGCCACCAACCAGCCGCCGGTGCCGGCCACCGCACCCATCAACGGGGCCAGCGCGCCGCTGCAGCCCGCCGGCGGCACGAACGCCGGCCAGAGCAGCCGCCGCGAGCAGGTCACCAACTACGAGGTCGACAAGACGGTGCGCGTGACCCGCGGCGCCATCGGTTCGGTCAAGCGCATCAACACCGCCATCGTGGTGAACCAGCGCAGCGTCACCGACCCCAAGGGCAAGACCACCAGCCAGCCGCTGTCGCCCGAGGAGATCCAGCGCATCACCGACCTGGTCAAGGAGGCCGTGGGCTTCAACGACCAGCGCGGCGACTCGGTGAAGGTGGTGTCCGCGCCCTTCCTGATCGACAAGGTCGAGCCCGAGGACCTGCCGCTGTGGAAGCAGCCCTGGGCGCTGGACCTGCTGCGCAGCTCGGTCGTGCCGCTGGCCGCGGTGCTGATCGCGCTGATCGCGGTGTTCGGCATGATCCGCCCGGCGATACGTGCGGCCACCACGCCGCCGCCCGAGCCCGAGACCGCCGAGGCGCTGGACGAGGTGGTGGACGACGTCGAGGTGCTGGGCGGCAACGGCCTGCCCAAGCTGGAGGCGCCACTGCACAATGACAAGCTCGAGCGCGCCCGTCAGCTGGCACGCGACAATCCGATCGCGGTCGCCAACATCATGCGCGACTGGATCACCGGCGAGGCCGCCTGAGCCACCGAACCATGGACGACAAGGGTCTCGAAAACGCTGCCATTCTGTTGATGTCGCTGGGCGAAGAGGAAGCCAGCGAGGTCTTCAAGCACCTGGCGCCCAAGGAAGTGCAGGCGCTGGGCGAGACCATCGCCAAGATGAAGATCGTCAAGCGCGAACAGGTCGAGAAGGTGCTCGAGATGTTCGACAAGGTGGCCGACCAGCACAGCACGCTGGTCAACGACACCGACGAATACGTGCGCTCGGTGCTGCGCAAGGCGCTGGGCGAGGACAAGGCCAACCTGCTGCTGGACCGCATCCTGCAGGGCAGCGACATCACGTCCATCGAGAGCCTGAAGTGGATGGACGCCACCTCGGTGGCCGAGCTGCTGCGCAACGAACACCCGCAGATCATCGCGGCCATCCTGGCCCACCTGGACTACGACCAGGTCAGCTCGGTGCTCAAGCTGTTCTCGGAGCGCGGCCGCAACGAGGTGCTGATCCGCATCGCGACGCTGGACGGCATACAGCCCACCGCGCTGAAAGACCTGAACGACGTGCTGAGCCAGATCCTGGCAGGCGGCGAGCGCATGCGCAAGAGCTCGCTGGGTGGCGCCAAGACCGCGGCCGAGATCATCAACATGCTGGGCTCCAGCGTGGAGGCCTCGGCGCTGGACTACATCCGCGAGGCCGATGCGGACCTGGCGCAGAAGATCATGGACAACATGTTCACCTTCGACGATCTGAACAAGATCGACGACAAGGGCATACAGGCCATGCTCAAGGAAGTGCAGAGCGAGTCCCTCATCGTCGCGCTCAAGGGCGCGAGCATCGAGCTGCGCGAGAAGATCTTCCGCAACATGTCCTCGCGCGCGGCCGAGACGCTGCGCGAAGACCTGGAGACCCGCGGCCCGGTGCGCCTGTCCGAGGTCGAGGCCGAGCAGAAGGAAATGCTCAAGATCGTGCGCCGCCTGGTCGACGAGGGTCAGATCGTGATGGCCGGCGGCGGCGACGACCAGTTCGTCTAGGACTCGGTGCACGCCGGCCGCTGCCGCAACGACCGCCAGCCGCTGACGCACGCGCAGAATCCACCCCATGGTCACACGACAACCGCCCCGCCAGGTCCCGCCGCCCGACCGGCGCCAGACCGAGCGCCGCACCAGCTACGCCCGCTTCATCCCCGGCGAGGAGGTGCAGGAGGCGCGTGCCTGGCAGCTCGACAACCTGGGCGGCGAGTCCGCGTTCTCGCCCTTCGCCCCCCCGCCGCCACCGCCGCCCCCGGCCGAGCCGCCCCCGCCGCCCGAGCCCAGTGTGGACGAGTTGCTGCACAGCGCCCGCCAGGCCGGCTATCACGATGGCTACCGTGACGGCATGGCCGCGCTGGACGCGTTCAAGCACAGCTTCGCGCAGCAGCTCAGTGCGCAGATCGGCACGCTGGTGAGCGGCTTCGACACCGAGCTGCGAGCACTGGAGGACCAGATGGCCGCGTCGCTGGCCCGCATCGCGGTAGAGCTGGCGCGTCAGGTGGTGCGCAGCGAGATCGAACAGCGGCCCGAGCACATCGCGCGGGTCGCCCATGACGCGGTCGAGGCGCTGCAGATGTCGGCCCGCCATGTGCGCGTGCGCGTGCACCCCGACGACCTGCCGCTGGTGCAGCAGGGCGCCGGCAGCGAGCTGCAGGCCCGCCAGGCCCAGCTGCTGCCCGACCCCGAACTGCCGCGCGGCGGCGTGAAGGTGGATGCCGACATCGCCAGTGTGGACGCCACGCTGGCCACCCGCTGGCAGCAGGCCACGGCCGCGATCGGCCAGCCCTCCATCTGGGAAGACCGCCGCAGCGCCGCCACGCCGGCTGCACCCCCGGCCGGCTCGCCGGTGCGCGACGAAGACATGCGATGAGTGCGCGACAGGACCGCTGGCAGCGCTACCTCGCCGACCTGGAGGCGCTGGCGGCCGCACCGCAGCCGCTGGAGGCCCAGGGCAAGCTGGTGCGCGTGGCCGGCCTGGTGCTGGAGGCCACTGGCATCCGCGTGCCGCTGGGCTCGGTGTGCCGCATCCGGATGCCCAGCACCGACAGCTCGCCGCGGCGCGGCCAGGCGCCGGTGAATGCCGAGGTGGTGGGCTTCTCGGGCGACCGCGCCTTCCTGATGCCCACCGACGAGGTGCAGGGCCTGTCCAGCGGTGCCACCGTCGTGCCGCGCCACCTGCCGCCGCTGGCGCCGCAGCTGGGTCAGCCGCTGCACCCCTGGCGCCGCGGCGAGGACCGCGGCCTGCACCTGCCCATGGGTGACGGCCTGCTGGGCCGCGTGGTCGACCCGCACGGCCACCCGCTGGACCGCGGTGGCCCGCTGGGCGCGGTGCACAACGAACCCATGGTGCGCCGCCCCATCAACGCGATGGACCGAGACCCGGTGCGCCTGCCGCTGGACACCGGCGTGCGCGCGATCAACGCGCTGCTGACCGTGGGCCGCGGCCAGCGCCTGGGCCTGTTCGCCGGTACAGGCGTCGGCAAGTCGGTGTTGCTGGGAATGATGGCGCGCTACACCCAGGCCGACGTCATCGTCGTGGGCCTGATCGGCGAACGCGGCCGCGAGGTGAAGGAGTTCATCGAGGACATCCTCGGCGAGCAGGGCCTCCAGCGCAGCGTGGTGGTGGCAGCACCCGCCGATGCGCCGCCGCTGATGCGCATGCAGGGCGCACACTACGCCACCGCCATCGCCGAGCATTTCCGCGATCAGGGTCGCCACGTGCTGCTGCTGATGGACTCGCTGACCCGCTACGCGATGGCCCAGCGCGAGATCGCGCTCGCCATCGGCGAGCCGCCGGCCACCAAGGGCTACCCGCCCAGCTGCTTCGCCAAGCTGCCCCAGTTGGTGGAGCGCAGCGGCAACGGCCTGCCCGGCGAGGGCTCCATCACCGCCTTCTACACGGTGCTGACCGAGGGCGACGACCCGCAGGACCCAATCGCCGACGCGGCGCGCGGCATCCTGGACGGCCACATCGTGCTGAGCCGCGAGCTGGCCGAGGCCGGCCACTACCCGGCCATAGACATCGAGCGCTCCATCTCCCGGGTGATGACCAGTGTTGCACCCCAAAACCAGGTCGATTCCGCGCGTCGATTCCGCCAACTTCTGGCGAAATACAACAAGGGCCGCGACCTGATCCAGCTGGGGGCCTACACCCCTGGTGCCGACCCCGAACTGGATCTGGCCGTGCGCCTGCATCCCGACATGGTGCGTATGCTGCAGCAGGACATGCACAGTCCGGCACTTCTTCACGCCAGCGTCCGGCAGTTGCAGGCCGTGGTCCAGGACGCCTGAACCCTGGGGGGCGGGCGGCCGATATCGACTGATGTGAGCGGCACCGCCGCCCACCGAGCCGGAGTTTGTGAATGACTGCACCCGCCGACGCCCTGCACCTGCTGCTGGAGCGAGCCCAGGAGGTTCGCGACACTGCCGCGCGGGCCCTGCATGCCGCGAATGCGCAGGCCACGGCGGCGCGTGCCCAGCATGGCGAGCTGGATGGCTACCGCGGCGACTACCAGCGCCGCTGGCTGGAGCAGTTCAGCCAGCCCACCGCCATCGGTCTGGTGGGCTGCTACCAGAGCTTCGGCCAGCGACTGGACCAGGCGGTCAGCACCCAGAGCCAGGCCGCGGCCTTCGCCGACCAGCGCGAACGCCATGCCCGCGAACAGCTGCGCCAGGCCGAGATGCGCGTGGCCGCGCTGCGCCAGCTGATCGCGCGCCGTGAGGCCGAGGCCCAGCAGGCCGCCCAGCGCCGAGAGCAGCGCGCCACCGACGAATACGCGGCCCGCGCCCACCTGCGCCGTACCAGCACCCATCACCCGGTCTGAGCCATGTTTCCTGCCGCCCCCCTGACGCCCCAGCCCGCCCTCCTGCCGGTCGGCGGTCTGTCCGGCCAGCCCACGCCGCTGCCGCGCAATGACGATGTCGCCAGCTTCGCCAAGCTGCTGAACGCCAGCGCGCCGCCGGCCCAGCCGGCCCCGGCACCCGCACCGGCCGCGGCCCCCGCGCCGGTCGCGGCCAAGCCGCCGGCGCCCGGCGACGAGTCCGCACCGCGCCCCGAAACCCGCAATGCCGCCAACACGCCGCGCAAGGCGGACGACGGCGCGCCCAAGGGCCAGGACGGCAAGACCACCGGCAAGGGCGGCACCGACGGTCGCGACGATGCGACCACCGCCAGCGCCGAGACCCAGGCGGTCGAGGCCGAACACAGGGACGAGGCGGCCCGGGACGACACGCAGGACAGCGTGGACGAGTTCACCAGCCTGCTGGGCCTGAGCCAGCAGGCGCTGGCCCGCCCCGACCCAGCCACCGCGCACGGCGCCGCCGCCCATGCCCGCGCCAACGGCGAGACCGCCGCGGACCCGGCCCAGGACACCGACACCGGCCGTGACGGCAACACCCGCGCCGAGGCCGCCAGTCGTGGCGGCCGCCTGCTGGCCGACAGCGCCGCCGGCCGTGTCGCCCAGCGCAGCAGCGACGCGGCCGATGCGGCCCGCGACGCCCGCCAGACCCGCACCGACGCCAGCCAGCAACTGCTGACGGAGGCCAGCCGCGACGCCACGCCGCTGGCCGCCCAGGCCCGTCTGGCGGCCACCGGTGCGGCCAGCCCCGTGGCCGGCGGCTCGCCGGAGGCCAGCTTTGCGGCCCAGCTGGGCAAGGCCACGGCCGGCGTCGCCGCTGCCGACGCCCCCAGCACCAGCGCCAAGCTGCAGGCGCCGCTGCACAGTGCCGCGTTTGCGAGCGAGCTGGGCACGCGTGTCAGCCTGCTGGCCGTGAACGGCACGCAGCAGGCCGAGCTGCAGCTCAATCCGGCCGAGATGGGGCCGGTGACGGTGCAGATCGTGGTCGACGGCACGCAGGCCCAGGTGTCCTTCCATGCGGCCCAGGCCGAGACCCGGCAGGCGCTGGAGCGCAGCCTGCCTGACCTGGCCGCGGCGCTGCAGGGCAGTGGCCTGACGCTGTCCGGCGGCGGCGTGTTCCAGCAGCAGGCCGGCGGCCAGGGCGCGGCGGCCGAGCGCGATGGCCGCGGCACCGAATCCGGCGGCCATGCGCGCAGCCAGGACGCCACCGGCACGGAGCCGCTCACGGTGAGCACGCCCGCCACGGCCCGGCGCACCGGCCTGCTCGACACCTTTGCCTAGGGCTGAAGCGCAAATAGCGGGCCGGGGCGTGGCCAAATCAACGCTTGGGCCCCGGGCAGCGCGTCAATAATTAACTTCAGATGCGCCCGCTGCGCCCAGCGGCGCGCGGACTCAAGGAGTTTTCATGGCGACTGCGCCGGCTGCCGAAGCCGCCCCCAAGGGCGGTGGCAACAAGAAGCTGATCATCATCCTGGCCTTTGTGCTGCTGCTCGTGCTGGGCGGCGGCGCGGGCCTGCTGCTGATCCTGAAGAAGAAGCCGGCGGAGGATGGCGAGGACGGCGGCGAGCAGGTCGAAGCGCCCGCGCCCAAGAAGGCCCACGCCAAGAGCGACCACCCGCCCACTTTCGTGCCGCTGGACCCGTTCACGGTCAACCTGGCGGACCGCGACGCCGACCGCTTCGCCCAGGTGGGCGTGACGCTGGAGGTCGAGGACCCCAAGTTCGCCGACCAGATCAAGGCCTATATGCCGGCGGTGCGCGGCAACATCCTGATGGTGCTGTCGCGCAAGACCGCGGCCGACCTGCTGACCCAGGAAGGCAAGGAAAAGCTGGCCCGCGAGATCAACCGCGAGGCGGTGCGCCCCATGGGCATAGAGCTGGACGACGAGGACGACGAGGACGCGCCCAAGAAGAAAAAGCGCCGCCGTGCGCGCGTCGAGAGCCCCATCACCGGCGTGCATTTCTCCAACTTCATCGTGCAGTGATGACACAGCCACGGTTCCACCCCGCGCCTGACGGCCTTGCCGCCGTCCAGCGCCTGGCCGTGCACGGAGGGCCGCGATGAATCAGCAGATCCTGTCGCAAGACGAAGTCGATGCGCTGCTGCAGGGCATCACCGGCGAGAGCCAGAAGCTCGAGCAGGAGGAGGAGCAGGTCGGCGGCATACGCGAGTACAACCTCGCGAGCCAGGAACGCATCGTCCGTGGGCGCATGCCCACGATGGAGATCATCAACGAACGCTTCGCGCGCAACATCCGCGTGGGGCTGTTCAACTTCATCCGCAAGAGCCCCGAGGTCGCGATCGGCGGCATCAAGGTGCAGAAGTACTCGGCCTTCCTGCGTGAGATCGTGGTGCCGACCAACTTCAACATCGTGTCGGTGAAGCCGCTGCGCGGCAGCGGGCTCATCATCTGCGACCCGACGCTGGTGTTCGCGGTCATCGACTCGCTGTTCGGCGGCATCGGCAAGTTCCACGCGCGCATCGAGGGCCGCGACTTTTCGCCCACCGAGCAGCGTGTGATCCTGCGCCTGGTGGAGGTGATCACCGCCGAGTACCACAAGGCCTGGAAGGGCATCTATCCGCTGGAGCTGGAGTACCAGCGCTCGGAGATGCAGCCGCAGTTCGCCAATATCGCCACGCCCAGCGAGATCGTGGTGTCCACCTCGTTCACGCTGGAAATCGGCGAGACCAGCGGCACGGTGTACTTCTGCATCCCGTACTCCACGCTGGAGCCTATACGCGATGTGCTGTATTCCACCACCCAGGGCGACTCGGCCGAGCCGGACCGCCGCTGGATCAACCTGCTGAAGACGCAGATCCAGTCCGCCGAGGTGGAACTGGTGGCCGAGCTGGCCACCGCGCCGGCGACCGTGGAGCAGCTGCTGGCCTTCAAGCCGGGCGACTTCATCGAGCTGGACCTGGACCCGGTCATCAAGGCCAAGGTGGACGGCGTGCCGGTGTTCGACTGCAACTACGGCACCTCCAACGGCAAGTACGCGCTGAAGATAGACAAGATGCTGACCGGTCCTCAAGAGGGCTGGCTGGGAGCACGCCATGAGTCCTGATACCCCGAGCGACGACGACCAAGACGCAATGGCCGCCGAATGGGCGGCTGCGCTGGCGGAAGCCGCACCGCAGCCGGCCAACGACGTGGCCAACGAGGTGGCGCCGGAGCAGGTGTCCACGCCCAGCTTCCAGAACTTCTCGCCCACCAACACCGCTGGCGTGCAGGGCGACATCAACATGATCCTGGACATCCCGGTCCAGCTGACGGTTGAGCTGGGCCGCACCCGCATCCCGATCAAGAACATCCTGCAGCTGGCCCAGGGTTCGGTGGTGGAACTGGACGCACTGGCCGGCGAGCCCATGGACGTGCTGGTCAACGGCTACCTGATCGCCCAGGGCGAGGTGGTGGTGGTGAACGACAAGTTCGGCATACGCCTGACCGACATCGTGACCCCCTCCGAGCGCATGCGCCGCCTGTCGCGCGCCGCCTGAACCCGGCCCCGGGCTCAAAAACCGCAAGAAAACCGGGGCGCGCCACCCAGTTGCACGGACCGAAGGCCCGCGGCGGCACGCACAATGCCGTCGCATGAACGCCTCCGGTCTGCTGCCCTTCCTGTGGTTTCTTGCCATCGTCGCGATGATTCCGGTCGCGCTGTGGTTGCTCAAGCGCACGCCCTATGGCCGCGCGATGAGTGGCACCTCGCCCGGCCTGCTGCGCGTGGTGGCCCAACTACCCACCGGCGCGAACCAGCGCGTGCTGATCGTGGAAGTGGGCAGCGGCGACGCCCGCCAGTGGCTGGTGCTGGGCGTGACGCCCCAGCAGATCACCACGCTGCACACGCTGGCCCCGCAGGCCGAACCGCCCTCGCCCGCCAGCTTTGCCAAGCTGCTAGGCCAGAAGCTGGAGCGCAGCGATGCGTGAGTGGGGACCCCTCGTCTGGTCGCGCCGCGCTGGACGCGGACGCGCCCAGCCGGTCCCCCGAGGGGACGGCGATGCATGCGGTATGGAACCGCATGCACATCGCCCGCGGGCCGGCCTGGCGCGGTCCGGCGCTCGGCCCGCGTTGGCGCTCGCGCTGATGGTTGCCGCCGGCGGTGCGCTGGCGCAAAACACACCGCCCGCCACGCTGCCGCTGCTGATAGGCCAGGGCTCGGGCGCCAGCTACTCGGTGCCCATCCAGACGCTGCTGTTCTTCACCGCCCTGGGCTTTCTGCCCGCGGTACTGCTGATGATGACGGCGTTCACGCGCATCGCCATCGTGCTGAGCCTGATGCGCCAGGCGCTGGGCACGCAGGCCGCGCCGCCCAACCAGGTCATCATCGGCCTGTCCCTGTTCCTGACCTTCTTCGTGATGAGTCCGACGCTGGACAAGGTCTACGCCGACGCCTGGGCCCCCTACAGCGCCGGCCAGATCCAGTTCGACGAGGCCTTGAAGCGCGCCGAGGTGCCGATGCGCGGCTTCATGCTCAAGCAGACCCGCCAGGCCGACGTGATGCTGTTCTCGCGCCTGGCCAAGCTGGACGCCAGCGTGAAGCCCGAGGACGTGCCCTTCAAGGTGCTGGTACCCGCCTTCGTGACCAGCGAGCTGAAAAGCGCCTTCCAGATCGCCTTCCTGATCTTCATCCCCTTCCTGGTCATCGACATGATCGTGGCCAGCGTGCTGATGAGCCTGGGCATGATGATGCTGTCGCCGGTGCTGGTGGCGCTGCCCTTCAAGCTGATGCTGTTCGTGCTGGCCGACGGCTGGAACCTGCTGCTCGGCTCGCTCGCCGCCTCCTTCGCGACCTGACCCCCTGGACACCATGGACGCCCAACAAGTCTTCACCTTCGGCCAGCAGGGTCTCTACATGATGCTGCTGGTCGCCGCCCCCATCCTGATCGTGGTGCTGCTGGTCGGCGTCGTGGTCAGCGTGATCCAGGCGGCCACGCAGATCAACGAGGCCACGCTGTCCTTCGTGCCCAAGGTCATCGCCGCGGTGCTGACGCTGGCCGCCGTGGGGCCGTGGATGATGACCGAGCTGGTCGAGTACATACAACGCACGCTGCAGACCATTCCCTCCGTCGTGGGCTGATCTGCCATCCTCCATGTTCACGGTCACCGAAGCCCAGCTCCTCGAGTGGCTGAACCCGCTGCTGTGGCCCTTCATCCGCACGCTGGCGCTGTTCGCCGGCATGCCCACCTTCAGCCAGCGCAATGTGCCGCTGCGGCTGCGCATCGGCCTGTCGCTGTTCATCGCGCTCGCGGCCCAGCCCTCGCTGCCGCCCATCCCGGCCACGCCGCTGGACGCGCCACCGCTGCTGGTGCTGCTGGTGGCCCAGCAGCTGCTGATTGGCCTGGCCATGGGCTTTGCGGTGCGGGTGGTGTTCGCCGCGCTGGAGTTCGCCGGGGAGGTCATAGGCCTGCAGATGGGCCTGAACTTCGCCGGCTTCTTCGACCCCGGCACGGGCGCCCAGGGCACGGCCAGTGGCCGCTTCTTCGGCAGCATGGTGGCCTTCCTGTTCATCGCGATCAACGGCCACCTGCTGCTGATCAACGCGCTGGTGCAGAGCTTTCACGCCTTCCCGGTGGGCGGCGAGCCCTTCGCCTTCCTGCGCGTGGCCCAGCCGCAGCGCTGGGGCGCGGAGATCTTCAGCATCGGCCTGTGGATCGCGCTGCCGCTGATCACCATGCTGATGTTCGTGAACCTGGTGCTGGGCGTGATCTCGCGGGTCGCGCCCCAGATCGGCGTGTTCTCGGTAGGCTTTCCGCTGACCGTCAGCATCGGCCTGATCGGCATGGTGGCCACGCTGCCGCTGATGCAGACCCCGTTCACGGTGGCGCTGGAGCGGCTGCTGGCGGTGTTCAGCTGATCGAGAATCGCGGCGCACCCTTCGGAGCGTCGATGTCCACCTCTCTGCCCCTCTTCCGCTACCACCCCGACCCCTTGGCCACCGGCGCCATCGAGCCCAGGCGCATCGACTGCGTCTGCTGCGGCCAGACCCGCGACTTCGTCTACGTGCAGCCGGTCTACGGCACCAGCGACCTGGACGAGAAGCTGTGCCCCTGGTGCATCGCCGACGGCTCGGCGGCGGGCAAGCTGGGCGCGGTGTTCGTGGACGCCGCCCCGCTGGCGACGGCAGGCGTAGCACCCGAGGTGATAGACGAGGTGACGCTGCGCACGCCCGGCTACTCCTGCTGGCAGCAGGAGCAGTGGCTGACCCACTGCAACGACGCCTGCGAGTTCCACGGCGACGCCACGGAAGACGATGTGGAAGATGCCAGCGACACCACCATCGCCGACTGGCGGCAGCGCTACGGCAAGACCGAGAAGCAGTGGGCGGCCCTCACGCGCGACTACGAGCCGGCGGGCGACAACGCGTTCTACAAGTTCGTCTGTCGCCACTGCAGCGCCGTGCTGCTGGGCTGGGACTGCGCTTGAGCGCAGCTGCGCAGGCACTCAGCTCGCCACCAGACCGTTGCGTATTGCGTAGACGGTCAGCTCGGAGTTGTTCGTGAGGCCCAGCTTCTCCAGCACGCGGGCGCGGTAGACGCTCACGGTCTTGGGGCTGAGGGTCAGCTCTTCCGCAATGTCGGACAGCCGCTTGCCGGACGCGATCATCACCAGCGTCTGCAGCTCGCGGTCCGACAGCTTGTGGTGGGCCTGCTCGGTGACCGGCGCGGTCAGGCTTTCCACCAGCATCTGCGCGATCTCCGGCGTCACGTACTTGCGGCCCTGGGCCACGGTGCGCACCGCCTGCACCAGCAGCGCCGGATCGCCCCCCTTGTTCACATAGCCATAGGCGCCGGCCCGCAGCGCACGGATCGCGTACTGGTCCTCGGGGTACATGGAGACGATGAGCGCGCGCAGCGCCGAGCCCTCCTCCTTGAGCACATGCAGCACGTCCAGGCCGCTGCGGCCGGGCATGTTGATGTCCAGCACCAGCACGTCGCAGGCATCCTCGCCCAGCTGGTGCAGCAGGCCACGCAGCTCGCTGTAATCACCCGCCTCGCCAACCACCTGGATGTCGGTGCTGTCGGCCAGCGTGTCGCGTATGCCACGGCGTATCAGGCCGTGGTCATCGCACAGGATCACGCGGATCATGAGCGTCCCCAGATCGAGTGGCCGGTGTCCTCGTCGGGGTCCTCGCCCAGCGCATCGATCGCATCCTCGGCCAGCGGCACGGTCAGGATCAGGCTGGTGCCGCCACCGGCCGGGCTGGACAGGTCCACCCAGCCGCCCACGGTCGCGGCGCGCTCGTGCAGGCCACGGATGCCGAAGGAGCGCTCCTTGGCCAGATCCTCGGCCGCGATGCCGCGACCGTTGTCGCGAATCTCCAACGTCAGCACGCCGGCCTCCAGGCTCATTTCCAGGTCCACGCGGGTCGCGCCCGAATGCTTGGACACATTGGTCAGCGCCTCCTGCGCGGTGCGGTAGGCCACCAGCGGCACGCCGGCCGGCAGCTCCATGCGGTCGTCGGCCACCCGCAGCGCCGCCTCGATGCCGGTACGGCGCTCGAAGCGCGCGGTCATCCACTGCAGCGCGGCCGCCAGGCCCTGCTCCAGGATGGCCGGGCGCAGGTTGTGCATGATGCGCTGGCTGGCATCGATGGCCGAGCTGACCGTCTCCAGCGCCGCGGCGACCCGCTGGCGCACCTCGGGCTCCTTGGCGTGGCGGTCTATCCAGGCCAGGTCAAACTTGATCGCGGTCAGCGAGCCACCCACGTCGTCATGGATCTCACGCGCGATCGCCGCCCGCTCCAGCTCCACACTGGTCTGCAGGTGTCCGGCCAACTGGTGCAGGCGCTGCTTGGAACGCACCAGCTCCTGGTCGGCAGCCACCCGGGCGCGCTGGCTCTCAGCGGCCGAGATGGCCTGCAGCAGCGCCGGCGCCAGCCGGGTCAGGTTGTTCTTGAGCAGGTAGTCGGACGCGCCATTGCGCATCGCCTCCACCGCCATGTCCTCGCCGATCTCGCCCGACACCAGCACGAAGGGCACGGGCAGGCCCTGCTGCTTCATGTGCTCCAGCACCACCAGGCCGGAGTAGCCCGGCAGGTTGTAGTCGGAGATCACCGCGTCCCAGGGGCGCTGCAGCGCGTCCAGCACCGCCTGCAGCGCGTCCAGGCGTTCCACGTCGACCTGCAGCCCGGCACGGCGGAGCTGGGTGAGGATCAGCTGGTGATCGAGCTCGGAGTCTTCGACATGCAACACCCGCAGGGTCCGAGCGGCCTGCGCCAGGTCAGGAACTGTCATGGCCCGCAGTATGCCGTTGCCTGGAGGGCCGCCGTGTCGTGGACGACACTAGGGCGACGGCCCGCAATCGGGGTCAGAGCGGTAATACGGCTCGTTCTCCGCAGCTGCAGTGGTCGACAGGTGTCGAAAACGCATCGATCATGCCATGATGTATTCGCTGACTAACGGCCCGGATTCGCTGCGAACTGGTCCCAGGCCATTCCCCACGTGGAGACGTGATGCAGACTGAAGAATCCCATGCAGCCCTCGACCCCGATGGGTCGATAGCCGCCATGCCGCTGCTGGCGGCCGCGGAGTTGCAGGATCATTTGATGACCGTGACCAACGATCTCGAACGTCTGCAGCGACTGCTCGATGACGCGGGCGAAGCCCTGTCCACCCATTTCTACAGCGCGTCCAACCAGGTGATGTCGCTGCAGAGCCAGGCAGGCGATACCGGCGCGCTCCATGAAGGCCTGAAGCAGATCATGCAGGAGATCGCCGGCGCGATCACCGCGCTGCAGTTCCAGGACATGGCCACCCAGCTGATCGCCCACACCAGCCAGCGCCTGCGCAACTGCGCGGACCAGATCGCCCGCGACACTTTCGGGGCCGACGACGAGGACGGCATCGCCATCGTCGAGGTGGCGCCGCTGCGCCCCAACCCGGTCACCCAGGATGAGATGGACGCGGGATCCATCGAACTCTTCTGATTCCAGCCCACTACCCGGCAATCGTTCCCTCGGAGAAAACACAAATGCACTCAATCCTTGCTGTCGACGACTCGGCCTCGATGCGCCAGATGGTGGCCTTCACGCTCAAGAACGCCGGCTTCAACGTGGTGGAGGCGGTGGACGGCCAGGATGCCTGGGAGAAATCCGGCACCCGCGATTTCGATCTGGTGCTGACCGACCAGAACATGCCGCGCATGGACGGCATCAGCCTGACCAAGAAGCTGCGCGAGAACCCCAAGTTCAAGACCACGCCCATCCTGATCCTGACCACCGAGTCCAGCGACGCGATGAAGCAGGCCGGCCGCGCCGCGGGCGCCACCGGCTGGCTGGTCAAGCCTTTTGACCCCGCCAAGCTGATCGAGGTGATCGGCAAGGTGATCCGCTGAAGGCCAGGAGCAGGACATGGGAGATATGACCTCCGAAGGCGCCAGCATCAGCGCCGGCATCGACCTCAGCCAGTTCTACCAGGTCTTCTTCGAGGAGGCGGGCGAGAACCTCGACAACATGGAGCAGCTGCTGCTGAACCTGAATGTCGACGAGGCCGACGACGAGGAGCTGAACGCCATCTTCCGCTGCGCCCACTCCATCAAGGGTGGCGCCGCGACCTTCGGCTTCTCGGACGTGGCCGAGCTGACCCACCAGATGGAGACGCTGCTGGACAAGCTGCGCCGCCACGAGCTCACGCCCACCGCGCCCATGGTGGACGTGCTGCTGCAGTCGGGTGACGCGCTGCGCGCCCAGCTGGGCCGCCACCAGGGCTCGGGCGCCGACCCGGTGGACACTGCCGAGCTGCTGTCCCACATCAAGGGCTTCGTCGACGGCAACGGTGCCGCGCCGGCACCGGCCGCAGCGCCCGCGCCTGCCCCCGCTGCTGCGGCCCCCGCACCGGCGGCCGCCCCCGCCGCAGCGCCTGCCGCCGCCGCCCGCCCGGGTGCGCGCCTGCTGGAGCTGCAGGTCGGCCCGCTGCCCGACCCGACCGTGGCCGACAACCTGGTCGATCTGTTCAAGGAAATCACCGACCTCGGCACCATAGAGCCGCTGGACGCCGGCCAGTCGGCCGACGGCATGCGCCGCTTCAAGGTGCTGACCAGCAGCTCGGACAACGACCTGCTGGACCTGTTCACCTTCCACGTCGCCCGCGAGCAGGTCAAGCTGCTGCCGCTGGGCCCGGGCTTCGGCTTCCACGAGGGTGCGCCCGGCGCGCCGCCGGCCGAGGCCGCGTCCGATGACCCCGGCTACGGCTTCTTCGAAGACGCCCCGGGCGTGCCCGCCGCGGCCGCCGTGGTGGCCGCGCCTGCCCCCGCCGCTGACGCCAAGCCTGCCGCCATCGTGCCGCGCCCGGCCGCCAAGGCCGACGCCAAGCCCGCCGGCGGCGGTCTGGACCAGACCACGCTGCGCGTGTCCATCGAGAAGGTCGACCAGCTGATCAACCTGGTCGGCGAGCTCGTGATCACTCAGGCCATGCTGGCGCAGAACAGCCGCGAACTGGACCCGGCGCTGTACCAGCAGCTCACCAGCGGCCTGGCCGACCTGGAACGCAACACGCGCGACCTGCAGGAATCCGTGATGTCGATACGGATGATTCCGATGTCGACGGTGTTCAACCGCTTTCCGCGCATGCTGCGCGACCTGGCAGCCAAGCTGGGCAAGAAGGTCGAGCTGGTCACCCAGGGTGAGGCCACCGAACTGGACAAGAGCCTGGTCGAGAAGATCACCGACCCGCTGACCCACCTGGTGCGCAACAGCTGCGACCACGGCATCGAGATGCCGGCCGACCGCCTGGCGCGCGGCAAGCCCGAGCAGGGCACGATCACGCTGGTCGCCTCCCACCAGGGCGGCTCCATCGTCATCGAGGTGCGCGACGACGGCCGAGGCCTGAACCGCGAGAAGCTCATCAAGAAGGCGCGCGAGAAGGGTATCGATGCGCCCGACACCATGAGCGACCAGGAAGTCTGGGGCCTGATCTTCGCGCCCGGCTTCTCCACCGCCGAGCAGGTGACCGACGTGTCGGGCCGCGGCGTGGGCATGGACGTGGTCAAGAAGAACATCACGTCGCTGGGCGGCACGGTCGAGATCGACTCCGCCGAGGGCTATGGCATGAAGGTGTCCGTGCGCCTGCCGCTCACACTCGCCATCATGGACGGCATGAGCGTCGGCGTGGGCGACGAGGTCTACATCCTGCCGCTGTCCAGCGTGGTCGAGTCCTTCCAGGTGCAGTCCGACACCATCAAGACCGTGGCCGGCTCCGGCCGCGTGGTCGAGGTGCGTGACGAATACATGCCGGTCATCGAGCTGGAGAAGGTGTTCGACGTGCCGCGCTTCGACTTCGAGCATGTGTCGTCCATCATGGTCGTCGTGGAGGCCGAGGGCGGCCGCGTCGCGCTGCTGGTGGACGAGCTGCTGGGTCAGCAGCAGGTGGTCGTGAAAAACCTCGAAGCCAATTACCGCAAGGTCAACGATGTGTCCGGCGCCACCATCATGGGTGATGGCCGGGTCGCCTTGATCCTGGATGTCGGCAGCCTGGTGCGCCGCTCCCGCCACTGAATCTCAAACTAGCAAGGAGGCCTCCATGGAAGCCAGTACCAACGTTCCCGCACTGCGCCCCCAGGGTGCGCTCACCACCGCGGCGGCCGCCGCCAACCAGGGGCCGGCCAGCGGTGAGTACCTGACCTTCCGCCTCGGCGCCGAGGAATACGGCATCGACATCCTGAAGGTGCAGGAGATCCGTTCCTACGAGCAGCCCACCCGCATCGCCAACGCGCCCGAGTTCATCAAGGGCGTCGTGAATCTGCGCGGCGTCATCGTGCCCATCGTGGACCTGCGCCTCAAGCTGGGCTGCCCCAGCGCCGAGTACAACGGCTTCACCGTGGTCATCGTGCTGAACGTGAAGAACCGCATCGTCGGCGCCGTCGTGGACTCCGTGTCCGACGTGCTGGAGCTGAACCGCGACGCGATCCGCCCGGCGCCGGAGCTGAGCTCCTCCGCCGTGGACACCAGCTTCATCACCGGCATCGGTTCGGTGGGCGAGCGCATGCTGATCCTGATGGACATCGAAGGCCTGATGAGCAGCGCCGACATGGGCCTGATGGACGCTGCCGTCGCGGCCTGATCCCAGGCCATCGTCCCCCGTCACAGTCCCCGTCGGGCCCCGCCTGGCGGGGACTGTGGCATTTCAGTCTCGTCAACAGGGAGAACTCATGGGCACGAACAAGAAATCCATTGCCCGACAGGTGTCGCTGACCGGGGCCGTCGCAGTGGCAGCGGTGCTGCTCGTGGTCAGCCTCATCGTCGGCAGCATGGTGAAGCGCGCCATGCAGGGCCAGGTGGAGTCCTGGGTCAGCGACAAGACCGATGCGCTCGTGGACACCATGCAGTCCATGGACGATGTGGCCCGCGTGCTGGTGGTGCGCAACTTCGGCACGCTGCGGCGTGAATTCGAAGGCGGCTTCAGCGTCAACGAGGCCGGCGAGCTGCAGTTCGGCGGGGCTCCGCTGGCCGGCCAGTTCAAGCAGGTGGACCATTTCGTCGAGCTGACCGGTGGCGTCGCAACGGTGTTCGCGGCCAAGGGGGACGACTTCCAGCGCGTCACCACCTCGCTGAAGAACGACAAGGGCGAGCGCGCGGTCGGCACGCTGCTGGGCAAGCAGCACCCGGCCTATGCCACGCTGTCCGCCGGCCAGCCCTACACCGGCCGGGCCGTGCTGTTCGGCAAGGCCTACATGAGCTATTACGAGCCGATCAAGGACGGCTCCGGCAAGGTCATCGGCCTGCTGTTCGCGGGTTTCAACCTCGACGCCTTCGAGGACGCGATCAACCGCATGGCCAACGAGGCGCGCTTCTTCGCGCATGGCGGCACCTTCGTGGTGTCGGTGGGCAAGGAGCCGGCCAAGGCCTTCTTCGTGTCCCACCCGAGCGCCAAGGGCAAGCTGGTCGCCGACGTGGCACCCGACTTCGGCAAGCTGCTGGGCGAGCAAAGCGGCAAGGAATTCGCGCTGGCCGAAATGCCCGATGTACTGGGCAATGGCCTCAAGGACAACTTCGCGGTCGCGCGCAAGAGCGACAAGACAGGCTACTGGGTCGTGTCCCAGGTGTCGCGCGCCGAGGCGGAGGCCTCGGTGCGCTCCACGCTGTGGTTCTTCTGGGGGGCGCTGGCGCTGACCACCGTGGGCCTGGGCCTGGGCCTGGGCTGGATGATGCGTCGCTGGGTGTCCACGCCGCTGGCCGCGCTGGGTGAGGCGGTGGGCGCGATCGCCGATGGCGACCTGGGTCACACGGTTCACAGCGAGCGTTCCGACGAGATCGGCCAGCTGATGCGCCAGACCGAGGGCATGCGCCAGCGCCTGGCGGCCACCATAGGCACGGTGCGGGCCTCGGTGGACTCCATAGGCACGGCCAGCGCCGAGATCGCCACCGGCAACACCGACCTGAGCCAACGCACCGAGCAGACCGCCAGCAACCTGCAGAACGCGGCCTCCGCGATGAGCCAGCTCACCACCACGGTCAAGCACACGGCCGACGCCGCGCGCACCGCCAATCAGCTGGTGCAGTCGGCCAACACGGCGGCCAGCCGCGGCGGCGAGGTGGTGGGCCAGGTGGTCGCGACCATGGACGACATCAACACCGCGTCGCGCAAGATCGCCGACATCATCGGCGTCATCGACGGCATCGCGTTCCAGACCAACATCCTGGCGCTCAATGCCGCCGTGGAAGCGGCCCGCGCCGGCGAGCAGGGCCGCGGCTTCGCGGTCGTGGCCGGCGAGGTCCGCCTGCTGGCCTCGCGCAGCGCCGAGGCCGCACGCGAGATCAAGGTGCTGATCGGCAACAGCGTGGAGCGGGTCGAGAACGGCGCCCAGCTGGTGCGCACCGCCGGCACCACCATGGACGAGATCGTCAGCAGCGTGCAGCGCGTGCAGGACATCATCGGCGAGATCAGCTCGGCCTCGGGCGAGCAGAGCGAGGGCATACAGGCGGTGAACCAGTCCGTGCTGCTGGTCGACCAGATGACCCAGCAGAACGCAGCACTGGTGGAGCAATCCGCCGCCGCGGCCGAGAGCCTGAAAGAGCAGGCCCATCGTCTGGTGGACGCGGTGGCGGTGTTCCGCGTTGCCGACGGCGCAGCCGGCGTCGCCAGCCGCTCCGCCGCACCGCGCCCGGCCAGCCCGGCCGCCAGCACGCCGGCTCCGCGCGTGCCTGCGCCCAAGCCATCGGTCGTCCCGGCGCCCCGTGCGGCACCGCGCCCGGCCCCCGTGGCCAAGGCCCCGCCCAGGCCCGCTCCCCGCCCTCAGCCGGCAGCCGTACCGGCACCGGCCCCGCGGCCGACGCCGGCGCCTGCTGCGGACGGCGACTGGGAGACCTTCTGAACGGCATCCGCCGCCCCCTGCCCCCACGAAAAAGGCCCGGTCGCCAAGGCGACCGGGCCTTTGTTCATTCAGCCCGCCGGCATCCACCAGCAGGCGCTGTACTTCAGAGCCGCTCAGCCACCCAGGCCGACACGCTGGCCAGCGCGGCCGGCACCCCGGCGGGCTGGGTGCCGCCGGCCATGGCGATGTCGGGCTTGCCGCCACCCTTGCCGCCCACCTGCTGGGCGACGAAGTTGACCAGCTCGCCGGCCTTGACCTTGCCCACGCTGTCGGCGGTCACGCCGGCGGCCAGCTGCACCTTGTCGCCGTCCACCGCGGCCAGCACGATGGCGGCGGTCTTGAGCTTGTCCTTGAGCTTGTCCAGCGTCTCGCGCAGCGTCTTGGCGTCGGCGCCTTCCAGCTTGGCGGCCAGCACCTTCAGACCCTTCACATCCACGGCCTGGGCCATCAGCTCGTCGCCCTGGGCCGAGGCCAGCTTGCTCTTGGCGGCGGCCAGCTCCTTCTCCAGGTGGCGCACCTGCTCCAGCACGCCGTTGAGGCGCAGGCCCAGCTCGGCCGGCGAGGTCTTGAGCATCATCGCGGCGCCCTGCATCGCGGACTCCAGCGACTGCAGATAGCTCAGCGCGTTGTCGCCGGTCACCGCCTCGACACGGCGGATGCCGGCGGCCACGCCGCTCTCGGCCACGATCTTGAACAGGCCGATGTCGCCGGTGGCCTTCACGTGGGTGCCGCCGCACAGCTCCTTGGAGCTGCCAATGCTCAGCACGCGCACGGTCTCGCCGTACTTCTCGCCGAACAGCATCATCGCGCCGGACTTCTGCGCGTCCTCCAGCGCCATCACCTGCGCGGTCGCGCCGGCGTTGGCCAGGATCTCGGCGTTCACCAGCGCCTCCACCTCACGCATCTCCTCGGCCGTCATGGGCGCGTTGTGCGCGAAGTCGAAGCGGGTGCGCTCCGGCGTCACCAGCGAGCCCTTTTGCTGCACGTGGGCGCCCAGCACCTCGCGCAGCGCCTTGTGCATCAGGTGGGTGGCGCTGTGGTTGCGCACGGTCTTGGCGCGGCGCTCGGCGTCGATGCGGGCGGTGAAGGCGTCGCCCAGCTTGATCGCGCCCTCGACCACATGGCCGTGGTGGCCGAACACGTCGGCCTGGATCTTGATCGTGTCCTCGACCAGCACGCGGGTGCTGGCGTTGCGCAGCTCGCCGGCATCGCCGACCTGGCCGCCGCTCTCGGCATAGAACGGGGTCTGGTCCAGCACCACGACCACGTCGTCGCCGGCGTTGGCCTGCTCGACCGAGGCACCGTCCACATACAGCGCCGTGACCTTGGCGCCCTCCACCACCAGGTGCTCATAGCCCTGGAAATGGGTGGGCGTGCCGCTGTAGGCCAGGCCTTGCGCCATCTTGAACTTGCCGGCCGCGCGGGCACGGGCCTTCTGCTCTTCCAGAAGCTCGTGGAAGCGGGCCTCGTCCACGCTCACGCCGCGCTCGCGGCAGACGTCGGCGGTCAGGTCCACCGGGAAGCCGTAGGTGTCGTGCAGCTTGAAGGCAGTGTCGCCGTCGACATTGCCCTTGGCCAGCGCGCCCTCCAGGATCTCCATGCCGGTGGCGATGGTCTGGAAGAAGCGTTCCTCTTCCTGCTTCAGCACGTCGGTGACGCGCTTCTCGGCCTGGCGCAGCTCGGGGTAGGCATCGCCCATCTCGGCGGCCAGCGCGGCCACCAGCTTGTGGAAGAAGGGCGTGCGCGCACCCAGCTTGTAGCCGTGGCGGATCGCGCGGCGGGCGATGCGACGCAGCACATAGCCGCGGCCGGCGTTGCCGGGAATGACGCCGTCCACCACGGTGAAGGAGCAGGCGCGGATGTGGTCGGCGATCACCTTCAGCGACGGGCTGGTGGCGTCACAGTCGCCACCGCCGGCCGCGTCCACCGCCGACTTGGCCGCGGCCAGCAGGTTCACGAAGGTGTCGATCTCGTAGTTGCTGTGCACATGCTGCAGCACGGCCGCCAGGCGTTCCAGGCCCATGCCGGTGTCCACCGAGGGCTTGGGCAGCGGGTGCATCACACCGTCTTCCGTGCGGTTGAACTGCATGAAGACGTTGTTCCAGATCTCGATGTAGCGGTCGCCGTCCTCCTCGGCGGAGCCCGGGGGGCCGCCGGCCACGTCGGGGCCGTGGTCGTAGAAGATCTCGGTGCAGGGGCCGCAGGGGCCGGTGTCGCCCATCATCCAGAAGTTGTCGGACATGTAGCGGCCGCCCTTGTTGTCGCCGATGCGCACGATGCGCTCGGCAGGCACGCCCACCTGCTTGTTCCAGATCTCGTAGGCCTCGTCGTCCTCCGCGTAGACCGTGACCCACAGCTTGTCGGCCGGCAGCTTGAAGTGCTGGGTCAGCAGCTCCCACGCATAGCTGATCGCGTCCTTCTTGAAGTAGTCGCCGAAGCTGAAGTTGCCCAGCATCTCGAAGAAGGTGTGGTGGCGCGCGGTGTAGCCGACGTTGTCCAGGTCGTTGTGCTTGCCGCCGGCGCGTATGCACTTCTGGCTGGTGGTGGCGCGGGTGTAGGCGCGCTTGTCGAAGCCCAGGAACACGTCCTTGAACTGGTTCATGCCGGCGTTGGTGAACAGCAGCGTCGGATCGTCACCAGGCACGACCGGGCTGGACGCGACGATCTGGTGCCCCTTGGACTCAAAGAACTTCAGAAAGGTCTGGCGGATCTCGGCGGCTTTCATTCCGGGGCTTCCTGGAAAAGTCTGTGGCAAAGAGGGCGATTGTAGGGAGGGGGTTAGAGTGCCGGGCTGAGCCTAGGAGAACCCGGATGGAACAAGACAGCCCGCTGTTGCAATTGGACGATGCCAGCCTGCTGCGCACGCAAGCCTTGATCAATGGTGAATGGGTGGGTGCCGCCCAGAGCTTCGCGGTGACCGACCCCGCCACCGGCCAGACCCTGGCCAGCGTGCCCAACCTGGGCCGCCCCGAGGCCGACGCCGCGATCGCCGCCGCCGCCAACGCCCTGCCCGCCTGGCGCGGCAAGACCGCCAAGGAGCGCGCGGCCGTGCTGATGCGCTGGCAGCAACTGCTGGTCAAGCACGCGGACGACCTGGCCCGCCTGATGACCGCCGAGCAGGGCAAGCCCCAGGCCGAGGCCCGCGGCGAGGTGATCTACGGCGCCAGCTTCATCGAGTGGTTCGCCGAGGAAGGCAAGCGCATCTACGGCGAGACCATCCCCACCACCGACCCCAACAAGCGCTACCTGGTCATCAAGCAGGCCATAGGCGTGTGCGCGGCCATCACGCCCTGGAACTTCCCGCTGGCCATGATCACCCGCAAGGTCGCGCCGGCGCTGGCCGCGGGCTGCACCGTGGTCATCAAGCCGGCCGAGGCCACGCCGCTGACCGCGCTGGCCGTGGCCGAGCTGGCCCAGCGCGCCGGCATGCCGGCGGGCGTGCTGAACGTGCTGACCGCCGACGCGGCGCAGTCCATAGAGATCGGCCATGTGCTGTGCGAGAGCGACGTGGTCAAGCACCTGTCCTTCACCGGCTCCACCGAGGTCGGCCGCATCCTGATGAAGCAGTGCGCGCCCACGATCAAGAAGCTCAGCCTGGAGCTGGGCGGCAACGCGCCCTTCATCGTGTTCGACGATGCCGACCTGGACTCGGCCGTGGACGGCGCCATCGCCAGCAAGTACCGCAACGCGGGCCAGACCTGCGTGTGCGCCAACCGCCTCTATGTGCAGGCCGGCGTGTACGACGCCTTCCTGGACAAGCTGGCGGCCAAGGTCGCGGCACTCAAGGTCGGCAACGGCTTCGAGCCCGGCGTGCACATCGGCCCGCTGATCGACGAGCAGGCGCTGCAGAAGGTGGAGTCCCACGTGGCGGACGCGATCGCGCTGGGCGCCCGCGTGGTGGCCGGCGGCAAGCGCGTGGACACCGAGGGCGGCCACTTCTTCGAGCCCACGCTGCTGGCCGACGCCAACGCGCAGATGCTGTGCTCTCGCGAGGAGACCTTCGGCCCCATCGCGCCGGTGTTCAAGTTCCAGACCGAGGCCGAGGCCGTGCAACTGGCCAACGCCACCGAGTTCGGTCTCGCCAGCTATTTCTACAGCCGCGACATCGGCCGCATCTTCCGCGTCGGCGAGGCGCTGGAGTACGGCATGGTGGGCGTCAACACCGGCCTGATCGCCACGGCCGAAGTGCCCTTCGGCGGCGTGAAGCAGTCCGGCCTGGGCCGCGAGGGCGCGCGCCAGGGCATGGACGACTATGTGGAGCTGAAGTACCTGTGCCTGGGTGACGTGCTGAAGTGAACCCGGGTGCCGGCTTCGCCGGCAAGGTCCGCCAGGGCCGATAAGATACGGCCCGCGCGCTGCCTCCGGGCGGCGCGCATCGCTAGGGGTGTTGGACCGGCTCAGGCCGGTTCGACTGAGACAGTCCCTTTGAACCTGATCGACGGCTCGTCCGTCATGCTGGTCTCCGGACCGGTACGAGGTAATCCTCGCGCAGGGAAGCAGCCGACAGCCGTGGTCCGAATTCCTCCGTCTCCCCCGGGCCCGACGCGTTCTCGTTTGCCGACCTGCCATCGCTTCAAACTCCGATGGCAATTCACACTCCCACCCTTCTGAGCGCCGCCACGGCGCTGCTCCTCGCCGGCCTGGCCGGCGCCCAGACCCTGCCCCAGGTCAGCGTCAGCGGCAAGGCCGCCGAGGCCGCACCGGGCCTGGCCGGCTTCACCGACCCACCCGCCAAGCTGCCGCTGCAGACGCTGAGCCTGTCGGCCGACAAGCTCGCCGACCTGGGCGTCAGCCAGCTCGCCGGCATCACCAAGCTGGATGCCTCGGTCAGCGACTCCTACAACGCCGTGGGCTACTGGTCGCAGCTCAAGGTGCGCGGCTTCGACCTCGACAACCGCTACAACCTGCGCCGCGACGGCCTGCCCATCAACGGCGAGACCGCGCTGTCCCTGGCCAACAAGAGTGCGGTCGAGGTGCTCAAGGGCGCCTCCGGCATGCAGGCCGGCACCAGCGCACCGGCCGGCCTGGTCAACCTGGTCGTGAAGCGCCCGCTGGCGGACGACGCCACCACGCTGAGCCTGGGCGCCATCCAGGGCGGCACGGTCGAGGCGGCACTGGACCACTCGCAGCGCTTCGGCGCCCAGCGCGAGTTCGGCCTGCGCGTGAACCTGCAGGCCGCCCACCTGGACCCGCAGCTGCGCGACACCCGGGGCCGCGCACACACCGCAGCGCTGGCGGCCGACTGGCGCCTGAGCCCCGCCACGCTGCTGGAGGCCGAGGTCGAGCTCAACCGCCAGAGCCAGCCCAGCCAGGACGCATTCAGCCTGCTGGGCGATCGCGAGCCCGATCCGCACCAGATCGACCCGCGGCTCAACCTGAACAACCAGCCCTGGACGCTGCCGGTGGTGTTCGACAACACCCACGCCTCACTGCGCGTGCAGCACAAGCTGGCCGGCGACTGGAGCGCTCAGGCCCACCTGGGCCTGCAGCGCCTGCGCACCGACGACCGCAACGCCTTCGCGTTCGGCCTGGACTGCAACGAGACCAGCAGCTTCGAGGGCGTCTACTACTGCGACCGATTCGGCCCGGACGGCCGCTTCGACCTCTACGACTACCGCAGCGAGAACGAGCACCGCGACACCAACGCGCTGGACGTCTCCGCCAGCGGCCCGCTGCAGCTCGCGGGCCTGAGGCATGACCTGACCCTGGGTGGCCTCAGCAGCCAGTTCAAGAGCCGCTTCCAGCGCCAGGCCTACAACTTCACCGGCGTGGGCACGATAGACGGCAAGACCGTCACCGTCCCCAACCCCGCGCTGACCGGCGAGAACACCAACCGCGACGAGCGCAGCAACGAGCTCTACCTGCGCGACCGCGTGGCACTGTCGACCGACACCACCGCCTGGCTGGGCCTGCGCCACACCCGCCTGCACCGCGAAAGCGTGCGCACCGACGGCTCGCGCGCGACCGACTACAGGCAGTCCGTGTCCACGCCCTGGCTCGCGCTCAGCCACGCGATCGCGGCGGACTGGCTGCTCTACGCCAGTTGGGGCCAGGGCGTGGAGAGCGAGGTCACGCCTAACCGCCCGCGCTATGTGAACGCCGGTCAGGCGCTGCCCGCGCTCAAGAGCCGCCAGACCGAGCTGGGGCTCAAGACCGGCACACAGCGGGTCGAGGGCTCGCTGGCGGTGTTCGACATCCGTCGCCCGCTGTGGCGGGACATCGGCAGCTGCGACGTGGACCTCAGCTGCGAGCATGTGCAGGACGGCTACGCCCGCCACCGCGGTGTGGAAGCCAGCGCCGACCTGAAGTGGAGTGGCGGCGGCCTGTTCGGCAGCGCCACCCGCCTGCAGGCACGCCGTGAGGGTAGCGTGGACGCCAGCCTCAACGGCAAGACGCCGCCCAATGTGCCGCGCACCACGCTCAAGGCCCAGGCGCGGCAGGAGCTGCTGCCCGGCTGGCAGCTGCAGCTGGGCCTTCTGTACGAGGGCAGCCGCTACGCCACGCCGGACAACAGCGTGGCCATCCCATCGTGGACCGTGGTCGACGCCGGCCTGCGCGTGCTGCAGACCGTGGGCAACCAGACTTGGATCTGGCGCGCCGGCATTGACAACCTGACCAACCGCCGCGCCTGGCGCGAGGCCCCCTGGCAGTTCGAGCACAGCTACCTCTACCCGCTCGCGCCGCGCACCGCACGCGCAAGTTTGGAGATTCGCTTGTAAGACCCAAATTTTTCGTTCTATAATCGTGGGCTCAATTCCTCGATAGCTCAGTCGGTAGAGCGCCGGACTGTTAATCCGTAGGTCCCTGGTTCGAGCCCAGGTCGGGGAGCCAAATCAGAGACGATCACTTCGGTGGTCGTCTCAACCAAATCAGCTGACGGCAACCGCACCGCCAGCACACATACCGAACAATTCCTCGATAGCTCAGTCGGTAGAGCGCCGGACTGTTAATCCGTAGGTCCCTGGTTCGAGCCCAGGTCGGGGAGCCAAATCGAAAGCCTCGTTGCGCAAGCAGCGAGGCTTTTTTCTTCGCCCAACGAAAGTCCGCGATGAGCACCCTACCCGCCTGCCCCCAGTGCCAGTCTGCCTACACCTACGAAGACGGCGCGCAGCTCGTGTGCCCCGAGTGCGGACACGAGTGGTCGCACTCCGGCGCGTCCGAGGGGTCAGGTCTTGCTGCGAGCGACGAGCCCCGCGTGATCAAGGATGCGGTGGGCAACCCGCTGCAGGACGGCGACACGGTCACCGTCATCAAGGACCTGAAGATCAAGGGCTCGTCCCTGGTCGTGAAGGTCGGCACCAAGGTCAAGAACATCCGCCTGACCGATGGCGATCACGACATCGCCTGCAAGATCGACGGGATTGGGGCGATGGGCCTGAAATCGGAATTCGTGAAGAAGGCCTGATCGCCCCAGCCGACGACCCCTGCGTGCGGCGATCTCCGGGGTGTGCCGGCCTCAGCCGGCCGTCCGGCGGGAGCGCTGCCACCCCCCCACCACGATCAGCCCGCTCAACAGCAGCAGCGCCGACGTCGGCTCAGGCACTGCGGCCACCGAGCTGATGGAGATGTTGTCGACCGCCACGTCATAAGCGACCGCACTACCGGACCGGATGGCCGGGATGCGGAACGCGATCTGGTCGATGCCGGACAGCAGCTGCGCGAACGTGAGGTCGCTGGCCAGCGTCGAATTGCCGCTCGCATCCACCGCGGTCCAGCCCGAGGGCAAGGCTGCCGACCCCGTCGCCGTCAGCGTGACCGACAGGGTCTGCCAACCGCTCCCCTCGGACAGCGACCCCAGCTTGAAGCTCACGAACGACGCGTCAAAGCCATCGGCCGGGTGATCGAAGTCGATCAGGTCCAGGTAGAGGTCATTCGTCACCGAGGCGCCGGAAGCGCCGACCGCCATGCGAATGGGATTGATGTCCAGGCTCAGCGTGATGGACTGGGCCTGGGTGTAATCGCCCGTGAAGGCACCGCTCTCCGTGTAATAGCGCAGCCCCACCTTCAGGAAGTCGTTGTAGACGGTATGCAGCGAGGGCGCCGAGTTGCCCAGCGTCGTGTCCCAGGTTGTCGTGCCGGCAGCGGGCACGCCGACACGGCCGTACCAGTCATCCGTGCCGTTGCTGAAGTCCACCAGCGTGGACGTGCCCGGGGTGATGGCCAGGGCACTGCAGGACAGCAAGGCGCCGGCAAGACCGGCCAACGAGAAAGCAAACTTCATGAGCCATATCTCCGAGTGTTAGCGGGAGCCCTCGCCCAGCACCTGGCCGCGGCACGGTCGCTGGTCGGGGCATGGCGATGCTAGGAAGACGCACCGAGCGCCGACCCACGGATACCCAACCTGAGGATGAGAGCCCCACACTCGCGGGGCCGGGGCAACCCGAACTCAGCGCGCGCTGACCGGGCGCACGGGGAGCGAGGGCGACGCCAGGCCCACGCGTTCGACCAGAGACAGGCCCAGCACGACCTCGGCACGCTGCAGCGCACGTTGAGCGTCGCCCGCGCGCCCCAGCGTCAGCAGGCAACGAATCAATGCCAGATGCAGGGCCTCCGAGGACAGATCCAGCTCCAGACCGGCCTCGTACAGGCTGAGTGCCTGCCCCCACTGCTGCAGGGTCTCCAGGTGCGCCCCGGCGTCGCGCACCAGGCGGCTCCAGCGCAGCGCATGGCGCTCGCGGGCCTGGCGAAGCCAGGGCTCAGGCACGGCGGCACCGAGCAGGGGCCCGCGGTAGAGCTGGGCGAGCTGCTGCAGCTGAGCCGGCAGCGCCGAGGTGTCGGCATGGGGGCGCAGGCTGGCCTGCAGCGCCATCGCCAACTGCCCGAAGGCGTCCACATCGCACCACACCAGCCGGGCGTTCAGCGAGAGTCGGCCATTGCTGAGCCGCAAGGCCTGGTCGACGCCCAGCCACTTGCGCAGGCGCGACAGCGTCATCTCGAACGCCGCCTTGGGCGCCGTCGCCTCCAGATCCGGCCAGAGCAGATCGACGAGATGGGCCACCTCGACGGCACGTTCCTCGTTGAAGGCTTCCAGGGCCACCAGGGCCTGCAGCAGCGCCAGCGGCTTGCGCTGCGCCTTGCCATCGGCTGCCAGCAGCTCGCCATGGCGCCAGACCGCGAAACCGCCCAAGGCCTGGATGCGCAGCGGCCAGGGCCAGCTGGCCGGCGCCTGCTCGGGGGCGGCGAGCTGGCACTTGTCGATCAGGCTGCGCACGAAATCGACCTCTATGCCCCGCTCCAGCGCCAGCACGCACAGCCGCGCACAGAACTCGGGCAGGTGATCGAAGAAGTCATAGCTGCGACGCTGGCGCAGTCCCGCCCACAAGGCTGCGATGCGCTGCGCGGCATCCGGCCGCGCGTCCCTCACGGCCAGGTAGGCATCGATGCCCTGCAGCATGGCGTCGACCTCCTGCGCGTAACCCGCAGGCGTCGACCCCGACAGCGCCTGCAGCGTGGCGCGACCGGCCTCGTAGTCCTCGCCCAGCAACTGGGCGAAGGCCTCGTTGACCGCATAGGGCCAGCGCATGGCCGTGGGCATGCGCACCTCGTCGCAGAGATAGCGGGCACGCGCCGCATGGTGCAGCGCGGACGCCACCTCGCGGCGCATGAAGGCCAGGCGCGTCCTCTCCAGTTCGAGCAGCAACAGCTCGCCCAGCTGGTTCGCATCCACCAGGCTCTCGGCACGCGCGATGGCCGCACGCGCCGCGGGAACGTCCCCATGAGGCAGTGCGTTCTGGGCCTCCACCAGCACGGCCAGGAACTCCACCTCGCGCAGCTGGTGCTGTCGCGCAATCGCGAACATCTGCTCCAGGGCCTTGGCCGCCAGGTGGGGCTGGCGGCCGTAATGCGCGCAGATACGCCACATGTGCAACCAGCGCGCCCGGCGATAGGGCGTGGCCTCGGGCTCGGCCATGCGCGCGCCCACCACCGCCTGCACGCGCAGCGCGGGATCCCTGAGATTGCGCGGCTCGAAGTAATAGATCAGCGTACGCGCCGCCGCCAGCGTGAGGTTGATGTCCAGCCCCTGCTCGATCAGCGCCTGCAAGCGCAAGGCACAAGGCTCGATCCCGGGGTCCAGGGGCCGGCACAGCAGCAGCCCCAGCAGATAGGCATTCAGCACCAGCAGCTCTTGCGTCGGCTCGAGCTGGAGATCCGCGGCACAGCAGGCCTCGAGCGCCTCCAGACCCGACTCGAAACCCTCGAAGCGCCGGAAGTGCTGGCCCGTGATCATCAGGCCGGCCAGGGCTTGCGCCGCCAGGGCGGGTTGGCCGTCCTGTCGAGCCTGGGCCTGCAGCCCCGCAAACGTCGACCAGGCCTGCCAGTCCCCCCGATGGGCCAGCGCCAGCGCCTGAATCAGGCGCTCGTCCTCGACCGTGGCGGGCGTCGAACTCTCCTGCGCCGCCGGCAATTGACCACCTCGTGAAGCCACGTGTCCAACTATTCCCCGAACTTCCGCAGGATCTTACGGGGACACAGAGACGAGAATTTCCCCCGCCATAAGAAGCCACAACGCGGCAGCACACCACAGGCCCCGGCGCATGGCGGCGGGTCTGCCAGCAGGGAGAGATCTTGAAGCGACTGCTCTGTACCGTCACCGTCCTGTCACTCAGCAGCACGCTGTGGGCACAAGCCCCGACAGGCCCCAAGACCGTCGCCCTGGTGGCCGCCGTGGGCGATCAGCTGGAGGTGGTGCGCCAGCGCCAGACCGCCGGCAGCAACCTCGAGCCCTTCACGCGCAAGCGCTTCCCGCTCAACAGCCAGGCCCTGAACTATGCGGTGCTGCGCGGGCTGGATCGCGCCATCGCGGACGAAGAACCCCAGGCCCGGCGCGTGCTGCTGGCCTGGAACTCACCGCCCGAACTGCAGCGCCGTCTGGCCGAGGCGCCCAACCAGGATCGCGACGCGCTGGTGCTGGCCGCGTTGAAGGAACACTTGAAGAGCCTGCCCGCCCGCGCGCAGTGGGACCGCATCGAGGCCATCGTGCCCGGCTATTTCTACGAGGGCCTGTCGGGCCTGGGCCGCAAGCTCTCGGGCCTGGGCTTCTACGTGCAGCCGCTTTCCAACGGCGCGATCCCGGTGGAATGGGCGCTGAACGGCGACGCCGGCGCAGCGGCGGCCGCAGGCAACCTGGAGCCGGAGAAGGACGCCGACCGCCGCACCCTAGACCCCAACACCGGCCAGGTCGGGCACTCCTACACCTTCATTGCGACCTATATGTACTTCCAGCGCATCACGCTGGACGCGCGCACGCTGGAGGTGCTGGCCACCAAGCCGCAGTTCGACAACGTGAAGTACGCCGACCCGCAGTCCACGGCCGTGGATGTGGCCGACCAGATCCCGCTGAGCGTGATGACGGCCAAGCTGCTGGAGATGGCCGAGCAGTCGGCCTATACCTCGGTGCGCGGCAAGTCCTATGTGTCCACCAGCGCGCCACGAGCCATAGTGCCCACGCCCGCGCCCACGCCCGCGGCCAGTGCGCCGCGCTGAGCGGCCACGCGCGCCTCAGGCGAAGTCGCGGGCCTCGTCGGGCGGTGTCCAGTTGATCACCTGCTCGTCGCGCAGGCGCTGCGTGTCCTCCAGGCCTATGGACTGGGCCACGCCGTGGGGAAAGCTGTCGAACAGCGCCGTGCCGTCCATGTCCAGCTCGTGCGCGCGCGCGGTCCAGCAGGACAGGTAGAGCAGGCTGGACAGGGTCTTGTCCCCCGCCCCCTCGCCGGGATCGCACTGATGATGGAGCGCCTCCACCAGCCGGTCCGGAAACATCCAGCGCGTCGCGAAGGCTGCGCCCACCTCGGGGTAGGCATAGCCCAGCTCGGCCAGCTGTGCCTCGTAGCGATGGTCATCGGTGACAAAGCTGGGCTGCAGGCAGGGTCGGTCGGGCATGGCCATCTTGAGGATCAGATCCCCCGTGCCATGCAGCAGGCCGGCGGTGAAGGCCAGGCCCGGGTCCTGCCGCAGTTCGTCGGCGAGCGACTGGGCGATCTTGGCGACGTCCAGGCTGTAGCGCCAGAACTCCACCATGTCCACGCCCGGCACGCCCTTGAACGCCCCGCCCACCGCGGCCGCCTGCACCAGCTGGCGGGTGGCCTGCAGGCCCAGCAGCGCGGTGGCGGCGTCCACCGTGCCTATGCGCGCGCTGCTGGCGCCGTAGCGCGCGGAATTTGCCAGGCGCAGCACCCGCACGGTCAGGCCCACCTCGCTGGACAGCAGCTGGTTGACCCGGCGCAGGTCGGGCTCCTCGTTCTGCAGTTCGGCCAGGGTCTGGCTGACCACCTCGGGCAGGGAGGGGATCAGCGCGTCGGTAGCGAGCAGGTCTTGCAGTTTCACGGGACACCTCGCGAGCAATGACCCAATGCTAATGGCCTTCTGCGCGCAACTTGCGCCGGGTGAGAGGGCGGCTCGGCCGCCCTCCCCTCGCCGCAGGACGCCTCAGGCGGGCATCTGGCCGCGGCGCGTCTTCCACAGCGACACCGCCACACCGCCCGCGATCAGGCCGAAGGTCACGCCCAGCGACACCACCGGCGGGATCTTGCCGATCACACCCACCAGGAAGATCTTGCCGCCTATGAAGACCAGCACCAGCGCCAGCGCGTACTTGAGGTACTGGAAGCGGTGGATCATCGCGGCCAGCGCGAAGTACAGTGCCCGCAGGCCCAGCACCGCGAAGATGTTGCTGGTGTAGACGATGAAGGGGTCGGTGGTGATCGCGAAGATGGCAGGCACCGAGTCCACCGCGAACACCAGGTCGGAACACTCCACCAGCACCAGCGCCAGCAGCAGCGGCGTCGCATGCCAGCGCAGCCGGCCGCTGCCGGCCTCGGGCTCGCGCACCCAGAACGCGTGGCCGCGCAGGCCGTCGGTCAGGCGCAGGTGCTTCTTCAGCCAGCGCAGCAGCGGGTTGGCGGCGATGTCCGGCTTCTGGTCCACCATGAACCACATCTTCACGCCGGTGATCAGCAGGAAGGCGCCGAACAGGTAGAGCACCCAGCTGAAGCTGCTCACCAGCGTCGCGCCCAGGCCTATCATCAGCGCGCGCAGCACCAGCACGCCGACGATGCCCCAGAACAGCACGCGGTGCTGATAGAGCCGCGGAATCGCGAAGTAGCTGAAGATCAGCGCGATCACGAACACGTTGTCCATGGACAGCGACTTCTCGATCAGGAAGCCGGTGTAGTAGTCCAGGCCGCTCTGCGGCCCCAGGCGCCACCACACCCAGGCACCGAACAGCAGCGCCACGCCGATGTAGCCGGCCGACAGCAGCAGGCTCTCGCGCACGCCGATCTCATGGTCCTCGCGGTGCAGCACGCCCAGGTCCAGTGCGAGCAGCAACACCACCACCCCCAGGAAGCTGAGCCACAGCCAGGCCGGCGTGCCCATCACCTCCGCAGACAGACTCATCCACAGCGCATCCATCACAGGTCTCCCGTTGTCATCAGCTCATGAATCAGCGGCCCGCCAGCACCGCCGGGCTCTGGCGGCTCCAGCGGCGCCACAGCAGCAGCGCCAGGTGCAGGCCCAGGCCCAGCAGCAGGATCAGCAGCGCGCCCGCGGCCCACAGCGTCCAGGCCACGGCGGTCAGCGCGCCGCCGCCCACCGGGCCCAGGGCCTCCAGCCACTGGGCCAGCACCGGCGCCAGGTCTTGCAGCCAGCGCGTCAGCAGCTCGGGCGGTAGGGGCAGCCAGGGGCCCAGCCATTCGGGTACGCGCAGTTGCGGGGCCAGATCGCCCAGGCCGCCGGCCTGCGAGGCCGCCCAGCGCAACCCGTCATGCAGACCCCAGGCGGCCAGCGACCAGAGGCCCATCAGCACGGCCACCAGGCCCCAGCAGATCAGGTAGAACACCGCGCACTCCTCGGCATGAAAGGCTGGCCAGTGTGGGCGGCCGCGCTATCGGGAACCACCAGCCCCAACCAGACCCAGGCTTCGGCTTTCTCGAAGCATCCGGACCCGCAGCGGACAATGCAGCGCCCTCAACCGACCCCTGGCCCCGCTTGAACACCCTGGAGCAACTGCGCAACGGCACGCTGCAAGGCGCGCAACGCCTGACCCTGAGCGCCGACCTGCGCGAATTCCCGCCCGAGATCTACACGCTGGCCGACACGCTGGAGATCCTGGACCTCGGCGGCAATGAACTCGCCGAACTGCCTGCCGACCTGCCACGCCTGCACCGGCTGCGCATCCTGTTTTGCTCCGGCAACCGCTTCACGCGGCTGCCCGAGGTGCTGGGCCGCTGCGAGCAGCTGGAGATGGTGGGCTTCAAGGGCAACCAGATCCGCGAACTGCCGGCCCAGGCGCTGCCGCCCCGGCTGCGCTGGCTGATCCTGACCGACAACCAGCTGGAGGCCCTGCCCGATGAGCTGGGCCGCTGCAGCCGGCTGGAGAAGCTGGCGCTGGCCGGCAACCGGCTGCGCGAGCTGCCCGCCAGCCTCGCGCAATGCCGGCAGCTGGCGCTGATACGCCTGGCGGCCAACCAGCTGCAGACGCTGCCCGACGCGCTGTTCGAGCTGCCCCGGCTGGCCTGGCTGGCCGTGGGCGGCAACCCCTTCAGCCTGGCCCACGAGCAGCGCGTGGGCGAGCACACGCCGCTGCCCACGGCGGACTGGGCCGCGCTGACGCTGGAGCGGCTGCTGGGCCAGGGCGCGTCCGGCCAGATCCACGCGGTGCGGCGGGCCGACGGCCAGGCCGCCGCGCTCAAGCTGTTCAAGGGCGAGCTGACCAGCGACGGCCTGCCCGGCAGCGAGCTGGCAGCGTGGATGCAGGCTGGCCAGCACCCGCAGCTGATCTCGGTCCAGGCGCGGCTCAGCGGCCACCCCCAAGGCAGCGAGGGCCTGCTGATGCCCCGGGTGCCCGACACCTGGCGCACGCTGGCCGCACCGCCCAGCTTCGACAGCTGCTCCCGTGACGTCTACCCGGCCGACCTGCGCCTGAGCGCGCCCGTGGCACGGGGCATCGCGCGCTGCATCGCGGCGGCGCTGGCCCACCTTCATGCGCAGGGCGTGGCTCATGGCGACCTCTACGGCCACAACATCCTGCACGACGGCCAGGGTCAGGCCCTGCTGGGCGACTTCGGCGCCGCCACGCTGCTGCAGGCGCTGCCCACGCCCCAGGCGGCGGCGCTGCAGCAGGTGGACCTGCGGGCCATGGGCTGGCTGCTGCAGGAGCTGATCGCCCACAGCGAACCCGACCCGCAGCACGGTGCCGCGCTGGCACACTGGCGCGATGCCTGCCTGGCCGAACGGCCCGGCGAGCGCCCCGGTGCGCAGCAGCTGGCCGACGCGCTGGCTGCGCCGAGCCGCTGAGGTTCAGCGCGACGCCAGCCGCGCGGCCACCCAGGCCGCCACGCCCTCGGGCGAGCCGAACTCGTCCACAGAGCGCACGGGGATCTGCGGATGACGCCGTGCCCACAGGCGCGCCAGCGTCTGGCCCGGCCCCACCTCCAGCACCGCACGCACGCCACGCTCGGCCAGCGCGTCCATGCAGCGCGGCCAGACGATGGGCTGCGCGATCTGGCGCACCAGCGCTTCGCGCGCCCCATCGGCCGTGAACACAGGCTCGGCCTCGGCATTCGAGATCAGGCCCAGGCGCGGCCGGCCCAGGGTCAGGTCCTGCAGCGCGGTCCGCCAGACCGGTTGGGCCGGCTGCATCCAGGCGGTGTGCGAGGCCACCGGTGCGGCAATCGGCGTGCAACGCAGGCCCTGGGCCTCGCCCTGCGCCTGGGCTGTGGCCAGCGATGCGCGGGGCCCACCCAGCAGCAGCTGGTCGGCCTCCAGCAGGATGGCGGGCGCCAGACCCCGGGTGGAGCCCCAGGCGATCAGTTCGTCCAGTGGCCGCCCCTGCACGGCCAGCAGGCCCAGCGGCTCGGCACAGGCCGCGGCCATCGCGGCCGCACGCCGGGCGGCCAGGTCGAGCACCTGCCCGGGCGGCAACACGCCCGCCACGCAGAACGCCGCCAGCTCCCCCACGCTGTAGCCCAGCAGCGCGGCCGGGGCCGGCAGCAGCGGCTGCAGCGCCGCCCAGGCCGCCAGCGACACGCCGCTCACCAACACCTGGCCTACCTCAACACTGGCGGCCCAGTCGGCGTCGGCCAAGCGTGCGCGCCAGTCCGCCCCCAGGCGCTGGGCCAGCTCGGCCAGCCAGCGTTGGGCTGCGGGCGCGGCCTCCAGCCAGGGCAGCAGGCCTTCATGCTGCGTGCCCTGGCCCGGGAACAGCAGGCCCAGGCTCATGCGCAGACCCGTTGCAGCCAGCAGGCGGCGGCCAGCAGATCGGCCGAGCCGCCGGGCGACCACCAGCGCGCGACCCAGGCGCGGTGCAGTGCCCGCGCCTGCATCAGCGCGTCCGGCCGGCCCGCACCACCGGCGGCCAGAAAGGCGGCCGCCTGGGCCTGCACCGTGCGCAGCGCCTGCAGGCCGCCGCGGTGCACGAGGTTGGTGTCGTCCAGCGCCGCCATCGCGGCGAACAGCGCCTGCAGCCGCGCGCGCTCCCAGCCCCAGCCCATCGCCAGCGCCTGGCGCAGCGCCGGAAACACCGCGTCGAACAGCACCGGCATGCCGGCCGCCGCCTCCTCGTTGGCGCCTCGCAGGCCATGGCGCTGCACAGCGGCCACGCCATGCGAGGCCGGCAGCAGGCGCGCCCGCTGGCCCAGCGCCCGGCCCCAGCGGACCTGCAGCTCGGTGCGCAGCGCCTCGGGCGTCAAGACCTGGCCCCTTGCCTGCAAGGCCCCGCCGGCCGCGCACAGCAGGCCCAGCGCGAACACCGCGCCGCGATGCGTGTTGACACCGCCGGTGGCCGCCAGCATGCGGCGCTCGGCCGCCAGGCCCGCGGCCTGCAGTGCAGTGAACGGCGCCTGCTGCGCCCCCAGTGCGGCGATCTGCGGAAAGTAGTGGCGCAACGCCCGCAGGCTGCGCATGAAGGTCTGGGCGTCCATGTCCGCGTGGCTGCCGCTGTCCTCGAAGGACACCAGGCCGGGCTTGGGCGCCAGCGAGAGCTCGTCGAACAGCGCACGCACCGCGTCGCGGCCCAGGCCGCGGGCGTCTGCCGCCCATGGCGCTTCACGAAGCAGGCGTTCAGGCACGCACACGCTCCGCAGGCAGTGGCAAGGCCTCCACTCCGGGCCACTCGCGCAGCAGCTCCACGCTGTGCAGCCGCTTCACCAGCAGGTCGCGCACCTGCCCCTCGCGCCAGGCCTGCCACTCCCGCCAGGCCACGGCCGCGCCATCGGGCCAGATCAGCTCGCCGTCCAGGCGCGGCAGGCCCGCGTCGGCCCGCTGCAGCAGGGCCACCAGCGCGTCGGCCTGAGCCACGTGCTGGACCGGCAGGTAGAGGTCCAGGTCGGAGCCGGGCCGACGGTGCGGCTGCCCGGTGAGCAACTCCCAGCCATGGCTGCCGTAGACCCGTGCTGGCACATCCAGCCCAGCCAGCCCGTCCAGCAGTTGGCGCCATGCCGGCCGCTGCGATGCGCTCAGCAGGGGCAAGACCTGGTCCGCCCGCGGGAACTCAGCAAAGAACAGCAGCTCGCTCCAGGCCGCCACCACCGGCCAGCGGCGTGGACCAGCACCGGGTGGCGTGGTCAGGCCCAGGTGCAGCTGACCCGGGTCGTTGGCCGCCGGCTGCGCGCAGGGCTGGCGGCTCACCACCAGCGGCCAGCCCGCCCCGGCCCAGCGCCGCAGCACCGCCTGCCGCTCGGCATCGCCCGCCGCTTCGGCGATCAGGCGCTGCCAGCCCGCCTCACGCAGAAAGACCAGCTGGTGGCGATGGACGACGCTCATCGCATTCAGGCCGCGGCCAGCACCTGCGCAATCACCGACGCGGCCAGCCGCCGCCCGCCGCGCTGCGCGCCCAGCTCGGCCCGGCGGTCCGAGGTGTCGGCAGGCGCCAGCGCGGCGCGCAGCTGGGCGGCCAGATCGCCGCCCCAGAGCGACTGGATGCCGCCCATGGCCACGTAGTTCTCGACGCCGGGCGCGAACACCGGGTTGCTGCGCGACAGCTCGGTCAGGCGCTCCTCGGGGATCTTGGTGACGCGGGCCATGGCCGGCAAGCGCATCACGCGGATCTGCGCCTCGGGCAGTGCATGGCAGGCATCGGCCATCAGGCCGGTAGCCAGGAAGCCACCGGACAGCGCCTGGTCGTAGACCAGCGCCACCACCCGGTGACCGCGCCGGCGCGCCAGCTCCACGCAGGCGGCCAGATGGGCCATCGCGCGGTTGATGCCCTGCAGCTCGTCATGGCGGCGCAGTTGCTGGCCCTGGGTGTCGACCAGCAGCAGCAGCGGGCAGCCCGGGTGCTGCGCGATCAGGTCCAGCACCGCGCGGGCCTGGCGCAGCGCCAGGTCCACGCCTATGGGCGCGTGGTCCACGGTGCCCAGCACCAACAGCGGCCGGCCGTCAAAGTTCACCAGGCCTTGCAGCAGCTCGCGCTCAGGCGCCAGCCCATGGCCGGGGCCGAACAGCTGCAGTGTCAGGTCTTGCCAGTTCATGGGGTACTCCCGGCAGACGCCAGTTCGCGCAGCTCGGCCACGCTCAGTTCGGGCACGGCGGCCGGCACGGCAATGCCCAGGCGGGCCCACCAATCGAGGGCATCGCTGCCCGAAGGCAGCGCATCCCAGCGCGCGCGCAGCGCCGCGTGTTCCTGCTCCAGCGCGGCCAGATCCAGCGCGCGTGGCCGGTCCAGCAGCGCGATCGCGGCGGCGCGAAACGCCTCCACCTCATCCTCCACCAGCACATCGGCATCACCGATCAGATAGCGATGCTTGCCGCCGGTGGTGCGCCACACCAGCGCCCGGTCGCGCGAGTCGAACTCCTCCACGCCGTGCGAGGCTTCGATGACCTCGGGGCCGCTCATCGCCAGCCGCCCCATGTCGCTGATGACCACACGGTCCGCGCAGCGCGCCACCAGGCCCATGCCGCCGAAGCAGCCGTTGGCGCTGCCTATCAGCACGATGACCGGGAGGCCCGCCGCGCGCACGTCGAACGCCGCGCGCATCAGTTCGGACACGCCGATCAGCCCGGCATTGGCCTCGTGCAGTCGCACGCCGCCGGAGTCGGCCAGCAGCAGCACCGCGTCGGGCCGGTCGCGCAGCGCGCGGCGCAGCAGGCCCACCAGCTTGGCGCCATGCACCTCGCCAACGCCACCGCCCATGAAGGCGCCCTCCTGCGCGCCGACGAACACCGCTCGGCCGCCCAGCGTCGCGCGGCCGACCACCACGCCGTCGTCGAAGCTGCCGGGCACGCCCAGTTGCTGCAGATGCGGGCTCATCACGCGGGCCGCGGGCGGCAGCCATTCGTGGAAGCTGCCCGCGTCCAGCAGCGCGTTCAGCCGCTCGCGGGCGCTGCATTCCATGTAGCTCAGCGCGGCGCTCATGCGGGCCTCCGCTGGTCGCGCCACTCGGCCACCGCCTGCTCCAGGCGCAGGCTCACCACCGCCGGCGTGGCGCCCATGTCGTGCAGGCTCAGGCGCACGCCGGCCAGGCCGTGGCGGCGCTGGAAGTCGCCCAGCACCGCCTGCCAGATCGGGCCGAAGCCGCGCGCCGAGGTCTGCACCTGCACCGCACAGCGCCCGCCCTCGGCGGGCTCCAGCAGCACCTCCAGATTGCCCGAGCCCACCACGCCCACCAACACAGGCGCGAAGGCCCCGGCCGGCGTACCGCCGTCGAAGTCGTAGTTCAGTGTTTCCAGACCGACATCCATCGCGGCCTCCTCACCAGTTGCGGAAGCGGCTGGGCGGCCGGTACAGGCCGCCGGAAGCACGCACCAGGTCGCGCATGGAGCGCGCGGCCAGCAGATTGCGGGTGGCGTCGCGGGCGTCTATGCCCAGATCAGCCGGCCGGCGGATCACGCCGCGGTCCCGCAGGTTCTCCACCAGGCGCTGGTCGCGCGCCAGGCCCACCGCGGTGTAGCCGGCCACGCCGCGTATCGCCTGCTCGCGCTCCTCGTCGGTGCGGCACAGCAGCAGGTTGGCCAGACCCTCTTCGGTCAGCACATGCGTCACGTCCTCGCCGTAGATCATGATGGGCGGCAGCTCCATGCCGGCCTGCTCGGCCAGCGTCCAGGCATCCAGCCGCTCCACAAAGGCCGGCTGCATGTGCTCGCGGAAGGTCTCCACCATCTGCACCACCAGCTTCTGGCCACGCGGCGCGCCACGCGCGCCGGTGAGGCCCGCGCGGGCCTGCTGTCCGGCCTTGAGCCAGGCCGGACTCACATGGCGGCGGCCGCGCGCGTCGGCGCCCATATTGGGCGCGCCGCCGAAGCCGGCGATGCGGCCCAGCGTCGCGGTGGAGCTGTTGCCGTCCAGGTCCATCTGCAGCGTGGAGCCTATGAAGAGGTCGCAGGCGTAATGGCCCGCGGCCTGGCAGAAGGCGCGGTTGCTGCGCAGCGAGCCGTCGGGCCCGGTGAAGAAGAGATCGGAGCGGGCGCGGATGTAGTCCTCCATGCCCAGCTCAGAGCCGAAGGAATGGATGGACTGCACCCAGCCGGCCTCTATGGCCGGGATCAGCGCCGGGTGCGGGTTCAGCGCCCAGTGCTGGCAGATCTTGCCCTTGAGGCCCAGCGACTCGGCATAGGTGGGCAGCAGCAGCTCGATGGCCGCGGTGTCGAAGCCTATGCCGTGGTTGAGGCGCTGCACGCCGTACTCGGCGTAGATGCCCTTGATGGCCATCATGGCCATCAGCACCTGCACCTCGCTGATCTGCGCAGGGTCGCGGGTGAACAGCGGTTCGATGACATTGGGCTTGTCGGCCAGCACGACAAAGTCCACCCAGCCGGCCGGCACATCCACACGCGGCACGCGGTCCACGATCTCGTTGACCTGGGCGATGACGAGGCCGCCGCTGAAAGCCGTGGCCTCGACGATGGCCGGCGTGTCCTCGGTGTTGGGGCCGGTGAAGAGATTGCCCTCGGCATCGGCCGACTGCGCGGCGATCAGCGACACCTGCGGGGTCAGGTCCACGAAGTAGCGGCTGAACAGCTCCAGATAGGTGTGGATGGCGCCGATCTGCAGCCGCCCCTTGGACACCAGGCCGGCCAGGCGCTGGGCCTGGGGGCCGGCGAAGGAGAAGTCCAGCCGGCTCGCGATGCCGCGCTCGAACACGTCCAGATGCTCGGGCAGCGCCAGCACCGACTGCACCAGGTGCAGGTCATGCACACGGGCCGGGTCCACCTGCGTGAGCGCGCGGGCCAGGCAGTCGGCCTGCTTCTGGTTGTCGCCCTCCAGGCAGACCCGGTCGCCGGGCTCCAGCAGCGCTTCCAGCAGATCCACCGCGCGCTCTGCGCCCAGCTGGCGCGGCAGGCCGGCCGCCGCGGCCCGCGCCAGCCGCGCGCTGCGGCGCCGGGCCCGCTGCTGCCAGCGGTCGGGAGAAGACGGCTCGCTCATGCCCGCGCCTCCCTCAGTGGCCCGTGCCGGGCAGCGCGCCCATGATGGCGTCGGGCAGGCCGGTCGCGATGCCGGGGAACACGCAGATCAGCAGCACCGCCAGGAACATCATGCCGACGAAGGGCATGACCCCCCAGATGATGTCGCGCAGCGGGATGTCGGGCGCGATGTTCTTGATGACGAAGATGTTCAGGCCCACCGGCGGGTGGATGAGGCCGGTCTCCATCACGATGGTCATCAGCACCCCGAACCAGATCAGGTCGAAGCCCGCGGCCTTCAGCGGCGGCAGGATGATGGGCGCCAGCATCAGGATGATGCTGACCGGCGGCAGGAAGAAGCCCAGCACGATGACCAGCAGCAGCACCATGGCCAGCAGCAGCCACTTGGACAGCTGCATGCCCACGATCCAGTTGGCCGCCTCCTGGCTGATGTGCAGATAGCTCATCACGTAGGAGAACAGCAGCGACATGCCGATGATGAACATCAGCATGGTGGACTCCTTCAGCGTGGCGGTGAGTATGGGCGCCACGTCGCGCGGCCGCCAGACGCGGTAGACGATGGCGATCAGCACCAGCGCCAGCACCGCGCCCAGGCCGGCGGTCTCGGACGGCGTCGCGAAGCCGCCGTACAGCGCCACCATCACGCCGATCAGCAGCACCACGAAGGGCAGCACCCGCGGCAGCATCTCGACCTTCTCGCGCAGCGTGAACTGGTCGTGGTTGAGCAACGCCGACGGCACGCCACGCGCGGTGTAGGCCGCCTGGGCCCGGCGGTACTCGCGCCGGTAATTGATGACCGCCCACAACGCGAACAGGCCCACCAGCAGCACGCCCGGGCCTATACCGGCCAGGAACAGCCGGCCCAGCGACTGCTCGGCCGCCACCGCGTACAGGATCATGGTGATGGACGGCGGCAGCAGGATGCCCAGCGTGCCGCCCGCGGCGATGATGCCGGCCGCAAAGCCCGGCGAGTAGCCGCGCTTGCGCATCTCCGGAATGCCCGAGGAGCCGATGGCCGAGCAGGTGGCCGGGCTGGAGCCCGCCATCGCCGCGAACAGCGCGCAGGCGAACACATTGGCGATGCCCAGGCCGCCGGGCAGCTTGTTCAGCCACACATGGATGGCGGCGTACAAGTCCTGCCCCGCACGGGATCGGCCGATGGCCGCGCCCTTGAGGATGAAGAGCGGAATCGACAGCAGCGTGATGCTGGCCATCTCCTCGTAGACGTTCTGCGTAACCGTGTCCAGCGCAGACGCCGGCATGAAGCCATACATGAAGATCAGCGCGACGCTGCCCAGCGCGAACGCGATGGGCGCGCCCGAGAACATGATGATCAGCGTCACGACGCCGAACAGCAGACCCAATGCCAGCATGCTCATGCGGCCACCTCTTTCAACGAACGGGCCACGGCCGGGCGCAGCGCGTTCGCGCTTGCGGCCAGCTGCAGCAGCATCTGCACGGTCACCAGCGTCATGCCCAGCGACATCAGCCCATAGGGAATCCACAACGGCGGCGCCCAGGACGACGAGGTCGTCTGGCCGTCCACCCAGGCCTCGTGGAACAGCGCCCACGACTTCCACGCAAAGAAGGCGCAGAACAGCGTGCACATCAGGTCCACCAGCAGCTGGCGCACTCGGTTGGCCCAGTCCGGCAGCAGGCCCACCACCGCCTCTATGCCCACATGGCCGCGCAGCGACTGCAGAAAGGCGCTGCACAAGAAGGTGGTGCCCACTAGGCAGAACACCGAGGCCTCGTCCTGCCAGTCGGTGGACGCCTTGAAGAAGTAGCGCGAGGCCACCGAGGACGTGAGGATCAGCGAGGCTGCCAGCAGCGCCAGCATGCCCAGGCCCACCATCACGCGGTTCACCACCCTCATCAGCCGCGCCAGCGGGCGCAGCACCGCCGGCAGCGCCGGGTCCAGACGCGCCTGGGCGCCCGGGGTCAGGTCATGCGCGCCCATGTCAGAGCAGCTTCTGGGCGGCGGCCAGCAGGCCGGCGCAGCTCTCGTTCTTGGCGCCGAAGTCCTTCCAGGCGGTGTCGCGGGCGATCGCCTGCCACAGGCCCAGCACCTTGGCGTCGATGTCGAAGACCTTGGCGCCGGCCTTGGCGTAGATCTCGGCGGCCAGACGGTCGTCGGCCTGCGCGGCCTCGCGGGCAAAGCCCTCCAGCTCGGCGCCCACGGCCATGATGAGGTCCTGCTGCGCCTTGGGCAGCTTGCCGAAGATCTCCTTGGAGATCATCAGCGGCTCCAGCATGAACCAGTAGGTCTTGTTGCGGCCGGTGGTCAGGTACTTGGCGATCTCCTCCAGCTTGAAGGAGATGAAGCTGGTGGAGGAGGTCATCGCCGCCTCCATCGCGCCGGTCTGCATCGCGGCATAGATCTCGTTGGACGGCAGCGAGATCACCGAGGCGCCGGCCTGCTTGAACATCAGGTCCATCTCGCGACTGCCGCCGCGCACCTTCAGGCCCTTGGCGTCGTCCGGCGTCACCAGCGGCCGGGTGCGACAGGCCACACCGCCGGCCTGCCAGATCCAGCTGACGATGATCACGCCCTTGTCGTCCAGCACCTTGGCCAGGCGCTTGCCCACGTCGGCGTTCTTCCACTGCGCGCCCTGCTCGTAGCTGGGCACCAGCGCCGGCATCAGGCCGATATTGGTCTCGGGCACCTCGCCGCCCGCGTAAGACAGCGGCACCAGGCTCATGTCCAGCGCGCCCTTGCGCATCGCGGAGAACTGCGCATTGGTCTTCATCAGCGAGGAGCCCGGATAGACCGAGGCCTTGAGCGCGCCGTTGCTGCGCTTCTCCACCTCGGCCGCGAAACGCCGGCACAGGCGGTCGCGGAAATCCCCTTCCGTCAGCGAGCCGCTGGGGAACTGGTGGGAAATCTTCAGGCCGCCGGCCTGGGCCAGCGCGCCGGAACCGAAACCGGCCAGACCCAGGCCGCCGGCGGCCTGCAGCAGATGACGTCGGGAAAGTGTCATGGGTGTCTCCTCGATGACCGACGGCCCCGGCCGCACAACCCTTTGCGCGGTCCCAAGAACGTCTATGCATCCATCCTATGACGTCATGTATAAATTTTCCATGTCTTTGCATTACCAAAAAACCCGAATGCGCTGGAAACGCGGTGGGCTTGCCTTATGCTTGGCCTGAAACATTGCTGACACCATGGCCACCGCATCGCAAAGACTGTCGGAACAACTGCGCGAGACCATCGAGGAAGAGGTCGCGACCGGCAAGCTCAAGCCCGGCACCCACCTGGATGAACTGGAACTGGCCGCGCGTTTCGGCGTGTCGCGCACCCCGATACGCGAAACGCTGAGCCTGCTGGCCGGCGAGGGCCTGGTGGAGATACGGCCGCGGCGCGGCGCCGTCGTGGCCCAGCTGTCGCCGGCCCGGCTGGTGGAGATGTTCGAGGTGATGGCCGAGCTGGAGGCCATGTCCGCACGCCTGGCCGCACGCCGCATCAAGGACGACGCGCTGGCCCAGCTGGAGCAACTGCACAGCCGCTGCGAGCAGGCCGCCCAGGCCGGCGATCCCGACGCCTACTTCTATGCCAACGAGGAGTTCCACAAGGCGGTCTACCGGGCGGCGCAGAACGAGTACCTGATCGAGCAGGCCTTCTCGCTGCAGCGCAAGCTGCGGCCCTACCGGCGCCTGCAGCTGCGCGTGCGCAACCGCCTGCCGCGCTCGCTGGCGGAGCACCAGGCTGTGCTGGACGCGATACGCGCCAACCAGCCCGAGCAGGCCGCCCAGGCGATGCGCGGCCATGTGATGGTGCAGGGCGACCGCTTCGCCGACCTGCTGGTGGAGCTGCGCAGCTTCGAGAACACGGCCGCCTGAGCGCGCCGTCGGCGGCCGCCGGGCCGCGCGTTACATTCCCGCCGCATTCCACACCGCAGCGCGGGGAGACACGCATGAGCCCAGAAGCACAAACGCCTGGCAAGGCCCAGGACACCGCCGCCCAGTTCACCGCCGCCCGCGCCGCCGGCCGCGCGTTGAGCGCCTATCCGGGCACGCCGCCCGCCACGCTGGAGCAGGCCTATGCGGTGCAGGCCGCGGCCATCGCCCGCTGGCCCCAGGCGCCGGCCGGCTGGAAGGTCGCGCGCATCGCGCCGGCCTTCGCGGCCCAGTTCCCTGAGGAGCGCCTGATCGGCCCGGCCTTCCCCGCCAACCTGCACCGTCCAGCGCCGGGCGAGAGCGCCAGCTGCCCGGTGTTTGCCGGTGGCTTTGCGGCGGTGGAGGCCGAGATCGTCATCGTCGTGGCCCAGGACGCGCCGCCGGCCAAGGCCGACTGGACCGCCGACGATGTGGCGCCGCTGGTGAAGTCCATGCACATCGGCGTGGAAGTGGCCAGCAGCCCGCTGGCCACGCTCAACGACCTGGGCCCGGCCGCGGTGATCTCTGACTTCGGCAACAACTGGGGCGTGGTGGTGGGCGCCGAGATTGCGAACTGGCAGGCGCTGGATCAGATCGCGGTGGAGACCTTCATAGACGGCCAGTCCGTCGGCCAGGGTCAGGTCTCGCTGCGCGCCGGCCCGCTGGGCGCGCTGGCCTTCACGCTGAACAAGCGGGCCCGCCAGGGCGCACCGCTGAAGGCCGGTGACGTGATCTCCACCGGCATGATCACCGGCGTGCACGACATCCGCCCCGGCCAGCGCTCGCGCCATGTGTTCGCCGGCTGCGGCGAACTGGCGGTGCAGATCACCCAGGCTGGCGCCTACGGCCACTGAACGAAGCACGCGCCCCGGGGTAAACCACCAGCCCGAGGGCGTGGTGCGCCGCTAAAGTATTGAACCGTTGTTTCAACAAAAACGGTTCATTGTTCAACATGAGCGCAACGCGCCATATCGCGGCCCTGGGCGAGGCCATGCTGGAACTGCGCGGCCCCGCCTTCGGCACGCTGCAGCAGGGCTTTGGCGGCGACACGCTGAACACCGCCGTCTACCTGGCCCGCTGCACGCCGGGCTGCACGGTGCACTACGCCACCGCGCTCGGTGACGACGGGCTCAGCAGCGAGCTGCTGGCGCGCTGGCGCGACGAGGGCCTGGCCACCGACTGGGTGCAGCGCCTGGCCGACCGCCTGCCCGGGCTCTACCAGATCGAGGTCGACGCCCACGGCGAGCGGCGCTTCCACTACTGGCGCGGCCAGAGCGCGGCGCGCGCCTTCTTCGACGCGCCACTCACCGCGCTGGAGGCCAGTGCCGGCCAGCTGGACGCGCTGCACCTGAGCGGCATCAGCCTGGCCATACTGCCCGAGGCCGGCCGCGAGCGCGCGCTGGCGCTGATGCGCAAACTGCGCCGGCGCGGCGCCCTGGTGGCCTTCGACAACAACTACCGCCCGCGCCTGTGGGCCGGCGCCGACGAGGCCCGTCACTGGATGACGCGCGCCTTCGAGGCTGCGACGCTGGCCCTGGTCACCGCCGACGACCACCAGGCGCTGCATGCGCTGCCCGACGAGGCCGCCGCCGTGGCCGCCGCGCAGACCCTGCCCACGCCCGAGATCGCGATCAAGCGCGGCCCGCGCGCCACCCGCGTGGGCGGTGCGGCGCTGGGCTGGCAGGACGTGGCCACGGAGCCGGTGGCGCGGGTGGTGGACACCACGGCCGCCGGCGATGCCTTCGGCGCCGGCTATCTCAGCGGCCGCCTGCAAGGCCTGACCCCGGCCGCCGCCGCGGCCCTGGGCAACCGGCTCGCGGCCCGCGTGATCCAGCATCCCGGCGCGCTGATCCCGCGCGACGCGATGCGCGACCTGCTGGCCCCCGCATGAAGCGCCTCCTGCTGGGCGCGCTGGCACTGCTGACGGGCATGGCCGTGCAGGCCGCCGAGGACGCTCCCGCCGACGGTGCGCCCTTGCATCCGGCCAGCTACCGCCATGCGGGCTGGGCCGCCACACGCGGCGGTCAGGGCGGGCCGCTGCTGCGCGTGACCACGCTGGCCGCCGACGGTCCCGGCAGCCTCAAGGCGGCGCTGGACACGCGGGGGCCGCGGCGCATCGTGTTCGAGGTGGGCGGCATCATCGACCTGGGCGGGCGGCACTGGCAGTTGCGCGAGCCCTTCGTCACCATCGCCGGCCATACTGCGCCCGACCCGGGTATCACGCTGGTGCGCGGCGAGCTGCAGATCGCCACGCACGACGTGATCCTGCAGCACCTCAGCTTTCGCCCCGGCGCCTACGGGCGCGCCAGGCGCAGCGGCAACGAGCATGACGGCCTCTCCACGGTGGGCGGCGCGGCCCGCGTGATCGTGGACCACTGCAGCTTCTCCTGGGCCACCGACGAGAACCTCTCCGCCAGCGGCCCGCGCTTCGATGGCGCCACGCCCGACGACTGGCGCGCCGCCACCTCGCACCAGCTCACCTACAGCCACAACCTGATCTACGAGGGCCTGGGCCAGGCCGTCCACCCCAAGGGCGAGCACAGCAAGGGCAGCCTCATTCACGACAACGTCGGCGACGTGCTGCTGCTGGGCAATGTCTACGCCTCCAACCGCGAGCGCAATGCGCTGTTCAAGGGCGGCGCGCGCGGCGCCATGGTCAACAACCTGATCTACAACCCGGGCGCCAAGGCCGTGCACTACAACCTGGTGGCGCACGAATGGGGCGATCACCCCTGGCAGACCGGCCGCCTCACGCTGGTGGGCAATGTCTACCGCGCCGGGCCGGACACCGCGCCCGGCCTGCCGCTGTTCGTGCTGGGCGGCGCCGGCGACGTGGCGCTGCACCTGCAGGACAACCTCGCGCTGGACCGCCAGGGTCAGGCCTTGCCACTGACCGGCCGCTACACCGCCGCGCCGGCCCGCCTGCTGCCGCTGGACGCACCGGAGCTGCCGGACGGCCTGGCCTGGGTTGCCCCGGCCCAGCTGGAGGCGCTGCTGCCGCTGTGGGCCGGCGCCCGCCCCTGGGCGCGCGACCCGCTGGACCAGAAGCTGCTGTCCGACGTGGCCGAGGACCGCGGCCAGATGATCGACGACGAGACCCAGAACAACGCCGCCGGCCTGCCCCGCCGCGCCGCCACGCGGCGCGCCTTCGTGGCGGCCGACTGGCACGAGGACCTCAGCCCCCGCGCCGGCTGGGCCTCGCTGTTCCCCGGCGGCCGCTGGCCCTTGCCGGCGCCACGCTGACATGCCCACCCGGCGCGGCTGGCTGGGCGGCGCGCTGGGGGCGCTGGCGCTGCCGGCCGGCGCCGCCCCGCCCGCGCCGCTGGATCGCGTGCTGCAGCGGCTGTTGCCCGCACCGCGCCTGGCCTGGCGCCCCGACCCCGGCTGGCACGCCCAGGCGCTGAGCCGCGCCCGCGCATGGGTGCTGGGCAGCACGCCGGCGCTGGAGGCGCTGCCCGAGGTCGCGTGGGGCGCCCGGGAGTCATGCGACGGCTACAGCGCCCAGGCGCTCAGCCTCACCAGCACGCTGGGCGACCCCCAGCCCGGCCTGCTGCTGCGCCCCTACACGCCCGGCCCGCACCCGGCCGTGCTGCTGCTGCACGACCACGGCGCGCGCTTCGACATCGGCCACGAGAAGCTGATCCGCCCGCGGGCCGACGCGCCCGCTGGCGTGCAGGCCTCGGCCCAGGCCTGGGTGCAGCGCTTCTACGGCGGCCAGTTCGTCGGCGACGCGCTGGCCCGCGCCGGCTTTGTGGTGCTGGCGCTGGACGCGCTGGGCTGGGGCGGGCGCAGCCGCCCAGGCTTTGCGCGCGACGACCAGCAGGCGCTGGCCAATCACCTGATGCAGCAGGGCAGGCACTGGGCTGGCGTGATCGCGGCGGACGATCAGCAGGCCCACCGCTGGCTGGCCACGCAGCCCGGCGTGCGGCCCGACCGCGTCGCGGTGCTGGGTTTTTCCATGGGGGCGCAGCGTGCCTGGCAGCTGGCCGCGCTGCGACCCGAGGTCTGGGCCTGCGTGGCCGCGCACTGGATGTGCACCCGCGAAGGCCTGCTGCGCCCGGGCCAGCACACGCTGCAGGGCCAGTCGGCGTTCAGCATGCTGCATCCCGGCATGGCCGCCGAGCTGGATCACCCCGACCTGGCCGCGCTGATCGCGCCCCGCCCGCTGCTGCTGCTGGGCTCGCCCGAGGACAGTCTGTTCCCCTGGGACGCGGTGCAGGCCGCGTGGCAACAGCTGAGTCGCGCCTGGCCCTCGGGCGCGCCGCTGCGGCTGCAGTCGGTGGGCGGCGGCCACCGCTTCGACGGGCCCCAGCAGCAGCTGGCGCTGGCCTGGTTGCAGGGCCTGGGCTGATCCGGCCCCGCCGCGGCGAATTGCTTGGCATAGTCAGCCCCGCAACCGCTGCCCACCCCATGACCCACACCGCCACGCCCTCCCCGCGCGCCCTGCTGGCCGCACTGATCCTGCTGACGCTGCTGCTGGCCTGGTCCGGCTGGCAGCCCTATGACCGCGCGACCTGGCTGATGGAGGTGGCGCCCATCTTCGTCGTCGTGCCGCTGCTGCTGGCCACGCGCCAGCGCTTCCCGCTGAGCACGCTGCTCTATGTGGGCATCTTTGTGCACGCGGTGGTGCTGATGGTGGGCGGCGCCTACACCTATGCGCGCGTGCCGCTGGGCTTCGACATGCAGCAATGGCTGGGCCTGCAGCGCAACCCCTACGACAAGATCGGCCATTTCATGCAGGGCTTCGTGCCCGCACTCGCGGTGCGCGAGATCCTGCTGCGCGGCGGCCATGTGCTCGCCGGACGCATGCTGGCCTTTCTGAGCCTCTGCGTGGTGCTGGCCATCAGCGCCTGCTACGAGCTGATCGAATGGGGCGCGGCCGTCGCGCTGGGCCAGGGGGCGGACGAGTTCCTGGGCACCCAGGGCGACCCCTGGGACACGCAGTCCGACATGCTGTTCGCGCTGATAGGCGGCAGCTGCGCGCTGCTGACGCTGGCGCGCTGGCAGGACCGCCAGATCGCGCGGCTGATGAGGCCCTAGCCGCGCCGCACCAGCGTGTCGCGCGCGAACAGCTGGCGCTCGCCGTTCTTGGCCACCGACTCCAGCACGCAGGTCCAGGTCTTGCCCACCGGGTCCCAGCGGAAGGTGTTGAAGAAGGGCCCGCTGGCGTAGGCGAAGCGGAACTCCACCGCGTTGCCATGGCGCCGCCCGCGGCCCTCGCCCGCGAAGTGGCCACCGAAGTTGTCCATCCAGTGCGCCACGTACTCGCCGGCCGCGTGCGAGTAGCCGATGTAGACATCGGCCTCGTAGCGCGACGGCGTGGCCAGGTCGCGCATCTGCAGCCGCAGGAACTGGTGCTGCAGCACCCAGGTGGCGATGACGCTGTTCTGCGCCTCGCGCCCGCCGATCTGGCGGGTCAGCAGCCACTCGCCCTCCAGGTTCACAAAGAGATCGTCCTCGAAGCGGCCACCCCGGCCATCTCGCGCCTCGCCGTCGGCGAGTGCGGGCAGCACGGCCAGGGAGCACAGCGCCGAGGTCAGCAATTGGCGACGTTTCATCGCGACATCAGCCCTCACGCGCGGCCAGCGCCATGGGATTGGGCGTGGGCTCGGCGACCTTGGTGAGCCGGTTGCGGTCCGTGTGCGGGAAGGGCTCGCTGCGGTCCGGCGTCACCAGCAGCGTGGTCTGCTCGTAGGACCAGCTGCCGTCCTCGTTCACCGTCACCGTGATGGTGTAGCGCTCGGTACGGAAGGCCTGCTCCAGGAAGGGGTTGGACACGATGCCATTCGTCAGCGAGCCGCGCACTGCCTCCAGCGTGAAGGTCTTGGCTTCCGCCGTGGCCCGGCCCGCGGCCATCGCGGTCTGGCCGCGCGGCAGCGACAGGGTCTGCAGCAGCGCACCGGTGGCGGGCTCCCACAGCCAGTAGCCCACCTGGTCGTGGAAGGTCTCGGGGTCGTTCGGCTTCACGATGCGCGTGTGATAGCGCAGGCCGTAGAACAGCTGCGGCCCGTTGGTCTGGGCGTCTATGGGCTGCAGCGTGACTTCCTCGATGAAGGCCTGCTTCTCGGGGCCCTCGGCCTTGGGGCTGATGTCCAGCCCGCGCGCGCCACGCCACACGCCGGCCAGGCCGGTCAGGGGGCCGAGGTTGGCCAGGGTGTCCGGGTCGGGCTCGGGCTCGGTGTAGATGTCCTGGGAGTAGTCGTGGCTCATGAGACGGGGGCAGGCCGAACAGCGGCCCGGCGATGCAATCGGGAAGGCCGAAATATAGGGGGCCTGGTCGCCCCCTCAGCCTGCACACAGTTGCGCGTGCAGGCGCGCGGTCTCGCCGTCAGGGTCGGGCTGGCCGTAGACGGTCAGCTTCACGCCCAGCGCCCGGGCCCAGCGCGCCAGCCAGGACGGGCCGAAGCGCCCGCTGGCCCGGGCGGGGCTGCGGTAGGCCGGGTCTTGCAGCGCCTCGTCCAGCGGCACGAAGCGGTAGCCCAGGCTGGCCAGCGTGTCCAGGCTGCGGTCCAGCGTGTCGGCATTGAGCCGGCTGGCATGGATGAGCAGCACCTGCGGAATCTGCCGGCCGAACAGCTGCTGGGACATGGTTTCGAACACCGCGACCGAGCGACGCAGATGGGCATCGTAGTCCTCGGCAACGCGGGCCTGCAGACGCTCGCGCTCCGGCCCCTGCAGGCGCTCGTAGACACAGGCGAACACGCTGTCGTCATGCTCCACCGTGAAGGGCGCGACCGTGTACCCGTGGGCACTGAGAAAGGTCTCGAAGGCCTCGCGCTCGGCCTCATCCCGGCCGGTCTGCGTGTAGGGGTGGCGGTAGTAGCGCAGCGGCGCGCCCTGCCGCTGGGTGAGCCAGCGGGTGAAGACCTCGCCCTGGAGCACCGCATCCTGGTTCTGCGCCAACGTGCCCTTCCACAGGCCCACATGGCCGAAGTTGTGATTGCCCAGTTCCATGCCGGCGTCCAGCCAGGCCTGCAGCAGCGCCACGCCGGCGTCGATCTGGCCCGGTCGCAGCAGCTTGTCTTCGTTGACAAAGCCGACCGCCTTGGCGCCGTGACGGCGCAGCGTGGCCAGCAAGGCCTGGTTCAGCGCGGCAGCCTCGTCGAGGCTGATCGGCGTGGTCGAGGCATAGGGCAGATCGTCGATGGTGATCGCGATGCGCTTGGCGGCGGGCGGCTGGGCCGGGGCCACGTCGGCCAGCAACAGACCCAGGCTCAGGGTCAGCAGGGACAGCAGCTTCATGGGCGGGCGGGGGCTGGAGAACAGGCGCGCAGTGTCACCGCTGCGCCCCCCCGCCGCCTGCCTGCTCCGCGCTGCGCCGCTTGACCAACGCTTCAGGGCTCGGCCAGCGTGCGCGCGCCGGCCAGGTCGGGCCGCAACCGCAGCAGCTCGTCCGCCACCATCTGCGCGAACAGCGCCGCGCCGCGTGGGCCCAGGTGGGTGCGGTCAAAGCGCGGCGGCGCCTCGGCCAGCGTGTCGGCGGCGGGCTGGCCCATGGCGCACACCGCAGCGGCGCTCAGTGCGTTCAGATCCAGCACCGGCACGCCAAGCTCTGCGCCCAGCTTCAGCGTGGCCTCGGCCCAGGGGCGCAGGTCGTTGTCCAGTTCACCTTGCCGGAAGCTGCGACGGGTCAGCGGCGTGAGCAGCATCACCTCCGCGCCGGCCGCGCGTGCTTCGGCCACATAGCCCGCGAGGTTGGGGCCGAACTCGGTGGCGAGATCGGTGGAGCGCCCGGGCTTGCCGGGCTGGTCGTTGTGGCCGAACTGGATCAGCACCAGGCTGTGCTGCCGGGTATCGCCCGGGCCGCGCTCGTTCAGCAGCGCCAGCACCGTGGCCCACAGGCCCTCGGCGCGGTAGCTCTTGCTGGAGCGGCCGCCGCGCGCGAGGTTGAGGCAGGCGACCTGCTGGAAGCGCGCGCACAGCGCATTGCCGTAGCCGCTGCGCGGCGCCAGCGTGGAGTCGCCCACCAGGATGAGCCGCGGCCCGGCCGGTGGCAGGCCCTGGGCCCAGGCCACCGGCGCCGCGCCCAGCCCGGCCGCCAACCACAGCGCGGCCAGCCGCTTCACGGCGCAGGCACCCAGCCGCCGGGCGCGCCGGTGGCGATGGTGGAGTTCTGGAACACCTCGGCCCGCGTGGTGAGGCCTGCGGGCGAACCCAGCTGGCGGGCCAGCACGAGGTCGGTGGGGACGCCACCCACCTTCACCGAGGCCAGGCCCAGGCGCGCGCTGACATCCAGCGGCGCGCCGTCCAGGTCCAGGCTGCCGTACTCGCGCCAGCCCACGGCCTCGGTGGCGCCGCCGTCCGCAGTGCCGGCCCAGGGCGGCGGGTTGCTGCTGCAGTTGCCCGTGCCGGTGCCGGTCTTGCTGGTGCCGGTGCCCACACACCAGCCCACCGGCAGGATGTGCGGCCCCATGCGGGTGTTCACGAAGGCGATGTGGTCGAGGTAGGCGGTGGACGTGGTGCCGCCGCTGCGCGCCAGGTAGGCCTGGGTCACGCCCGGCTCGGCGGTGAGCCGGCTGTTGAGGAACACAAAGCCCTTGTCCCCCGCGGTGGCGCGCGATTGCAGGATGTAGCCCGGCGATCCGCTGGCCGGGTCGGCCACCGAGCGGATCTCGCAGTCCTCGAACAGGCTGGCCATCACGCCGCCCCAGATGAAGTCCACATTGCCGGCCACCAGCGACTGGTAGATCCAGTTGTAGCCCTTGAGCTGCAAGGTGTCCTGCTGACTGAGGAAATTCATCTGCCGGGCCACCAGCCGGGCCGCGGCGGCCGTGGTGCTGGTGTTGAAGTAGATCGCCTCGGCCTGGTTGTCGAGCGCGGTGCTGCGCACATGGGGGTTTTGCAGCGTGAAGTTCTGCAGCGTCAGCAGGTCCGAGCTCTCCACCAGCAGCGAGGAGCGCCCGCCGCCCAACACGCGGTGGCCTGCCGTGCGGCCCGAGGTGCTGAGCGCGGTGCCGGCACTGGCGCTGCTGGCGCCACTGCCCGAGTTCAGCGACTCGAAGTTCACGTCGCCCACCACCACGCCGTCGCGGCTCTCGCCGACGATGCTGAGGTTGGCCACCTTGCGCAGCACGTTCAGCTCCGGGTAGCGACCATTGCCCAACGTGATGAGCTTGGGCGTGGCCACGGTGTTGCAGCCGTAGCTGGCCGGGCTGGTGGTGGAGCAGTAGCTCATCACCCAGTTCAGCGCGCCCTGCAGCGTGCGGAAGTCGGCCTCGCTGCCGCTGTCGTCCACGCGCAGCACGGTGTAGCTCGCCGGCGCGGCGCGGGTGGTGAAGCGCCAGCCATCGGCCTTGGTGATGCCCGCAAAGGCCGCGCCCTTGATGCTGCCCGACAGCACGCCGGCATCCAGCGTCACGTAGTAGGTGGTGTTGAAGTCCAGCCGGTTGTTGTGCAGCTTCACCGACGCGGTGCTGCCGCTGACGCTGACCGGCCGGTACCAGACATAGCGCGCAAACGTCGCCCCTTCGGGCATCGCGCCCAGGCCCAGCGCGTCGATCTCGAGGTTGGTGCGCGGCAGCACGGTCTGGGTGTCGGTGGCCGAGGGCGCGGTGCTCAGGTCGATGCTGTCCACCAGCACATCGTCGCTGGCGCGGTAGACATTGATGCGGCCGCTGCTGCCTAGGGTGGGCGGCGCATCGAAGGACAGCGACAGCCGCGTGTCGACGTGCACCTGCGACTCGCCGACCGCAGGCCGCTTGGTGCCGGCCACGTCGTCCACATTGCCGTTGCCGGCAATCTGGGTGCTGAGCTTGCCGGCCCCGGCCTGGGCCAGCGCATTCGCCTTGACCAGCGCCACCGGCCGCGGCTTGAACGCATAGGCCGGCGTGAAGGCCGTGCCCGGCAACACGCTGCAGGCGCCCAGCGGCGCGCCGTTGAGCGCGGAGCCGCTGTCCTGGAACACGCCGCTGCGGTCGCCGCCGGGATAGCTCACCACGCTGTCGCAGCCCGCGGCGCCGTCGATCGCGAACACATTGGCGTGCGAGATCACATTGCCCTGCTTGCCCAGGCCAATGCTGTAGGCGTGCGGGTAGGGGTTGGCCGTCTTGCTGCCAACGAAGTAGTTGTTGAACACATGGACCTGGCCGAAGCGCACGCGCGGCACGCGCTGGCTCAGACCGTCGAACACGTTGTTGGCGATGGTCACGCGCAGCTTGCCGGCATCGCTGGTGAGGCTGTCCGAGCCGCCTATCAGCATGGTCTTGTCATGCTGCGTGATGCGGTTGTAGGAGACCGTGATCAGGTCCGCGCCCTTGGTGATGTCGATCGCGCCGTCGTGGCACTGCTTGGTCTTGCCGTTCTCCACGGGCAGCGTGTCGTCGGTGACCGGCGCATCGGTGATGGTGTTGTGGTCTATCCAGACCTGGGTGGCGGTGACGATGCCGATGGCGTCGTACTGCGAGTTCCAGTTGCCGGCGGCGCCGTCGCTCGGGTCCCAGACCGGCCCCACGTCGCAGGGGGCGACGATGTGCAGGTTGCGCACGATGACCTGGTTGACGCTGCTGATGTCTATCCAGGCGTTCACGAAGCCCGCGCCCGGCCCCTCGCCGATCAGCGTGGTGTTGCTGGGCAGGCGCACGCGCGAGCGGGTCTTCTGGTCCGCCGTGTTCGCGAACGGCGTGCCCTCGCTCATGTCGATGGTGCCGGCCACCTTGATGATCTTGGGCGCCGTGCCGCCATTGGCCAGCGCGTTCAGCAGCTCGGCCCGGTTGCGCACGGTGTAGATGTGGTCGGGCGTGGCGGCCGCACCGCCCACGGTGCCGGCGCCCCAGCCGTCCGCCGGCGCGACCTGCAGCGCCGCATCGGCCGCGACTGCGTTCAGGCTGACGGCCAGCAGCGCGGCCAGGCTCAGGGTCTGCAGCGTCTTCATGCGGACCTCCGTGCCCGGCGCAGGCCGGCCAGCAGCGCAAGACCTGCCCCCATCAGCGCCAGCGACACGGGCTCGGGCACGGGGCTGACGCTGATCTGCGCGACGAAGCTGCCGTACCCGCTGCCGAAACCCCGGTCGGAGAAGCTGAGGCTGACGGTGCGCGGCCCCAGCACCTGCAGCGTCACGCCGCTGGCGCCGTCCAGCAGCGTGAAGGCTGTGATCTCGCCCGCCAGGCCGCTGAACTCGAAGCTCAGCGTGTAGCTGCCCGGCACCAGCGGCGTGCCTGTGTTGTTCATCACCTCCAGTCGCCCGTCGGTGCCGAAGTCCAGGCCCAGCGCGTAGTCGCCGGTCAGAAACTCCAGCTCGGCCGCGGCCAGCGCCACGATGTTGCTGCCGGCCTCGTCGGCAAAGCCGTGGTCCAGGCCCAGCAGCACGCTGCTGGCGCCGCTGACCTGGCCGGTGATCAGGGTGCCGGCGGGCAGGCCGTCGGCCAGGGCCGACGGGCCGAGCAGCCATGCGGCGGCCGCGACCGCCAGGGTCTTGCGCATCTTCATCGTCTTGTCTCCGTGTCTGGGGCGGCCGCCGGTCGGGCGGCGGCGGAACTGCGCTGGGGGCAGACCCGGGGGCCGGGTCTTGCTGGGGCGGGCAGTCAGGGCCCGACAGGGACGGCGGGGCGCCAACGTCAGGTCGGCACCCCCGGGGCGGGCCGGAGCCCGCGGTCGGGTCAGAACTTGTAGCGGGCGCCGATCAGGTACTCGCGACCGGTCACGTGGTAGACCACCGAGCTGTTGCGTGCGCGGCTGATGAACTGGTCGTTCACCGCGTTGGTCAGGTTCACGCCCTCGAGGGTGAGGTCCAGCTGCGGCGTGATCTTGTAGCTGACCGACAGGTCCACATTGGTGCTGCCGTTCTTGCCTTCCACATCGTTGTTGTTCTGGCCCGGCACGCGGGTCAGGAAGGAGGAGCGGCGCGACACCGACACGCGGGCACTGAATGTGCCGTCGTCGTAGTACAGCGTGCCGTTGGCGGACTTGGGTGACATGTTCAGCAGGTCGTCCACGATGACGCTGGAGCTGGTGGGCGACACCAGGTAGGTGATCTTGGACGAGACCTTGGTGAAGTTCAGCAGCACGCCGAAGTTCTTGCCCCAGGCCGGCAGGAAGTTGAAGGGCTGCTGGAAATTGATCTCGTAGCCCTTGAGCTTGCCGCCCGGGGTGTTGATGGGCGTGGTCAGCTGGAACACCTCTTCGCCGGTGAAGTTGGACGGCAGCAGCGACAGCGGCAGGCCGGTGTCCTTGTAGGCCACGTTGGTGCGCAGGCTTTGGATGTAGGTGTCGATGTTCTTCTGGAACAGGCCCACGCCTATGAAGCCGTTGCGGTCGTGGTACCACTCGGCGCTGAGGTCGAAGGTCTTGGCGCGGAAGGGCTTGAGCGTCGGGTTGCCCGAGGTGATGGACAGCGTGCCGGTGGTGGAGATGGAGCCGCCCGGGTTGAGGTTGCCCAGCTGAGGCCGCGCCATCGCCTTGGACGCCGCGAAGCGCAGCATCACGTCCGGCGTCAGGCTGGCCGCGAGATTGAGCGCGGGCAGCGTGTCGCTGTACTTGTTGGTGGTGGTCACCTCGGTACCGCCGCCGGTGGACTGGTAGCCGGTCGCGACCTGCTCGGTGCGCACATAACGCACGCCCACGTTGCCCTCGACCTTGATGCCGAAGGGGCGCTGCGAGAACTCCAGCATCAGGTAACCGCCCGAGTCGGTTTCCTGCACTGCGCGGTTGTTGCCGCGCGCATTGCCGTTGGTGGTGGAGGACAGCGTGAAGTCGCCGGGGCCGCCCGCGGGGCCGCTCTTGATGCAGTTGCAGTAGATGTCGTAGGCCGCCACGATGGCCTGCAGGTCCGGAATGACCCAGCTGGTGGGCACGCCGGCCGGCAGGGACAGGCCCTTGCCGAAGCCGCTCAGCGTGGTGGTCAGGCCGTTGATGCCGCCGGCAGGCGCAAAGATGGTGTCGTTCTGGTTGACGCGGCGGAACTCGTAGGTGTCGAACTTGTACTTCTTGTGCTGCACGCCGCCCTTGAGCGTGAACTGGTTGGGCACGGCCTCCCAGGCCAGATCCAGCTGGGCCACGTCGTTGCGGTTGTTCGCGCCCTGCGGCCGGATGCGGATCTCGCTGGTGGTGGTGTTGCTGACCGTGGCGGCCTGGGTGCCCGAGCTCGCCACCGGCACGCCGACGATGGACAGACCGCCGCTGCCGGCCTGGGTCACGTCGAAGGGATAGCCGATCACCGGCAGGCGGTTGTTGCCACGGAAGTCCAGCGAATAGCCGTTGACGTTGAGCGCATCCAGCGTGGTGGTGGTCTGCACCGGGTTGCGGAACTTGGAGTCAGCCCGGCCCAGGCGCAGCTGGGCGCGCAGGTGGTCGCTGAACTCATGCTCCACGGTCAGCGTGGGCTGGGTGAAGGTGGTGCTCAGCTCGTCGTAGCGCGACTCGGAGCGCACGTCCACGCCGTTGTACTTGCCGTACAGCAGCGCGCCGTTGCTGTCGTACTGGGCCTCGACCACGCTGGTCTGCGGCTTGCCGCCCTGGCTGGCGGTGCGGCTGAAGGAGATGGCCTCCAGGAAGTCTTCCTGGCGCGTGGCCTTGAGCTTGGAATACAGCATGTCCACGCTGACCAGCGTGGTGTCGGCCGGGCGCCATTGCCAGGCGGCGGTGATGCCCAGCCGGTCCTGGTCATGGGTGAGGCGGCCGTAGCGCGGCAGGCGCGGGTGGAAGTTGTCGGCGCTGCTGGCCGCGGTGTAGGTGGCGGTATTGGCGGCGTTCACCGGCAGCCGGGCCGGCGGCAGGGAGCCGGGCACCGAGGAGCTGCCGCCGGTGCCGCAGTTGCCGGTGCCGGGGGCGCACCAGCCGCCGGAGGACGCACCGTTGTCCCAGCGCACCGTGGAGAAGCCTTCTTCAAACAGGCGGCGCTTGGACACCGCGCCCGACAGCAGCAGGCCCATGCTGCCGTTCGCAAAGGTGTTGGACACCAGGAAGGCGGCGCGCGGGTCGGTGTCGCCTATCAGGTCGTTGTAGCGCCCCTTCAGCGACGCGGTCGCGACAAAGCCCTTGAGGTCGAAAGGCCGCGAGGCCTCCAGGTCCACGGTGGCGCCGAGCGACCCCTCGTCCACGTCGGCCTGGTTGCTCTTGCGCACGGTCAGGCTGCGGAACAGCTCGGACGCGAACACGTTGAAGTCGAAGCCGCGGCTGCGGTTGGCGCCGCCCGAGCTGTCGGTGCCGCCGGTGGTGGCCAGCGCCTCGATGCCGTTGATGCGCACGCGGGTGAAGTCGGCGCCCAGGCCGCGTACCGTGATGCTGCGGCCCTCGCCGGCGTCACGGTCGATCACCACGCCGGGCACGCGCTGCAGCGACTCGGCCAGGTTGGTGTCGGGGAACTTGGCGATGTCTTCCGCCTTGATGACGTCGACGATGCCCTTGTCCTGCCGCTTGGCGTTCAGTGCGCTTTCCAGCGACGCACGAATGCCGGTGACGGTCACGGTCTCGAGCTGGTTGGTGTTCTTGGCTTCGGCGGCCTGTTGGGCCTGGGCCCACAGCGGCAGCGCGATCAGGCCGGCGGCCAGCGCCACTGGGCGCAGTCGCGGGGCACGGGAAGCGGGCAACGCACGGATGTGCGCACGGATGGCGGGCATGGTTGTCTCCTGGCGCTCTGACCACCTCGGCACCTGGGGCGTCCGGGCAGTTCTCGGGTTCGATGCCGCGATGGCCTATCCATCGGCGGCCGGTGGGCCTGGGCGCTCGCAGGGCACCCGTCAATCTCGGGCCGGAGGCCGCAGCAGGCGGCCTTCCGGGGCGGGCGACGGCAACACCACTTCGTCGCTTCGATCTCCAAACTCCCGCCCTGACACCGATGAGGCCTATGGAGCGGGGAGCCCTGCCGCCACCCGCATCAGGTCCAAGCACCTGCCGCGTCGGCCCCGGATGTGATCCGATAGGCCGGGCTTGCAGGATGTTGGGCGCTCATGACGGGTGTCGAGCTGGCTTGGAGCGCATGATAGGCCCACGAATCAATTTTCGGAACGGCGGTTCACTAATTGAAAACCATGATTCCGACGCCTTGTCGGCCGCCTTAAGCTCCGGCAGCCGCGTGAAGTGGAACCGCGTTTCAACTTTCCCACAACACGACGTCCAGGAGACACCATGGAAATCCGCCAACCCATACACAGCGACCACGCCCGCACGCTAGACACCACGGGCCTGCGCCAGCAGTTCCTCGTCGAGACGATGTTCAAGCCGGACGAGGCCACCCTCACCTACAGCCAGATCGACCGCATCATCGTCGGCGGCATCCAGCCCGTGACCCAGGCGGTGCGCTTTTCGCCCGAGCTGGGCCGGCACACCGGCACCGACTTCTTCCTGCAGCGCCGTGAGCTGGGCCTGATCAACATCGGCGGCGCCGCCCGCGTGACGGTGGACGGCCAGGTCTACGACATCGCGCCGCGCGAGGCGCTCTATGTGGGCCAGGGCGCGAAGGAGATCGTGTTCGAGAGCGTGGACCCGCAGCAGCCGGCCAAGCTCTACTTCAACAGCGCCCCGGCCCACACCAGCTATCCCACGCGCAAGATCACCCAGGCCCAGGCCAGCCCCGAGACGCTGGGCAGCGCCGAAACCAGCAACCGCCGCACCATCTACAAATACCTGGTGCCCGACGTGCTGCCCACCTGCCAGCTGCTGATGGGCCTGACCCAGCTGGAGCCCGGCTCGCTGTGGAACACCATGCCCTGCCACACGCATGCAAGGCGCATGGAGGTCTACTTCTACTTCGACATGAGCGAGCAGGCGGTGGTCTTCCACATGCTGGGCGAGCCCACCGAGACCCGTCATCTGGTGGTGCGCAACGAGCAGGCCGTGATCAGCCCCAGCTGGAGCATCCATTCCGGCGTGGGCACCCAGGCCTACACCTTCATCTGGGGCATGGTGGGCGAGAACCAGGTCTTCAAGGACATGGACCACGTGCCCATGACCACGCTGCGCTGAAGGACGGCCGCCATGATCCTGGACAACTTCCATCTGGCCGGCAAGACGGCCATCGTGACGGGCTGCAACACCGGCCTGGGCCAGGGCATGGCGACCGCCCTGGCCCAGGCGGGGGCGGATATCGTCGGCATCAATGTGTCGGACCCGACCGAGACCCGCAGCGCGGTCGAGGCCCACGGCCGCCGCTTCCTGGACCTGCGCGCCAACCTGGCCGACGTGGGCTGCATTCCCGACCTGGTGGCCCAGGCCCGGGCGCTGAACGGCGGCGTGCACATCCTGGTCAACAACGCCGGCATCATCCGCCGCGAGGACGCGATCAAGTTCTCCGAGGCCGACTGGGACGATGTCATCGACCTCAACCTCAAGTCGGTGTTCTTTCTGTCCCAGGCCGTGGCCAAGCTCTACATGGCCCAGGGCAGCGGCGGCAAGATCATCAACATCGCGTCCATGCTGAGCTTCCAGGGCGGCATACGCGTGCCCTCCTACACCGCCAGCAAGAGCGGCGTGATGGGCATCACGCGCCTGATGGCCAACGAATGGGCCCAGCACCGCATCAATGTGAACGCGATCGCGCCGGGCTATATGGCCACCAACAACACCGCCCAGCTGCGCGCCGACGAGCACCGCAATGCGGCCATCCTGGAGCGCATCCCGGCCGGCCGCTGGGGCACGCCGCAGGACCTGGCCGGCCCGGTGGTGTTCCTGTCGTCCGCCGCCTCCGACTATGTGAACGGCTACACCATCGCGGTCGACGGGGGCTGGCTGGCAAGGTAAGGCTCACCCCCTACGCGCTGACGCGCGCCCCTTTCGAGGGGGCGAAGCCAGCGGCCCGGCCCGGCCGGTTCCGCGGCTTCACTGGATGATCCGCCGGCTGACGCGGCGGACTCATAAAAATCACCGACGGAGACACGGTGAGCTATGTACGAGAACAAAAGACTAGGCTTTCTCTTTGTGCTGCCCTTCGTGCTGGGCGTGCTGCTGTTCAAGCTCTTCCCCTTCGTGATGAGCTTTGCGCTGAGCTTCACGCAGTACGACCTGATCGATCCGCCCGAGTGGGTGGGGCTGCGCAACTACCAGGAGATGCTGAGCAGCGACCCGCTGTTCACCAAGTCCCTGGGCGTCACGCTGACCTTCGCGCTGCTGGCCGTGCCGCTGCGCGTGGGCTTCGCGCTGGTCGTGGCCCAGGTGCTGAACTTCCGCCTCAAGGGCATCAACGCGTTTCGCGCGGCCTTCTACATCCCGTCCATCCTGGGCGGCTCCATCGCGGTCGCGGTGCTGTGGCGCTTCCTGTTCGCGAAGAACGGCCTGGTCAACATCCTGCTGGGCAAGCTGGGGCTGGATCCCATCCCCTGGCTGGCCGACGAGCACTACTCGATGTGGACCATCGTGCTGCTGTTCACCTGGCAGTTCGGCTCGGCCTGCGTGATCTTCCTGGCCGCGCTGCAAAACGTGCCCAAGTCGCTCTATGAGGCCGCCGAGATAGACGGCGCCAGCACGAATCAGCAGTTCTGGAAGATCACCGTGCCGCTGATCACGCCGGTCATCTTCTTCAACCTCATCATGCAGATGGTGCATGCCTTCCAGGAGTTCAACGGCCCCTACCTGATCACCGAGGGCGGCCCGCTGCACTCCACCTATGTGCTGGCGCTCTACATCTACGACCAGAGCTTCCGCTTCTTCAACCTGGGCTATGGCGCCGCGCTCAGCTGGGTGCTGTTCGCGCTGGTGGCAGGTCTTGCGGCGATCTCCTTCTGGAGCAGCAAGTACTGGGTGTTCTACGCCGGCGAGAAAGACAAGAAATGAGCGCGCCCGTTGAGATGCAAGAACGCGCCGTCGGCGACGACGGCAAGACGCCCTGGCTGCGCTACCTGATGCTGGGCGCCACGGCGCTGGTGATGCTCTACCCGCTGCTGTGGCTGGTGGGCGCGTCCTTCAAGAGCAACAGCGAGATCTTCGCCTCAGCCGGCTTCTGGCCCAGCCGCTTCTCGTTCGAGGCCTACGAGAAAGGCTGGAAGACCAGCACCGAATACACCTTCGCCACCTACTTCCTGAACAGCTTCCTGATCACCATCCCGCGCATCATCGTGACGGTGATCTCCTGCGTGCTGGTGGCCTACGCGTTCGCGCGCTTCGAGTTCTGGGGCAAGAAGACGCTGTTCAGCATCATGGTGGGCACCATGATGCTGCCGCTGATCGTGCTGCGGCTGCCGCAGTACCTGGTGTTCCGCGAGCTGGGCTGGCTGGACAGCTATCTGCCGCTGATCGTGCCCTCGGCCTTCGCGACCGACACCTTCTTCGTGTTCATGCTGGTGCAGTTCCTGCGCGGCATCCCGCGCGACATGGAGGAGGCCGCACTGATCGACGGCTGCAATGCGCTGCAGCTGCTCTGGCACATCATCGTGCCGCTGCTCAAGCCGGCCATCATCAGCGTGGTGGTGTTCCAGTTCATCTGGACCATGAACGACTTCATGGGCCCACTGATCTACCTGTCCTCGGTGGAGAACTACCCCGTCAGCCTCGCACTCAAGATGAGCATAGGCGCGACCGAGGAGGTCGAGTGGTCCAACGTCATCGCGATCTCGGTGGTCGCGCTGATCCCGTCCGTCGCGGTGTTCTTCGCGGCGCAAAAGCACTTCATCGAAGGCGCCACGTCCAGTGGCGTCAAGGGCTGAGTCATGTCTGCGGTTTCCCTGCGCAAGGTCGAGAAGACCTATCCCAACGGTTTCAAGGCCGTGCACGGCGTCGACCTCGACGTGCGTGACGGCGAGTTCATGGTCTTCGTCGGCCCCTCGGGCTGCGCCAAGTCCACGCTGCTGCGCATGGTCGCCGGCCTGGAGTCCATCAGCGGCGGCGAGCTGCACATCGGCGGCCGCCAGGTCAACGACCTGCCCCCGAAGGCGCGCGGCATCGCGATGGTGTTCCAGAACTACGCGCTCTACCCGCACATGACGGTCTACGACAACCTGGCCTTCGGCCTCAAGCTGGCCAAGACCGGCAAGGCCGAGCTGGACCAGCGCGTGCGCCACGCGGCACAGCTGCTGGAGATGGAGCACCTGCTGGAGCGCTACCCCAAGCAGCTCAGCGGTGGCCAGGCCCAGCGCGTGGCCGTCGGCCGGGCCATCGTGAAGAAGCCCGAGGTTTTCCTGTTCGACGAGCCACTGTCCAACCTCGACGCCAAGCTGCGCGCCGCGATGCGCGTGCGCCTGACCGAGCTCCACCGCTCGCTGCGCGACGCCGGCCAGCCGGCCACCACCATCTACGTGACCCACGACCAGACCGAGGCCATGACCATGGGCGAGCGCATCTGCGTGCTCAAGGCCGGCGTCATCCAGCAGGTGGACACACCCACCGCGCTGTACGACCGCCCGGCTAATGCCTTTGTCGCCAGCTTCATAGGCTCGCCGGAGATGAACATCGTGAAGGCCCAGCGCCAGGGTGACGCGGTGATGCTGGGCGGCGTGCAGCTGGCGCTGCCTGCCGGCCGCTTCCAGCCCGGCGCTGACGGCCCGGTGCAGCTCGGCCTGCGGCCCGAGCACATCACGCTGGCGCCCAAGCCGGGCAGCGTCGCGGTGCAGGCCACGCTGAAGTTCTGCGAGAACATGGGGGCCGAGGTGTTCACCTATGTGGATGTCGGCGGCGTGGCCTTCAGCGCGCGCCTGCCGGCCGAGGACGGCTGCGCGCTGACCCGCCTGCCGCGCGGCACGGCGCTGACGCTGCACTTCCAGATGGCCCAAGCCCACCTCTTCGTGGCCGACGACCACGGCGCGAGTCTGCTGGCATGAACAAGCCCGCCTCGCCCACCCCGCCCTCGCTCGACGAGGCGCCCGCCGCCGCGGGCGGTCTGAGCCGCCGCGGCTTCATCGCCGGCGCCGGCGCGCTGGCTGCGCCCTGGGTCCATGCCGAGTCCCGGCCGCTGCGCTTCGCCTGGTGGGGCGGCGCGGCCCGCCACCAGGCGACGCTGGCCGCGATACGCGTGTTCGAACAACGCCAGGGCATCAAGGTCAAGGCCGAGTACATGGGCTTCGGCGGCTACCTGGAGCGGCTCACCACGCAGATCGCCGGCCGCTCAGAGCCCGACCTGATGCAGATCAACTGGGCCTGGCTGGCCATGTTCAGCAAGCGCGGCAATGGCTTCGTGGACCTGAACACCCAGGCCCGGGAACTGGCACTGGACCAGTTCAGCGAGGACGACCTCGCCTACGGTCGCGCGGCCGGCAAGCTCAATGCACTGCCCGCCTCGTTCACCGCACGGGTCTTCCTGTGGAACGAGAGCGCCTTCCAGCGCGCCGGCCTGCCGCTGCCGCAGACCTGGGACGAACTGTTCGCCGCCGGGGCCGCGTTCCGCTCGCGCCTGGGCGACGGCGCCTTTCCGCTGGACGGCGAGCTCTACGACATGATCCTGCTGTCGCAGAGCTTCATCCAGCAAAAGCACGGCACGCCCTTCGTGGACCCGGACACGCGCCGCATCGCGATGAGCGTGTCCACCGCCCACGACTGGGTGCGCACCTACCGCCGCCTGGTGGACACCCATGTGGCCACGCCGCTGCCGCTGCGCGCCTCGCTGGGCGGCGCCGAAAAGCCCACCGAGCAGCAGCCCGACTGGGTGGCCGGCCGCTGGGCGGGCAACTACACCTGGGACTCGGTGATCGGCCTGCGCGCATCCACGCTGCCCAAGAGCGAGAAGCTGGCGCTGGGTGACTTCCCGCTGCTGCCGGGCAGCACGGACAGCGGCCTGTTCGGCCGCCCCTCGGTGATGTTCGCGCTGGGCCGCAACGGCCGCCAGCCCGAGCTGGCCGCGCGGCTGCTGAACTTCCTGCTGACCGACCCCGAGGCCGCCCGCATCCTCGGGCGCACCCGCGGCCTGCCCAGCGCCCGCGGCTCGCTGGCCGTGCTGCAGAGCACCGGCACGCTGCCACCGCTGGAGCTGGCCGCGCACGACCAGATCCAGGCCCAGCGCGAGGCCGGCCGCCTGCGGCGCCCGGCGCCGCTGTTCGAGCACGCCCGCTTCCAGAAATTCATGCGCGAGGTCTTCGAGACCGTCGCCTACGGCAAGACCACCGACGCGGAAGCCGCGCGTCGCCTGGTCGACGAAGGCAACGCGCTGCTGCAACGCATCCAGTAAGGCAAGCCATGAAGGCCACCGAACGACAGTTCCAGTTCGTCACCCACGAGGACCGCGACACCGGCGCCCGCGTGACCCGGCTCACGCCGCTGAGCCACACCTGCCACCGCAACTACTTCTATCAGAAGTGCTTCACGAACGACGGCAGCAAGCTGCTGTTCGCCGGCGAGTTTGGGCCCCAGCCCAGCCCGAACTGGAACTACCACCTGCTGGACCTGCAGACCCAGACCGCGGTGCAACTCACCGAGGGCGCCCGCGAGAACAGCTTCGGCGGCTTCCTGAGCCCCGACGACCGCTTGCTGTACTTCGTGCGCGGCGACCGCCAGCTCATACGACTGGAACTCGCCACGCTGAAGGAAGAGGTGGCCTACGTCGTGCCCGAGGGCTGGGTGGGCTATGGCACCTGGGTCAGCAACAGCAGTTGCACCAAGATGGTCGGCATCGAGATCGCCGCCGAGGACTGGTTCCCGCTGAACACCTGGCAGCGCTTCAACGAGATGTTCCACAAGAAGCCGCTGTGCCGGCTGTTCAGCGTGGACCTGGCCACGGGTGCGCGCACGGTCATCCTGGAGCAGCGCGGCTGGCTGGGCCACCCGCAGTACCGGCCCTTCGACGACCACACGGTGGCCTACTGCCACGAGGGCCCGCACGATCTGATCGACGCGCGCATGTGGTTCATCAACGAAGACGGCACGAACCGCCGCTGCGGCAAGGCGCATGACAAGGGCGAGAGCTGCACCCACGAGTTCTGGGTGCCGGACGGCAGCGCGATGATCTACGTCAGCTACCGCCACGATTCGCCGGAGCGCTGGATCTGCCGCCTGGACCCGGTCACGCTGCAGAACCGCGTGCTGATGAGCATGCCGCCCTGCTCCCACCTGATGAGCAACCACGACGGCTCGCTGATCGTCGGTGACGGCTGCGGCAAGGCCAGCGGCGATGCGTCCGCCAGCAACGAGATGCTGACCGGCGACCCCTATCTGCATCTGTTCGACCTCAGAGACGGCACGCACCGGCCCATTGCCCGCCACGACAGCAGCTGGGGCGTCTACAAGGACAGCCGCCAGGTCACCCACCCCCACCCCAGCTTCACGCCCGACGAGAAGCAGGTGCTCTACAGCTGCGACGCCGAAGGCGAACCGGCGCTCTACCTGGCCACGCTTTGAGCCCACGCCTGGCCGGCCCGCTGATGGCCCTGCTGCTGACGGCCGCGCCCGCCTGGGGCACGACCCGGCCCCAGCTCGCCGACGCCCAGGCCGCCCACCACACCGAGGCCACCTACCTGGGCGACTGGCAGCCGTTGTCGGCGCAAGACCTGGCCCGGCTGGCGCAACAGGCACCGGACTTTGTCGTGCGGCCGGGCGAGTCCGTGCAGGCCGCGGTGGACCGCGTGCCCGCCGCCGGCAGCGGCCCGGCCGGCAAGCGCTGGCTGATACGCCTGGCTCCCGGCCTCTACCGCGGGCCTCTGTGCCTGCAAGACAAGGCGCCGCTGGCGCTGCTGGGTGAGCCAGGCCGGCCCGAGGCCGTGCGCCTGGTGGACGGCCGCTACAACGCGCAGCCCCTGCCGCCCGGCCGGCCCGCCCACCCCTGCCTGCCAGCCAGCGTCGGCGCCGCCACCCACGGCACGGCCGGCAGCAGCAGCGTGATCGTGGACACGCAAGACATGGTGCTGGCCCACCTCAGCATCGTCAACGACGCGCTGGACGGCGTGCGCGCCGGCCAGGGCTATCCGGCCGGCGCGGGCGAGACCGGCGGCGCCCAGGCGGTGGCACTGACGCTGGCCGGCGACCGCCTGCTGCTGCACGAGGTGCAGCTGTGGGGCCACCAGGACACGCTGTACGCACGCCGCGGCCACACGCCCGGCCCGGCCCGGCAGCTGCTGCGCGACAGCCTGGTCGCCGGCGATGTGGACTATGTGTTTGGCGACGCGACGCTGGTCATCCGCCACAGCACGCTGCTGGCTCGCGCGGGCCGACGCGCCCCCGGCGAAGGCAGCATCACGCTGGCGCCCAGCACCGCGGCGGGCCAGGGTCAGGGCTTGCTCGTGACCCACAGCCGCTGGCTGGCCGAGCCCGGCGTGCCGCCCGCCAGCGTCGCGCTGGGGCGGGCCTGGGACGCCGGCGTCAAGCCCGGCAGCTGGCAGGCCGGCACCAGCCCCAACGGCCTGGCCGTGGTGCGCGACTGCGAGCTGGGCGCCCACCTCAAGGCCTGGGGCGCCAGCACGGCGCGCCGCCCCTTCGCCGCCGACGGCGAGGCGGCCAACCGCCTGTTCGAGTACCGCAACACCGGCCCTGGAGCCCTGCGATGACCCTGTCCCGCCGCCGCTGGCTGCAACACGGCGCCCTGCTGGGCGCACCCGGCTGGCTGGCCGGCTGTGCCGCGCCCAACGCCCTCACAACTCAGGCAGACGGCCCGCTGGGCTGGGCCGCGGTGGGCGCCACCACCGGCGGCCTGGGCGCGCGGCCCGAGCACATCCTGGACATCCACGACCGCGCCGGCCTGGACGCCGCGCTGGCGCTGGGCGATGTGCCCAAGATCCTGCGGGTGCACCGCCGCATCGACCTGTGCACCGACGCCCAGGGCCGCCGCGTGGAGGCCCAGGCCTTCCGCGACCCGGCCTACGACGAGGCCGCGTTCGACCGCGCCTACGACCCCGCCACCTGGGGCCGGGCCGACCCCAGCGGCCCGCTGGAGGAGGCGCGCCGGCGCTCGCAGCGCCGCCAGGCCGAGCGCGTGGTGGTGCGCCTGCCGTCCAACACCACGCTGCTAGGGGTGACGCCGGACGCCGGCTTCGAGCGCGGCATGCTGCTGCTGGAGCGCGTGTCCAACCTGGTGATCCGCGACCTCAGCTTCTCGGACGCCTACGACCATTTCCCCGAATGGCAGCCGCGCGACAACGGCCACGGCGAATGGAACTCGGAGTACGACACGCTGTCGCTGCGCTTTGCGCAGCGGGTGTGGGTGGACCATTGCCATTTCGATGACGGCCGCCGGCCCGATGCGCAGGAGCCCATGCGCCTGGGCCAGCGCGTGCAGCATCACGACGGCCTGCTGGACATCACGCGCCAGAGCGACCTGGTGACCGTGTCCTGGAGCCGCTTCACGCAGCACGACAAGACCATGCTGATAGGCGCGGGCGACGGCCAGGTGGCCGACACCGGCCATCTGCGTGTGACGCTGCACCACAACCATTTCCACGGCTGCCACGAGCGCACGCCGCGGGTGCGCTTCGGCCGCGTGCACGTGGTGGCCAATCTGTTCAGCGCGAACCGCGCCGAGGACTTCGGCTACTCGCTGGGCCTGGGTCAGGGATCGCGGCTGATCAGCGAACACAACCGCTGGGAACTGCCCGAGGGTCTGGGCGCCGACCGCCTGGTGCGCATGCTCAAGGGTCAGGTCTTCAGCGATCGCGGCAGCCGCCTCAACGGCCGGCCGGTGGACCTGCGCGCCGCCTGGCAGGCCCGGCACCCGGAGCAGCCGCTGTCCGCCGACGTGGGCTGGCGGCCCGATGAACACTACGACACCGCCGCGCTGCAGCCGCGTGACCCCGACGCACTGGCCGGCCAGATACGCCAGGGCGCCGGGCCACGCCCGCGCCGCGCTTGAGCCACAATCTCCGCACAGTCGAAACGCCCGACCGAAAGAATCGAAACAATGGACGAAGACATAGGCGACTCCAAGCAGCCCGAATCGGTCGCCGCGGTGCTGAAGGTGTTCGCCATCCTGAACGCGCTGGGCGAACGCAATGACATCGGTATCACCGATCTCTCGGTGCGCCTCGCCATGCCCAAGGCCACGGTCTACCGCTTCCTGCAGACCATGAAGGGCCTGGGCTATGTGCGCCAGGAGGCGGACAGCGAGCGCTACAGCCTGGCGATGCGCATGTTCGAGCTGGGCGCGCGCGCCCTGCCCTCGCCCGAGCTGATCGACGTGGCCAAGCACCCCATGCAGATGCTGGCCGACGCGACCGGCGAGACCGTGCACCTGGGCAGCCTGATCGACAGCGAGATCATCTACATCCACAAGGTGGACTCGCGCCACATGCTGGGCATGTACTCACGCATAGGCCGGCGTGCGCCGCTGCACTGCACCGCCATCGGCAAGGTGCTGATGGCCTGGGAGCATCCCGAGCGCCGCGACCGCATCCTGGACGGGGCCCGCTTCGAACGCTTCCGCGACAAGACCATCACCGACCGCTCCGCCTTCCTGGCCGAGCTGGCCACGGTGAAGGCGCAGGGCTATGGCGAGGACCGCGAGGAGTTCGACGACCACATCCGCTGCCTGGGCGTGCCCATCTTCGACCGCCTGGGCCTGCCCATCGCGGGCATGAGCGTGTCCTTCCCCACCTTCCGCTTCGACGAGGCGCAGGCGCCGTCCGTGGTCAAGCTGCTGCAGGATGCGGGGCGCAGCATCTCCGCGCAGCTGGGCTGCACGCAGTACCCGCCGGCCGGCTGACACCGGCCCGGCTGTCACGCCTGGGACGAACCGGGCGCGCGGCTGGTGCTTCAATCGCGGCAGTCGCACAACCCGACAATGCCGCCATGACACAAAGCAACCACCAGATCCTGCTCGCGTCCCGCCCCACCGGCGAGGTCACGCCCGACAACTTCCGCCTGGTCGAGACGCCGCTGGCGCCGCTGGCCGACGGCCAGGTGCGCGTGCGCAACCATTTCCTGAGCCTGGACCCCTACATGCGGGGCCGCATGAACGACAGCAAGAGCTACGCCGCGTCGCAGCCGCTGAACGAGGTCATGATAGGCGGCACCGTGGGCGAGGTGATCGAGTCCCGCAACGCGCATTTCGCGGTCGGCGACCGGGTCGTCGGCATGGGCGGCTGGCAGGAGTTCTTCACGGTGGACGCCACGCAGCGCGGCGTGCTGCAGAAGGTGGACACGACGCACATCCCGCTGTCGGCCTACCTGGGCGCCGTGGGCATGCCCGGCGTGACCGCCTGGTACGGCCTGGTGAAGATCATCAACCCCAAGGCCGGCGAGACCATCGTCGTCAGCGCCGCGAGCGGCGCGGTCGGCTCGGCCGTGGGCCAGCTGGCCAAGGCCCGCGGCGCGCGCGCGGTGGGCATTGCCGGCGGCGCCAACAAGTGCCGCTACGTGGTCGAGGAACTGGGCTTCGACGCCTGCATAGACTACAAGCAGCATGGCGACACCCGCTCGCTGTCGGCCGCGCTGAAGGCCGAATGCCCCAATGGCATAGACGGCTACTTCGAGAACGTGGGCGGCTACATCCTGGACGCGGTGCTGCTGCGCGCCAATGCCTTCAGCCGCGTCGCCATGTGCGGCATGATTTCCGGCTACGACGGCCAGCCCATCCCCATGGCCGCGCCCCAGCTCATCCTGGTGAACCGCATGAAGGTCGAGGGCTTCATCGTGTCCGAGCACATGGAGGTCTGGCCCGAGGCGCTGAAGGAGCTGGGCGGCCTGGTCGCCACCGGCAAGCTCAAGTACCGCGAGACCATGGCCCAGGGCCTGGCCGCCGCGCCCGAGGCCTTCATGGGCCTGCTCAAGGGCCGCAACTTCGGCAAGCAGCTGGTGAAGCTGGTCTGATGGCGAGCGTGACCCGCTGGACCTGCCAGCCCTTTGACGACCTGAGCCCGCGCACGCTGTACGCGCTGCTGGCGCTGCGCACCGAGGTCTTCGTCATCGAACAGAACTGCGTGTTCCAGGACATGGACGGCCTGGACCTGCACGCCCAGCACCTGCTGGGCTGGGCCGAGGACGGCCGCCTGGCCGCCTGCGCCCGCCTGCTGCCGGCCGGCGTGAAGGCGCCCGAGGTGGTGATAGGCCGCGTGATCACCGCACCCTGGGCGCGTGGCGCCGGCCAGGGCCATGCGCTGATGCGTGAGGCGCTGGCGCAGTGCGAGCGCCTGTGGCCGGGCCAGCCCATCACGCTGCACGCGCAAGCGCGGCTGGAGGCCTACTACCGCCAGCACGGCTTCACGCCGGTGGGCCAGCCCTATATCGAAGACGGCATTCCGCACATCGAGATGAGCAACCGGCCGCTATGAGCCGGCTCAAAAACAGGAGACAAGCATGAGCAGCCAAACCGCCGTCATCACCGGCGCCGGATCGGGCTTCGGCCTGGAAGTCGCCCGCCTGGCCGCCGCACGCGGCATGAACCTGGTGCTGGTGGACGTGCAGGCCGACGCGCTGGCCAAAGCCGCGGCCGAGTTCAGCGGCGTGGAGGTGATGCAGCGCGTCGTTGACGTCGCCAAGGCAGCCCCCATGGAGGCGCTGGCTGCCGACGTGAAGGCCCGCTTCGGCGCGCCTCACTTCGTGTTCAACAACGCCGGCGTGGGCTCGGGCGGCCTGATCTGGGAAAACAGCCTGGCCGACTGGGAATGGGTGCTGGGCGTGAACCTGATGGGCGTGGTGCACGGCGTGCGCCTGTTCACGCCCATGATGCTGGAGGCCGCGCAGGCCGACCCGGCCTACGCGGGCCACATCGTCAACACCGCGTCCATGGCCGGCATGCTGAATCCGCCCAATATGGGCGTCTACAACGTGTCCAAGCATGCGGTGGTGTCGCTGAGCGAGACCCTCTATCAAGACCTGTCCCTGGTCACCGACCAGGTCCATGCCTCGGTGCTGTGCCCCTTCTTCGTGCCCACCGGCATCAGCCAGAGCCACCGCAACCGGCCCGGCGAATTCGCCGCCGCCAAGCCCACCAAGAGCCAGCTGATCTCCCAGGCCATGACCGACAAGGCGGTCAGCTCGGGCAAGCTCACCGCGGCCGACGTGGCGGCGCTGGTGTTCGACGCCATGGACCACAACAAGTTCTACATCTTCAGCCACCCGCAGGCGCTCGCCGGCGTGCAGACCCGGCTGGAAGACGTGATGCTGCTGCGCAACCCCAGCGACCCCTTCGCCGACAAGCCCGAAATCGGCGCCGGCCTGCGCGCCAAGCTGCGCGGCTGAAGCTCAGTCCAGCTCGTAGCGCTTCAGCAGCTGGGCCGGCAGCCCGCGGGCCACCAGCGCCTCGCGTGCCTGGCGCAGCCGCTGCGCCAGCTCGGGGTCCAGGCCCGCGCGCGCCCACAGCTGGGTATGGCGCACACGCAGTGGCAGCGCCGCCGGGAAGCTGGCCGGATCCAGCCCGCAGGACTTCATGATGTGGCCATTGGCCTCGCGCACGATCAGAGCCGCATCGGCGCGGCCCGCCTTCAGCATGCCCATCAGCGAGCAGGGGCTGGTCACATAGCTCACGCGCCGCATCTGCTCGGCCGGCAACGCGCCCCAGCGCCCGGCGCCCGCGTAGGCGATCAGGCGCAGCTGGTCCAGCCGGGCCAGGTCCACCGGCGGCAGGCCCGGGCGCGGCTGCAGCATCAGGTGCAGCGGCACCACATCACCCAGCGACTGCACCGCCGGGCTCAGGCCGTCGTTGGGCAGCAGGATGGTGACGTCGCTCTCGCCCAGGCTCAGGTCGCGCGCCGCCCGCCCCAGCGGCCCCACCTGCAGGCGCAGCTCCATGCCGGCCTCGTCGGCCAGCGCATACAGGAAGTCGGCATAGATGCCACGCACCCGCCCCGCCTCGGCCGGCATCAGCAGCGGCGGCAGCGCGGCCAGCGTGCTGCGCAGCACCTGGGCGCCACGTGGCGGCGCCGAGCTGGCCCGGCTGCCGGCCAGCAGGCCCAGCCCCCACAGCAGCTGACGGCGACGGCGCAGGTGGGGATTCATGGGCGCGGCAGCATAACGTCGTTGTCAGCACTCAAGGCCCGAAATCAGCACCGGTCTCAGAGGCTGCCATAGCGACGCAGCAACCGCTGCGGCAGGCCCTGGGCCACCAGCGCGCCCAACGCCTCGCCCAGGCGCCTCACCAGGGCCTCGTCCAGACCGGGCCTCAACCAGACGTCGGCCACGAGCGGCGTCAGCAGCAGCAGCGGCGGCAGGTCGGCCGCGCTCATGCCCCAGCGCAGCAGACCGTAGCGCAGGGTCTCGCGCACCGCGAGCGCCGCGTCCGCACGCTGGGCGCGCAGCATGCCGGTCATGGCCTGCGGCGTGCCCACATAGGTCACGCGGTGCCGGCTGCCCGGCGGCAGCAGACCCCAGCGCGCCGAGCCGGCCAGCGCCACCAGGTGCAGCTCGGGCGGATCGCTGACGCTGCGCAGGCTCAGCCCCGCGCGTGGCTGCATCACCGGCTGCAGCGTGAAGGCGGGCCCCAGCGAACGCACGGCCGGCCCCAGGCCCGTGTTGGGCAACATCACCGAGATGTCGCTGGCGCCCAGGTTCAGATCGTGGGCCGCACGGCTCAGCGGCCCCACCTGAAGCTGCAGCTCCAGGCCCACGGCGCGCGCCAGCGGCTCCAGCAGATCCAGATAAAGCCCGCGCACCCGGCCGTCGGCCGCCGCCATCGCAAAGGGCGGCAATTCCGCCAGCGTGCAGCGCAGCACGCCCGGCGCCGCCCCGGCCCGGGCACCAGTGGCAGCCAGGCCCAGGGCTGCGAGCAACTGGCGGCGAGGCGCTGATACGGCTTCAGTCATTGCGGTCAGCATAGCGAAACGGCCTCCTGCCCAGACCGCTCAAACCGGGGCCGGCACGCAGCGTCCGTAGAATTCGGAATGACTTCCACACCCGCCACCGCCCCCGCCGACATCGCCATCATCGGAGGCGGCCCGGCCGGCCTGATGGCCGCCGAGCTGCTGTCGGCCCGAGGCCTCGCGGTCACGCTGTTCGACGCCAAGCCCAGCGTGGGCCGCAAGTTCCTGCTGGCCGGCAAGGGCGGCCTCAACCTCACCCACTCCGAGCCCTTCGACGCCTTCGCAGGCCGTTTCGGCGCCCGCCGTGCCGCCATCGAGCCGCTGTTGCGCGCCTTCGACGCCGACGCGCTGCGCACCTGGGCCGCCGACCTGGGCGTGCAGACCTTTGTCGGCAGCTCCGGCCGCGTCTTCCCCACCGACCTGAAGGCCGCACCGCTGCTGCGCCACTGGCTGAGCCGCCTGCGCGCGGCCGGCGTGCAGTTCCGCATGCGCCACCGCTGGCTGGGCTGGACCGAGGACGGCGGCGCGCTGCGCTTCGACACACCGGACGGCGAGCTGCACGTGCCCGCGCGGGCCACGCTGCTGGCACTGGGCGGCGCGTCCTGGCCCCAGCTGGGCTCGGACGGCGCCTGGGTGCCGCTGCTGGCGGCGCGCGGCGTGGACCTGGCGCCGCTGCAGCCGGCCAACTGCGGCTTCGACGTGGCCGCCACCGCCGCCCATGCGGACGCGCCGGGCTGGAGCACGCGCTTTGCCGAGAGCTTCGCCGGCCAGCCGGTCAAGCCGGTGGCGCTGGCGGCGCCAGGTTTTGCGCGCCGCCAGGGCGAGTTCGTCATCACGGCCAGCGGCATCGAGGGTTCGCTGGTCTATGCGGCCAGCGCCGCGCTGCGCGAGCAGATCGCCCGCGAGGGCCGCGCGACGCTGACGCTGGACCTGCTGCCCCAGCACAGCGAGGATCAGGTACTGGCCGAGGTGCGCCACCCGAGGGGCAGCCGCTCGCTGTCCTCCCACCTGAAGAGCCGGCTGCACCTGTCGCCGCTGAAGCTGGGCCTGCTGAACGAGCTGCTGACGCGCGAACAGATGCTGGACCCGGCCCAACTCGCCGCGGCACTCAAGGCGCTGCCGCTGACGCTGGCCGCGCCCCGACCCATCGCCGAGGCCATCTCCACCGCCGGCGGCGTGCGCTTCGAGGCGCTGACGCCCGGCCTGATGCTGCAGGCCCTGCCCGGCGTGTTCTGCGCCGGCGAGATGCTGGACTGGGAGGCCCCCACCGGCGGCTACCTGCTGACCGCCAGCCTGGCCAGCGGCCGCGTGGCGGCGCAGGCGCTGGCCGATTGGCTGCACTAAAGTCGCGCGTCCATGAGCGAGACCAAGACCTTCAACGCCGTCAAACCCGGTCTGCGGCTGGCGGAACAGGTCGCCGGCGCGCTGGAGGCCGAGATCCGCGCCGGCCGCCTGGCCGAGGGCAGCAAGCTGCCCACCGAGGCGGCGCTGGTGCAGCAGTTCCAGGTCAGCCGCACCGTGGTGCGCGAGGCCATCTCACGGCTGAAGTCCCTGGGCCTGGTGGACGCCCGCCAGGGCAGCGGCGTCTATGTGCGCAGCCCCGGCATCGCACCGCTGGACTTCGAGGGCGTGCCCGCCGCCTCGCTGGAAGCGGTGCTGCAGATCGTGGACGTGCGGCGTGCGCTGGAGGCCGAGGTGGCCGAACTGGCCGCCCAGCACCGCAACGCGGCCGATGTGCGGGCGATACGCGCCGCGTTGCAGGCACTGGCCGACGCGGTGGCGGCCGGCCGCGACGGCTCCGACGAGGACGTGCGCTTCCACCGCGCGATCGCCCAGGCCTCCGGCAACCCCTTCCTGATCCGCACGCTGGACTACCTGGCCCGCTTCCTGCGCGGCGCCACCCGCGTGACCCGCGCCAACGAGGCGCGGCGCGCCGACTTCAGCGAGGCGGTCAAGCAGGAGCACCAGCAGATCGTGGAGGCCATCGCCGCCGGCGATGCCGCGGCCGCCCGCGCCGCCGCGGCCCAGCACATGAAGAACGCCCAGCAGCGCCTGCGCCAGGCCGACCCGGGCTTCTGGGCCCAGGACGGCCAGCGCCTGGCCCGCCCGCTGGTCGCGCAGCGGCCCAAGTAAGCCCCCGGCGGCGCACGCCGCCATCCCTGCAGACCGGGTGCTGCGGGTCGCCCCGGCTTGCCGAGGTCGGCAAAATTTGTATGATGACCATACAAATATTCGCACCATGACCCAGTCCCGGGTCCGTGGCGCCCAACGCAACCGGAGACAGCCCTGATGTCCACTCCCGCCTTGCTCGGCATTGCCGCCGGGGGCATTGCCCTGCTTCTGATCCTGATCGTGCGCTGGCAAGTGCACGCCTTCGTCGCGATGATGCTGGTGAGCCTGCTGCTCGCGCTGGCCACCCAGATGCCCACCGGCGAGATCATCAGCACGCTGGTGGCCGGCATGGGCGGCACGCTGGGCTCGGTGGCCATCCTGGTGGCGCTGGGCTCCATGCTGGGCCGCATGATCGAGGTGTCGGGCGGCGCGGCCAGCCTGGCCCAGCGCTTCACCCAGATCCTGGGCCCGGCCCGGGTGCCGGCGGCGCTGACCGCCGCGGCCCTCGTGCTGGCCATCCCGGTGTTCTTCGACGTGGGCTTCATCATCGTCGTGCCCATCGTCTACGGCTTCTGCAAGGCCGCGGGCGTGGACCCGGTGAAGTACGGCCTGCCGGTGGCCGGCATCATGCTGGCGGTGCATGTGGTGGTGCCACCCCACCCCGGCATCGTGGGCGGCGCCGCCATCGTCAGCGGCGACGTGGGCTGGATCACGCTGCTGGGCCTGGCGATCTGCCTGCCGCTGGCCCCGCTGGCCCAGGTGACCGCCAAGTGGCTGAACCGCCGCCACTACCCCATGCTGCCGACCACCGCCGAGCAGTTCGCCAATTTCGGCAGTGGCGCCACCACCAGCGCCGGCACCAGCCGCACGCCCGGCGTGGGCACGGTGCTGACGCTGATCCTGGTGCCGCTGATCCTCATCATGCTGGGCACCACCGGCGCCACGCTGCTGCCCAAGGGCGACGGCCTGCGCACGCTGCTGGGCTTCATAGGCGCGCCCATCTTCGCGCTGATGGTGGCGCTGGGCCTGAGCTTTGTGCTGGTGGCCCGCCGCATGGGCTGGACCATGGCCAAGACCAACGATGTGATGGAGTCGGCGCTGCCGCCGGCCGCCACCGTGATCCTGGTGACCGGCGCGGGCGGCGTGCTGGCCAAGGTGCTGACCGTCAGCGGCATAGGCGCCGCGCTGTCCCAGGTGCTGGTGGCCACCCACCTGCCGCTGCTGCTGATGGGCTTTGTGATCTCGCTGGTGCTGCGCGCGGCCCAGGGTTCGGCCACCGTGGCCATCCTGACCACCTGCGGCCTGCTGGCCGAGGCCATCGCCAGCGGCGGCTACAGCGCGCTGCAGGTCGCGCTGCTGACCGTGGCGATCGGCTTCGGCGGCCTGGGCCTGTCGCATGTGAACGACTCCGGCTTCTGGATCGTCACCCGCTACCTGGGCCTGAGCGTGGGCGACGGCCTGCGCAGCTGGACCGTGCTGACCACGGTGCTGGGCGTTGCCGGCTTCCTGCTGACGGCGCTGCTGTGGGCGCTGCTCACCTGAGCCACCACCCCACCTCTACTCTTTCATCGACAAGGAATTCCTCATGACCTCGAAGTCCGTGGGCGTGATCGGCCTGGGCGCCATGGGCGCCGGCATTGCCAAGACCCTGCGCAGCAACGGCTATGCCGTCCATGTGTGCGATGCGCGCCCCGGCGCGGCCGAGGCCTTCGCGGCCGAGGGTGGCACAGCGCACGCGACGCCCGCTTCGGTGGCTGCCGCCACCTCGGTGCTGGTGTCGGTGGTGGTGAATGCCGCGCAGACCGAGAGCGTGCTGTTCGGCAAGGGCGGCGCGGCTGCCGCGATGGCGCCGGGCAGCAGCTTCATCATGTGTTCCACCGTGGACCCCAACTGGTCCATGGCGCTGGAGGCCCGCCTCAACGCGCTGGGCATCCACTACATCGACGCGCCCATCTCGGGCGGCGCGGCCAAGGCCGCCTCGGGCCAGATGACCATGATGACCTCGGCCAAGCCCGAGGCCTATGCCGCCGCCGACGCGGTGCTGAACGCGATGGCCGGCAAGGTCTACCGCCTGGGCGATGCGGCCGGCACGGGCAGCAAGGTCAAGATCATCAACCAGCTGCTGGCCGGCGTGCACATCGCCGCGGCCGCTGAAGCCATGGCGCTGGGCCTGCGCGAGGGCGTGGCCGCCGACGCGCTGTACGAGGTCATCACGAACAGCGCCGGCAACAGCTGGATGTTCGAGAACCGCATGGCCCACGTGATCGCGGGCGACTACACGCCGCTGTCCGCGGTGGACATCTTCGTGAAGGACCTGGGCCTGGTGCTGGACACCGCGCGCGCCAGCAAGTTCCCGCTGCCGCTGGCCGCCACCGCGCACCAGATGTTCATGCAGGCCTCCACCGCCGGCTTCGCCAAGGAAGACGACAGCGCGGTGATCAAGATCTTCCCGGGCATCAAGCTGCCGGAAAAGAAGGCCTGAGCATGGGCGCGAACAAGATCCTGCTGGGCTGCATCGCCGACGACTTCACCGGCGCCACCGACCTGGCCAACAACCTGGTGCGCGCCGGCATGCGCGTGGTGCAGACCATACACACGCCGGACCAGCCGCTGGACACCGAGGCCGATGCGGTGGTGGTGGCGCTGAAGTCCCGCACCATCCCGGCTGCAGAAGCGGTCGAGCAGTCGCTCGCCGCGCTGCGCTGGCTGCAGGCCCAGGGCGCGCAGCAGATCTACTTCAAGGTCTGCTCCACCTTCGACAGCACGGCCCAGGGCAATATCGGCCCGGTCACCGAGGCGCTGATGCAGGCGCTGGGCGCACGCTTCGCGATCGCGACGCCAGCCTTCCCGGACAACAAGCGCACGGTCTTCAAGGGCTATCTGTTCGTGGGCGACGTGCTGCTGAACGAGAGCGGCATGCAGAACCACCCGCTGACGCCCATGACCGATGCCAACCTGGTGCGCGTGCTGCAGGCACAAAGCACGAAGAAGGTGGGCCTCATCGACCACGCCGCCGTGGCCCAGGGCGCGGCCGCGGTGCAGGCGCGCATGGCCGAGCTGCTGGCCCAGGGTGTGGGGCTGGCCATCGTCGACGCGGTGTCCAACGCGGACCTGCTGCGCATGGGCCCGGCCTTCAAGGACCTGCCGCTGCTGACCGCCGGCTCCGGCGTCGCGATCGCGCTGCCGGCCAACTTCGGCATCCAGCCCAGCTCGCAGGCGGCCGAACTGCCCGCCGCCCGCGGCCGCCAGGCCATCGTGTCGGGCAGCTGCTCGGTCGCGACCAACCAGCAGGTGCAGGACTTCATCGACCGCGGTGGCCCGGCGCTGGCGCTGGACCCGCTGCGCATCGCCAGCGGCGGTGATGTCGTCGCCGAGGTGCTGGCCTGGGCCGAACCGCTGCTGGACGCCGGCCCGGTACTGATTTATTCGACCGCCGAGCCTGATGCGGTACGCGCCATCCAGCAGCAGCTGGGCGTGGCCGAGGCCGGCGCGCTGGTCGAGCGCACGCTGGCCGCCATCGCACGCGGCCTGGTGCAGCGCGGCGTGCGCCAGCTGGTGGTGGCCGGCGGCGAGACTTCGGGCGCCTGCGTGCAGGCGCTGGCCATCGCGCAGATGCGCATAGGCGCGCAGATCGACCCGGGCGTGCCCTGGTGCTTTGCGGCGGCCGACGTCGCACCCGAGGGCCTGCACCTGACGCTCAAGTCCGGCAACTTCGGCACCGCGGACTTCTTCAGCAAGGCCTTTGCACAATTGACGCCATGAGCGCCGCCCCTTATCTCGACGAAGCCCAGGCCCGCGCGGAGATCTGCCGCGTCGGCCGCTCGCTGTTCGAGCGCGGCTATGTGCACGCGACCGCCGGCAACATCAGCGTGCGCCTGGCCGACGGCTTTCTGATCACGCCCACCGACGCCTGCCTGGGCACGCTGCAGCCCGAGCGCCTGGCCCGGCTGGATGCCGACGGCCAGCAGCTGGACGGCGACCGCGGCAGCAAGACCATCGCACTGCACCGCCGCATCTACGCCGCCAGCGAGGCCACCGCCACGCCCGCGCGCTGCGTGATCCACACGCACAGCACCCACCTGGTGGCCTGCTCGCTGAAGGCAGATCCCGCCGAGCCCGAGCTGCTGCCGCCGCTGACGCCCTACTTCGTGATGAAGGTGGGCCATGTGCCCCACATCCCCTACCACCGCCCCGGCGCGCCCGAGGCGGCCGAGGCCGTGGCCCAGGCCATCGCCCGCTATGCCCAGGCCGGCCGGCCGCTGCGCGCGGTGATGCTGGCCCGCCTGGGCCCCAATGTCTGGCACGACAGCCCGGCCCACGCGATGGCGGTGCTGGAAGAGCTGGAAGAGACCGCGCGCCTGCAGACGCTGGCGCCGGTCGCGCCGCTGAACGAAGAACAGATCGAAGAACTGCGCCGCGTGTTCGGCGCTCACTGGTAGCCCCCATGCCGCAATTCGCCGCCAACCTGTCCATGCTCTACAACGACGTGGACTTTCTCGACCGCTTCGCCGCCGCCGCTGCCGACGGCTTCACCGCGGTGGAATACCTGTTCCCCTATGCCTACGCGTCCGAGGAACTGGCCGCCAGGCTCAAGGCCCACGGCCTGCGCCAGGTGCTGTTCAATGCACCGCCGGGCAATTGGGAAGCCGGCGAGCGCGGCATCGCCTGCCTGCCCGGTCGTGAGGCCGAGTTCCGCGAGGGCCTGGGCCAGGCGCTGGCCTATGCCAAGGCGCTGGACTGCCCGCGCGTGCACGTGATGGCGGGCCTGGTGCCGGCCGGCCATGACGCCGCCACGGTGCGGGCCACCTATGTGGCCAACCTGCGTCACGCGGCCGGAGAGGCGGCCAAGCTGGGCGTGGACCTCCTGATCGAGCCCATCAACGGCCGCGACATGCCGGGCTTCTTCCTGAGCCGCCAGGACCAGGCCCATGCGCTGGTCGCCGAGATAGACGCACCCAACGTCAAGGTGCAGATGGACCTCTACCACGCGCAGATCGTCGAGGGCGACCTGGCGATGAAGCTGCGCCACTACCTGCCCACCGGCCACGTGGGCCATCTGCAGATCGCCGGCGTGCCCGAGCGCCATGAGCCCGATGTGGGCGAGCTCAACTACAGCTACCTGTTCCGGCTGCTGGACGAGCTGGGCTACCAGGGCTGGATAGGCTGCGAGTACCGCCCCGCGCGCGGCGCCGCGCCGCACGCCACCTCGGACGGCCTGGGTTGGCTCAAGCCCTGGCTCTGAGCCCAAGGCCAGGGCGCCGACGCTCAGCAGACCTGACCCCGCGCAAACCCGCTCGGCACTTGTACTGAGAGTGCGGCCTGCGCGCGACGACGGCCGATCAAGCCGGGCCGGGCGCCCCTAGACTGCGGCCCGCAGCCCCGCAAGATCTGACCCGGCCAACCAGACCTGATGCACAGGCGCCTATTCCTGATGATGAGCAGCCTGTGGGCCGGACACGCCGGCGCGCAGACGCCGCGCCGCGTGACCCTGGGCGCCGAGAACGACTGGGCGCCCTACTCCTCCGACGTGCAGGGCCAGCCTCAGGGCCTGACCGTGGACCTGGTGCGGGCCGCCTACGCCGCCGTGGGCATAGAAGCCCGCTTCGAGCTGCTGCCCTATGCCCGCTGCATGGCCCAGACGCGAGTCGGCCTGCTGGTGGGCTGCTTCAACACCACCCGCAACGCGCTGATCGAGGCCGACCACCTCTGGCCCGCCCAGGCCATGTTCGAGGAGCGCTTCGCGATCTACGCCCGCGCCGACGACGCCGGCCCCACGGGCCTGGGCGTGCGCGAGCTGGAGGGCCAGCGCGTGGCCGTGACCCGCGGCTATGAGTACGGCGCCGAGTTCGACGCCAACCCGCGCATACAGCGCGTGACCACCAATCACGACGAGAGCAACTTCCGCCTGCTGCTGCTGCAGCGGGCGCGCTACACGCTGTGCCCCGAGATCAATGCGCGACTGCTGTTCCAGCGCCAGCCGGAACTGGCCGGGCAATTCAAGCGGGTGGGCCACCTGCCCTACTTCGGGCTCTACACCGCGTTCTCGCGCAGCCACCCGGACGCGCCCGCGATGCTGGCCGCGTTCAACGAGGGCATGCGCCTGATCCAGGCCAGCGGCCAGGCTCGGCAGATCCAGGAGCAGTGGCGGCGACGCCCGGACGGCGGCGCCCGCCCGCCCCGGCCCTGAGCCGGCCGCCAAGCCCCCCTGTGGCACACTCGCGGCCCGTTTTTTGAGTCTTGCGAGCCCTTGTTTTGGATGCCTTGATCGTCAACCAGATCGCCGCCGAACTGCAGGTGCGGCCCGGCCAGGTGCAGGCCGCCGTGGAACTGCTGGATGGCGGAGCGACCGTTCCCTTCATCGCCCGCTACCGCAAGGAAGCGACCCAGGGGCTGGACGACATCCAGCTGCGTGAGCTGGAGTCCCGCCTGGCCTATCTGCGCGAGCTGGCCGACCGCCGTGAAGCCGTGCTGAAGAGCATCGCCGAGCAGGGCAAGCTGACGCCCGAGCTGCAGGCCGCCATCGAGGCCGCGCCCACCAAGCAGGAGCTGGAAGACCTCTACCTGCCCTACAAGGTCAAGCGCCGCACCAAGGGCCTGATCGCCCGCGAGGCGGGTCTGGAGCCGCTGGCCGACCAGCTGTTCGCCGACCCAACGCTGGACCCGCAGGCCGAGGCCGCAAAGTTCCTCAACCCCGACGCCGGCTTCGCCGACGCGTTCGCGGTGCTGGACGGCGTGCGCGACCTGCTGGCCGAACGCTGGGCCGAGGATGCGGTGCTGGTGGGCAAGCTGCGTGAGTGGCTGTGGGACGTCGGTCTGTTCCAGAGCAAGCTGATGGACGGCAAGAACCCCGACACGCCGGACCACGCCAAGTTCCGCGACTACTTCGACTACGCGGAGCCCATCAAGACCGTGCCCTCGCACCGGGCGCTGGCCGTGTTCCGCGGCCGCACGCTGGAGCTGCTGGATGCCAAGCTGGCGCTCGATGAAGAGCCCGTGGCCGGCCAGCCCGGCCTGGCCGAAGGCCGCATCGCGGCCCATCTGGGCTGGCGGCACGGCAACCGCGCGGGCGATGCGCTGATCCGCAAGACCATCGCGTGGACCTGGAAGGTCAAGCTCTCGCTGAGCCTGGAGCGCGATCTGTTCGCGCGCCTGCGCGAGGCCGCCGAGGCCACCGCGATCAAGGTGTTCGCCGAGAACCTGCGCGACCTGCTGCTGGCCGCGCCGGCCGGCAAGCGTGTGGTGATGGGGCTGGACCCCGGCATACGCACCGGCGTGAAGGTGGCCGTGGTCAGCGACACCGGCAAGGTGCTGGACACCGCCACGGTCTACCCGCACGAACCGCGCCGCGACTGGGACGGCAGCCTGCACACGCTGGCCAAGCTGTGCGCCACGCATGGCGTGAACCTGATCGCCATCGGCAACGGCACGGCCTCGCGCGAGACAGACAAGCTGGCGGCCGAGCTGATCAAGAAGCTGCAGGCGCTGGACGCCGACGTGAAGATAGAGCGCGTGGTGGTGAGCGAGGCGGGCGCCTCGGTCTACTCGGCGTCGGAGTTCGCGTCCAAGGAGCTGCCGGACCTGGACGTGAGTCTGCGCGGTGCGGTGTCCATCGCCCGCCGTCTGCAGGACCCTCTCGCTGAACTCGTCAAGATCGACCCCAAGAGCATAGGCGTGGGCCAATACCAGCACGACGTCAACCAGAGCGAGATGGCGCGTGCGCTGGACGCGGTGGTGGAAGACTGCGTGAACAAGGTGGGCGTGGATCTGAACACTGCGTCCAGCGCGCTGCTGGCGCGCGTGTCGGGCCTGTCCGCGTCGGTGGCCAACAGCATCGTGCGCTGGCGCGACGCTCATGGCGCCTTCCGCAGCCGCCAGCAGCTGCTGGACGTCAGCGGCCTGGGCCCCAAGACCTTCGAGCAGGCGGCCGGATTCCTGCGCATACGCGGCGGCGACAACCCGCTGGACTTCTCCGGCGTCCACCCCGAGACCTACCCGCTGGTGGAAAAGGCGCTGGACCTGCTGAAGCGCCCGGCCGCCGAGGTGATAGGCCGCAGCGAGGTGCTGCGCACGCTCAAGCCCGAGTTGCTGACCGACGAGCGCTTCGGCCTGATCACCGTGAAGGACGTGCTGGCCGAGCTGGAGAAGCCCGGCCGCGACCCGCGCCCGGACTTCAAGGTGGCCCGCTTCAACGACGGCGTCGAAGACGTGAAGGACCTGCAGCCCGGCATGGTGCTGGAGGGCACGGTCAGCAACGTGGCGCAGTTCGGCGCCTTCGTGGACCTGGGTGTGCACCAGGACGGCCTTATCCACGTGAGCCAGCTGTCCAACAAGTTCGTCAGCGATGCACGCGAGGTGGTCAAGACCGGTGACATCGTGAAGGTCAAGGTGCTGGAGGTGGACCTGGCCCGCCAGCGCATCTCGCTGACCATGAAGCTGGATGCCCAGGCGCCGCGCGCCGGCGGCCCCGGCCGCGGGGACAACAGCTTCAAGCCGGCCGGCCGCCAGGAACGCGGTGCCCGCCCGGCCCCAGCCGCCCCGGCTGGCGGTGCGATGGCCGCCGCCTTCGCCAAACTGCAGACCAAGCGCTGAGCGCTTGCTGCCCCACGTCGCGGCCCCGCCACTGACCTTAGTCATGGCGGGGCCGCGCTGCGATCATGCGCGCCGCACCGCCAGGCCCGCCTTTTCGCGCTTGGCGCCCCGCTTCTCGCGTTTGGTCGCAAGTGATGCGGCCCGGTGCACGGCACTGACTATCGTGCGCGCCGTCCCGCCTTTTCCGGAGTTCGTCTTGAAAACCCCCGCCCTCGCCTCGCTGATGCTGCTCAGCCCTGCCCTGGTCCTGGCCCAGCAGGAAACCCCGCCCATGCCCGGCAGCAACAACCAGCAGCTGGAACGCGTGGAAATCCGCCGCACGCTGAGCGACACCGACCTGCGCCGCCGCGCGCCGGTGGCCAAGCAGGTGTTCGGCCGCGAGGAGCTGGACAAATACGGCGACACCAATGTGGCCGACGTGCTCAAGCGCCTGCCGGGCGTGAACGTGTCGGGTGGCGCGCCGCGCATGCGTGGCCTGGGCTCGGGCTACACGCTGATCCTGATCAACGGTGACCCGGCGCCGCCGGGCTTCCAGCTGGACCAGCTGGACCCCAAGCAGGTGGAGCGCATCGAGGTCACCAAGGGCCCGACCGCCGACCAGAGCGCCCAGGCCGTGGCCGGCGCGATCAACATCATCCTGAAGGACGCGCCGCGCGTGTCCCAGCGCGACCTGCGCCTGGGCCTGGGCTACAACGTCGACCGCCCCACGCCCGCCGCCACGCTGACCTTCGGCGAGAAGATAGGCTCGGCAGCACTGTCGGTGCCGGTGTCGGTGTTCTCCTGGCGCAATCAGGGCGAGACCACCACCACCCGCCATGTGGTGGGCGACGGTGGCGCCACCGGCGACTCGGTGCAAAAGGGCGAGCAGCTGAACTGGGGCCATGGCGTCAACACCACGCCGCGCCTGAACTGGCGCATCAGCGAAGACGAGACGCTGACGCTGATGGGCTTCGGCCAGCAGGGCTGGTGGAACAACAGGCTGCGCTACGACACGCTGTCCAGCGCCGGCATCGCCAGCTCCGGGCTGGACGATGACGCCAACAACAAGGGCACCTGGCAGATGCTGCGCGGCAACGTGCAGTGGAACAACCGCTTCAGCGAGACCCAGAAGGTGGAGCTCAAGGCCGGCGTGCAGCGCGCCAAGGGCAGCTTCAACAACCAGACGGTGGACACCAGCACGCCGGTGCTGAGCCTGGGCGACAACCTGGACCGCAACTTCACCCAGGCCGGCAAGTACAGCCAGCTGCTGGGCGACGACCACAGCCTCACCGTCGGCTGGGACCTGGAATGGCGCCGCCGTGACGAGACCCGCACCACCACGGTCAACGGCCAGTCGCAGCTGCCGCAGTTCGACGGCGAGACCTTCGGCGCGCGCATCCAGCGCCAGGCCTTCTTCGTGCAGGACGAGTGGGAGATCTCACCGCAATGGTCCACCTACCTGGGCCTGCGCAACGAGCGCATCGTCACCACCAGCCGCGGCAACGCGCTGGACGCGCGCAACGTCAGCAGCGTGCTGACGCCGCTGTGGCACCTCAACTACAAGCTGGACCCCAAGGGCCGCGACCTGATCCGCGGCAGCATCACGCGCAGCTACAAGGCGCCGGACCTCAGCGCCATGCTGGGCCGCTACTCGCTGAACAGCAAATACCCGTCGGCCGCGCAGACCAACGAGGAGCTCTACCCCGACCGCGTCGGCAACCCGCTGCTCAAGCCCGAACTGGCCACCGGCCTGGACATCGCCTACGAGAAGTACTTCACCGGCGGCGGCATGTTCAGCGTGGCCTTCTTCCACCGCGACATCAAGGACCTGATCCGCAACGCCACCAGCCGCGAGGTGCCTACCGGCGGCACGGTGGCGCGCTATGTGTCGCGCCCGGTCAACCTGTCCAAGGCCCAGACCAGCGGCATCGAACTGGAACTCAAGGGTCGCGCGTCCGAGCTGCTGCCCGCGCTGTTCGACCCCAAGACCGCACTCAACCTGCGCGGCTCGGTGAGCTTCTATCACTCGCGCGTCGAGGCCCTGCCCGGCCCCGACAACCGCCTGGACGGCCAGCAGCCCTGGTCCGGCAACCTGGGCTTCGACTACCGCCTGGCCAGCCTGCCGCTGACCACCGGCGCCAACCTCGGGTTCACGCCGGGCTATGCCACGCGCCAGACGCTGACCCAGGTCCAGGACCAGTCGCGCAACCGCTCGCTGGACCTGTTCGCGCAATGGGTGTTCAACCCCAAGCTGTCGCTGCGCGTGTCGGCCAACAACCTGGCGCCGCTGAACACGCAGTCGCTGACCACGGTGTCCAACGGCTCCACCACCTTCACCGACCGCGAGGCCCGCACCTGGTACGGTGTGAACCTGGAGATGAAGCTCTGAGGCCCACGGGCCTCACCCCGCGCTGATGCAAGCCCTGCAGATACACGCCGGCCCCGCCGCCCGCGCCCGCCTCGCCGAACGCGGGCTGCGGCCCGAAGACGTGGGGCTGATCCCGGCCGCGGCCGGCGGCCCCAAGGGCCTGATCCTCAACGGCCTGGACCGCCTGCTGTTCGGCGACTGGCTGCCGCGCGCCGGCCATGCGGTGCACCTGGTCGGCGCCAGCATTGGCGCCTGGCGCATGGCCACCGCCGCGCTGGCCCGTGAGGGCGGCAGCGACGCCGCCTTCGCCGCGATGGCCGAAGCCTATGTGACCCAGCGCTACGACATCCTGCCCGGCGAGAAGCGCCCGCGGCCGGAGGCGGTGAGCCGGCGCTTCGGCGAGATCCTGGCCGAGCATTTCGCCGGCCACGAGAACACGGTGCTGAGCCACCCCTGGCTGCGCCTGCATGTGGTGACCTCGCGCGGCCGCGCGCCGCTGCTAGCCCGCGAAGGACGCTTCAGCACACCGCTGGGCTACCTGGGCGCGTTCGCGGCCAATGCGCTGTCGCGGCCGCTGCTGGGCCAGTTCCTGGAGCGCGTGGTGTTCTCCGACCCGCGCGCCCACCTGCCGCTGGCGCTGCGCGACTTCCGCAGCCGCGAGGTGCACCTGTCGGAGCGCAATCTGCGCGCCGCACTGCTGGCCAGCTGCTCCATCCCCTTCTGGCTGCAGGCCCAGCACGACCTGCCCGGCGCCCCGCGCGGCGCCTACTGGGACGGCGGCATCACCGACTACCACCTGCACCTGGACTACCGGCCGCTGCTGCAGCAGCAGGCGCCGCTGGTGCTCTATCCGCATTTCCAGCGCCAGGTCGTGCCCGGCTGGCTGGACAAGGCACTGCGCCATCGCCACCGCAGCACCCGCTTCCTGGACAACGTGGTGGTGCTCAGCCCCTGTGCCGAATGGATTGCCACGCTGCCGGGGTCCAAGCTGCCGGACCGCAACGATTTCCTGAAGCTGGACGAGGCCGAGCGCCAGCGCCGCTGGCGCATCGCGGTGGCCGAGAGCGCCCGGCTGGCGGATGAATTCCAGGCCCTGACTGGCCAATCCAGCGTGGCGGCGCGGCCGCTTTGAGCGGCGTTCTACAATCGCCCCTCCTACCCACTCACAAGAGCGAGAAAGGCACCCTGGTTATGACACCGCGAACTACGACCCCGTTCTGCAAGGAATAGTCGGCCGCGGCTCGTCTCGCCTGCCTTTTGGGCAACACATCAAGCGCGGCAAGTGGCCGCGCTTTTTTGTTTCTGCCTCCGTTGGAGCACCCCATGATCTCGATTCAACTCCCCGACGGCTCGCGCCGTGAATTCCCGGCGCCGCTGACGGTCGGCGACGTGGCCGCCAGCATTGGCGCCGGCCTGGCCAAGGCCGCGCTGGGCGGCAAGGTCAACGGCCAGCTGGTCGACCTGAGCCACCCCATCACGCAGGACGTGCAACTCGCCATCGTCACCGACAAGGATGCCGACGGCCTGGAGCTGATCCGCCACTCCACCGCCCACCTGCTGGCCTATGCGGTGAAGGAGCTGTTCCCCGAGGCCCAGGTCACGATTGGCCCGGTGATCGACAACGGCTTCTATTACGACTTCTCGTACAAGCGCCCCTTCACGCCCGAGGACCTGGCCAAGATCGAGGCCAAGATGACCGAACTCGCCAAGAAGGACGAGAAGGTCGAGCGCCGCGTATTGCCGCGCGACGAGGCCGTGGCCTATTTCAAGAGCCTGGGCGAGGACTACAAGGCCGAGATCATCGGCTCCATCCCGGCCGGTGAAGAGGTGTCGCTGTACCGCGAGGGCAAGTTCGAGGACCTGTGCCGCGGCCCCCACGTGCCGTCCACCGGCAAGCTCAAGCACTTCAAGCTGATGAAGGTGGCCGGCGCCTACTGGCGCGGCGACAGCAAGAACGAGATGCTGCAGCGCATCTACGGCACGGCCTGGGCCAGCAAGGACGACCTGCAGAAGTACCTGCTGATGCTGGAGGAGGCCGAGAAGCGCGACCACCGCAAGCTGGGCAAGGATCTGGACCTCTTCCACATCGACGAGCACGCGCCCGGCGTGGTGTTCTGGCACCCCAAGGGCTGGACGGTCTGGCAGGAGGTGGAGCAGTACATGCGCCGCGTCTACCGCGAGAACGGCTACCTGGAGGTCAAGGGCCCGCAGATCCTGGACAAGGGCCTGTGGGAGAAGACCGGCCACTGGGACAAGTACCGCGAGAACATGTTCGTGACCGAGTCGGAGAAGCGCGACTACGCGCTCAAGCCGATGAACTGCCCCGGCCACATCCTGATCTTCAAGCAGGGCGTGAAGAGCT
>NZ_CAJYPS010000024.1 GCF_913777145.1 uncultured Roseateles sp.
AAGCAATTTTGAAAAGATTTTTAATCAACTCAAACTGCTTGGCGATCAATCTCGCCGGCCAGATCAATTACTCAACCCAGCCCCTCCACCAAACTCTCCGCGCCGCCAGAACTCTTCAGCTCCGAACTGCGCTTTTTGATCAGCGAAGCCTGCCAGTGTAATACGGATTTCCATGGGCTGGCAAGAGTCCGGCCAAAAAACTTTCATGGGACCTTGCCGGCGAGGGCCAGCGGCGCTCAGGTCCCGGATCCGACCTCGCCCCGGGCCGTTCGGCACGTCATCCCGTCAGCGACCAGGCCCGACGAGTCACCATCTTCTGCTTCTATATAGAAGGAGGCGATGCCAGGGCCGCCGGCCCCGCCCTCAGGGCGCCAGCATCTCGATCAGTTCCTTGGCGAAGGCCAGGGCCTCCTCCGGCGTCTCGAAGTACATCTCGTTGTTCAGCTCGACCACGTCGCCGCTGGGCCCCTTGTGGACGACCGCCCAGCCGCCGGCGCCGCCGTCGATCGCGAGCAGGCCGAATTGCCCCGGCGTGAGATCCCGGGCGCTGCCGCCGGTCAGCACGATGTCGCGGCCCAGATGGGAGTGATAGCGTTGCATCCACTCGATTGTCCTGGAGGACCCATGAAGGCCATCTGGAATGGTGCCGTCATCGCCGAGAGCGATCACACGGTGCTGGTTGAAGGCAACCACTACTTCCCGCCGGAGTCGCTGAAGCGCGAGCACACCAGCTTCAGCAATCATCGCAGTAGCTGCCCCTGGAAGGGTCAGGCCCAGTACCTGAGCCTGTTCGTGAACGGCGAGCTCAATCCCGATGCGGTCTGGTACTACGCCGACCCGCTGCCGGCCGCGGCGAATATCAAGGGGCACTACGCCTTCTGGAAGGGCGTGGAGATTCGCGACTGAGGCGACAGCTCAAGGGCTGGGTGTCAGCCCCTGGGGCCACAGCGCCCACAGGCGCAGCGGCTGGCGGGTGCGCCCGGCCTGCAGCGCGGCATCCTCGCCCCAACCCCAGAAATAGTCGGCCCGCTGCGCGCCGGTGATGGCCGAGCCGGTGTCCTGCGCGAACACCAGGCGGCGCAGCGGCCGGGTGGACAGCGGCTCGGTGCTGTCCAGCCACAACGGCGTGCCCAGCGGCCACACGCTGCGGTCCACCGCCACCGAGCGAGCCGGCGTCAGCGGCTGGCCCTGCGCACCACGCGGCCCCAGGCGGGCATCGACCAATGCCTCCTCGCGGAAGTAGACGACGCGCGGGTTCAGCACCATCACCTCCTTCACGCGCGTCGGGTTGCGGCGCAGCCAGTCGCGCAGGCCGGCCCAGCTGGCGTCACGCAGCTCGCCGCGCTCCAGCAGCGTGCGCGCCACCGACACAAAGGGCTGCTCGTTGTGCCCCGCGTAGGCCACGCGCACCGCACGCTCGCCGCCCGCACCGTCGCGCAGCAGCAGACGACCTGACCCCTGCACCTGCAGCATCAGCAGCCCGACCGGGTCATCCAGGTAGGCGATCTCCAGCGCCGCGAGCCGGGGCTGGCTGTCGAACTCGCCACGCGGCGTGCGGCGCAGCGCCGCGTCGGCCGGCAGCGCGTGCAGCGGCCACTGGAAGGCCCCCTGCCGCACGCGGCTGGCCACCAGCTGGGGCTCGAAGTAGCCGGTCAGCAGGCCCGGGGCATCGCCGCCCACCTGCAGCCGCCAGGGGCGCAGATGCTTCATCAGGAACAGCGTGGCCTCCAGCGCGTCGCCGGGCGACTGCAGCGCCGCCCTGGCGCAGAACTCCTGCCAGGCAGGCGCAGGGCGCTGGCAGCTGGACAGCAGCGCCGGCCAGGCGGCGAGCGCATCGTCCTCGCCCCAACCGGGCAGCTCGCGCCAGTCCACCGGCACCCATTGCGCACTGGCGGATTCGGTGGCACTGAGCACCGGTGACGGCGCAGGCCCCGGGGCCGTCACCACGGGCAGCGGGCCCGACACGGGCGTGGAGCAGGCCACCAGCAGGCTGCCTAGAATCGCCGCCAACCCGGCCCGCCCCCATCTTGCCCCCACGGTTTCCACCATGCTGCTGATCCTGCTTGAGGCCCTGGGGGCGCTGGCCATCTTCGTGTTCATCATCTGGTGGACCATGTTCTCGGGCCGCGACAAGGGCGAGCGCCGCCGCGACTGAACACCGCTCAACGCCGGGGCAGCAGAAAACTCAGCGGCGCCGACCGCAGCCGCGCCCAGATGGCCGCGCGCACGCGGCGCCGGTCGGCCAGGCGGATGCCGCGCGAGCGCAGCGCCACTCGGAAGGCCAGGTAGAAGCTGACGCCCACGTTCAGCACGCCCACGCCGGCTATCGCCAGCACGCAGCTCCAGAACGGCCAGTGGCTCAGCACGCCCCAGCCCAGCGCCGCCGCAGCAGCCGCCAGCTGGCCGGTCGCCAGCGTCACGTGGCGTACCTCCAGGCCCAGGCCGACAAAGCTCAGCAGCGCCGGCACGATGCCCAGCATCAGGCCCAGGCTGATGTTGGCCGCAAGACCCGACACATTGGCCCGCGCCCAATGCGACCAGGCCTGGGCGCGTGTGCGGCCCAGCCAGCCAATGATGCGCGGGTTCCACGCGATCGCGCTGTCCAGCCGGTGGAACACGAACCAGTTCTCCACCCAGCCGGCGATCAGGCTGGACGAGAACAGCAGCACGCCGGTGAAGGCCGCAAACAGCCAAGTGGGGCCCAGCAGGTCCAGCGAATGCAGCACATAGTGCGCGGTCTTGTCGCCCACCAGCGGCGCGCCGAACACCCACTGCCCCAGCCACTGGCCCAGCAGCACGACCGGGATCACCAGCGCCAGGTTGCCCACGATGCCGGCCATCTGCGAGCGCACCAGGTGGGCCACCTCGTCGACGAACTCGTTCAGGCCGTCCTCGCGCTCGATGTGGCGCAGCTTGTCGGCCATGGCCGGCGCGGTCATCGCGGGCTGCTTGGTCGCCACGGTCCAGTGCAGCAGATGGATGAGCACGAAGCTCGCCGCGTAGTTCACGCCGGCCCAGAAGCCGCCCCAGAACGCGGTGAAGCCCAGCGCGCCGATCGCAAACTTCAGGAAGGTGGTGCCCGCGATCACCGCGCCGCCACCGGATGCGCGCCACAGCATGTCGCGGTACTCGTCGCGATTGCGGGTGATGTAGTGCTCACCGGTCTCGGCACTGCGCTCGGCCACCTTGCGCGCCAGCAGCGAGTAGTGGCGCGCGAACAGCCGACGCAGGCTGCGGCGCTCGTGCACCACGCCCACCAGGCTGGCCACCAGGCGGCGCAGCTCGCCGGCCGGGTGCGGGGCCACCAGGCAGGCCAGCAGCGCCTCGATGCGGTCCAGCCGCGCGTCGGTCTGCTCCACGGTGAACATCAGGTCCACCGACACACCATGCTGCTCCAGGTGCTCGGGCACGGAACGCGAGGCCGCGCGGCAGCGGTCCAGCAGCGCACGCAGATACTGCAGCGCCGGCTGCAGCGCGGCCGGGTCGTCGAGCCCGCGCTCCACCGCCTCCCAGGCCGCCACCAGGCTCTCGAAGGGCCGGCCCTGCAGCAGCGCCGGGTCCATGCGTACCCGCATCGCGCCGGACAGGCCGGTTGCGCTGATCTGGCTGACCAGCACCATCAGCGCCGAGCACATCTCGTCGCGCCAGGCGCGGTCCGACGCGCCCACGAACAACAGGCCCAGGCGCTGCAACAGCTCGTCGTCGATCGCGGCAATCCAGGCCTCGTCCGCCTCGTCCGGGAACAGCAGCTCGAACAGCGCGGCCAGGTCGCGCGTGTCGGCGGTGCCGGGCAGCAGGCGACGACGCAGGCGCCCCAGGAACTCGCCCCACAGCGCCATGCGGGGCGCAAAGCCCACGTCGGCGAACAGACTGATCGCATCCACGTCGCGCCACACACCGGCAATCACGCCGGCAAAGCTGCGCGCATGCTCGGGGTGACGCTCCAGCACGTTCAGCAGGTGCTTGAGCCGCACCAGCGGCCGCGGCGTGCCCCCGGCTGCGCCCTCGTCGACCCGCGGCGCATGGCGCAGCCACTCGAGCAGGCGCACCAGCCACAGATTGCGCTCGGGCAGCGCGGCCTGCGGGTCAGCGGCGTTCAGCAGCGCGGTCAGGTCCCAGGTCTTGGCGCCACTCATCGTTCAGTGCAGGCTGGCGCTGTCCGCCAGCAGGAATTCGGGCACCTCGGTGTAGAAGACCTCGCAGGCCTCGGTGGCGCACAGGAAGCGCCCCCGCATCGTGCCCTGCGGCGTCTTGATCTGCGCCCAGGAGCTGTACTGGAAGCTCTGGCCCGGCGCCAGCACCGGCTGGTGGCCCACCACCGCCAGGCCGTCGACCAGCTGCCGGTCGCCGCGGGCGTCGGTGATCTCCCAGTGCCGGCCTATGAGCTGGGCCATCACATCGCCACTGTTCTCTATCGTGACCGTGTACGCGTAGGCGTACAGGCCCTGGTCGAGATGGGTCTGTTCGGGCAGGGCCTGCACGCTGACGCTGCAGGTGAAACGGGGATTCGCCATCGAGGGTTCTCTGTGCTTGGCGGGCCGCACCGGCCATGGGCCGGCGCTATGCTCACCGAATGTCCGGACCGGGTAATCGTAAGTGCTGAGCTTTCTAGTCCGCCTGTGCATGGGCTTGCTCGCATTGACGGCCCAGGCTCAAGAATTGACCCTGCGCACCGTGCAGCAGGCCGGCTCACTCGTCAAGTACGACCCCAACAGTCCGCTGAAGCCGGGGCTGTGCCTGGACATCCTGCGCGCGGTCGAACGGGTGGACCCCGGCCTGCGCTTCACCGGCCTGCGCAATGTCGTGCCGCTGAAGCGGGTGGAGCGGCTGCTGGCCGACGGCGAGGTGGACGTGTTCTTCTGCCTGCTGCGCTCGCCGGACCGCGAGCGCCAGTGGCGCTTCCTGCCGGTACCGCTGTACGGCATACGCCAGGTGGTGGTGTTGCGCGCCGACGACCCGCGCCCTTTCGACAGCCTGGCCGACCTGGCTCGTGCCAGCGTCAACCGGCCGGTGCTGGTCACGCGCGGCACCATCCTGATGCGACGCCTGGATGCGGCGAACGTGCAGATCAACGAGGTGAACTCCGAGCGCGAAGCGCTGCAGATGCTGATGATGGGCCGCACCGACGCGGTCTATGGCCAGGACATCAACCTGCTGCGCCACATCCGCGAGGCCGGGCTGGACGGCAAGCTGCGCCTGGGCCGCAACAGCTTCGGCGACGAGCTGCACTACGTGGCCGTGCGCAGCGGATTGCCGGCCGCACAGCAGGAGCGCCTGACCCAGGCGCTGCGCAAGCTGGAGCGCGACGGCGTACTGAAACAACTGGCTGACCAATACCGATGACCCGCCCACCGCTCTACCTGCCGCCCGACGGCCAGCCCCGCTGCGCCTGGTGCGCGGCTGCCCCCGGCGATGCCGACTACCTGCGCTATCACGACGAGGAATGGGGCCGGCCGGTGGCGGACGAGTTCCGCCTGTTCGAGAAGCTGTGCCTGGAGGGTTTCCAGTCCGGCCTGTCGTGGCGCACCATCCTGAACAAGCGCGAGGCCTTTCGCGCCGCGTTCGCCGGCTTCGACTACCACCGCGTCGCGCGCTTCACCGAGGCCGATGTCGCGCGGCTGCTGGCCGATGCCGGCATCGTGCGCCACCGCGGCAAGATAGAAGCGGCCATACACAACGCCGGGCGCTGTGTGGAACTGGTGGCCGAGACCGGCAGCCTGGCGGCCTATCTGTGGCGCTTCGAGCCGGCGCCCAACACGGTGGCCCATCACCAGTCGCAGTCGCCCGCGTCGGTGGCGCTGTCCAAGGACCTGAAGAAGCGTGGTTGGAAGTTCGTGGGCCCCACGACCATGCATGCGCTGATGCAGGCCATGGGGCTGATCAACGACCACGAGGCCGGCTGCGTCAGCTGGGCCGCGGCCCAGGCGCAGCGCGAAGCCTTCCGGCGCCCGCGCTGAACCCGGCCCCCGGCCCGGGGCTCACTTGGGCATGACCACCGTGTCGATCACATGGATGACGCCGTTGTCCGCCACGATGTCGGTGGCCGTGACCTTGGCGCCGTCCACGGTCACGCCGCCGCTGGTGGCGACGGTCAGCTCAGCGCCCTGCACGGTCTTGACCTTGCCGGCCTTCACGTCCTTGGCCATCACCTTGCCCGGCACCACGTGGTAGGTCAGCACCGCGGTGAGCTTGGCCTTGTCCTTCAGCAGCGCGTCCAGGTCGGCCTTGGGAATCTTGGCGAAGGCCGCGTCCGTGGGCGCGAACACGGTGAACGGGCCGGGGCCCTTCAGCGTGTCCACCAGGCCGGCGGCCTGCAGCGCGGTCGCCAGCGTCTTGAAATTACCGGCGGCCACGGCGGTGTCCACCAGGTCCTTGGCCTGGGCGCCCAGCGCGGCCAGGGACAGCAGGCTCAGAGCGATCAGTTTCTTCATGGCAAACTCCTTGAGGGTCGAGGAACGGTCTAGGTAGGAAGGCAGGCCGCGCACGGCCTGAGGGGGAAAACCTCACTGGCGCGGCAGGATCACGTTGTCGATCACGTGGATCACGCCGTTGCTGGCCAGCACGTCGGTGGCGGTGATGGCCGCCTTGCGGCCGTTGGCATCGGTGATGGCCAGGCTGGCGTCGATGGTCAGGTTCTGGCCCTGCACCGTCTTGATGGGGCTGCCCACCGGCACCTCGGCCTTCAGCACCCGGGCCGGCAGCACGTGATAGGTCAGCACCTGGGTCAGCAGCGTCTTGTTGGCCAGCAACTGGTCCTTGGTGACGCCCAGCTCGGTCAGCAGCTTGGCGAAGGCGGCGTTGGTGGGCGCGAACACCGTGAAGGGGCCGGTGCCGTTCAGCGTGTCCACCAGGCCGGCGGCCACCACGGCCTCGACCAGGATGCTGAAGTCCGGCAGCGCCTGCGCGGTCTGCACCAGGGTCTTGTTGGCCGGCAGCAGCACCTTGTCGATCGCGTGCACCACGCCGTTGCGGGCCAGCACATCGGTGACGACGACCTTGGCCGTGCGGTTGCGCCCGTCGGTGATGACGAGGTCGCTGCCGACGCTGTCGATCTTGAAGATGCCGCCCTGCAGCGGCGTGATGGCCTTGCCCAGCGGCACCGAGGCCTTGGGCACCGACGCGCCCAGCACGTGGTACTGCAGCACGCTGCGCAGCAGCGCCTTGTCGGCCAGCAGCTGCGCCTTGGTGACATTGAGCTCGGCCAGCAGCGCGGTGAAGGCGTCGTTGGTGGGCGCGAACACCGTGAACGGCCCCTCGCCGGACAGCGTGGTGTCCAGATCGGCCGCGGCCACTGCCTCGGCCAGCACGCTGAAGCGCGCGTCATTGCGCGCCACGTCCACGACGCTGGGCGCTTCATCGCTGCCGCCGCAGGCGGACAGCAGGCTCACCGTGAATACCAGGGCCAGGGCCTTGAGGCTCTTGAACTTCATGGGTGTCTCCTTTCAATGCACGTGACAACACAGAACGCGGCGGGCGCGCCCAAGGGGGATCAACGGGAATCAGGGGGCGAGGGCTAGCAGGCCGGTGGCAGCAGCACCTCGGACACGCGGTGCAGCACGCCGTTGCAGGCCGCGCGGTCGCTGCTGGCGGCCAGCGGCAGCGCCAGATCGCCCGACGCGATCTGGCCCAGCGGGCTCAGCGACAGCGCTTGCGCCGCCCAGGTGCGCAACCCGCTGCCCCAGGGCAGGCGGGCGCTGGGCCAGCGGCCGGGCGCGACATGGGCGGCCAGCAGCTCGGTCAGCGCCTGGGTGTCGGACCACAACGCCGAGCGCGACCGCCCCAGCCGGGCCGGCGCCCGCTCCAGCGCCGCATCGCTGGGCGCGAACACCGTGAAGGGCCCGCAGGCGTCCAGCAGCGCCAGCAGCCCGGTGCGCCGCAGCGCCTGCACGAACAGGCCCGTGTCCGGATCGGCCTGCAGTTGCGCCGCGAGGGAGTCGCGCGCCGGCACCAGCGCGCGGTCCAGGCGGTGCACCCGCCAGCCGCCCACCCACTGCGCCTGAAGCTGGATCTGCACCGCCTGCCCCGAGGCATCCCGCCAGGCCGCGCCGGACTGCTGGTGCAGCAGCCCACCGTCCAGCGTCTCCAGCACGCCCGCGGGCTCCGCATCGCCGGCCACCAGATGGCGCAGCAGCCAGACCTGCAGCTCGGTCAGCGACGCGCCGGCCAGGGCCTCGCCCGCGGACACGGGCAGCAGCAGGCTCATGGGCGAGCGGCCCGGCGCCGTCAGATGGGCCAGGCCCGCGGCCTTGAGCAGCACGTCGGGATGGTCCAGCGCAGGCCGCGGCGCAGGGCCGGCGCCCGCATCGGTGGGCAGCAGGCTCATCAGCGGCGGGCTCGTCAGCAGTCTCAACCAGGGGTGCATGGCAGGCTCCAAAACTCGTTCGGCCGAAATGTGAACTAATCAGTTCATTTCGTCAACAAGTCAGTTCCATCGCGGAATCGACTGGTTACAGAAAGACGGCTGCGTCCAGGCCCGCCCTAGAATGGCCGCATGAACCGACCCCGTTTCCGCGAACAGGTGCTGCAGGCCCGGGAAGACGCCATCGTGGCGTCCGTGAGCCGGCTGCTGGCCGAGAAAGGCTTCGACCTGATGACCGTGGACGAGGTGGTCGCCGACGTGGGCATCGCCAAGGCCAGCCTCTACAAGCACTTCACGTCCAAGGAAGAGCTGGCCGCCGCGGCCATGGTGCAGGTGCTGGAACGCACGCAGCAGGAGACCGAGCGCCTGGCCCAGCTGCCGCTGGACGCGCTAGGCCGGCTGCAGGCGCTGGTGCGCTGGGCCTATCAGCAGCAGCTGGCCGGCCAGATGCCCTCGCTGCCGGCACAGAACTCCACGCTGCGCGCGGTGCTGTTGGCCAACAGGGCCTATATGGACCGGCTGATGGCGCTGTCCGACGTGCTGGGCGGCTGGATCACCGCGGCGCAGGGCGCCGGCCAGCTGGACGCGACGCTGCCGCCCGAGCTGGTGCTCTACACGCTGTATGCCCGCGCCTGCGACCCGGTGCTGGGCGTGATGCGCGCCGGCGGCGCCTACAGCGACACGCAGATCGTGGACTGGCTGGTTCACACCTGCTTCAAGGGCCTGGCGCCCTGAAGACCGGCGGCCGAGGCCCGCGCGAGGGGGCCTCCTAGAATTCCGCCATGTCTGCCGCCTCCCAACACCGCATCGCCCCCAGTCTGTTGTCCGCCGATTTCGCCCGCCTGGGCGAGGAAGTGCGCGACGTGCTCGCCGCCGGCGCCGACTGGATCCATTTCGACGTGATGGACAACCATTACGTGCCCAACCTCACCTTCGGACCCATGGTCTGCGAGGCGCTGCGCAAGCACGCGGTCAAGCCCGACGGCAGCCCCGCCGTCATCGACGTGCACCTGATGGTGCAGCCGGTGGACAGCCTGGCCCAGGCCTTCTGCCGCGCCGGCGCCGACGTGGTGAGCTTCCACCCCGAGGCCAGCGCCCATGTGGACCGCACGCTGCAGCTGATCAAGGCCGAAGGCAAGCAGGCCGGCCTGGTGTTCAACCCCGCCACGCCGCTGGACGTGCTGGAGTGGGTCATCGACAAGGTCGACCTGGTGCTCATCATGAGCGTCAACCCCGGCTTCGGCGGCCAGAGCTTCATCCCGTCGGCGCTGAAGAAGCTGGAGGCGGCACGCCGCCTCATCGACGCCAGCGGCCGCGACATCCGCCTGGAAATCGACGGGGGCGTCAAGGTGGACAACATCCGGCAGATTGCCAATGCCGGCGCCGACACCTTCGTGGCAGGCTCTGCGATCTTCGGCCAACCCGACTATCGGGCCGTCATCGACGCGATGCGCCGCCAACTCGCCTGAAGTCCTGCCCATGGCCTCGCTGCTGCTCGTCTGCACCGCCAACATCTGCCGCTCGCCCATGGCCGAGGCCATCTTCAAGGCCCGTGCGGGGCAGCTGTTCCAGACCATACGGTCGGCCGGCGTGCATGCCAGCCCGCGCGGCGGCCCGGTGGACGCGCGCGCCGCGGCGGCGCTGGGCCGGCACGACTACGCGCTGGAGCGCCGCTGGCGCAGCCACCGCGTGCAGGCCGAGGAGCTGGGCCGCTACGACCTGGTGCTGGCCATGGAGGCCGACCATGTGAAGGCGCTGCGCGAGCAGGCGCCGCAGCAGCAGGACCGCATCCGGCTGCTGCTGGACTTCGTGCCCGAGCTGGCCGGGCAGGACGTGCCCGACCCCTACTTCAGCTCGGCCCAGGGCTTTGACGCGGTCATCAAGATGATCGAGCGCGCCGCCCAGGGCGTGCACAGCGCCGCCCGCGACGGCGCGCTGCGCCTGGCCTGAGGCCCTGCCCCGCCGCCCGCGGCAGGGGTCAGGCCTTGCCGGCGAACTCGGCCACCTCGCGGGTGTCCGGGCCGCTGCCGCTGAAGCGGTCCAGCGCCAGATAGATCACCGGCGTGATGTAGAGCGTCACCGCCTGCGACAGGATCAGCCCGCCCACCACGGCCAGGCCCAGCGGCTGGCGCAGCTCGGCGCCGGCACCCAGACCCAAGGCGATGGGCAGCGCGCCCATCAGCGCGGCCAGCGTGGTCATCATGATGGGGCGGAAGCGCAGGATGCAGGCCTGGCGTATCGCCTCACCGGGCGCCAGGCCCTGACTGCGCTGCACGTCCAGCGCGAAGTCGATCATCATGATCGCGTTCTTCTTCACGATGCCTATCAGCATCACGATGCCGATGGTCGCGATGATGGTCAGCTCCATGCCGAACAGCTGCAGCGTGATCAGCGCGCCCACCGCGGCGGACGGCAGGCCGGCCAGGATGGTCAGCGGGTGGATGTAGCTCTCGTACAGCACACCCAGCAGCACATAGATCACCGCCAGCGCCAGGCCCACCAGCAGCAGCTGGCCGCTCTGCGAGTCCTGGAACACCGCAGCGTCGCCACCGTAGCTGGTGATGATGCTGGAAGGCAGGCCGATCTCGCGCGTGAAGGCACCGATCTGCTTGGTCGCGTCCCCCAGCGGCACATTGGGCGCGAGATTGAAGCTGATGGTGATGGCCTGCAGCTGGCCCTGGTGGTTGACCGCCGTGGGCCCCAGCGCACGCTGCACGGTGGCGAAGGCGGTCAGCGGCACCTCGGCGCCGGTCTTGCTGCGCAGGTAGATCTTGTCGAACGCGGTCTCGCTGGTGCGGTCGCTGTCGCTGGCCTCCAGGATCACCTGGTAGGTGTTGCTCTCCGCGTAGATGCTGGACACCTGGCGCTCGCCGAAGGCGCTGTAGAGCGCGTTGCGCAGGTCCTGCATCTGCACGCCCAGCAGGGCCGCGCGCTCGCGGTCGATTACGAGACGGGCCTCCAGGCCACGCAGCTGGGAGTCGCTGGTCACGTCGCGGAAGCGGTTGTCGCCGCGCAGCTTCTCCTGCAGCTTGACCGCCCAGGAGTTCAGCTCGCCCGCCGACACCGACTGCAGCGTGTACTGGTAGCGGCTCTTGCTCTGGCGCCCGCCCAGCTGCAGGTTCTGCACCGGCCGCAGGTAGACCGCGATGCCGGGTACCGTGCGGAACTGCTTGCGCAGGTCCTCCAGCACCTTGTTCATCGCCGGGCGGTCGCTGCGCGCCTTGAGGTTGATGAACATGCGGCCGGTGTTGGTGGCGCTGCCCGAGGGGCCGCCGCCCACCGCCGAGCTGACCGCCGCCACCGCCGGGTGCTTGCGCACGATCTCGGCGACGCGGTCCTGCAGCACGGTCATCTGCGCGAACGAGGTGTCTTCCGCGGACTCGGTGCTGGCCTGGATCTGGCCGATGTCCTCCTCGGGGAAGAAACCCTTGGGAATGACGATGTAGAACCAGATGGTCGCGATGAAGCTGGCCACCGCCACGCCCAGCACCCAGTTGCGGTGCCGCAGTGCCAGGTCCAGGCTGCGCGTGTAGGCGCCCAGCAGCGCGCCGAAGCCGCGCTCGAACACGCGGCCCAGCGGCCCCTCCTCATGGTGCTCGTGGGGCTTGAGCAAACGGCTGCACAGCATGGGCACCAGGGTCAGCGACACCGCCGCCGATACCAGGATGGACAGGCCCACCACCACCGCGAACTCGTGGAACAGCAGGCCGATGACGCCCGGCATGAAGAAGATGGGGATGAGCACCGCGACCAGCGAGATCGAGATGGACACGATGGTGAAGGCCATCTCGCGCGCGCCGCGCACCGCCGCGTCGAAGGGCTTCATGCCGTCCTCGACGTGGCGCACGATGTTCTCCAGCATCACGATGGCGTCGTCCACCACCAGGCCCACGGCCAGCGTGATGCCCAGCAGCGAGATGTTGTCCAGGCTGTAGCCCAGCGCGTACAGGAGTGTGAGCGCGCCGATCAGCGAGATCGGCAGCGACGCGGTGGGGATCAGCGTGGCCACCGCGCGGCGCAGGAACAAGAAGATCACCAGCACCACCAGCGCCACGGTCAGCGCCAGCGTGAAGTACACGTCGTGCAGCGACTCGCGGATGGACACCGAGCGGTCGTTGAGCGTGCGCATCTCCACCGACGCGGGCATCTGCGCCGCGTAGCGCGGCAGCATGGCCTTGACCTTGTCCACCACCTGCACCGTGTTCGCATCGGGCTGGCGCTGTATGGCCAGCACGATGGAGCGCTCGCCCTGGTAGGTGGAGTAGGTCTTGCTGGTCTCCACGCTGTCCTGCACCTCGGCCACGTCGCGCAGCAACACCGGCGCGTTGTTGCGCGTGGCCACGACGATGCGACCGAACTCGGCAGCATTGCGCAGCTGGCGATTCGCCTGGATGGTCAGCGTCTGGCGCTCGCCATCCAGCACGCCCACCGGCGTGTTGGCATTGGCCGCATTGATCGCGGTACGCAGTTCGTCCAGCGTGATGTTGCGCTGGTTCAGCAGCTCCGTCTTGGCCTTCACGCGCACCGCGTAGCGCTTCTGGCCATAGATGGACACCTGGGCCACACCATCGATGGTGGACAGGCCCGGCGACAGCAGGTTCTCCGCGTAGTCGTTGAGCTCGGTGAGGTTGATGGACGGCGAGGTCAGCGCCACCAGCAGCACCGGCGCGTCGGCCGGGTTGACCTTGCGGTAGCTGGGCGGCGTGGTCATCTCGGTGGGCAGCGCGCGCAGCGAGCGGAACAGCGCCGCCTGCACGTCCACGGCCGCGGCGTCGATGTCGCGCGAGGGGTCGAACTCCAGCGTCAGCGAGGTGCTGCCCAGCGTGCTGGTAGACGAGATGGTCTGCAGGCCGGCAATGGTGGCGAACTGCTTTTCCAGCGGCAGCGCGACCGAAGACGCCATGGTCTCGGGCGAGGCCCCCGGCAGCGAGGCCTGCACATTGATGACCGGCGTGTTGTACGACGGCAGGGCCGCCACCGGGATCTTGCTCCAGGCCGCCAGGCCCGCAATGATCAGCGAGAGGTTGAGCAGCACGGTCATCACCGGCCGCCGGATGAAGAGTTCAGTCAGCTTCATCGCGCAGCACCCGAGGCGGCCGCCGACGCGGCCGAGGCCGGCCGGGCGGAGGGCATGGGCAGTATCTTCAGCGGCGTGCCGGGACGCAGGTTCTGCTTGCCGTCCATCACCACGCGCATGCCGGGCTCCAGGCCCTCGACGATGGCCTGCTCGCCCTGGGCAAAGCGCAGCTGCACCGGCAGCAGGCGCGCGGTGTTATCGGCCTGGGCCACATAGACCAGGCGCTCATTGCCACGCAGGATGAGGGCCGCCTGCGGCACCACCACCGCGCCCTTCACGGTGCGCAGCGTCACGCGCACGCGCAGGTACTGGCCGGGCCACAGGGTCTGGGCCTGGTTGTCGAACTGGGCCTTGACCTTGATGGTGCCAGTGGCCGAGTCCACCAGGTTGTCCACCACGGTCACCTGGCCGCGGATGCTGGCCGCGCCGCGCGGCGCACCGGGTGGCGGCAGCGCCTCGGCCTCCAGCCGGCCGGCCTGGGTCGCGGACAGCAGCGCGCCGAGCTGGGTCTCAGGCAGCGTGAACGCGATACTGATCGGGTCCATCTGCGCGATGTTGACCAGCGGCGTGGCCGTGGCATTGGCCTGCACCAGGCTGCCCGGGAACACGCTGACGATGCCGGCCCGGCCGCTGATGGGCGCACGCAGCTCGTTGTAGCTCAGCGTCACCTGCGCGGCCTGCACCGCGGCTTCGTCGCTCTTCACCAGCGCCACGCCGGCGTCATAGGCGGCCTGGGCGGTGTCGACCGCGCTTTGCGCGATGAAGTTCTGTGCGCGCAGCTCCAGCGCACGCTTGAGCTGGCGGTCCAGGTCGGCCAGCGAGGCGCGGTCGCGCGCCAGCTGGGCGCGGGCCTTGTCCAGCGACGCGCGGTCGGCGCGGTCATCGAAGCGGAACAGCAGCTCGCCCTTCTTCACGAACTGGCCGTCCTTCACCAGCACCTGGGCGACGGTGCTGGTGGTCTGCGCGCGCAGGTCCACGCTCTGCAGCGGCGTGACCGTGCCACTGGCCTCGACCGTGACCGGCACATCGGCCGTCTTGACCTCCAGCACGCTGACGCTCTGCGGCGGCAGCGCCGCACTGGCCGCCCCGCCGGGTGAGGCCGCACCGCCGGCCGGCGCGGACTCGCGCGGGCCGCAGCCGCTCAGGCAGACGGCGGCCACCAGGCCGAGGAAGGGAAGCGAGAAGGGCTGTCGCATGAAGGTGGGGCGCAGGAAAGAGCGGTGGTCGGGGCCGCGGGCAGGCCGCGGCGGCGGCAACCGGCCAGCTTAAACAGCGCTGGCCGCAGCGGGAGGGCGTGAGCGGGCGTCAGCGTGAGGATTGCAACGCCCGAGCGAGGCGCGCGCCGACGCGGGCGTTGTTCTTCACGAGGGCGATGTTGGTGGCCAGGCTGCGGCCGCCGGTCAGCGCCTTGATGCGGGCCAGCAGGAAGGGCGTGATCGCCTTGCCCTGCACGCCCTGGGCGTCGGCCTCGGCCAGCGCCTGAGCGGTGATCGCGTCGATCTCCGCGCGCGGCATCGCGGCCTCGGCCGGCACCGGGTTGCTGACGACGACGCCGCCGCCCAGGCCCAGCGCCCACTTGGCGCGTATGAAGCGGGCCTGTTCGTCGGCGCCGTCCAGCCGGAAGTCGGCCTTGAGGCCGCTGTCCGGCGTGAAGAAGGCGGCGAAGTTGTCCTGCCCCACGGACAGCACCGGCACGCCGTGGGTCTCCAGGTATTCCAGCGTCAGCGGCAGGTCCAGGATGGACTTGGCGCCCGCGCACACCACGGCCACCGGCGTGCGCGCCAGTTCCTGCAGGTCGGCCGAGATGTCGAAGTTGTCCTGCGCGCCGCGGTGCACGCCGCCTATGCCGCCGGTCACGAAGACCTCGATGCCGGCCAGCTGCGCGCAGATCATGGTGGCGGCCACCGTGGTGGCGCCCAGCCGCCCGGTCGCGATCGCATAGGGCAGGTCGCGCCGGCTCAGCTTCATCGCATCGGGCGCCTGGGCCAGCTGCTGCAGCTCGGCATCGGTCAGGCCCACGCGGATGAGGCCGTCCATCACCGCGATGGTGGCGGGCACCACGCCCTCCTCGCGCAGCACGGCCTCGACCTCGCGCGCGGTGTCCAGGTTCTGCGGCCAGGGCATGCCGTGGGCAATGATGGTGGATTCCAGCGCCACCACGGGCTGGCCCGCGGCCAGCGCGGCCGCCACGTCGGGCGAGAGTCGGATCAGGTCGTTCATCAGGGGCTCAGGAAATCGGGGGTCAGGTCGCGGTGCACGCTGTCTTCGGTCTGCAGCGTCAGCGCCGCCAGGCGCTGGCCCAGGCGCACGGCGGCGTCGATGGCACCGGCGTCTTGCCGCAGCACCGCGCAGACGCCGGCCGCCAGTGCGTCGCCCGCGCCGGTCACGTCCACCACCGGCACGTCGGGCGCCGGCCAGTGGCGCGGCGGGCGGCCGGGCTCGCTGTAGAGCAGGCCCTCGGCCCCCAGCGACACCAGCACGCCAGCGACGCCACGGCCATGCAGCGCGGCCAGCGCGGCGGGCTTGTCGGTTGCCACCGTGGCCAGCTCGCCGGCGTTGAGCAGCAGCAGGTGCAGGCCGTCCAGGCGCTCGGGCAGGCGCTCCATCTTGGCCTCGGACACGGCCACCGCCACCAGCGGCACGCCGCTGCTGCGCGCGTCCTGCAGCAATGCGGGCCAGGCGTCGGTGGGCAGGTTGCCGTCGGCCACCACCAGCGCGGCCGACGCGCGCAGCGCCTGGCTGGCCTGCAGTGCCCAGGGGTTGAGGCGCTCCACCAGTGGCATCGCGGCCAGGCCCAGGTGCAGGCTGCCGTCGGGCGCCAGCACCGCGGTGTAGCTGTCGCTGACATGGCGGCGCAGGCGCAGGCAGGCGCGCAGGTCTATGCCCACCTCGGCGGCCTGCTCCAGCAGCATGCGGCCGCCCGCGTCGTCGCCGACCGCGCCGATCAACGCCACCGGCAGGCCCAGCCGGGCCAGGTTCTCGGCCACGTTGCGCACCACGCCGCCCGGCGTCTCGTGCGCTTCGCAGGGGTTGGAGGAGCCCGCCAGCGGCCGCGCCAGCAGGCGCAGCTTGCGGTCGATGTTGAGGCCGCCAATGCAGACGATGGGGGCGGCGGAAGAAGTCATCGGGCCATTCTAGGAACTGCGGGCCGCCCTGCCGTTCGGGACCCTCCCGGGGTGGCCCTTGTCACGTGCCTGGCACAGGCCTGTCACGGCCACGAACCACCATGCGCTCACACCATTTGACGGAGACCTCCATGCGCCCCCACGCCCTGCTCGCCCGCCTCGCGCTGGCCACCCTGACCGGTCTGGCCCTGCCCGCCCTCGCCGACACCTGGAGCGCCGCCGGCGTGAGCCGCTACGAGGTCTTCAGCGGCGCGATGACCGGCCTCTACCGCACGCAGGGCGTGGCGGTCAGCGGCAACGAATGGGTGTTCTCCTGGCAATACGGGCTGGAGCGCACCGACCTGGCGCTGAACTCGCTGCAGCGCACCGGCAGCATCGACCCGGCCACGCTGTCGATCACGAGTGGCATTCCGGCCGCGCTGGCCGCTCAAGGCTTCGACCACATCGGCGACATCGACGTCTACAACGGCATCCTCTACGCCTCGCTGGACTCCGAGGCCGGCGACTACCAGAACGGCCATGTGGCCCTCTTCAACGCCAGCGACCTGAGCTACACCGGCAAGCTCTACCAGCTGAGCGGCGCGCCCAGCAACCCGCACAACGATGTCGCCAGCTGGGTGGCGGTGGACGGCGCCAACGGCCTGGGCTACGGCAAGGAATGGCAGAACGGCAACACCATCAACATCTACAACCTGGCCGACTGGAGCTTCAACGGCACGCTGACGCTGGACCGCTCGCTGAAGAACATCCAGGGCGCCAAGGTGTTTGACGGCGCGCTCTACCTGTCGGCGCATGACGCCACCAAGTCGATCTACAAGGTGGACCTGGCCAGCGGCCATGTGGACGAGCTGTTCCAGCTGCCCATCACTGCCAACGCCTACAACGAGACCGAAGGCATCGCATTGCGCCGCCGCGAGGACGGCAGCGTGGAGATGCTGGTGGAGATGATCGTGACGCCCAACGGCAACGACCTGGGCGCCTATGTGGACCTGCACCACTACGTGACGGCCGTGCCCGAACCCACGCAGGCCGCGCTGCTGCTGGGCGGCCTGGGCCTGGTGGGCGGCATCGCACGCCGCCGCAGCGGCAGCCGCGCCGCGGCCACGGAATAAGTTATTCGTTGCGGGGGCCCCGGCGCGCTCTCTAGAGTCGCGCCGATGAAGCCCTCAACCCGCCACGCTCTCGGTCAGCCGCACAAAGCTGCCGTCCGACAGCTGCAACCTCACCCAGCGCATGCGGCCCCGCAAGATCGGCATGGCCTGCTCGGGCGAGTCCTCGGTATCGAACTCGATCGCGCCGGGGCCGGGCTCGTACCAGCCCAGCTCGCCCAGGCGCTGCTCGTGCGCAATGATCTGCGGCGTCGCATAGCGCCACAGCGCGCTGCCCATCAGCTCGGCACCGGGCAGCCGGCAGGCGCGCTCGCGGGCGCGGGACAGCGCCAGCAGCCGGTGGCTGAGGTCGCACACCAGGTGCATGGCCGCACCGGACTCGCGCACCAGCCGGCCCAGCGCAAAGTCAGCCGCGCTGTCCAGCCGCGCCGCCATCAGCGCACGCAGGCGCTGCTGCTCGTCCAGCGTGGGCGCGGCCTGGCCGGACTCCCAGCGCGACACCGTCGTCTGCGACACCCCCATCAGCTGCGCCACCGCCTGCTGCTTGAGCCGGCGCACGCTGCGCCACACGCGCAGGCTGCGGCCGAGCTGGCGGCTGTCGGGCATGGGCTGGGCGTGCATGGGACGGGGCGCGGGTCATGAAGGCGTGGCCGTCGATTCTCGTGTACTACCTGTGCGGCGTGCTGGCCGCCGCGCAGCTGGGCAAGTTCGCCGCGCTGGCGCCGCGGATCTCGCAAGACCTGGCCCTGGGCCTGGCCGCGATGGCGGCGCTCACCTCGCTGCTGGAGATCTGCGGCGCCGTGTTCGGCGGCGTGGCCGGCCGGCTGCTGCCGCGCCTGGGGCTGCGGCGCGGCCTGCTGCTGGCCCTGGCCTGCCTGGGCCTGGGCGCGCTAGCCGCCGCACTGGCCCGGCAGGCACCACTGCTGGCCGCGGCCCGGCTGGTGGAGAGCGTGGGCTACCTGATCACCGTGGTGGCCGCGCCGGTGCTGATCGCGCGCACCGCGCCCGCAGGGCAGCAGACCGCGGCCATGACGCTGTGGAGCACCTTCGTACCCGTGGGCCTGGCGCTGGGCGCCTGGGCCTATGCGCACGCGGCCGAACTCAGCAACTGGCGCTGGGCCCAGGCCCTGAGCGTGGCGGCCGCGCTGGCGCTGATGGCCGGGCTCTGGCGCACGGCCGTGCCCGCCGCCGAACACCCCGAAGCGCCCCAGGCGCCAGCGCACCGCACCACGCATGCACCCAAGGCCCACGGCGTTGACCCGGGCCTGTGGCTGCTGACGCTGGCCTTCGGCCTCTATGCCGTCACCGAGGTGGGCCTGCTGGCGCTGCTGCCCAGCCTGCTGGTGCAGTCCGGCCTGCCGCTCGCAGGGGCCGGCAGCTGGACGGCCGCGGCCGCGCTCGCCAACGTGCCCGCCAGCGCACTGGCTGCGTGGCTGATGCGCCGCCAGGGCTCGCTGGCCTGGGCGCTGGTGCTGCCGCTGCTGGTGTCGGGCCTGCTGTTCCCCTGGGCTTACCAGGTGGGCACAGGCCTCCTGCCGCAGGCCGTGGTGGCCGTGCTCATCAACCTGATCTCCGGCGTGTTCGCCAGCCTGGTGTTTGCGCTGCTGCCCCGCTTCGCCACGGACGAGCGCCAGCTCAGCCTAGCCAGCGGCCGCCTCACCCAATGCGGCGCCTCAGGCGCACTGCTGGGCCCGCCGCTGATGGGCGCGCTGGTGGAGCACGGGGGCTGGGCGGCTGCCAGCTGGGCCAGCGTGGGGCTGGCACTGGCGAGTGCGGGGCTGGCGTGGCGGGTGGTGCGGGGTGGACGAGTGACGGGGAACGCGGCGGCGGGGCCGGATATGGGCTCGGCCGTGAGCTGAGACCACGGTGGTTCGCGGTTTGGCCGGCTGGAACGGCTTGGGAGCGGTGGCTGCTTGTCGGCTCTCGGCCAGGAACGGACCTCGCAGGGCGGCTGCTTTGGTTCTGCTCAGATATCGGATCAAAATAGTCGCCGATCCGTACGCAAATGGTTTGGCCTCGATATGGAAGATTTGCCGATCAGAACGCTCGAAGCAACGATGATGGAGTTGTTACCTCCAATCGATGAAGTTCTGGCCGAGCGCGGCGAGCCGTTATCAAATCGTCCTCATAGGGCAGCAATGCTCGTCGTCGAGCATTGCATCGTGGATATCCAGGGTGACTCGAAGGAAGGCTACCTCACCAAAGCTTGGTTCGGCTCGATACTCTCTGCCACGATTGACTGGTACTTCAAGATATATGGTCAAGCAATGCGAACCCAGGAAGGTACGGTTCACTCTGCAGCCATTCTCATTCGCCAGACACCTTTTGCAATCCGCATCCCTCTTTCCACGCACACTGCCCGGGCGGCCGACAGCACCTTCTGGATAGCGCTCCTAGCCAGTGTCCAGTCGGACGAGGTTCCCCTTTCATGGATCGTGGATCCGCCAACGCTCTCCGAGCTTTCCGAAGATCAACGGGGAGAGGTGGCCCAGCGCGCTTGCATGACTGCCGAAAACGTCCGGCAGATATGGAACGTCTTGCTGACCGCAGATCACATCTCCGAACGTGCTCGCCGACATGCTGCACTCGTCTTGCCGCATCTCGAATCGACAGCAAGGTTGATCGTTAAGCATGACGCCCTCTCGCTATCGTCGGCGATCTGGGATGCCAACTTCGCTGCCGAACAAATCATCAAGTGCTTCTTGCTGCAAGACGGGACAATCAAGGTACCAGCCTCACACGACGTCAAGGATCTTCACAATCTCGCGAAGTGGAGCGCGCACCCGCCGCAGCCCCTACTGGATTCGATTGCATTGATGCCGAGTGGCAGGGACGCTGTTCGATACCGATACTCGGAAATGGGGAGACCTTCGCTGTCTACAGTGATCGGACTGTATGAAGCAAGCCAGACCATCTGCCGGTACTACGCGCTGGCACTTCCGCGCAAGTTCAGACTTGAGAATGCGCGATTCAGGATGCGGGCACCGCCTATGCCCGAACGTCAGTAATACCTCAGAGCGAGCTTGGCTTCGGCGCGCCGCTCAAATCAGCGTCGAGCACCTGCTCCCGAGCATCGAATCGAGAGCAACCTAGGACCGCTTCGGGTCGATTGCAGCCAACGCTCCAGCCTGCACAAGCGGCATCCCCAGCCTGAAGCCCCCCCACCCACCAGCCCACCGATAATCCCCCCCGCTCCCCAGTCAATTCGCAGGCGCCATGCCGCCTGCCCCGCGATCCCATGCCCAAATCCCCTCACAAGCCTTTCGTCATCGGTGTTGCAGGGGGCAGCGGCAGCGGCAAGTCGACGGTGACGCGCCAGGTGCTGGCCGCGATCGGGTCGGAACAGGTGGCGGTGGTGATGCAGGACGACTACTACCGCGACCAGTCCCACATGCCGCCGGAAGACCGGCGCAAGCAGAACTACGACCATCCCGATGCCTTCGACTGGCCGCTGATGGCCCAGCACCTGGCCGCGCTGCGCAAGGGCGAGGCGATTGAGATGCCGGTGTACGACTTCGCGGCCGACAACCGCTCCAGCGAGACCATCACCGTGAAGCCCGCGCCGGTGATCGTCGTCGAGGGCCTGTTCGCGCTGTACGACACCAAGCTGCGCAACATGATGTCGCTGAAGATCTATGTGGACACGGCATCTGACGTGCGCTTCATCCGCCGGCTGCAGCGCGACATCTCGGAGCGCGGCCGCAGCACCGAGTCGGTGGTGCAGCAGTACCTGGAAACGGTGCGCCCCATGCACAAGCAGTTCATCGAGCCCACCAAGCGCAATGCCGACGTGATCCTGCCGCACGGCGCCAACGGCCCGGCGGTGGACATCATCACCACCAAGGTGAAGAGCCTGCTGCAGCACAAGAACGAGGGCTGAGCCAAGGGGCGTGACCCGGCCCGCCTGGGGTCAGGTCTCGCGCCGCAGGCCGGCTTGACGCCAGGCTGGCCGCCTCATCGGGTGCCACGCCCCCGCACCAGGGAGTGGATGCGAACCCCCTCCTCGGCGCTGGGGCCGCTCGGCCGGCTGTCGAAATCTTGCCGCGCGGCTCGGAAACGGTCTGCGTTTTCGACGATCCAGGTCCACAGCGGCACCATGCGCAGCAGCAGCTCCATGCCCATGTCGGTGAGCTCGTACTCGACCCTGGGCGGCAGCTCGTCGAAATCATGCCGGTGCACCAGGCCGTCACGTTCGAGCTGTCTCAGCGTCAGCGTCAACATGCGTTGAGTCACCCCGTGCATGCGCCGGCCGATCTCGGCGTGGCGCAGCCTGCCATACACGCCCAGCGTGTGCACCACGCCCAGCGACCAGCGGCTGCCCGCATGCGCGAGCACCTCTCGCCGCACGCCGTCGTCATCGTCTCGCAGGCCATCGCAGACGGTCTGCGCGTATTGAAGGATTTCATCTCGGTTCACGGCGCTCAGCTCCCGGTATCACGCGTGTGCCTTCTTACGTTCACGCCCCTGCCTTCCTAGACTGCCGGCCATTCCTAGCCAGCGGTCCCCACGATAAAGCGATCCGATACCAACACCACATCTCAGAACATTCTCGTCCTCGGTGCGGGCGAACTCGGCCTGCCTGTGCTGCGCCATCTGGCGCGCCGGGCGCGCGACGTGGCGGGCGCCCGCATCAGCGTGCTGCTGCGGGCCAGCGCTGTTGAGTCCGCCGATGCGGCCAAGCAGCACGATGTCGCGGAGATCCGGGACCTCGGCATCACCCTTGTCGTGGGCGATCTCGTGAAGAGCTCCGTCGACGAACTTGCCACCTTGTTTGCCCGTTATGACACGGTCATCGGTTGCGCGGGCTATGCCGCCGGCGTCGACACGCCGATGAAGCTGGCACGGGCCGCCTTGCAGGCCCGCATTCCGCGCTACTTTCCCTGGCAGTTCGGGGTCGATTTCGACGTGATCGGCCGGGGCAGCCCGCAAGACATCTTCGACGCCCAGCTGGACGTGCGCGAGTTGCTGCGCAGCCAGCAGGAGACGGAGTGGGTCATCATCTCGACGGGCATGTTCATGAGCTACCTGTTCGAGCCCGAATTCGGCGTGGTGGACCTGCAGCGCAGCGAGGTGAATGCGCTGGGCAGCCTGGAAACCGAAGTGACGCTGACGACGCCCGACGACATCGGCGCGCTGACCGCCGAGATCGTGTTCACCCGGCCGCGCATCCGCAACGAGATCGTCTACCTGGCCGGCGACACCGTGAGCTACGGGCAGGTGGCCGACAAGCTGCAAGCCGCGCTGGGCCGCCCGTTCCGCCGTTCGGTGTGGACCGAACCCTTCTTGCTGGAGGAACTGGCGCGCGATCCGCACAACATGATGCGCAAGTACCGCGCGGCCTTTGCCCAGGGCCGCGGCGTGGCCTGGGACAAGCGCGGGACCTTCAATCACCAGCACGCCATTGCCGTGACGGACGTGGCCTCCTGGATCGCGGCTCATCTGGCGTCCGGTGGCCGCCTGTAATCCGCCCCGAGCGGCCGGGTGCGGCAAGGGCTGCTAGATTCGCCAGCCTGCTCCCGGCCGCTCTTGAGTTTCAGGTTTGAACGCCACCGCACCGCTCCCCGCCCCCGCCGCGCCGCGCGCGCTGATCCTCGACCTCGACGGCACGCTGGTCGACACGCTGGGCGACTTCGTCGCCGTGCTGGCCCTGACGCTGGCCGAGCTGGGCCTGCCGGCCGTGACGCGCGGCTTTGTGGAACACACCATAGGCCGCGGCGGTGAGCACCTGGTGCGCCAGACGCTGGCCCATGTGGGCGCCGAGCCGGCACTGTTCGAGCGCGCTTGGGCGCTCTACCAGCAGCACTACGCGGCGGTGAACGGTGCGCATGCCGCCGTGTTTGAGGGCGTGGTGGAGGGGCTGGAGGCGCTGCGCGCGCTTGGCCTGCCGCTGGCGGTGCTGACCAACAAGCCCGCCGAGCCGGCGCGGGAGCTGCTGCGGCGCAAGGGGCTGGACGGCTACTTCGCGCAGGTGTTCGGCGGCGACAGCTTTGCGCGCAAGAAGCCCGACCCGCTGCCGCTGCTCAAGACCTGCGAGGCACTGGGCACGGCACCCGCACAGACCTGGATGGTGGGCGACTCACGCAACGACGCCGAGGCCGCGCACGCGGCGGGCTGCCCGCTGGTGCTGATGACCTATGGCTACAACCACGGCGAGGACATACACGCCGTGGCCGCACGCGAGCACCTGGACCGGCTGGACCGGCTCAGCCTGCTCAGCGGCGCGCGCGCTTGACGCCCAGCAGCGCGTCCTTGAGGTTGTCGTCGGCGGGCTTGTCGCCCAGCCAGATGCGCAGCAGCGCGCTGTAGAACTCGGGCTCCTTGATGGGCTCGCTGAGCATGGGCTTGCCGTTGAGCAGCACCATGGAGCCCTGACCGGGCACGAAGTCCACCGAGAAGGAGTCGCCCGCGGCCAGTGCCTTGCGGCTCGCGAAGATCTCGCTGAGCTTGAGCACGCCGTTGACCGACTTCACGAACTCCTCGCGCGGTGCGTTGGCCTCCATGCCCTTGGTGAACAGCTTGCCCAGTTCGTTGCCGTCGATGTCGCGCAGCATCTGGATATGGATGCGCTTGGGGCCGCCCATGGCCAGCACCTCGGCCGTGGTGGACGCATGGCTCTGCAGGTACAGGCCGGCCGTGTAGACCTTGACGATGAACTTGTAGCGTATTCCGGCGCCGTTGAGCTGCAGCTTGTGCCCGCCCACGTCCTGCGCCTGCTCGTACTTCACATTCGCCACCTCGACCGCCTGGGCCTGGGCCACACCGCCCGTCAGGCTGCCCACGGCCAGCAGGGCCGCGACCATCAGTGCTCGCATAAGGTCTTGTCTCCGGTTTCTTAGCGCGGCAATGGCCGCTTCGCGGCCTGGAGTATGGCGCGGCTGGCGCCGGGTGCGCTGATACACTGACTTCATCATGTTCATCACGCGCAAGCACAGCACGGGGTCGAGCGACCGGGGAGCCTGGCCCTGGCGTCGCTGCTTCACTGCCGACTGATGCTGCTTGGCGCGCCCTGACGCGCTCCCTCACGCGTTGCCCCGTCCGACTGACAGGGCTGCACGCCAAGCCCTGAAAGACTGTCTTTTCAAGGTTTGAGACGTGATCACTGAACTGGAATTCCAGAGCCTGGCTTCTGAGGGCTACAACCGCATCCCGCTGATCAGCGAGGCCTTTGCGGATCTCGAAACCCCGCTGTCCCTCTACCTCAAGCTCTGCGCCGGCAGCGGCCAGGGCCGCAACAGCTTTCTGCTGGAGTCCGTCGTCGGCGGCGAGCGCTTCGGGCGCTACTCCTTCATCGGCCTGCCCTGCCGCACGCTGGTGCGGGCCACCGGCACGCTGTGCGAGGTGGTGACCGACGGCGTCGTCGTGGAGACGCACGAGGGCAACCCGCTGGACTTCATCGCGGCCTACCAGGAGCGCATCAAGCCCAAGATCCCGGCCGGCCTGCCGCGCTTCTGCGGCGGCCTGGCGGGCTACTTCGGCTACGAGGCGGTGCGCGCCATCGAGAAGCGCCTGGCCGACACCAAGAAGGACGGCGGCCTGGGCACGCCCGACATCCAGCTGCTGCTGAGCGAGGAGGTCGCCGTCATCGACAACCTCTCCGGGCGCCTGTACCTCATCGTGTGGGCCGACCCGCGCCAGCCCGAGGCGTTCTTCCGCGCCACCAAGCGGCTGTCGCAGCTGCGCGACCAGCTGCACTACTCGGTCAGCGTGCCGCGCGTGAACCGCAGCGAGTCTCACCCGGTGCAGCGCGAGTTCTCCAAGACCGAGCTGATGGCCGCGGTGGAGCGCGCCAAGGAATACATCGCCGCGGGCGACCTGATGCAGGTCGTCATCGGCCAGCGCCTGGCCAAGCCCTACAAGGCCGAGCCCATCTCGCTGTACCGCGCGCTGCGGGCGCTGAACCCCAGCCCCTACATGTACTTCTACGACTTCGGCGACTTCCAGGTCGTGGGCGCCAGCCCCGAGATCCTGGTGCGCGAGGAGCATGCGCTGGACGCCGAGGGTCAGGACTTGCGCAAGGTCACGATACGCCCGCTGGCCGGCACCCGCCCGCGCGGCGGCACACCGGAGCGCGACCAGCAGCTCGAGGTCGAGCTCAAGGCCGACCCCAAGGAGCGCGCCGAGCACCTGATGCTGATCGACCTGGCCCGCAACGACATCGGCCGCATCGCCCGCACCGGCAGCGTGAAGGTGACCCAGGCCTTCGATGTGGAGCGCTACTCGCATGTGATGCACATCGTGTCCAACGTGGAAGGCACGCTGCGCCCCGAGGTGGGCCAGCTGGATGTGCTGAAGGCCACCTTCCCGGCCGGCACGCTCAGCGGTGCGCCCAAGGTGCGCGCGATGGAGCTGATCGACGAGCTGGAGCCGGTGCAGCGCGGCATCTACGGCGGCGCCTGCGGCTACCTCAGCTTCGCCGGCGACATGGACCTGGCCATCGCGATACGCACCGGCATCGTCAAGGACGGCATGCTCTACGTGCAGGCCGCGGCGGGCATCGTGGCGGACTCAGTGCCTGAACTGGAGTGGCAAGAGACTGAAGCCAAAGCCCGCGCCCTGCTGCGCGCCGCTGAACTGGTGGAAGAAGGATTTTGATGACCCCCACGCTCACTTCGTTCACTGCCCCCCGAGGGGGCGCGGCCTCCCTTGGGGCGGCCCGGCGGGAGGCCTGACATGCTCTTGATGATCGACAACTACGACAGCTTCACGTTCAACATCGTCCAGTACCTCGGTGAACTGGGCGCCGACGTGAAGGTGGTGCGCAACGACGAGATCACGGTGGCCGAGATGGCCGCGCTCAACCCCGACCACATCGTGTTCTCGCCCGGCCCCTGCACGCCCAACGAGGCGGGCGTGTGCGTGGAGGCCATCCAGCACTTCCTGGGCAAGAAGCCGCTGCTGGGCGTGTGCCTGGGCCATCAGTCCATGGGCCAGGCGCTGGGCGGCAAGATCATCCGCGCGCAGCGCCAGATGCACGGCAAGGCCAGCACGATCACGACCGACCAGCGCGGCGTCTTCAGCGGCCTGCCGCGCGAGTTCTCGGTGATCCGCTATCACTCGCTGGTCATCGAGGAGGCCACCTGCCCCGAGGTACTGGAGATCACCGCGCGCAGCGAGGACGGCGAGATCATGGGCGTGCGCCACAGGGAGCTGGCCGGCACGGCCACGCCCTGCGAGGGCGTGCAGTTCCATCCCGAGTCCATACTCAGCGAGCATGGCCACGCGATGCTGCGCAACTTCTTGGAACTGCGATGAGCCCCTCGCCCGGTCTCGCCCGGCTGAACGCCGGCAAGCCCAGTCGGTCCCCCGTGGGGACGGCGATGCACGCGGCATCGAGCCGCGCGCACATCGCCCGCCGGCCGGCTTGGGGCGGCCCGGCGCTCGGCCCGCGCACCCGCACCCAATCTGAGAGCCCCCAGCAATGACTGACTACGCCCCCTTACCGTCTGGCACCAAGACAGGCTTGGCCGTGGTCGACCTGCGCAGCGACACGGTCACGAAGCCGACCGCCGCCATGCGTGAGGCCATGGCCCGCGCCGCGGTCGGCGACGATGTGTTCGGCGATGACCCCACGGTCAACGCGCTGCAGGAGCGCGTGGCCGCGCTGCTGGGCAAGCAGGCCGCGCTCTTCATGCCCAGCGGCACGCAGAGCAATCTGTGCGGCCTGCTGGCCCACTGCGGCCGCGGCGACGAGTACATCGTCGGCCAGCTGGCCCACACCTACCGCTACGAAGGCGGCGGCGCCGCGGTGCTGGGCAGCATCCAGCCCCAGCCGCTGCCCAACCAGCCAGACGGCACGATCAGGCTGGAAGACATCGTCACTGCCATCAAGCCGGACGACCCGCACTTCGCGCGCACCCGACTGCTGGCGCTGGAGAACACCTGGAGCGGCAATGTGCTGCCCGCGGGCTATGCCGAGGCGGCCTGCGAGCTGGCCCATGCGCGCGGCCTGAGCACACACCTGGACGGCGCGCGGCTGTTCAACGCAGCGATCGCGTCGGGCCGCCCGGTGTCAGACCTTGCCCGGCCGTTCGACTCCGTCTCGATCTGCTTCAGCAAGGGCCTGGGTGCGCCCATAGGCTCCATGCTGGTGGGCTCACGCGAGCTGATACAGCGCGCCCACCGCATCCGCAAGATGGTGGGCGGCGGCCTGCGCCAGGTGGGCCTGCTGGCCGCCGCGGCAGACCACGCGCTGACCCACCATGTGGAGCGCCTGGCCGACGACCACGCGCTGGCCCGCCGCCTGGCCGACGGCCTGGCCGCGCTGCCCGGCATCACGGTCACGCCGCCGCAGACCAACATCGTGTTCGCCCAGGTCGAGGGCGGCCGCGGCCCGGCGCTGATCGAGCATCTGGCCTCGCGCGGCGTGCTGGCCACCGGCCTGATCGGCCTGCGCTTCGTGACCCACCTGGACGTCGATGCCGCCGGCATCGACCGTGCCGTCGCCGCGACCGCGGAATTCCTCAAGAGCTGAGCCATGCCGATCACCGACACCGAAGCCCTGACCCGCGTCATCGAGCACCGCGAGATCTTCCACGACGAGATGCTGACGCTGATGCGCCGCATCATGGCCGGCGAGATGTCGCCCGTGATCGCTGCGGCGCTGATCACCGGCCTGCGCGTGAAGAAGGAAACCATAGGCGAGATCACCGCCGCCGCGCAGGTGATGCGCGAGCTGTCCAACAAGGTGCCGCTGGACGGCGTGGGCCCCCTGCCCCACCTCGTGGACGTGGTGGGCACCGGCGGCGACGGCGCGCACAGCTTCAACATCTCCACCTGCTCCATGTTCGTGGCCGCCGCGGCCGGCGCACAGATCGCCAAGCACGGCAACCGCAGCGTGAGCAGCAAGACCGGCAGCGCCGACGTGCTGGAGGCGCTGGGCGCCAACATCCAGCTCACGCCCGCGCAGGTGGCCCAGTCGGTGGCGGCCTGTGGCATAGGCTTCATGTTCGCGCCCAACCACCACCCGGCGATGAAGAACATCGCGCCGGTGCGCAAGGAGCTGGGCGTGCGCACCCTCTTCAACATCCTGGGTCCGCTGACCAACCCGGCCGGCGCGCCCAACATCCTGATGGGCGTGTTCCACCCCGACCTGGTCGGCATCCAGGTGCGCGTGCTGCAGCGCCTGGGCGCCCAGCATGCGCTGGTGGTCTACGGCAAGGACGGCATGGACGAGATCTCGCTGGGCGCCACCACGCTGGTGGGCGAGCTGAAGGACGGCGCGGTGCGCGAGTACGAGGTGCACCCCGAGGACTTCGGCTTCGCGATGGCCAGCAACCGCAGCCTCAAGGTGGAAGGCCCGGAGCAGTCACGCCAGATGCTGCTGGGCGTGCTGGACGGCCAGACCGGCCCGGCGCGCGACATCGTGCTGCTGAACGCCGGCGCCACGCTGTACGCGGCCAATGTCGCCAGCTCCATCGCCGACGGCATCACCCGCGCCCGCGCGGCGCTGGACAGCGGCGCGGCGCGCGCCCGGCTGGACGGCTTCATCAGCACCACGCAAGGCCTGGGGAGTGCGGCATGAGCGCGGACATTCTCAAGCGCATTGTCGAGGTCAAGTGGGAAGAGATCGCAGCCGCCAAGGCCAGGCGCTCGCTGGCCTCGCTGCGTGACGAGGCCGAGGGCCGCCGTGGCGAGCAGCGCGGCTTCGAGCGCGCACTGCGCGCCAAAATCGCCGCCGGCCGAGCCGCGGTGATCGCCGAGATCAAGAAGGCCAGCCCCAGCAAGGGCGTGCTGCGTGAAGACTTCCGCCCCGCCCACATCGCCGAGAGCTATGCCCGCCATGGCGCGGCCTGCCTGTCGGTGCTGACCGACGAGCGCTTCTTCCAGGGCAGCATCGCCTACCTGCAGGAGGCCCGGCTGAGCTGCGAGCTGCCGGTGCTGCGCAAGGACTTCATGGTGGACGAATACCAGGTGATGGAAGCCGGCGCGATGGGCGCGGACTGCATCCTGCTGATCGCCGCCTGCCTGTCGGACACGCAGATGGCCGACCTGGAAGCCGCGGCCCACGCCATCGGTCTGGACGTGCTGGTGGAGGTGCACGACGGCGAGGAGCTGGACCGTGCGCTGAAGCTCAAGACCCCGCTGGTGGGCATCAACAACCGCAACCTGCGCACTTTCGACGTGACGCTGGACACCACGCTGGCCCTGCTGCCGCGCGTGCCGGCCGATCGCCTGCTGGTGACCGAGAGCGGCATCCTGGGCGCGGCGGACGTGCAGCGCATGCGCGCCGAGCAGGTGCACGCCTTCCTGGTGGGCGAGGCCTTCATGCGTCAGCCCGACCCCGGCCAGGCGCTGGAACAGCTGTTCGGCTGAGGCGCCCGTGCAACTGCCCCTGGACCTGCCCGACAACGACTGGCGCCCCGTGGTGGACGCCTGGGCCGCCTCGCCCGCCGGCCAGCAACTGCAGGCCTTTCTGGCCGACGAGCTGGCCGCCGGCGCCGTGGTCTACCCGCCCCAACCGCTGCGCGCGCTGATGCTCACGCCGCTGCAGCACACCCGCGTGGTCATCCTGGGGCAGGACCCCTACCACGGCCCCGGCCAGGCCGAGGGGCTGAGCTTCAGCGTGCCGGACGGCGTGCCCTTTCCGCCCAGCCTGCGCAACATCTTCAAGGAAATCCAGCGCGATCTGGGCAAGCCCTTCCCGCCCAGCGGCAGCCTGGTGCGCTGGGCCGAGGGCGGCACGCTGCTGCTGAACGCGGTGCTGAGCGTGCGCGACGGCGCGGCCGCGAGCCATGCCAACCGCGGCTGGGAGCCTTTGACCGACGCCATCATCCGCACCGCCGCGCAGGACCCTGCCCCCAAGGTCTTCATGCTGTGGGGCAACTTTGCCCAGGCCAAGGCGCCGCTGATCGAGGCCGCCGGCCAGGATCACCTGGTGCTCAAGGCCAACCACCCCTCGCCGCTGTCGGCGCTCAAGCCGCCCCGGCCCTTCATAGGCTGCGGGCATTTCTCCACCGCCAAGGCCTGGCTGGAGGAGCGCGGCCGAGGGGCGCCCCGGCGCGGCTGATCGGGGCTTGAAACGCGAGATTCGCTTCGATTGTTCCGCTGGCAGCAACTGGCTGTTCCGCGCCTCCGGATTTATCCGGAGTGCATTGATCTCTAAAGTGACGTCCATGCCACCAAGTCGGTGGTGCAGGAGGATCACCATGAAGTCGAATCGATCCGCGTTCCATCTGATCACCGCCGTGACCGCCGTCACGGCGCTGGCGGCCGGCATGATGCTGGCGCTGAGCATGCCCGCCCCGTCCGGCGAGGAGTTCAGCCTGTTCGTCTGCCAGCACCCGGTCGAGGCCGCCTGAGGCCCCGGCCTCAGATCCCCAACAGGGCCTTGGCCCGCCCCAGCAGCCGCCGTCGGTCGTCCAGCCCGTTCAGGCCGCCATTGATGCGGCGGGTCAGCGTGCTGAGATCGTCCGCATCGGCGAGCGCATTGAGCTGGTTCTTGCTCCAGAACCAGCCCGCCACATCCACACACAGTTCGGCGTCCTCGGCCACCAGCGCCGGGTGATCCAGCAGCTCGGCCTCCCGGCCTATCGCGCGGCCGTAGTCCGCATAGTTGGCCCGGCCGGTCAGCTGGATCAGGCCCCGCCCCTTGAAGCGCTGCCCGTCCCCGGGCTGCACATTGCCCAGATCCCGCCGCCCCTCGTAGGCTTGGCCGTTGGCGATCTCCGCGCGGAAGCGGAACTCCCCCGACTCATGCCCGATCTGGGCCAGGAAATGCGCCTGGCGCAGCGGCGTGTCGATGTGGCGGTTGGCCATCACCTTCAGCAGCCGGGGAGAGAACTCCAGCGCATCGCTGTCGCGTGCGCGCAGGTACAGCAGGCCCAGCCAGCCCGGTGCCACCGCCTCGGGCAGGCTCTCGCACAGGCTCAGCAGCGTCGCACCGTTGGGGTCCACGCGACCGTCCGGCGCGCCCTGGCCCAGCGCGCCGCGCTGGAAGGCCATGATGGCACCCAGGGTCTTGTCACCAAAGGCGCCATCGGCCTTCAGCGGCCCGGCTTCCAGCGTGAGGCGGCCGGCCTCGGCGCACAGGTTGAGCAGCTGCTGCACGGTCTGCACATCGTCATGGCCGTTGCTGCAGCGCACGCCCACCGCGCCCTGGATCAGGCCGCGGCCCCGGCGCGCGGTCGCTGTTGAGGGCGCGGCCCCCGCGACCACCGCCACCGCCGGCGACGCGGGGGGCGTCTCCAGGTTCTCGCGGCGCTCGAAATGCGGCGTGTCCTTGAAGCTGGTCCAGTTGCCGCCCCAGCGGTTGGCCGGATCCAGCCCCTCCCAGAACTGGCCCAGCGGCCGCAGCGCCTCGACGTCGTAGATCAGCTGCGGCGTGCCGTCCGGCCCGTCGCGGAAGAAGTTCAGGTCTATGGCCAGGCGCTTGAGGTGCTGGCTGCTCATGGTCGTGCTGCGGCCGTTCTTCACGTGCAGCGCCTGCTGCTCCGGCGTGCGGTAGAGCTCGCCGGCCGACACGCTGAAGCCCAGCTCGCCGGCCTTACGTATCAGCTCGCAGGCCTGCAGCAGGAACACCGACTGTTCTCGCACCAGGCTCATGACTTGCTCCCGTCCGCGTCGCGGTCGGCCACCGCCTGGGTCAGTTGCGCGATGCGCTGGTCCTTGGCGCGGCTGCCCTGGCTGGAGCCGAAGAAGAACTGGATGATGGCCGACAGCGACACGCCCAGCAGAAAGCCCAGCACGGTGTCGATCACGCGGGCCGACTCCTTGTTGTCTGCCGTGTACTGGTGGATGAAGGCCGCCCAGAAGATGAACAGAAAGGTCAGCAGCGTGAGCACGCTGGCGTAGATATAGATGAAGCGCCGCACGAAGGGGTCGTCGCTGGCGATCGCCGCCTTCTGCATGTCGCGCGCGCTGCCGCGATCGGCGGCCGCGATGCGCTCACGCTCCAGGTCGTTGGCATCGCTCTGCTGGCGAAAGGCCAGCAGCTTGCCCTGGTAGTCGAATTCGAACTGCTTGAGCTGCGTCCACTGCGACTCGGTCAGCTTGTTGTCCGCGACATCATTGATGTCTATGCCGGTCTTGTCGTGGATGAGCTGGGAGATCTCCTCCACCCCCTTGTTCGCTGCGCCGCGGAACACGCCGCTGAGCAGGTCAAGACCCTTCTGGGCGAGCTGCGGCGCGATCGCCGACAGCGCCGCCGCGATCAGAGGAATCGGCATGGGCACACTCCCGCGGTTGACGCCCGGCGCAGCCTACGGAGGTGTGGGAACGGCGAGAGCCCCTACGCTTAGGGGCGCCGCCTCAGGCGCGTCAGGCCTTGGGGGTCGAGCAGCTGGGTTTGCAGACCACCTCGTTGCGCCCCAGCAGGCGGATGGACTGCAGGCTGCTCGGCGGGCGGTGCTTGCCGCAGCGGAAGCATGACCGGGTGTGACCACTGCCCAGGAAGGGCGAACCGCCCAGTTTGGACTCGTAGCGCAGGCCATCTTCACGAACTGCGGTATAGGTGTCTTTGCTCATGCCGTACGCCGATCGGGACGAAAACCTGATTGGTGCACGTCCTTGATGACAGTGCCACCGCACAAGCCCCAGTGCCGCCCCCGAATTCACCCGGAAAGCCACGCAACCAAGGGCATCCCCTGAGGCGCGGCCGGCACCCGCGGCGAGCGAGGACAATGCAGCCCCCTCCCGAACGCCCACCATGGCCAAGCTTTTCTTTCGCTACGCGGCAATGAACGCCGGCAAGTCCACCGCGCTGCTGCAGGTCGCCCACAACTACGAGGAACGCGGCCACCGCGTGCGCATCTTCACCGCCCAGCTGGATGACCGCTACGGCCAGGGCCTGGTCACCTCGCGGCTGGGGCCACAGCGTGAGGTCGAGCTGTTCCATGCCGACACCGATTTCCTGGCACTGTTCCCGGCCGATGCGGGCATCGCCTGCATCCTGGTGGACGAGGCGCAGTTCCTGAGCAAGCACCAGGTGCAGGCGCTGCACGAGATCGCCCACCTGCGCAACATCCCGGCCATCTGCTACGGGCTGCGCACGGATTTCCAGGGCGAGCTCTTCCAAGGCTCGGCCACGCTGCTGGCGCTGGCCGACGAGATGGACGAGATGAAGACCATCTGCGACTGCGGCCGCAAGGCCACGATGAACATGCGCGTGGACGCCAACAACCGCAAGGTCACCCAGGGCGCCCAGGTGGAAATCGGCGGCAATGCGCGCTACCGCTCGGTGTGCGGGCGCTGCTTCCGGCAGGGCTGAGCCCCCGCCACGCCCCGATTCGATGACGGGCAGCACCCGCCATCGGATCGGCCCCCGGCGCTAACCGGGGGCAGCCTGCGTCGCCGCAGGCCTGACGCTTACTTGGCAGCGGCCAGCTGCGCGTCCAGCTCCTTGCAGGACGGCGAGCAGACCGGCTGGGACTTGCCCAGCAGCTTCTTGGACTTGAGCATCGCACGAGGGCGGTGCTTGCCGCAGAGGAAGCAAGACATGGTTGCAGCACCGAAAGAGGAGGTCGCAGCGAAGGGCGAGCCCGGGGCTTTGGAGCGGTAGCGCAGACCATCCGCTTCGATGGTGGTCTTGGTGGTTTCTTTGGCCACGCTGGTCCTGTCGAAGAGTAGTGAGGAGAAGGCGCCGGGCAGAGGCGCGGACCCCCTATTTTCCATCATGTGGCAGCGTCGCCGCAGCTAGGGCTTTCAACACCCCTTGAAGCACGGGGTCCGGCGCGCCGCCCAGGCCGCCTGACCCTCCACCAGATCGGCCGAATCGCGGGCACACAGGATGTCTTGCGCCAGCCGATCGGCGTCCAGCCGCCCGGCCGCCAGTGCATTCAAATGCTGCTTCATGGGCAGCAAGGCCAGCGGCGCCAACGCCAGCAGCGTCTCGATGCGCTGGGCCAGCGCGGCGTCCAGCGCTTCGGCGTCGGGCAGCAATTCGTCCAGGTAGCCACAGGCCAGCAGCGCCGAGGCATCCAGCGTCTGCCCCGCCAGCAGCACCCGCTTGGCCACGCCCAGCCCCAGGCGGCTGACGAAGCGGGCCAGGCCGCCACCATAGAAATGCAGGCCGACCCGCGCGGCCGGCACGAACACCTCGCAGGCCGGCACGCCCAGCCGGAAGTCGCAGGCCAGCGCGAGATCGACCGCACCACCGTAGGCGCCGCCCTGCAGACGCGTGATGGTGATGGGCCGCGCCCGCTCCAGCGCGTCAGCCAACGCGCCGAAGCGCGCGCCCGCATCCACCTGCCCCAGCGAGGTGAGGTCGAAGCCGCTGCAGAAATGCCGCCCCTCGCTGGCCAGCACCAGCACACGCACCTCGGGTCGCGCCTCGACCTCGGCCAGCTGGGCGGCCAGCACGTCCAGATCGTCGGCACTCAGGCGGTTGGCCTGGCGCGGGCGGCGCAGCGTGATGCGCGCCAGCGCACCGTCTATCTGCAGCGCAGGCGGCTCGTCCAGCACGGGAACCGGGGAATCAGCCAGTTTTTGGGGCATAGGTGAATTGTGACGACGTAAGCTCACGCCTTCGCCTGTCACATCACGGTCATGCTGAACCCACGCCGCCGCCTTCTCGCCCTGGCCCTGGCCTGCGCCGCCCTGCCCCCGCTGCTGAGCGGCTGCGCCAGTCCGCCGGCCGCACCTACCGCCGCCCAGCCGCCCAAGCTGGTGGTGCTGGTGGTCATCGACGGCCTGCCCATGCGCCAGGTGACCGGCTACCGCGACCAATGGTCGGCCGACGGCTTTGCGCGCTTCCTGGACCACGGCCGCTGGTTCTCCCAGGCCTACTACGCGCACGGCCACACGGTGACGGCGGCCGGGCATTCGGTGATGCTCAGCGGCGCCAACCCGCAGCGCACCGGCATCATCAGCAATGAGTGGCGCGATCCGCGTACCGGTGCCCCGGTCTACAACACCGGCGACACGGCCTACCAGTACATCGACAACCCGACGCGCCCGCTAGCCGGCACCAGCCCGCGCAACTACAAGGTGGAAACGCTGGGCGACGTGCTGCGCACGCGGGTGCCGGAGTCCAAGGTCATCGGCATCTCGGGCAAGGACCGCGGCGCCATCCTGCCGGCCGGCCATCGCGGCACCGCCTACATGTACATGAGCGAGACCGGCCAGTTCGCGTCCAGCAGCTACTACATGCTGGAGCACCCGCAGTGGGTGAAGGACTTCAACGCCGCCAAGCCCGCCGACGCCTTCTTCAAGCGCACCTGGGCGCCGCTGCTGCCGGAGTCGGCCTATGCCCGCTCGGTGCCCGACGGCCAGCCCTGGCAGGTGAACAGCGGCAACGGCAACCGCCTGCCCGCCGTCATCGGCGACAAGATGGACGCCCCCGGCCCGCGCTTCTACGGCAACCTGCTGGCCTCGCCCTTCGGCGACGAGCTGACGCTGGCCTTCGCGCGCGCCGCGGTGCAGGCCGAGCAGTTGGGGCGCCGCGGCGTCACCGACATCCTGTCGGTCAGCCTGTCCAGCCACGACTACATCAACCACGCCTTCGGCCCGGAGTCGCGGCTGTCGCATGACCACATGCTGCACCTGGACCGCCACCTGGCGGCGTTCTTCGAGTTCCTGGATCAGCAGGTGGGCCGCGACAACTACGTGCTGGCGCTGACCGCCGACCATGGCTTCACCGACACGCCGGAATGGGCCGCCACCCAGGGGCTGGACGCCGGCCGCTTCACTGCCGCGCCCTCGCTGGCCGCGGTGAACACCGCGCTCAAGGCCCGCTTCGGCGTCGACAAGCTGGCCCGCGACTTCTCCGCCGCCGGCCTGCTGCTGAACGAGCGCCTGATCCTGGAGAGCGGCCTGAACTACGGCGAGGTGCAGACCGCGGCCCGCGATGCGCTGCTGGCCCTGCCCGGCGTGGCCGCCGTGTTCACGCGCGAGCAGCTGCTGGGCGACGACCAGACCACACCCTTCCTGGACGCGATGCGCAAGTCCTTCGACCCCACGCGCGCGGCCTCGCTGCAGATCGTGCTGAAGCCGCACTGGCTGCAGAGCTGGGCCGGTGGCGGCAGCTCGCACGGCCAGCCCTACGAGGACGACCAGCATGTGCCCCTGCTGTTCTGGGGACCGAGCTACGTGGGCGAGGGCGAGGTCAAGACCCGCGTCCAGATGAATGATCTCGCGCCCACACTGGCGGGCCTGATGCGCATCCCGGCCCCGGCCCAGTCCCAGGGCCGCGACCTGCAGCTCAAGCCCTAGCCAGCAGCTCCGGGGCGGTTTCGCCCCAATGGGCCTCGGTCACGCGCAGCGCCCCCAGGCGTTGCACCAGCGCCTGGGCCTGGGCCGGCCCGGTGGACGGCAGCACCACGATGAGCCGACCGTCGTCCAGGCGCAGGCAGACATCCTCGCCCCGCACCCGCGCCAGCAGCGCGGCCGCCTCGGCGCCCGCCTCCAGCTGGGCCACGCACAGGGGCCAGGCGCGCGAGTCCACCAACAGCGCCTGCAGGGCCTCGCGGCCGGCCGGCTCGTCCAGCAGCCGCCCGGTCGTGGGCGTGCGGCTGCGCAGGGCGGCGCTCAGGTCCAGGCCCGTGCAGGCCAGGCCGCCGGACTCGGTGCGCTGTTCCACCCACCACAGCCGGCGCCCGTCGCGCCAGGACTGCTCGTAGGCATGGGTGGGCAGGCGCCCCCGCTCGGCCGCTGCCCGCAGCAGCGCCTCGCGCTCCCATAGCGGCCCGCAACCGGCGGCCAGCGCCGCCTCGGCCTGGGCCTGCCAGGGAGCACCCGTGCCGCTCAGGCCCCAGGCCGCGCGGTAGGCGGCATTGGCCTGCAGCAGCCGGTCCTCGTCATCGAACAAGGCCAGCAGCAGCGGACCGCCAGCCAGCGTCTGCCACCAGAGTTGCGCATCGTCCATCGGCCCATTCTGGGCCGACTGCGTCAGCGCCGCCGGATCTCACCCGAGCCGCTGACGCTTTGGCGCAACTGCGGCCGCCCCGCGTAGCTGAGGTCACCCGAGCCGCTGAGCTGGGCATCGAGCTGTTCGCTGACGCCCAGGTCGGCGTCGCCCGAGCCGTTCAGCACCACCTTGACCTGGCGGCCCGACAGCGAGCGCGCGTCCACATCGCCCGAGCCATCGATGCGCCAGCTCTGCAGATCGGCCCGCCCGGCCGCCTGCACATCGCCCGAGCCGGAAATGCTGACATTGAGCTCGCGCAGCTCCAGCAGGCCCAGGCGCACGTCGCCCGAGCCGCTGATGGCCAGGCTCAAGGCGTCGGCCTTGAAACGCTCCACCGCCAGATCACCCGAGCCCTGCACCGACACGCTGCGCAGCTTCCGGGCGTCCACGCGGATGCTGGGCGCATGGCGGGTGGAGAAGCCCGCATCCCGCTTGAGGCGCAGCACCAGCGTGTCGCCCTCCACCACGGTCTCGATCAGCGGCTCGATGTTGTCGTCGGCGATCACGGTCGCCTGGTCCGCCGCGGCCTGCTGCAGGCGCACGTCCAGCGGTCCATCGATGCGCAGCTGGCTGAACGCGGGCAGCGCGCGCTGCTTTTCCACCCGCACGCCCGAGCCGCGTACGCGATGGCGGCTGCTGCCGTAGTCGCTGGTGCCGGAGAAGCTGGCCGACCAGCCGTCCGCCTCCTTGCGCACCCGCAGTTGCCAGTCGCCCGAGGTCTGGGCGCCAGCCTGGGCCGTCAGCAGCAGCGCGGACATCATCAACAGCAGGCTTGTTTTCATCGCATTCAGTGCCGGTGGTGAACAGTGCCGCGCAGTGTGGCCAGTTAACCCTGCACCGGCCCGGGCGCTGCGACAGGCTGCAGCACGGCCGGCATGAAGCGTCGAAATGGCGAAATGGCGGGCCGCCACCCCTGAATCGGTGACAGACCCGCGCCCGGCCCCTGCCGCCGTGGCGCACAGCCACCCAATCAAGGGGGCGGGGATGGCGGCCAAGGACCTTTGTGTGAAACACTTCCATCGACTCGGCTAGCCGTCCAGTAGCATCGGTTGCTCTGAGCCAGAGCCCCTCGCCACCTGCGGGCAAGGGTTGACCGGATCCACCAGGCCCACAGTTATGAGCGAACACCCCACCCCCGACTCCCAGCCGACGCCTGAAGCGCCGGCATCCGTCGACGTGTCCGCACAGCGTACGGCCGGCCGCCGCCGCTTCCTGCTGAAAGCCGGTGGCGTCGCCGTGCCCACGGCGCTGACGCTGGCCAGCCGCCCGGTGATGGCCTGGGACTGCAACACCGCGTCCACCTGGGGCTCGGCCCAGGGCGTGGCCAACACGAGCTACAGCAGCTACACACGCTCGCGCCGCATCAACATCTCGCTGTACGCGGACGAGACCTATACCAAGGCCAACTGGGTGGCCAACAGCACCCGTGCTGGGACTGGGTTGGCTGTACCGTGGACCGCGATCGGCTGCAAGTCGACCAACACCGCGCCCTGGAACAATTTCAAGAACCTGAAGCTCAGCAACATCACGAGCAGTGCCATCACCGGGGTGGGTTCGACCACCCTGCTGTGGAACTACCTCAACACCTCGACCGACGAATACGGCGTGCTGATGGTCGTGGCGTGGCTGAACTTTGTTGCCGCACAGAAGACCGGCGCCACGCCGGGCCTGGCCAAGTGCCTGGCGCCGCAGAGCACCAACTCGCTGGTGGCCTTTGGCGCCCCCGGCTTCAAGGGCGCAGATGGTCAGACCTGGGACAAGACCCGGATCACCAACTATCTGAAGAGCAACTACATCGCGCGCATGTCCTGAGCCTGCGCGCTTGCGGCCCGGGGCCTGAACCTCGGCCCGCCAGGTGCGGCGGGCTCGCTGCCGGATGATCCAGGGTTCCCTGCATGACTGACCCCCGCTGCGTGTGGCACGCGCCGCGCAGCGACGACCTTCACGGCCGGCTGTGGGGCGACTACGGCGTCGTGTATGACGCCGCCAGCGGCAACACCCACCTGCTCGACGCGCTGCAATTCGAACTGCTCGACCGGCTGCGCCAGACCCCTCGCTCGCTGGATGCCCTCAAGGCCGAGTTGGCCGACGAGATCGAGCCCCTGCCGGACGATGCCCCGGGCGACGAAGCGGTGGCCTGGCAGGAGCGCCTGCTGAGCCTGCATCGCCTGGGCCTGATCCAAGTGCTGGAGCCCGGGCCTTGAAGCTGGGCGACCTCGACGCGGCCTCGCTGCGCCAACGGCTGGCACGCCGCGGCATCCTGCTGCGCACACCGCCGTTCACCTCGCGCATACGCTCCGACAGCCCGCTGGTCGTTGAGGGCCTGCTGCGCTGCTACGCCGCCTTCGAGCTCGCGCCGGACGACGACTTCGCGGACTTCGACCTGCAGGTCAGCCTGGAGCGCCACCTGTTGCACCGGCGCAGCGCCCGCTTCTGGAGCGATGGCCGACCCGCCTTCACCGCGCTGCCCGCCAACCAGGCCTTTCACATGATCGAGTGGGGCCTGAACTGGGCCATCACCGCCCATGCCCACCAATTCCTGGTCTTTCATGCCGCGGTGCTAGAGCGGCAGGGTCGGGCGGTGGTGCTGCCCGCGCCACCGGGCTCGGGCAAGAGCACGCTGACAGCCGCGCTGTGCCAGCGCGGCTGGCGGCTGCTGTCCGACGAGCTCGCGCTATGCGACACCCGCACCGGCGAACTGGTGGGCCTGGCCCGGCCGGTGAACCTGAAGAACGACTCGATCGCGTTGATGAAGGCCTTTGCGCCCGACGCCCGCTTCACCTCGGTCGTGCCCGGCACGGCCAAGGGCACGTTGGCGCTGATGGCGGCCCCGGCCGACAGCGTGGCGCGGGTCACGCAGCGGGCCCACCCCGCCTGGCTGGTGCTGCCACGCTACCGCGCCGGCAGCCCGGCCCACCTCGCGCCGCTGGACAAGGCGGTCGCCTTCATCATGCTGGCCGAGCAGTCCTTCAACTACGACATCCACGGCGTCGCCGGCTTCGAGGCCACGGCCGCGCTGATCGATCGCTGCGACTGCCACGAGTTCGTGTACTCCTCGCTGGACGAGGCCATCGCGGTGTTCGACCACCTGTCGCAGACCGGAGCCCCGCGATGAGCGACACCGTGCTGCTGATCCAGGTGCTGCGCGCGCCGCTGACCGCACTGGCCCTGCCGCCGACCGGCTGGGACCTGCTGATCCGGCAGGCCCGCCGCGCCAACCTGATCGCACGCCTGGCCACCGAGCTGGAGGCGGCGCTGGACCAGGTGCCCTCGGCGCCGCGGCAGCACCTGCACTCGGCGCTGCTGATCGCACGGCGCCAGCGCATCGCCACGCGCTGGGAGGTGAGCTGCCTGCGAGACGCCCTGGCTCCGCTGGGCCTCGAACCCATTCTGCTGAAGGGTGCGGCCTACCTGATGGCCGACCTGCCGGCGGCGCGTGGCCGCCTGTTCGGCGATGTGGACCTGCTGGTACCGCGTCGACAGATCGCGGCCGCGGAGGCCGCGCTGCTGGAGGCCGGCTGGGCTTTCGACGACGAGCTCAGCGCCTACGACCAGCGCTATTACCGCGACTGGATGCACGAGATCCCGCCACTGCGCCACCAGGAGCGCGACGCCGCGCTGGACCTGCACCACACCATCCTGCCGCCCACGGCACGCCGGCCGGTCAACACCGACGCGCTGTTCGAGGACACGCGTGGACTCGCCGACATGCCCGGCATGCGGATGCTGGCGCCCACCGCCATGTTCCTGCACAGCGCGGCCCACCTGTTCCACGAGGGCGAACTGGACAACGGCCTGCGGGATCTCTTCGATCTGGACTCGCTGCTGCGAACCTTTGGCGCCGAGCCGGGCTTCTGGGCCCAGTTGCCGACACGGGCACGGGTGCTGGGCCTGGGGCAACCGCTGTACCTGGCACTGCGCTACACCCAGCGGCTGCTGGGCACGCCGGTGCCGGCCGAGGTCATGGACGAGGCTCGCCGCCTGGCTGAGCCGCGCGCGCTACGCCTGCTGGACGCCTGCTACGAGCGCGCACTGCGACCGGCTCACCCGAGCTGTGCAGACGGCTGGACAGCGACGGCAAGATTGGCTCTTTATGTGCGCTCGCACTGGCTGCGCATGCCCACAGGCCTGCTGGCCCGCCACCTGCTGCGCAAGGCCTGGCTGAGGCTGCGACCGGAGCCGGTCGCGACCTGACCCCGCTCAGGCCGTTCGGCGCGACAGCCAGGCCAGCGGTGAGTCCGCCGCCGGCGGGCTCTGGGACTCCAGCAACTCCGGCCTCACATGCTGTCGGTAGTCGCCTTCCTCGACGCCATCCAGGCAGGCATCCAGCCCGAAGGCGGTGCCCAGATCGGCGGGATCAGGCTGTTGACGGGTCACCGAACCACGGCGGAAGAAGCGCAGGGCAGGAGTCAGTCGCATGGTGGGCCTCGTCGGTTGGGGGCTCGGCCACCACGGCGAACCCGAGCCCAGTGTGCGGGATCCATATGACATGTGAATCCCCCAACTGGGAGTAAAAAGTGCCGCCTCTGGCAATACAGCACACCTGACCCCAGCCCCCTTCCCCGTGGCCATCGGGCCTGGCGGCCGATTTCGGCCCGGAAACCTCTGTTGCAGACCTGCACCGGACCTTGCCCGCAGTTACTTCTGTGGACTGCAATTTCACGCGGGGCGCTTAAGCTGCGCGCCTTCCCTTTCGAGAGATTCCCAAGGACCCCATGAGTCTTGCAGTACTGAAGTGGCTGGCCAACGGCATGGTGGCCGTGGTGCTGATGGCCACGCTCTGGATGGCCCACTCGCTGTCGCAGCACCACGCGCGCGCCGAGCTGCTCGCGCAGAACCTGCCGGGCACGGCCGCGTCAGCGCCCGCTTCGCTGCTGCGCTGACCCGCCCAGCGCCTGCGCGGCGCCCGCCGCCAGCGCCTGCCCGACCCGGTCCAGCCAGGCGCCCTGGCCGGGAAACTGCCACTGGTGCCAGTACAGCGCAACCTCCACGCCCACCTCCGGCCGCAGCAGCGCCAGCTGACCGGCCGCGACCAGTGGCCGCACCTGGATTTCCGGCGCCACCCCCACGCCCCAGCCCATCACCGCGGCCCGCACATAGGCCTCGCTGGAGGGCACGAAACGCTCGCGCAGCCGCGGCGCGCGCACGCCGAAGGCCTGGGACACCCACTGGGCCTGGGTGTCGTCCTTGCGGTTGAACACCAGGAAGGGCGTGCTGGCGAAGTTGCCGGCATGCAGCCCTTCGGGCAACTGGCTGCGCACGAAGCCGGGACTGGCCACAGCCACATAGCGCATCACCCCCAGCGCCTCGACCCGGCAGCCCTGCAGCGCCTCGGCCACCGTCGACACGCAGCCCAGCACCGCGCCTTCGCGCAGGCTGTCGTGCGTGAAGTCCTGGTCGTCCACCACCAGCTCCAGGCCCAGCCCCTCGCGCAGCCCGGCCTGCACCAGGCCGTCCAGCGCCGGCAGCACCCAGGTGGCCAGGCTGTCGGCGTTGACCGCGATCGCCAGTCGTGACGGCGACGCCAGCCGCCCGCCCAGCTCGCGCGACACATCCGCGCGCAGCGCCTGCATCTGGCGGGCAAAGCGCAGCAGCACCTTGCCCGCCTCGGTGAGCCGCAGCGGGCGGGAGCGCACCACCACCGGCTGGCCCAGCTGCGCCTCCAGCGCCCGCAGCCGCTGCGACACCGCGCTCTGCGTGATCGCCAGGCGCTGCGCGGCGCGCTCGAAACTCAGTTCGTCGGCCAGCGCGGCCAGACAGTCCAGGGCGGCGGCATCCAGGTCTTTCATAAGCCTCACTAATGTAGACCGAAGAATATGAATGATTCTTCTTGAACACCGGGGGGCTGCGGACAATCCGGCGATGCCTGCGTCCACCCCCTTTGCCGCCTTCGCCCAGGGCTGGACCATGGGCGCGGGGCTGATCCTCGCGATCGGCGCGCAGAACGCGCTGGTGCTGCGCCAGGGCCTGCGGCGCGAGCATGTGGCCGCCGTGGTCGCGGTCTGCACGCTGTCGGACTGGTTGCTGATCCTGCTGGGCGTGTTCGGCCTGGGCGCACTGATCCAGGCCCGCCCCGAATGGCTGGAGCTGCTGCGCTGGGGCGGCGCAATCTTTCTGCTGGCCTATGCGCTGCAGGCGGCCCGCCGCGCGTGGCGCCCCGGCCAGGGCCTGCAGGCCGGCGCGGGGCGGGCCTCGCTGGGTGCGACGCTGTCGACCGCGCTGGCCCTCACCTACCTGAACCCCCATGTCTACCTGGACACGGTCGTGCTGCTGGGCGGTCTGGGCGCACGCCAGAGCGCCGCGCTGCAGCCGGCCTTTGCCGCGGGCGCCGGGCTGGCGTCCGCCATGTGGTTCGGCCTGCTGGGCTTTGGCGCCGCAGCGGCCGCCCCCTGGCTGAACCAGCCGCGCGTGTGGCGCGGCATCGATGCCATGGTCGCGCTGCTGATGGCCGGCCTGGGCGTACAACTTCTCCTGCAACCGCTTTGAACTCTCGCAAGGACATCCCATGAAGATCGTCGTGCTCGGCGCCGGCATCATCGGCATCGCGACCGCCTGGTATCTGCTCGAGGAAGGCCATGAGGTCGTCGTCGTCGATCGCCAGCCGGACGCGGCGCTGGAAACCAGCTTCGCCAACGGCGCGCAGATCTCGGTGTGCTTCTGCGAGCCCTGGGCCAATGCCGGTGCGCCGCTCAAGGTCGCCAAGTGGCTGCTGCGCGACGACTCGCCGCTGCTGTTCCGCCCACGCCTGGACCCCAACCAGTGGCGCTGGGGCCTGGCCTTCCTGGGCCAGTGCACCACCGCGGCCTTCGAGCGCAATGTGGAGCAACTGGTGCAGCTGGGCCGCTACTCGCACGAGTCGCTGAAGGACATCGTCGCGCGCACCGGCATCGAGTACGACCGCCTGGAGCGCGGCATCCTGCACTTCTTCTCCAGCGCGGCCGACTTCGACGCCGGCGCGGCCGGTGCCGAGGTGATGCGCCGCCACGGCGTGGACCGCCGCGTGCTGAGCCGCGACGAGGTGCTGAAGGTGGAGCCCGCGCTGGCCGCCTTCGGCAGCAACATCCACGGCGGCACCTACACGCCCAGCGACGAGAGCGGCGATGCGCGCGTGTTCACGCAGAAGCTCGCCCAGCTGTGCGCCCAGCGCGGTGCGCAGTTCCTGTACGAGCACGACATCCTGGGCCTGCAAAAGCGCGGTGACGCGATAGCGTCGGTGCAGATCGCCGATCTGCGCACCGGCCGCCGCCAGGCGCTGGTGGCGGACGCCTTCGTTGCCGCGATGGGTTCCTACACGCCGGCCCTGCTGCGCCCGCTGGGCGAGAGCCTCAACATCTACCCGGCCAAGGGCTACTCGGCCACGCTGCGGCTGAAGAAGCCCGAGGCCGCGTCGGTGGTGAGCCTGCTGGACGACAGCCGCAAGATCGCGATCTCCCGCCTGGGCGACCACATCCGCATCGCCGGCACCGCCGAGCTGAGCGGCTTCGACCTCAGCCTGGACTCGCACACCGCCAAGGTGCGCTGCGCGGCGCTGGTGAAGCGCTACGAGGAGCTGTTCCCGGGCGTGGCCGACACCTCCGAGCCCAACTACTGGACCGGCCTGCGCCCCAGCACGCCGACCAACATCCCCTACATCGGCCGCAGCAACCGGGCGCGCAACCTGTGGCTGAACGCCGGCCACGGCACGCTGGGCTGGACGCATGGCGCCGGCTCCGGCCGGGCGCTGGCCGAGCTGATCGCCGGGCGCCGCCCGGGCATGGCCTTCGGCTTCTACGGCGACACGACCGCGCGCTGATCAGAGCGTCTTCAGCAGCGCCTCGACCTGCTGGCGCTGGGCGAACTTGTCGCCCAGCCGGGCCAGGCCCTCGAGCTCGACCCTGGCGTCCGCCTTGCGACCGGCCTTCAGCAGGATCTGCGCGAGGTTGAGGCGGTACAGCGGCTGGTCGGGCTGGTCGGCCACCAGCTGGCGCTGCTGGCTGATCGCGCGGTCGAAGTCGCGCTCGGCGGCCAGCACCGTGGCATAGGTGTCGCGCAGCGGCGCGTAGTCCGGGTCCAGCTTGAGGCCGCGCTCGGCCAGCGCGCGCGCGCCGGGCTTGCCGGTCTGGCTGCGCAGCCAGGCGACGTTGTTGATCACCGGCAGCGCATCGGGCAGGCGCTTGAGCAGCGCCTCGTAGCGGCTCAGCGCCGCGTCCAGATCGCCGCGCGCCAGCAGCAGGTCGGCCGCGGCGCTCGCAAAGGCCTGGTCCTGCGGATGGGCCGCCAGCCACTGGGTCTCGAACGCAAAGGCCTCGTCACGCTTCTTGGCCGCCAGCAGCGCCGCATACAGGCGCGGCGCGGCGTCGGCCGGTTCGGGCAGCGCCGCGGCCTTGCGCAGCAGCGCGATGCCGGCGTCGTTGCGGCCGCGGCCCAGCTCCACCTCGGCCTCGGCGATGTAGCCGAAGGCCTCCTGCGGCAGCTGCTTCTGGCGCTCGTGCAGCATCGCGAGGCCGGCGTCGGTGCGGCCTTGGCGCAGCGTCAGCTGGATCAGCAGGCGCTGGGCATTGGCGGACGCCGGCTCGGCCTCCAGCGCGCGCTTGACCTCGCGCTCGGCGCCGGCCAGGTCCTTGTCCAGGAAGCGCAGCTGGGCCAGGCCCAGCCAGCCGCTGGCACGCGAGGGTGCCAGCGTGGTGAGCTGGTTGTAGGTCTTGCCGGCCTGAGCACGGTCCCCGGCCGCCAGCTGGGCGCGCGCCAGGCGCTCCAGCAGATCGGGCTCCTGGGGCAGCGCCGCCACCGCCTCCTGCGCGGCCTGGCGGGCCGCGGGCACCTGGCCCAGGCGCAGGCGCTGGTCGATCAGCGCCAGGCGCAGCGCGGGCTGGGCGGGTTCGTCGCGCACCGCGTTGACCAGCACCTCGGTGACGCGCTCATCGGGCGCGCCGGTCTTGGCCAGCAGCTCGGCCAGCGACAGGCGCGCCGCGGGCAGCTGCGGATGGGCCTCGATGAAGGCCTCCAGCCGCTTCACCGCCGCGTCGGCCTTGCCGCCGCGCACCTCCAGCGTCGCCAGGCCCAGCACCGCCGGCAGGTAGGCCGCATCGGCCTGGAGTGCCGCGGTGAACGAGGCCTGGGCCGCGGCGGCATCGCCGCGCAGCAGCTGCAGACGGCCGCGCAGCGCGGCCGGCACCGGGCTGCCCGCCATCTTGGGCGCGAGCTGGTCGATGGCGGCGCTGGCGCCGGCCATGTCGCCGCGCTGCATCAGCGCGCTGACCAGCATCAGGTCGTAACTGCCCGAGCTGTCCTTGGCGGCGATCTCGCGCAGCTGGGCCAGCGCCTTCTGGGCCTGGGCGCCGGACGCGCCGCCCGGTGCCGCGCGGTCGCGCACCAGCGCGGTCAGTGCGAGCGCGGCCGCCGCCTTGGCATCGTCCGGCCGCTGCTGGGCTGCCGCGGTGAAGGCCTGGTCCGCGGCCGCGAAATTGCCCTGCAGCAGCTGGGCCCGACCGGCCAGCATCAGCACCTCGGCGCCGGCCTTGCCGCTGTCCAGCAGCGGGCGCAGCGCATCCAGCGCCTGGGCGGGCGAGCGGCGCTGCAGCTGCAGGCCGGCGTACTGCAGGCGCAGCGACGGGTCGTCGGGCGCGAGCTTGAGCGCCTGGCCCAGCAGGCCCTCGGCCTCGGGCAGCGCGCCCAGCTGCTGCTGGGCCGCGGACGCCAGCCGCAGCAGGGGCAGGTATTGCGGCAGCAGCTTGAGCAGCGGCAGGCTGAGGTCGCGCGCCTTGGTGGCGTCGCCCTGGGCCAGCGCCAGCTGGGCCTGCAGGAAGCGGCCCTGGGCCTTCTTGGTGAGCTCCGGCGGGATCTCGGCCACCAGGCGCGCGGCCACGTCCAGCTGCTGGCGACCCAGGGCCAGGCGCAGCAGCGCCTGGCGCGCCTCGTAGGAGCCGGGGTCCAGCGTGAGCACCTGGCGCAGCAGCGGTTCGGCCTCGTCCGGGCGGCCGCGGGCCAGCAGCAGCTCGGCCTTGAGCTGCAGCGCGCGGGCCGAGCTGGGCAGGCTGCCCAGCACCCGGTCCAGCCCGTCCATCGCCTCGTCCAGCTGGCCGGCGGCCAGCTTCACGCGCACGCCGGCCAGCTGCGCGCCCTCGGCGTCGGGCGTCAAGCTCAGCGCGCGGGCGGCGCGCGCCTTGGCCTCGGGCAGGTTGCTCTGCGCCAGATAGGCCGAGCTGAGGTGCTGCAGCAGCAGCGACATGGCCTGCGGGTCGGCCAGGGTCTCGGCGCCGAACTCGCTGATCAGCTTGCGCGACTGCCCCGAGTTCAGCAGCGCCTGGGCCAGCAGCGGCAGCGCGGTGTCGCGCGGTGCGCCCAGCTCCAGCGCGCGGCGCAGCTCGATCTCGGCGCCGGCCAGGTCGCCGCCGTCCAGCAGCGCCCGGCCCAGCAGCAGCCGGCCGCGCGCGTTGTCGGGGCTTTGCTGCAGCAGGTTCTTCAGCTCGATGACCGCGCCCGGGCCGTCCCGCTGGGCCAGTCGCGCCTCGGCGGCAGCCAGCAATTCGGAGTCGGACTTGGAGCCGCAGGCCGTCAGCAGGGCCAGCAGCAACAGGGCGGGGGCGCGGGATTTCATGGGTCCTCCAAAGGGCGCCCGATTGTGTTCCTAGAATCCCCGCCCTCTGATGAGCACCAATCCCACCTTCTGCGCCGTCGACTTCGGCACCTCCAACTCCGCCGTGGCCGTGCCGTCCGAGGACGGCATGCGCCTGATCGAGCTGGAGCCCGGTCAACGCACCATGCCCACCGCGGTCTTCTATTTCGCGGAGGGTCCGCACGATGCCGACGGCCCGCCGCGCGCCTTCGGCCGTGCGGCCGTGGCCGCCTACGTGGAGGGCCACGACGGCCGCCTGATGCGCTCCATGAAGAGCATCCTGGGCTCGGCACTGATCGACCAGACCACCGACGTGGGCGGCGGCCGCGGCGCCAAGTACGCCGACATCGTGGCCGGCTACCTGAAGCGGCTGCGCCGCCTGGCCGGCGAGCCCGAACGCGTGGTGCTGGGGCGGCCGGTGTTCTTCGTCGACGGCGAGCCCGAGCGCGACGCGCTGGCCCAGGCCCAGCTGGAGGCCGCGGCCCGCAGCGTGGGCTTTCGCGAGGTGCAGTTCCAGTTCGAGCCCATCGCGGCGGCGCTGGACTTCGAGCGCCAGACCACGCGCGAGCAGATCGTGCTGGTGGCGGACATCGGCGGCGGCACCAGCGACTTCTCCATCGTGCGCGTGGGCCCCGAGCGCATGCAGCGCCTGGCGCGCCGCGACGACATCCTGGCCAGCCACGGCGTGCACATCGCCGGCACCGACTTCGACCGCCACATCGAGCTGGCCGGCATCCTGTCGGCCTTCGGCTACCGCGGCGTGGGCCCCAACGGGCGCGAGCTGCCCAGCGGCCTGTACTTCGACCTCGCGACCTGGCACCTGATCAACAGCTGCTACGCACCGCAGCGCGTGGCCGAGTGGCGCGGCATGAAGAGCTGGTTCGCCGACGTGCGCCAGCACGCGCGGCTGATGACGGTGCTGGAGGAGCGCCTGGGCCATGAGCTGGCCGCACGCGCCGAGGGCGCCAAGATCGCGATCTCGGGCGGCGCCGACACCGAGATCGACCTCACGCTGATCGAGCGCGACCTGCGCCTGCCGCTGCGCGAGGCCCAGGCGGTGGACGCGCTGCGCGCCGACCTGGACCGCATCATCGCCACCGCCCACGAGACCGTGGCGCTGGCCGGGCTGCGCGCCGAGCAGATCGACGCGCTCTACTTCACCGGTGGCTCCACCGGCCTGCGCCTGCTGGTGGACGGCATGGCCGCCGGCTTCCCGCAGGCGGCCCGGGTCAGCGGGGACCGCCTCGCTTCGGTGGCGAGCGGCCTGGGCCTGTACGCCCAGCGCCTGTTCGCGGGCGGCCCGCCGGCGGCCTGACGCCGGGTTGGCGCGCGGCCGGCGCCGCCTTCTGGGGGCGCGACACGTCGGCCAGCATCAGCACCGCGCTGACCAGGCCCTCCACCGCCTCCTCCAGGTCGGTGGGCGGCTCCAGCGATTCGATCTCCTCCAGCAGCGCGTCCGCGTCCTCGAGGTCGTCCGGGTCCAGGTGCAGGTAGATCGCGGCCAGCGGCTCCAGCAGCGGCTGCTCGGGCAGGGCCAGCAGCGCCGGGTGGGCGTCCAGCGCATGGGCAAAACCTGCCACCCAGGGCAGCACGGTCTCGCTGGGATCGGCCTCGTCGTCCAGCTCGAAGATCCAGGGGTCGAACCACTGGCGGTCCACGATGGCGAGGTTGAGCTCGCGGTGGCGGCGCTTGAGCAGTGCGATCAGCTCGTCGCTGACCCGCGGCACAGTGCGGCCCTCGGTGTCCAGCAGCGGCGGCAGCCAGGCCTCCAGCGGAACGATGGACGGCTGCAGCAGCACGCCGCACAGGTAGCCATCGGCCATGCTCACGTCCAGCGGCTCCAGCGGTGCGGGCAGCGCGTCGAGCAACTGCTGCAGGCGCTCCAGCTCGGCGTCGGTGAAGGGGTCGGCCGGGCGGCGCTTGGGTGTGGGTTCAGACATCCCCGGATTATCGGCAGCGGTGAATATTTCCGCGCAGCCGCCTTGGGCGGTCGCACTAAAGTGCCGCCATCCCAACGACGCCCTCCTTCAAGAGGGCTTGCAGGCCCGGCAGCTCGCTGTCCGGGTCTTTTTTTGTGCGGCCCGGGGGCACCCGCATACTTGCGGCCATGTCGTCCCCCCAGCTCGCGCTGAGTTTCGACCCCTCGGTCGTTGTCCTGTCCTACCTCACCGCCGTGTTCGCGTCCTATGTGGCGCTGGACCTGGCCCCGCGCGTGCGCACGCCGGACCGCGCCGCCGCACGCGCCTGGTGGCTGGCCGGCTCGCTGTCCATGGGCACGGGCGTCTGGGCCATGCACTTCGTGGGCATGATGGCGCTGCAGCTGCCCTTCAGCGTCGGCTACGAGGCCGACACCACCTTCATCAGCTGGCTGGCCGCGGTCGCGGTGTCGCTGATCGCGCTGCGTGTGGCGGCCCAGGACGGCCTCACGCTGCCGCGCCTCGCGGTGGGTGCGTTGAGCATGGGCGCCGGCATCTGCGCGATGCACTACATCGGCATGGCCGCGCTGGTGCTGAACCCGCCGATACGCTGGCACTGGGGCCTGATCGCCGCGTCGGTGCTCATCGCGGTGGCGGCGTCGGCGGCGGCGCTGGTGATCTTCTTCTGGCTGCGCCACCTCAGCGCCGGTCAGGCGCGCTGGGCTCAATGGGGCGCGGCGCTGGTGATGGGCGCGGCCATCGTGGGCATGCACTACACCGGCATGGCCGCGGCCGGCGTGGACGCGCAGTCCGTGTGCGTCAGCAGCGGCGGCCTGGGCGGCGACAACCTCAGCACGCTGATCGCTGCGGCCACCGGCGGCCTGCTGCTGCTGACGCTGCTGACCTCGGCCGTGGATGCGCGCGCGCGCCGCCACTCGGCGCGGCTGCAGCAGTCGCTGCAGGCGGCCAAGGAGGAACTGCAGCAGCAGGCGCTGCGCGACCGCCTGACCGGCCTGGCCCACCGCGAGCTGCTGGACGACCGGCTGCGCCATGCGCTGTCGCGGGCCGGCCGAGACGGTAGCCGAGTGGCGCTGCTGCTGGTCAACCTGGACGGCTTCAAGCCCATCAACGACTCCTTCGGCCACGCGGTGGGCGACCGCCTGCTGCGCGAGGTGGGCCAGCGCCTGCAGGCCCAGGCACGCGCCCACGACACGGTGGCGCGCCTGGGCGCGGACGAATTCGTGCTGCTGCTGGAAGGCGATGTGGACGAGACGCTGCTGGCCCAGATCGCGCAGCGCCTGCTGGACGCGCTGGCCCAGCCGCTGGAGGGCGTGCTGCCGGCCGGCCACGCGCCGCTGAGCCTGTCGGCGGCGCTGGGCATTGCGGTCTACCCCAGCGGCGAGGGCGACGCGCAGCTGCTGGCCCAGGCCGACTCGGCCGCGCAGTCGGTCAAGCGCGGCGGCGGCAACGGCTTCGCTTTCTTCGAGGCCCATATGCAGGCCGATGTGCGCGACCAGGTGGAACTGGCGCGCGACCTGCGCGCCGCGCTGGCCGCCGGCGGCGACGACCAGCTGGCGCTGCACTACCAGCCCAAGGTGGAGGCCGGCAGCCGCGAGATCTGCGGCGTCGAGGCGCTGCTGCGCTGGCAGCACCCGCAGCGCGGGCCGGTGAGCCCGGGCGTGTTCATCCCGGTGGCCGAGCGTTTCGGGCTGATCTCGCCGCTGGGCGACTGGGTGATCGACGAGGCCTGCCGCCAGCTCGCGGCCTGGCGCGCCCAGGGTCTGCAGCTGCGCGTCGCGATCAACCTGTCGGTGCAGCAGCTGCGCCAGCCCGACCCGCTGGTGCAGCGTCTGGACCAGGGCCTGCGGCAGTACGGGCTGGAGGCCGGCCGCCTGACCTGCGAGATCACCGAGAGCGCCGCGATGGACGACGCCGCGGCCATCGAGGCCACGCTGCACCGGCTCGCCGGGCTGGGCCTGCAGCTGTCCATCGACGACTTCGGCACCGGCTATTCCAGCCTGGCCTATCTGCGCCGCCTGCCGGTCTGCCAGCTCAAGGTGGACCGCAGCTTCGTGCAAGACCTGGAGAGCAGCGCCGACGCGCGCGCCATCGTGAAGGCGGTCATCGAGCTGGCCCACGCGCTGGGCCTCAAGGTGGTGGCCGAAGGCGTGGAGACCGAGGGCCAGGCCCAGGTGCTGCGCCACAAGGGCTGCGACGAGCTGCAGGGCTATCTGTTCGCCCGCCCCATGCCGGCCGAGGCCCTGGCCCGCTGGGCGCGCGGCGCGGCCGAGAACGCGCCGAGCTTCCGCGCGTCCAGCTACCTGGACGGGCTCTGAGCCCTCAGACCGCCATGCGCTCAGGCGCCACGTAGAAGCGGCGGAACTCCTCGAAGGGCAGCGTGTCGGCCGCCTCGATGCGGTGCTGCTCCTCGACCGAGGCCGCGGCCAGCTGCTCGAAGCGCTCGCGCAGCGCCTGCGGGTAGGGCAGCGCCTGCAGCGCCGCATGGGTTTCGCCGCTGCGCTGCGCGATGAAGCCGATGTGGCTGTTGCCGTGCTGCTGCGCCATCGCAGCCAGCACGCGGGCAGACGGGGTCAGCTCGGGCCGGGTCAGACGCTCGCCCACGCGCGCCAGCGCGTCGCGGTAGGCCTGGCCGCCATGGGCCGCGTCCAGCGCGTCGGCATGGGCCTCGCAGGCCCGCAGCAGCTCGGCCGCCCAGTCCACCAGCAGGCGCTCGCCGCCGCCGGGCAGCTCCAGCCGCAGGCCGGGCTCGCGGCCGCGCGCGGCCACGCGGTGCTGGTTGCGGCCGTTGGCGGCAATCTCCTCGGGCGTGTCGGGCGGGCTGTCGGCCTGCAGGCAGTGCAGCAGGAAGGCGTCCAGCACCCGCATGGTGTCGGCGCTGATGCCCACCGGCTCGAAGGGGTCCAGGTCCATCAGCCGCACCTCGATGTACTCGACGCCGCGCTCGCGCAGCGCATGCAGCGGGCGCTCGCCGGGGCGGATCACGCGCTTGGCGCGTATGGTGCTGTAGAACTCGTTCTCGATCTGCAGCAGGCTGGTGGACAGCTGGCTGTAGTCGCCGCCGGGCGTCTGTATGCCGATGGCCTCGTAGGCCGGATAGGGTCGGCTCAGCGCAGCCTGCAGCGAGTCGGCATAGCTTTCCAGGCAGTTGTAGCTGACCGCGATGCTGGCCTGCGCGTCGCTCTGGTAGCCCAGCGGCCCCATGCGCAGCGAGGTCGCGTGCGGCAGGTAGAAGGTGCTGTCAGACAGGCGCTGCAACCCATGCTCGCGGCCGGCCACGAAGCTCTGGCACAGCGCCGGGCTGGCGCCGAACAGGTACAGCAGCAGCCAGCCGTAGCGGCGGAAGTTGCGGATCAGCCCGAAATACTGCGCGCTGCTGACACCAGGCAGCGACCAGTTGTAGTGGATGCCCGAGATGGTCTGCATGCGTCGGCCGTAGCGCTGGCCCAGGCCCATGCGATAGACGCTCTTGGCACGGCCGATGTTGCTGCTGCCGTAGCGGCCGATGGGAATGGTCTCGTCGGTCGGCAGGCCGCAGGGCATGGAGCTGACCCACAGCCGCTCCTCGCCCAACGCGTGCACCACGGCCTGGTGGATCTCGGTCAGCTCGCGCAAAGCGTCGTCTATGCCGGCATGAACACCGGTGATCAGCTCCAGCTGGGACTCGCTGTAGTCGGTGGTGATGTGCGGATGCGTCAGCGCCGCCCCCAGCGGTGCGGGATGCGGCGTCAGCGCCAGGCTGCCTCCGGGCAGGGCGCGCAGGCTTTCTTTTTCTATGCCACGGCGCAGGCCGAGCAGGATTTCTTGTGAGTACATGGGCGCAGTGCGGCTCTGGGCGCGCAACGGTAGCAGAAGCCGGCTACAGCTGTCCGGGGGCGTCCTGGTCAGCCAGACTGGGTCTCAGGCTTTGCTCGCCGGCCTGCCAGCCCTCGTGGTGGCTGAGGTAAAGCGACACCTCGTAGCGCTCCGGCCAGGCGATGGCGCGCAGCCGGTCCAGCACCGGGCCCTTGACCTCGGACAGCTCCAGCCGCAGGCCCTCGGCGCGCAGCGCGAAATGCAGCTCCTGCAGCGCGGTCAGGCCGGAAAAGTCGATGTGGTTGACCGGCGACATCAGCAGCAGCACCCGCTGCGGCGCCCCCACCTGCTCACGGTGCGCCTGCACCTGGGCCAGCACCGCGTCCACCAGGCCGCGGGCATTGGTGAACACCAGGCTCTCGTCCACGCGCAGGCCCACCACCTCGGGCCGGCACTCCACCGCGAAGCGCTCGACATTGCGGAAATGCTGGGTGCCCGGCACCCGGCCTATGCGCGCCACATGCGGCCGCGCGGTGCGCTGCAGCAGCAGCGCCACCGAGCCCACCACGCCCAGCGCCAGCGCCGCCGCCACGCTCCACAGCAGCACCGCGGCAGACACCGCCAGCATCAGCAGGCCCTCGGCCGGCGCATAGCGCCAGGCGTCGCGGTAGGGGCGCAGCGAGAAGCCGCCCAGCACCGCCACCACGATGGTGGCCGCCAGCACCGGCTTGGGCAGGTGGGCCAGCGGCGCCGCCAGCAGCGCCATGGCCAGCAGCATGAAGCCGGCGACGAACACCAGGCTCAGGCGCGTGCGCGAGCCGGCCTCGTGCAGCAGGATGGAGCGCGAGAAGCTGCCCGCCACCGGCATGCCGCCGCTGACCGCCGCCACCAGATTGGCTGCAGCCAGGCCGCGCAGCTCGGCCGCGGGGCGCAGCTTCTCGCCGCGGCGCTGGGCCAGCGACTCCGACACCGCCAGGCTGGACACAAAGGCCATCAGCGCCACCAGCGCCGCCCCCGGCAGCAGCTGCAGCCACAGCCCGGCCTGCAGCGGCGGCCAGCCCAGCGGCAGCGCCAGCGACGGCAGCGCGCCCACCTGGGCCACGCCGTCGGCGGCCGGCGTCAGGCCGGACAGCGCCATCGCCGCCACCAGCAGCGCAAGCGGCGCCAGCCTTGAGAGCGTGGCCGCGCGCAGCCGCCGCGCCAGCAGCAGCAGGCCCACGGCCGCCCCGCCCCACAGCGTGCTGAGCCCGCCCCAGCCGCCGTGCAGCGCCGACGCCGCCAGCTCGGGCAGCGTGAAGCCGGCCGCGCGGCTGCCCAGCAGCACCGGCAGCTGGCTGGCCGCGATCATCAGCGTCGCGCCGTTCTCGAAACCGCGCAGCGCCGGCACCGACAGCAGCGAGGCCAGCGCATCCAGGCGCAGCAGCGCCGCCAGCGCCATCACGCCGCCCACCTCGGCGGCCAGCACCAGCGCGCCGTCGGTGATGCTCACACCGGCCGGCAGGCTACCCAGCGCCTGCGCAATCATCAGCGCCAGCACCGCCACCGGCCCCAGACCCAGCACCGGGCTGGAGCCCAGCGCCGCATAGGCCAGCAACGGCAGCAGGCTGGCGTACAGCCCCACCTGCGGCGGCAGCCCGGCCAGCATCGCGTAGGCCAGGCTCTGCGGGATCAGCAGCACGGCCACCACCGCGCCGGCCATCAGGTCGGTGCGCCAGTGGGCCCGCAGCCCGGTCAGCGCAGCGGCGTTCAATCGACCTTGGCGCCCGAGGTCTTCACGACCCGGGCCCACTTGGCGGTCTCGCTGGCGATCAGCGCGGCGAACTCGGCCGAGCTGCCGCCCCCCGCCACCGCGCCCTGCCCGGCCAGGCGTTCACGCAGCGCCGGCGTGTTCAGCGCCGCGGCGGCCTCGCGCTGCAGGCGGGCGACCTGGTCGGCCGGCTGGTGGGCCGGCGCCAGCAGGCCGAACCAGGAGCTGGCCTCGTAGCCCTTCAGCGATGGCCCGCCGGCTTCGGCGATGGTCGGCAGCTCGGGCAGCGCGGCGCTGCGCTGCGCGCTGGTGACCGCCAGCGCCAGCAGCTTGCCGCCCTTGATCTGCGGCAGCGCGGACGGCAGGTTGTCGAACATCAGGTCCATGTTGCCGGCGATCAGGTCCAGCAGCGCCGGACCGGAACCGCGGTAGGGGAAGTGCAGCATGAAGCTGCCGGTCATGCTCTTGAACAGCTCGCCGGCCAGGTGGATGGAGGTGCCGTTGCCGCTGGACGCGAGGTTGAGCTTGCCCGGGTTGGCGCGCGCGACCCGTACCAGGTCCTGCACGGTCTTGATGCCGTAGCGCGCCGCATTGGCCGGGTTGAGCACCAGCACATTGGGCACGGACGCCACCAGCGTGACCGGCGCGAAGTCCTTCACCGGGTCGTAGGGCAGCTTGGGGTAGAGCGCCTGGTTGATCGCATGCGTGCCCACGGTGCCCATCAGCAGCGTGTGGCCGTCCGTGGCCTTGGCCACGTCGGCACTGCCCAGGTTGCCGCCGGCGCCGGACTTGTTGTCCACGACCACCGGCTGCCCCAGGCGCTGCTGCAGCTCGGGCGCCAGCGCACGGGCCAGCAGGTCGGTGGTGCCACCGGGCGTGAAGGGCACGACCAGGCGCAGCGGCCGGTTCGGCCAGGTGGGCTGGGCCTGCAGAGGCAGCGCAGCGGCGCCGGCCAGGGACAACAGGTGACGGCGTGAAACGGTCATGGGGGTCTCCTCCTTGTCATGGGGCGCGCGCGGGCGCCGCATCGGAGTATCGGCGCGCCGGCGGCCGGCTCAGCGGTCGACCTTGAGGCCCACCTGTTTGACGATCGCCGCCCAGCGCAGGGTCTCGGTCGCCATCAGCGTGGCGAAGTCGGCCGGCGAGCCGCTGCCCGCCTGGGCACCCAGCGCCGCGAAGGCGGGCCGCAGCCGCACCAGCGCCGCGGCCGCGTCGCGCTGCAGCCGCAGCAGCTGCTCGGGCGGCTGGTGGTCGGGCGCCAGCAGACCGAACCAGGTCTGCACTGCCAGCCCCTGCAGCGCCGGGCCGCCGGCCTGGCCCAGCGTAGGCAGGTCGGGCACCGAGGGACTGCGCTGCGCCGAGCTGACCGCCAGCGCCAGCAGCCGGCCGGCGCGCATCTGCGGCAGCGCGGCCGGCAGGGTGTCGAACATCAGGTCCATGTTGCCGGCGATCACGTCCTGCTGCGCGGGCGCGCCGCTGCGGTAGGGGAAGTGGCGCAGCTCGGTCTGCGTGAGCTTCTTGAAGAGCTCGCCACACAGGTGGCCGGACGTGGCGCTGCCGCCGGACGCGAGGTTGAGCCGCCCGGGCTGGGCACGGGCCACACGCAGCAGGTCCGCCACATGGCGTATGCCCAGTGCGGCGGCCACGGCCGGGTTGATGACCAGCACCAGCGGCGCCTGCGCGACCAGCGCGACCGGCGCGAAATCGCCCACCGGGTCGTAGGGCAGGCGACGCGCCAGCACCGGGTTCAGCGCATGCGTGCCCACCGTGCCCATCAGCAGCGTGTGGCCGTCGGTGGCGCGCGCCACCTCCACGCAGCCGAGGTTGCCCTCGGCGCCGGGGCGGTGCTCCACCTGCACCGGCTGGCCCAGCTGGCGCTGCAGCTCGGGCGTCAGCGCTCGGGTGATGAGGTCGGTGGTGCCACCAGGCCCATAGGGCACGATGATGCGCAGCGGCCGCTGTGGCCAGCCCGGCTGGGCGCACACGCCCGCGGCCAGCCCGGCACCGGCCAGCAGCAGGTGGCGACGCGGCAGCCGGTTCATGCAGGTCCGGACAGCGTCAGCAGGCGCACCTGGCCGCCCTGGCAGGCACCGTCCAGATCCTGCAACAGCGCGGCCAGCGCTTCCGGACTGGGGGCCTGCACGTCGGCAATGCCCACCGCGCGGTTGCGCCCCTCGGCCTTGGCCTTGTAGAGCACCATGTCGGCCCAGTTCACCGCCTGCTCCCAGTGCAGGCGCAGCCCGGCCACCGGCCCCCCCAGCGGGAAGCTCGCGAAGCCCAGCGATGCGGTCACGCGCAGCTCGCGGCCGTCGCCGGTCGCGATGGGCGTGGTGCCTATGCCGCGCAGCACACGCTCGCTCATCTGCGCCAGCTCGGCGCCGCTGGCCTGCTGCACGTACACCAGGAATTCCTCGCCACCCCAGCGCACCACCAGGTCGGCGTCGCGCACCGCGTCGCGGATGCGTCGCGCCACCGCGACGATGACCGCATCGCCCGCCGCATGGCCGTACTGGTCGTTGATGTGCTTGAAGTGATCGATGTCGATCATCATCAGTGCGCCCTGGAAGCCCTCGCGATCGACCTCGCGCGCGCGCTGCTCCATCACCGCCAGGAAGTGGCGGCGGTTGGACAGGTCGGTCAGCGGATCGCGCTCGCTCTGCGCGCGCAGCAGGTCCTGGTTGGCGGTCAGGCGGGCCTGGGCGCGGCGCATGCGCACCAGCGTCACCCCGATCAGCACGACCGACAGCAGCAGCAGCGCGCCCACCGCCACGCCCACCTGCTGGGCCAGCTGGCGGTTGGCGAGCTGCTGGTCCTTGAGCTGACCGTCGCGGGCCAGCAGGTCCAGGTCGCGCTGCTTGGAGGCGCTGTCGTACTTGCGCCGCAGCTCCTCCATCGCCGCCTCGCGGTTGCGCTCGTTGGCGCGCGCGCTGAGGTCACGCTCCGCATGGAAGGCGTTCAGCGACTCCTTGTACTGCCCGGCCTCGGCCCAGGCATCGGCGAGCTCGCGCAGCTCGCGCGCATGCTGGGCCAGGTCGCCGCGGTCCGAGCCCAGCTCCTCCACCCGCACCAGCTCCTGGCGCGCCGCGTCGAACTGCCGCAGCTTGATGTGGGCCACTGCGAGGTTGTGGTGCAGCGTGCGCTCGAAGGGCCGGTCACGGAAGCGCTGCAGCACCGGCAACGCCAGGCGGCCCTGGGCCAGCGCCTGCTTGAGCAGGCCCTGGTGCATGTAGGCATCCACCAGGTTGGCGCGGGTCACGGCCAGCAGATGGGGCGCGTCGGCCTGCTCGGCCGACTCCAGCGCACTCTCCAGCGACTGGCGCTGCAGCACCGGGTCGCCGTTGCGGCGCGCCAGCAGCGAGGTGTAGGCATAGACAAAGGTCTGCGACAGCGCGTCGCCCTGCGCCGCCTCCTGGGCCGCCTGCAACGCGGTGCGTGCCGCCGCGGGCTGCTCCTGCAGCTGCAGCACGAAGGCCATCAGGCCCTGAACCGACACCAGCAGGCGCCGATCACCCAGCTGCTGGGACAGCGCCAGCAGCCGGCGCAGCTGGCCCTCGGCACTGATCAGCGCGCCCTGGGCCATCTGCTCGCGCGCGATCAGGCGCAGCGCCTCGGCCGCGCCATAGGCATCGCAGCCGGACGGCAGCGGCTGGGGCAGGGGCTGGCGGTCCAGCTGGCAGTCCCGCGCCATGCCGGTGAGCGCCCGCTCGACCAGGCGGCCCGCCGACTGGCCCAGGCGCTCCTGGATCAGCGCGCGCAGCAGCCAGGCGCGGTCCACGCCCTCGGGACGGGCGATCAGCCGGCCGGCCAGCTCGTCGGCGGCCTCGGTGCGGCCGGCCATCAGCAGCACGCGGCCACGCGTGAACAGCCAGGCGGCCTCGCGCGAGGCATCGCCATTGAAATCGGCCGGCCAGCGCTGCGACAGCTGTGCGAGCGCCTCGTCCGGGTGGTCGTAGGCGCGCCGCACCAGGTCCGACAGCATCTGCGGCTCGGACTCGGGCGCCGCCCAGGCCGCCGGTGCCAGCAGCACGGCCAGCAGCAGCGCCACAGCGCTGCGCAAGAGTCCCCAACGACGCGCGCTCATGAGGTCGCCGGCCGGCTCGCGCCGCCGTCCGGGGAATAGAAGCCGCTGTCCACCTGGGCCCCGATGCCGGGCCCCACCAGCGCCAGCAACTCGACCTCGCCCGCACCCCAGGCGGCTTCCAGCCGGCCGGCCAGGCGGGCCACGTCGGCCTCGTCGGCGGCCTGCATGCTGACGATGCCGTAGGCCTTGTTGCGGCCGTGGCCCTTGGCCAGATACATGACGGTGTCCACCAGGTCGATGGCACGCTCCCAGCCCAGCTTGAGCCCTTGCGGCGGCACCGGCAGGCTCACAAAGCCTATGGACGCGGTGACCACGATGTCGCGCCCCTCGCAGCCCACCGGGCTGCGGCCTATCAGGTCCAGCAGGCGCTGCGCCAGCTGGGCCGCGTCCTCGCCCGAGCCGGTGCGCGCAACGATGAGGAACTCCTCGCCGCCCCAGCGCACGATGAGGTCGTCGTCGCGCACCGCCTCGCGCAGGCGCCGCGCCACTTCCACCAGCACCACGTCGCCGGCCGCGTGGCCGAAGCTGTCGTTGATGCGCTTGAAATGGTCCACGTCGATCAGGAACAGGCTGGCGGTGAGGCCGTCCGGCCCGCTCAGTGTCTTGATGACGGACTGGAAATGCCTGCGGTTGGCCAGACCGGTCAGCGGGTCGGTCTCGCTCTGGCGCTTCAGCGACGCATTGCTGTGCGCCAGCGCCTCGTTGGTGCGGCGCACGCGCCGCCAGGCCTGGCCCAGCAGCAGCAGCGACACCAGCACGCAGCCGCCCAGCGCGGCCCACAGCGCCAGGGCCAGGTTGCGCTGGCGCAGTTGCTCGGCCTTCAGCGCATTGCCGCGGTTCAGCAGCTCGATGTCGCGGGCGCGCTGCTCGGCATCCTGGCGCTCCTGGGCTTCCAGCAGCGCCTTGCGGGTGTCGTCACGCAGCACGCGGTCGATCATGCCGCGGTACTCGCCATAGGCCTCGACCGCGCCGCGCAGATCACCGGCCCGCTCCAGGTAGCTGGCCAGCTCCTTCCAGCCATCGGCCGCATAGGACAGCGCCCCCTGCTGCTCGTCCAGCGTGAGGCCGGCCCGCACGTCGTCGCGCCCCTCGGCGACGCGGCCCAGCGCGATCTTGGCCAGGCCGATGTTGGAGCGCGCCACGCTCTCGGCGCTGGTGTTGCGGGTGGACTGGGCCAGCGGCAGCGCCTGCTGGGCCAGCTCCAGCGCGCGCGCCGGGTGGCCCTGGCGCAGGTGGTAGTCGGCGAAGTTTGCCAGGCCCAGCGCGCGCACCGAGTCGGCACCGGCGCGTGCCGCCTGGTCCAGCGCGTCCGACCAGGCCTGCAACGTGATGCTGGTGTCGCTGTCGTCGGCGTACAGGATGCCGCGCATCGTGTAGACCTGGTTCAGCGTCATGGGATCCGGGTCCTTCTGCGCCTCCGCCAGCGCCTGCGCGATCAGCTGGCGCGCCCGCGCCGGCGTGTCGGCCCGGTCCGAGGTGTGGGCCAGGTCCACCAGCGACAGCGCGATGCGCCAGGGCGCCCCGATCTGCTCGGCCAGCCTCAGCGCGGTGTGCGCGTGAGCCAGCGACGCGTTGAGCTCGCCGGAGTCGCCGCTGATGCCGCCCAGCTGGCGGTAATAGCGCCAGCGGTACAGCGGGCCCGCGGCGGCCAGCACCACCGGCTCGGCGGTCATCAGCAGGCGGCGGGCCTCGCGCAGGTCGCCGTGCTGACGCAGGTACTCGGCCCCGGCGCTGAGCGCGGCCAGCTGGGCCGATGCGCGCAGCTCGCCCGCGGGCCAGTCGCGCAGGCGCTGGATCAGCTCCTCGCTGAGCGCGCGGTCGCGCACCAGCGCGGCCAGCATCGCGCGCAGCGCCAGCGTGGCGAGCTGGTCCGCATTGCGCGCGCTGGTCTGGTGGGCGCGCAGCTCCTGCTCCAGCGGCCCCGGGCGGGCACGGGCCAGGCGCTCGGCGCGCTCCAGCTCGGGTGCCAGGGCCAGGTCTTGCGCCGCGGACGCCGCACTGCCGGGAGCGACGGCGGCGTCATCTCCGCGCGAACAGGCCGTCAGCGCCGCACCCAGTGCCAGCAGCAGTGCCCAGCAGGCAGCAGATCGGAACCAGGGCATCAGGGCTCCGTGCGGCGCACCGGGCCGCCACGGGAACGGACCGCCCGCCAAACGGCGACCTGGCGACGTGCGCCACCGCAACCCACTCGCTGCCCCAAGCCCCATGCTCCTGTCACCGCGCCTCTCAAGGCCAGCGGCGCCGTCCGCCCGCAGGACGTCGGCCACCGTGCATCGCGCGCCATGCGCGCGCCCTGGTTCTCAAGGGCCGGCCCCATGTGTGATCAGGCCGCGGCCCCTGCCGACCCATGATAGCCGCGCGGCACCGCGCCCAGCAGGCGGCGCGTGTAGTCCTGCCGCGGGCTCGCGATCAGCTCGGCCGTGGGCGCCTGCTCCACCACGTCGCCGTGCTGCATCACCAGCACCTCGTCCGAGATGAACTTGACCACCGCCAGGTCGTGGCTGATGAAGATGTAGCTGAGGCCGAATTCGTCCTGCAGGTCCTTCAGCAGGTTGAGCACCTGGGCCTGCACCGACACGTCCAGCGCCGACACCGCCTCGTCCAGCACCAGCACCTCGGGCTTGAGCGTCAGGCAGCGCGCGATCGCGATGCGCTGGCGCTGGCCGCCGGAGAACTCATGCGGGTACTTGGCCATCGCGCTCTCGTCCAGGCCCACCTTCCTCAAGAGCGCCACCGCGGTGGCGTCACGCTCGGCGGTGCTGGCGCCTAGGCCGTGGATCTCCATGGGTTCGCGCAGCGTCTGCGCGATGGTGAAGCGCGGGTTCAGCGACGCATAGGGGTTCTGGAACACCACCTGGATGCGACGGCGCATCGCCAGCCAGTCGGCCGTGCCTAGCTTGAGCAGGTCGCGACCGTCAAACAGCACCTCACCGCCGTCGGCCGCGTTGGGCTCGTGCAGGCGCAGCAGCGTCAGGCCCATGGTGGTCTTGCCGGAGCCCGACTCGCCCACCACGCCCAACGTGTGGCCCTTGCGCAGCTGGAAGCTCACGCCCTTGACCGCCTGGAACTCGCGCTTGCCGAACAGCCCCTGCTTCAGGAAGAAGCTCTTGCGCAGGCCACGCGCCTCCAGCACCACCGGCGCATCGGCCTTCTTGGCGGCGGCCGCGCCCTGGGCCGTGCGGCCGGCGATGTGGTCGTCGATGACCAGCAGGCGGGCCGGGTTCTCAGTCAGCGAGGGCCGGCAGGCCAGCAGCGCCTTGGTGTAGGCGTCCTGCGGCGCCTCGAAGATCTGCGCCACCGGCGCGCTCTCGCGCACCTCGCCGTGGCGCATCACCACCACATGGTCAGACACCTCGCCCACCACGCCCAGGTCGTGCGAGATGAACAGCAGGCTCATCTTGTGCGTGTCCTTGAGGCGGGCCAGCAGGTCCATGACCTGGCGCTGTATGGTCACGTCCAGCGCGGTGGTGGGCTCATCGGCGATCAGCAGCTTAGGCGCGCAGGCCAGCGCCACCGCGATCATCACGCGCTGCTGCTGACCGCCCGACATCTCGTGCGGATAGGCCTGCAGGCGGCGCTTGGGCTCGGGGATGCCGACCTCGTTCAGCAGCTCCTCGGCCCGCACCAGCGCCTGGCGCCGGCTCAGGCCCAGGTGCTTGATCAGCGGCTCCATGATCTGCTCGGCCACGGTGAACACCGGGTTCAGCGAGCTCATCGGATCCTGGAACACGCAGGCGATGTCGCGGCCGCGCAATGCCTGCAGCTCGGGCAGCGAGGTCTGCAGCAGGTCACGCCCCTGGAACAGGATGCGGCCCTGGCGCTCGGCATTGCTGGGCAGCAGATTGAGGATGGACATCGCGGTCACGCTCTTGCCCGAGCCCGACTCGCCCACCAGCGCCACCGTGCTGTTCTCCGGCACGTCGAAGCTCACGCCCTTGACCGCCAGCTGGCGGCGCATCTGCCCGCCCTCGCGGCCCATGCGGAAAGCGACCTGGAGGTCTTGAATGCTGAGTAGCGTGCTCATTCGAGACCTCGGAGTTTCGGATCGAGCGCATCACGCAGCGCATCGGTGAACAGCGCGAACGCGGTGACGAACACGGCCATGAAGGCGGTCACCGCGGCCAGCTGCCACCAGTAGCCCAGGATGAGCTCGCCCTGAGCCTCGGCCAGCATGGTGCCCCAGGAGACCTGATCCACCCCCACGCCCAACCCCAGATAGCTGAGGATGACCTCGCTCTTGATGAAGCTCACCACATGCAACGACAGCTGCACCAGCGCCACGTGCGACACATTGGGCAGGATATGCTTGAACATGCGCGACCATTGGCTCGCGCCTATCGCCTCGGCCGAGCGCACGTACTCGCGCACGCGGTGCTTCATGAATTCCGCGCGGATCAGGCGATAGATGCCGGTCCAGCCGGTCAGCGCCAGGATCAGCACCACCGAGCCGATGCTGCGGCTCACGATGGCCGCGAACGCGAAGATCAGCAGGATGCTGGGGATGGCGGTGAAGACGTTGTAGACCCACTCCAGGAAGTCGCCCACCTTGCCGCCGAAGAAGCCCGACAGCGCGCCCAGCAGCGTGCCTATCAGCGTGGCCACCAGCGCGGCGGCCAGCCCCACGACGATGGACACCTCGGCGCCCTGCAGCACCTTGGCCAGCACGTCACGGCCCAGGCGGTCGCCGCCCAGCGGCAGGGTCTCGGCCTTGACCGTGTCCACGGTCTTGAACTGCTTGGCGCGCTCCGCCCATTCGGCATAGCGCGGCGCCAGCGGGTCGATGTCGGACAGGTCCACGTTGGGGCCCTTGGGCACGGCGATGGCGCCGGTGTCCTCGGGCGGCTGCGGCCCCAGCAGCGTGGGCGGCGCATTGGGCACGCCCACCTCGGACTGCCAGCCCGACGCGATCACCCCGCTGGCCACCAGCAGCACCAGCACCAGAAAGGCTGCCACCACGCCCATGGACACCAGGCCCACGCGGTCGGTCTTGAGGCGGCGCCAGGACGCGGCCCACACGCCCCCCGACGAAGAGGAAGGAAGCACTGCGCTCATTTCAGGACCACGCGAGGGTCAACCAGCTTGTAGAGCAAGTCCACGACCAGATTCACCACCATGGTCAGCACCGCCAGATAGATCGCGAAGGCCTGGATCACCGGGTAGTCGCCGCGGTTCACCGCCAGCAGCAGCTCGCGGCCCAGGCCGGGGATGGAGAAGAACACCTCGATCAGGAAGGAGCCCACCAGCACGCCCGGCAGCAGCACGGCCACATTGGTGAGGATGGGGATCATCGCGTTGCGCAGCACATGCTTGAGCAGGATGGCGCGCTCGGTCAGGCCCTTGGCGCGCGCGGTGCGCACGTAGTCGTGGCCGATCTCGTCCAGGAAGAAGCTGCGGTAGAGGCGGATCTGCGGCGCCAGCGACACCATGGCCGCCACCAGCACCGGCAGCGGCGCATAGGTGGTGAGGTTGGTCCAGTGGCTGGAGGTCCAGCCCTGCACCGGGAACCAGCCCAGCCGGAACGCGAACACGTACTGCGCCAGGATCACATAGACCAGCAGCGAGATGGACACGGCCACCGTGGAGCACACCATCACCGTGCGGTCGGTCAGGCTGCCGCGCATGGTGGCCACCAGCAGCGCGAACGGGATGGCCAGCAGCACCTCCAGCAGCAGGATGGGCACGGTCACGGTCAGCGTGGCCGGCAGGCGGGTGGCGAAGAGATTGGCGACCGACTCGTTGGTGGCCCAGCTCTTGCCCCAGTCGAAGGTGACGATCTGCTTGATGAAGATCAGCAGCTGCTCCCAGACCGGCTTGTTCAGGCCCAGCTGCTCGCGGATCGCATCGATCTGCTCCGGCGACGCGTTCAGGCCGCCCAGGATGATGGCCGGATCGCTGCCGAAGTACTTGAAGAGAAAGAACACCAGCAGCACCACGCCCAGCAGGGTCGGGATCATTTGCCACAGGCGCCGTATCAGATAGGCCGCCACTCAGGGACTCCAGCGGAACGCACAACCGCCGGTACTGCTGCAGGGGCAGGCCGGCACGGGTCAATGGGGGCGGAGTCTATGCGAGCCAACCCTGATCCGACCCTGCCGGTTTCACCAGGGTCCGCCCCCGGCGCCGGGCGGCGGCCCGGCCGTCGGACACCCCCGCTGACCCCGATTCCCGCCCCGGGGGCCTGGCCCTAGACTCGCCCACTTTCCGCCCGCCCTGCCCCGTGTCGCGATGAAGTTCCTGCCCCTGCTGACCTCCCTGCTGCTGGCCTGCGCGCTGGGCAGCGCCCAGGCCGCCGACAAGGTGCTGCGCTACGCGTTCAAGATCGCCGAGACCGGCTTCGATCCGGCCCAGATCACCGACCTCTATTCCAAGACCGTGGCCGCCGGCATCTTCGATGCGCCGCTGGAGTTCGACTTCGGCGCCCGCCCCTTCAAGCTGCGGCCCGCCACGCTGCGCGAGATGCCCGAGATCAGCGCCGACTTCAAGACGCTGACCTTCCGCCTCCAGCCCGGCATCTACTTCGCCGACGACCCGGCCTTCGGCGGCAGGAAGCGCGAGCTGGTTGCGGCCGACTACATCTACAGCATCAAGCGCCACTACGACCCGCGCTGGAAGAGCGGCAACCTCTACCTGCTGGAGAACGCGCAGATCCTGGGCCTGAGCGAGCTGCGCCGCGAGGCGCTGAAGATCAAGAAGCCCTTCGACTACGACCGCCCGGTCGAGGGCCTGAAGCAGCTGGACCGCTACAGCTTCCAGGTCCGCCTGGGCGTGGGCGATCCACGCTTCGTCTACCAGTTCGCCGACGGGGGCTTCCTGGGCGCGGTCGCGCGCGAGGTGGTGGAGTTCTACGGCGACAAGATCATGGAGCACCCGGTCGGCACCAACGCCTGGCGGCTGGCCGAGTGGCGGCGCAGCTCGCGCATCGTGCTCGAGAAGAACCCGAACTTCCGGGAGGTGCGCTATGCCGAGGTCGCGCCGCCCGATGCCAGCCCGCGGCTCAGGGCCGAGGTGGCCGCGCTGCAGGGCCGGCGCCTGCCCATGGTGGACCGCGTGCAGATCGACATCATCGAGGAGAGCCAGCCGCGCTGGCTGTCCTTCCTGCGCGGCGAGGCCGAGCTGGTCGAGGAAGTGCCCACAGACTTCGCCGGCATCGCGATGCCCAATGGCCACCTCGCGCCCAACCTGGCCAAGCAGGGCATCAGCATGGTGCGCTATCCGCGCGCCGACGTGCAGTACAGCTACTTCAACATGGAAGACCCGGTGGTGGGCGGCTACACGCCGGACAAGGTCGCGCTGCGCCGCGCGATCAACCTGGCGGTGGACCTGGACAAGGAAATCCGCCTGGTGCGCCGCGGCCAGGCGGTCAAGAGCCAGGGGTCCATCCCGGCCGTGGCCTTCGGCTACTCGCCGGACTTCAAGAGCGAGATGGGCGACTTCGACCTGGCCCGCGCCAAGGCGCTGCTGGACCTCTACGGCTACACCGACAAGGACGGTGACGGCTGGCGCGATCTGCCCGACGGCCGTCCGCTGGAGCTGGAGTACGCCACCAGCCCCGACGGCGAACGCCGTCAGCTGGCCGAGCAGTGGCACAAGAACATGGAGGCGCTGGGCGTGCGCATACGCTTCAAGATCGCCAAGTGGCCCGAGCTGCTCAAGGCCGCCAACGCCGGCAAGCTGCAGATGTGGGGCGTGGGCTGGGTGGGCTCGACGCCGGACGGCGACACCTTCCTCGCGCTGGGCTCGGCCAAGGCCAAGGGCCATGCCAACAAGTCGCGCTTCGATCTGCCTGCCTTCGAGGCGCTGTACGAGCGCCAGAAGGCCTTGCCCGACGGCCCCGAGCGCCAGCAGCTGATGCAGGAGGCCCAGCGCCTGCTGGTGGCTTATGCGCCCTACAAATTCCAGGTCCACCGCATCTGGACCGACATGGCCCAGCCCTGGTTGCGCGGCTACAGCCGCAACATCTTCGTGCGCGACTTCTGGAAATACCTCGACATCGACGAGCCCATGCTCGCCAAGGCCCCGTGATGAAACGACTGCTCGCCGCCTGCCTCGCCGGCCTGGCGCTGCTCTGCGCGCTGCCCGCCCGGGCCACGGAGCCTGCGCCCAAGACGCTGCGCTATGCCTTCCGCATCGCCGAAACCGGCTTCGACCCGGTGCGCATCTCCGACATCTACTCGCGCATCATCACCGCCCACATCTTCGAGGCGCTCTACAGCTACGACCCGCTGGCCCGGCCGGCGCGCATCGTGCCGGTGGTGGCCGACGGCGACCCCGAGGTCAGCCCCGACTTCAAGACCTTCACGATCAGGCTGCGCCACGGCATCTACTTCGCCGACGACCCGGCCTTCAAGGGCACGCGGCGCGAGGTCACCGCGGCCGACTTCGTCTACAGCTTCAAGCGCTTTGCCGACCCCGCCACCAATGCCCAGGGCTGGAGCAGCTTCGAGGAAGCCGGCCTGCTGGGCCTGACCGAGTTGCGCGAGCGCAGCCTCAAGACCAAGACCCCCTTCCCCTACGACACCGAGGTCGTCGGCCTGCGCGCGCTGGACCGCTACACGCTGCAGCTCAAGACCCAGGAGCCGCGGCCGCGCCTGGTCGAGTCGCTGCTGGCCGGCAACGACCTCTTCGGCGCAGTGGCCCGCGAGGTCGTGGCCTTCTACGGCGACAAGATCATGGAGCATCCGGTCGGCACCGGGCCCTTCGTGCTCAAGACTTGGCGCCGCTCCTCGCAGATGGTGCTGGAGCGCAACCCCGACTACCGCGAGCGCCACTACGAGGCCCAGCCGGCGCCGGACGATGCCGAGGCCCAGGCCATCTACGCGCGGCTCAAGGGCCGGCGCATTCCCATGATCGACCGCGTGGTGGTGGACATCATCGAGGAGACGCAGCCGCGCTGGCTGTCCTTCCTGAACGGCCAGCACAATTTCCTGGAGCGCGTGCCCGAGGACTTCATCACCCAGGCCGCACCCGGCGGCAAGCTCGCGCCCAACCTCGCCAAGCGCGGCATGCACGCGGTGTTCACGCTGTCGCCCGACGCGCTGCTGCTGGGCTTCAACATGGAAGACCCGGTGGTGGGCGGCTACACGCCCGACAAGGTGGCGCTTCGCCGCGCCATCGGCCTGGCCTATGACACCGGCCGCGAGATCCGGCTGGTGCGGCGCGGCCAGGCCCTGCCCGCGCAGTCCATGGTCGTGCCTTACACCACCGGCTTCGACCCCGCGTTCAAGAGCGAGATGGGCGATGTCGACCCCAGTCGCGCCAAGGCACTGCTGGACCTCTACGGCTACACCGACAAGGACGGCGACGGCTGGCGCGACCTGCCCGACGGGCGCCCGCTGGTGCTGGTCAAGAACACCCAGGCCGACGGCCAGTCGCGCCAGCTCGACGAGGTCTGGGAGAAAAGCCTGCGCGCCGTCGGCCTGCGGCTGGAGTTCAAGGTCCAGCAATGGCCGGAGAACCTCAAGGCCGCCCAGGCCGGGCGCTACCAGATGTGGGCCGTGGGCTCGCTGGCCTCGCAGCCCGACGGGCTGGGCGTGCTGCAGCGCCTCTACGGTCCGGCCGCCGGCACGCAAAACCTGCCCCGCTTCAAGAACGAGGCCTTCGACCGCCTCTACGACCGCATGCAGGCCCTGCCCGACGGCCCCGAACGCGAGGCGCTGTTCAAGGAGGCCAAGCGCCTGTCCATCGCCTACATGCCCTGGAAGGTGCTGGGCCACCGCATCGTCACCGACATCGCCGGCCCCGGCGTCGTGGGCTTTCGCCGGCCGCTGTTCTGGCAGGACTTCTGGCAGTTCATAGACATCGACACGCCGCCGCCCGTCCATTGATTCGCGCCGCCTCTGCCCCGCGAACGCCCGCCTGTCGCAAGCCGCTGGCTGCCGGGCACCGCACGGCTAGGCTGACACCCATCAAGCACCCAAGGAGCCCAAGATGAACGACGCCGACGACCTCAGCAAGCTGGCCGACCTGCACGCCCGTGGCGCGCTGAGCGACGAGGAGTTCGCCCGCGCCAAGGCCAGGCTGCTCAACGGCGCCGCGGCCGCCGCCCAGCCCAATATGAACGCGGTCAACGGCCTGCGCCGCAGCCGCAACGACCGCTGGATAGGCGGCATCTGCGGCGGCGTGGCACGCGCCACCGGGCTGGACAGCTGGGTCTGGCGCCTGATCTTCACCGTGCTCTTCCTGGCCTTCGGCAGCGGCATCCTGGTCTACCTGCTGCTGTGGATCTTCGTGCCCGAGGAGTGACTCTAGAAGCGGGTGGAGCGCGGGGGACTTGTTCAGCGCGGCCCTAACATGTGGCCGTGCCCCCGACGACCCGCTCCCGCCCCCAACTCGGCACCCGCCGCACCCGCGCCCGTGCCCGCACGGGCGGCCCCGCGCCGGTGGCCGACGAGCTCCAGGCCCCCAATGCCTGGCTGATGCTGCTGGAGGGCCGCGCGCCGCTGGAAAGCCTGGCGCTGCTGGCCAGCCTGCCCTGGCTGCACAAGCTGCCGCAGGGCGACGGCCATCCGGTGCTGGTCTTCCCCGGCCTCAGCGCCAACGACCTGTCCACCGCCCCGCTGCGCGCGCTGCTGGACCGTCTGGGCTACAGCGCCCAGCCCTGGGGCCAGGGCCTCAACCTGGGCCCGCGCGCCGGCGTGCTGGAGCGCTGCCGGCAAGACCTGGCCCAGCTGCAGCGCCGCCATCACCGCAAGGTCAGCCTGCTGGGCTGGAGCCTGGGTGGCCTGTACGCCCGCGAGCTGGCCAAGGAATGCCCCGAGCTCGTGCGCAGCGTGATCACGCTGGGCACGCCCTTCACCGGCCACCCGAAGGCCACGAACGTGTGGCGGCTGTTCGAGTGGGTCAGCGGCCACCGCACCGACGACCCGGCACTGCAGGCCAGGCTGCACCGCCTGCGCGAGGCGCCGCCGGTGCCCACCACGTCCATCTACTCGCGCAGCGACGGCGTGGTGTCTTGGCGCTGCAGCGTGAACGAGCCCGGCCCGCTGACCGAGAACATCGAGGTGCCCGCCAGCCACCTGGGCCTGGGGCTGAACCCGATCGCGTTGTATGCGCTGGCGGATCGGCTGGCGCAGCCGGAAGGGGACTGGCAGCCGTTTGAGCCTAGGGGGGCGAGGCGGTGGTTTTATCGGACGGCTTGAGCGAGCGGCTTGCAGCGGGCTGCTCTTGGCCAGCGGGTTCTTTTGCGTGAGGCCCATGCCGGGATTTCGTCCCGGCGGCCGACTCACTTTCTTGCGCGCGCAAGAAAGTAAGCAAAGAAAGCGCCCCTGTTCCGCCGCCCCTCGCTGCGCGAGGGGTTCCCTGCGATGCTCAAACGACGAGGCCGCGGCCAACTCGCTTCGTTCGTTTTACTCACTCCGCTCAGACAAGGGCCGCGAGTCAGTTGTTGAAGCGTGCTGCGCACGCGCCTCGCCGTTCTGCGCTTCTCGGCGGCTCCAAAGGGGAACCCCGAAACAGCCAACAGCCGGAGCCCCAAAGCAAAGAGCCGGTCTGACGACCGGCTCTTTGCGTTTGCGGATTACCGCCCGAGGTAAGCGGCGCCGGAGTACCGAAGGTGCGGAGGGCACCAACAAGGGCTATGAAAATGCCGAAGGCATGGCCCTTGTTGAAATCCTCTTTACCAACCAGTTAGTCGACTGCGCACCTTAGCCACCAAACTTGTTAGTAGGCAAGTACGCCTCGCCTGTTTGAGACGCGTGCCGGCGCACCCGAGTGACGATGTCCGGTAGGGCCATAGCGCCTGATAAGAACAGGTACAGATGCGGAGCGTCAAGCAGAAGCAATGCTGTTTTTCTGCCTGATGCTTGGTTGATGGCAACGCTTGAGTAGCCAGATATTGAAACCATCACACCCATAGTGTTATCAGCCTTGTCTTCAACCTTCGCTCGAAGCGAATCAATGTCTGTCGAGCCTGACTGGGAGGCTGTGAACTTCAACTCAACCAAGTAGGTGGTGCCTTCGATGGTGATCGAGCCGTCGATCTGGCGACCATTGCTGACATACGGGCGTCGATTCTGTATCTCTGAGAAATCTAGTGCGTCGTAAAACCATGTCTGAAAGTCGTAGCCACCTTGCTGTGTGCCCACGGCACTATGCAGGCTGTCAAGCCTGCTCTGCAGGACGCTCAGATCGGTTTGACTGCGCTGCACCCGTTGACGCTCTTCTCGGGCTTTTTGCTTTGCTTCCTCTCGCTCTCGTTCTTCCCTAATCTGCTCGGATTGCGCTCGCAGGTATGACTTCAACTCAGCCACGGCTTTCGTCGCTGCTCCGATTTTTTGGGCACTATCCTCCCAATTTCTCAGATCCGGAAAGGACGCCTGTTCTGAAAGAGCCTTCGCCATTTCGAAGATCACCGCTTGACCGCGCTCATTTTTTTGCAATGGCTGGAAGGTTCTATCTAGGAAGTCGCGCTTGCTTTCCTCTGAGGTCCAGGTGGCAATGTGCGACTCTGCGATGTGAGTCGCACGGAGGAACTTTCTTAGAGCTTCTCTACGCCAAAACGACTTAAGGGCAGCTTCGTACGTAAGCTCAATCAGTCTCGCTGTGATTTTTGTGGCCATGTGCCAAAGTATGCAATAAGCAGCCTAACGTGTTACGAAGCGACAACCAGCGCCTCTCATCAAGCAGATGTGCTGCATAAAAGTTGGCGAAGGCGGCCCCAAGTTATTGATTTGGACGAATTTATTCTTGCGGCTGCGGTACTAACAGCCCGCTAAATTCCCGACAAAAGCGGCACGCTGTTACAAGCAGCTGAGGCATGGATGGTCACAAAGCTCCGCTGAGTTGGCCATCCAGGTTTGCCCGCCGCGGCAGCGGCGGGCAAACCGGCTGTTGGCTGTTTCGGGCTTCCCCTTTGGAGCCGCCGAGAAGCGCAGAACGGCGAGGCGCGTGCGAAGCACGCTTCAAGAACTGACTCGCGGCCCTTGTCTGAGCGGAGTGAGTGAAACGAACGAAGCGAGTTGGCCGCGGCCTCGCCGTTTGAGCATCGCAGGGAACCCCTCGCGCAGCGAGGGGCGGCGGAACAGGGGCCGCTCTTTGCCTACTTTCTGGCGGGCCAGAAAGTAGGTCGCCCGCCGGGGCGAATTCCCGGCATGGGCCGTTGCCGCAACCCGACCAACGCCAAACGAAACCAGAGAAACCCAGGCGTTGCAGCCAAGACAACCGCCCCCACCTCTCCCAACCCGCCAACCTGGGGTCACCTCCCCACCCCAACCCGCCCCACCCCGTTCTCGCGGTAAGGTATCGCCCTGAACACCGGACCACCTCCATGCAACACCACATCCTCGCCACCGAAGACAAGACCGCCAAGAAGGACGCCGCGCCCGAGAAGCAGGAAGAACAGCTGCTGTTCAAGAGCCGCTTCGTGATGCTGTTCGGCGAGATCGACGACAAGATGGCGCTGGCCACCTGCCGCCGCCTGCTGGCGCTGTCGCAGGAGTCCGACGCACCCATCACGCTGCTGATCTCCAGCCCCGGCGGCCATGTGGAGAGCGGTGACGCCATCCACGACATGATCCGTTTCGTGCGCGCCCCGGTCACCACCGTGGGCACGGGCTGGGTGGCCAGCGCCGGCACCCACATCTACCTGGCCGCGCCCAAGGAGCGCCGCCTGGCGCTGCCCAACACGCGCTTCATGATCCACCAGCCGGCCGGCGGCGCCGGCGGCCAGGCCAGCGACATTGCGATCCAGGCCAAGGAAATCATCCGCACCCGCGAGCGCATCGCCGGCGTGATCGCCCGCGAGACCGGCCAGCCGCTGGACCGCGTGCGCGTGGACATCGAGCGCGACTTCTGGATGAGCGCGCAGGAAGCCATCGATTACGGCCTGGTGTCGCGCGTGGTCGAGCGCCAGAGCGACCTGGGCTGATGCCCGCCCTGCCCCGCGCGCGCTGAGCCGCCATGCAGCTCAGCGCCAACGGCGTCCGGCTGGAAGTCGAGATCCACGGGCCGGCCCACGGCGAGCCGCTGCTGCTCATCATGGGCCTGGGCATGCAGCTGATCGCCTGGCCCGACGGGCTGGTAGATCAGCTGGTGGCACGCGGCTTCCGCGTGATCCGCTACGACCACCGCGACATCGGCCTGTCCCAGCCCTTCGACGAACTGGGTCCGCCCAACCTGGCGCTGGGCGCGCTGCTGCATGCGCTGCACCTGCCGCTGGCCGCGCCCTACCGGCTGGCCGACCTGGCCTGCGATGCGGTGGGCCTGCTGGACGCCCTGGGCATCGCGCGCGCCCATGTGTGCGGCGCGTCCATGGGCGGCATGGTGGCCCAGCACCTGGGCTTCTCGCATGGCGAGCGCCTCAAGAGCCTGACGCTGATGATGACCACCAGCGGCGACCGCCGCCTGCCGCGCGAGAGCCTGCGCGTGCGGCGCGCGCTGCTGTCGCGCCCGCGGCCGGCGCTCACGCCGGCGCAGTGGCAGGCCAACGTGGTGGAACATGTGGCGGGGCTGTACGACCTGATCGGCAGCCCGGCCTACCGGCCCGACCCGGCCGAGCTGCGCCAGCGCATCGCGCAGGCGGTGCGGCGCAGCGACCGGCCGCAGGCGGTGGCGCGCCAGCTGGTGGCCATCGCGGCCGACCGCCATCGTGCCGAGCGCCTGGCCCGCATCACCGCGCCCACCCGGGTGCAGCATGGCGAGGCCGACGGGCTGATCCCGGTGGCCGCGGCGCATGACCTGGCACGCCGCATCGCGGGCGCCGAGCGGGAGATCATTCCCGGCTGGGGCCACGACCTGCCGCAGCCGCTGTGGGCGCGGCTGGCCGACGGCATCGCGGCCAATGCCGCGCGCGCCGCTTGAGACGGCGCGCGGGCGCCGGCGGCCTCAGCGGCCGGCCACGTCCGCGTAGGTGCTGATCGCGGTGTCGGCCCGGCTGGGCGTGCCGGCCTCGGCCTGGGCGCGCTGCTCGGCCACCTTGGCCGCGTAGGCCTGCTGTTCCTGCTCGGTGACCGTGCCGTCCTCGTTGGCGTCGGCCGGTTCGTAGGTCTGGCCGCTGGCGGACGAGGCCTGGGTGGTGGACGAACCGGCCAGGCGTGCGCCCTCGGCCGAGATGCTCACCGACCCATCCTGGCGCGAGCCCGGAGGCGGCAGTACCTCGGTGCGGTTGGTGCTGACTTGGCCCTGGCTGCCTCCCGGCGGCGGCAACACCTCCGTGCGGTTGGTGCTGACCTGACCCTGGCTGCCCCCCGGAGGCGGCAGTACCTCGGTGCGGTTGGTGCTGACCTGGCCCTGGCTGCCCCCTGGCGGCGGCAGCACCTCGCTGCGGTTGGCCGTCAGGCCGGCCTGGCTGCGGCCCGGCGGGGGCAGGACCTCGGCGGTCTGGGCACTGGGGCCGGAGGTTCTGATGCCATTGATCATGTGAGCTCCCTGGATACGGTTGTATCCGGTTATCGGCCGATGCCGGCCGGAACTGCAGCGGGTTTACCAGAGGCTCCGGGTCTCATTTCATCGCATGGGGCAGGCCGGCACGGCCGCGGGCCTTCACCTCGATCTGGCTGCGCGTGCCGGCGGCGTCTTCCACGGTCAGCGTCAGCGGCACGTCCTCACCCACCTTGAGCGGTGCCTTCAGACCCATCAGCATCACGTGGTAGCCGCCCGGCTTGAGTTCCACCAGCTGGCCGGCCGGCAGCGGCACCGCGTCGACCGCGCGCATCTTCATCACGCCGTCGTCCACCATCTTCATCTCATGGATCTCCACCATGGGCGTCAGCGGCGAGCTCACCGCCACCAGCTTGAGCGGCTTGTCCGCGGTCAGCTGCATGAAGGCGCCGGTGGAGCGCTGCTGGGACACGGTGGCGCGCACCCAGGCGTCCTCCACCTTGAGCTTGGGGCTCTGCGCCCAGGCAGGCAGCAGCGTGGCGGACAGGGCGGCACAGATCAGCAGGCTACGCATGGAAAACTTCCTCCGGGTTGGAGCCCCGATTGTGCGCAGTCGCGCGCGACCACCGACTCGTCATGGCCACTGGCGATACTGCGGCCATGTCCCACCGCCCCTCGCCCCCCGGCTTCTGGGCCGCACTGCGCTTCTGGGCCTGGCTGGGCTGCGTGAGCTTCGGCGGGCCGGCCGGCCAGATCGCGCTGATGCATGCCGAGCTGGTGGAGCGACGCCGCTGGATCAGCGAGCGGCGCTTTCTGCATGCGTTGAACTACTGCATGCTGCTGCCCGGCCCCGAGGCGCAGCAGCTCGCCACCTACCTGGGCTGGCTGATGCACCGCACGGCCGGCGGCATCGCGGCCGGCCTGCTGTTCGTGCTGCCCTCGCTGGTGCTGCTGATCGGGCTGTCCTGGCTCTACATGGCACACGGCCAGCACCCGCTGGTGGCCGGGCTGTTCGACGGCCTCAAGCCTGCGGTGCTGGCGCTGGTGATCCAGGCGGCCCAGCGCCTGGGCCAGCGCGTGCTGGACCGGCCGCTGCACTGGCTGATCGCGGGTGCCGCACTGCTGGCGGTGGGCGGCCTGAACCTGCCCTTTCCGCTGGTGGTGGCCGCCGCCGCACTGGCCGGCCACCTGCTGGGCCGCGCACCGGCCGCGGCCGCGCCTGCCGCCCCCGCCCCGGCGGCCGCCACCGCCTGGCTGGACGACGACAGCCCGCCGCCCGCCCACGCCCGCTTCTCGCGCCGCCGCCTGCTGACCGTGCTGCTGGCGGGCGGCGTGCTGTGGGGCCTGAGCTGGGGCGCACTGCAGCTGTGGGCCGCACCGGTGGTGGCGCAGATGGCGGGCTTCTTCACCCGCGCCGCGCTGGTGACCTTTGGCGGCGCCTATGCGGTGCTGCCCTATGTGTTCCAGGGCGCGGTGGCGCAGCAGCACTGGCTCAGCGCCGCGCAGATGATGGACGGCCTGGCGCTGGGCGAGACCACGCCGGGGCCGCTGATCATGGTGGTGGCCTTCGTGGGCTTTGCGGGCGGCTGGAACCACGCGGCGCTGGGGCCGGCCGCGCTGGCGGCCGGGGGCCTGGCAGGCGCCCTGGTGGCCACCTGGTTCACCTTCCTGCCGTCCTTCGTGTTCATCCTGGCCGGCGGGCCGCTGATCGAGTCCACCCAGCGCATGCCGCGCCTGGCTGCCGCGCTGAGTGCGGTGACCGCCGCCGCGGTGGGCGTGATCCTGAGCCTGGCGCTGCTGTTCGCGGCCCAGGTGCTGTGGCCGGGCGGCATGTTCCGGCCCGGCGCCGCACTGCTGGCCGCGGCCGCCACGCTGGCGCTGCTGCGCTGGCGCGTGGGCGTGCTGCCGCTGCTGGCCGTGTGCGGCGGGCTGGGCATCGCCACCCGCCTGCTGGCCTGAGCGCCGGCCTCAGCCCTGCAGCGGCAGGTAGATGTCGGTGAGCATCTCGTGCTCGGCCACGTCCGGGCCCACGTTCAGGTAGTGGAAGAAGGGCGGGAAGTCGCGCAGCCGCTCGCCGCTGGCGGGCAGCCATTCCGCATAGAGCTCATGCACCGCGGGCATGTGCTCGCGCGAGCCCTGGTGGCGCACCCGCGCGCAGCGCCCGCCCGGGATCAAGCCCGCCACCACCCCCTGCGGGTTGGGCGCCACCGGGTGCCCATAAGCCACGGCCAGGTCCACGCGGTAGCCCGACTCGGCCTGCAGCCTCATGTCGTGGTGGATGCCGTAGGTGGCCGCGCTGCCCGGCGGCAGCCGGTGGGCGCGGCGCCATTCGACCAGCCGGCGCGTGGCCTCGTAGACATCGGCGGTGGCGCCCAGGTGCTGGACCAGCGCGACGGGGGTGTCAGGGAAGTTCACGATCTCGACCGGCATGGAGGCCACCTCGGGGCTGAAGGGGAAGCTGAACAGCGCCCGCCAGCGCCACCAGTCGGGCGCGCGCCGAAACTCGCGCGGCGACTGGCCCAGCGCCCGGCGGAACGCGCGGGTGAAGGACTCGGCGTTCTCATAGCCCGCGTCGAAGGCCAGCTCGGTGACCGGGCGGGCGGGCTCCAGGCACAGCCGCAGCGACGCGCGCTTGAGCCGCAGCAGCCGCACCCGCTGCGCCGGCGTGTGGCCGGTCGCGCGCTTGAACTCGCGCTGCAGGTGAAAGCTGGACACGCCGGCCGCACGGGCCAGGTCGCCCAGGCTCAGCGCCTCGTGCAGATGGCGGTGCAGGTGCTGCAGCGCCCGCAGCACGGGCGGCGGGACGGCGACGTAAGGAGATGGCGGGGCCATGGCCGCATTCTGGTGGCGCGCCCGGCGGCCCGCCTGACCGAACTTGCGGTGGGCGCTGCCACGCAGCTCAGAACAGCTCGCCGGTGACCGGGCCGGCGCGCTCCAGCGGGCACGGCGCCAGCACGCGCCGCACCCGCGGCGGCCGGGGGCGCGGCGGCCCGACGGCCAACTCGTGCCACTCGGGCGCGAACAGATCCGGCATCGCGGCATCGCCGCGTGGCATCCGGCCACCGGCGGGGCCGCCCAGCGGCTCGCCCGGCTCGGCCTGCAGCTGGGCGGCCGGATAGCGCTGCAGCTGGCGCTCGGCGTCCTTCAGCGAGCCGTGCAGCCACAACTGCTGCACCGAGGCCGGCAGCAGCACCGGCATGCGCCGCGGCTGATCCGGCGCGCCCAGGCGGCCGAACACGCCATGGCCTTCGGCCGTCAGCGTCAGCAGGCAGAAGGACGGCAGCCGCTCGCCCGTGGGGCTGGTCCAGTCGCTCCACAGGCCGGCCAGCGCCAGCGGCCGGCCATCGACCGCGCGGATCTGCCAGGGCTCGGGCCAGCCGGCCTCGTAGCACCAGGCGCTGAGGCTTTGCGCCGGGATCAGGCAGCGCCGCGCCGCCCACCAGCTCTCGCGGAAGGCCGGCTTGGATTTCATGGTCTCGACCGCGCAGTGCTGGGTGTGGCGCGCCAGGCCCGCATCGGCCGCGAAATGCGGCAGCAGGCCCAGCAGGCCCAGGCGCGCCTGCGCGCCGTTGTCACGGGCCTCGCCGCCCACGATGAAGGGCGCCCAGGTGCCGGGGCCATCCGGCGGCCGTGGCCCGTCCGGCAGCGTGGTGCTGAAGTGGGCCAGCAGCAGGTCGGGGTCCGTCAGGGGTTGGTAGTTCGAGCACATGGTGTCAGTCGCTGGCGGGCCGGTTGCGCAGCATGACTACTGTATACAAAAACAGTTGTTCGCGGAACGCAAGGCTTGACCCCGGCTGTCCATGTGTACTATCATACTAGTACACATAGGCAGAACATGTCCGCCGAGCACTTCGTCCAGATCAACACCGGCTCCACCGAGCCCATCTACCGCCAGCTGATCGAGCAGGTGCGGCGCCGTATCGCGGCCGGCCAGCTGAAGGCCGGCGACGAGATCCCCTCGGTGCGCGAGCTGGCCCAGGCGCTGGCGGTCCACCCCATGACCATCTCCAAGGCCTATTCGCTGCTGGAGATGGAGGGGCTGCTGGAGCGCCGCCGCGGCCTGTCCATGGTGGTGGCGGCCCAGCACCAGCGCGCCCAGCCGGCCACCGAGCGCATCGAATTGCTGCGCCCGGCGCTGCAGCAGGCGGCCGAGGTCGCGCGCCAGCTGCAGCTGCCCAAGGCCCAGGCGCTGAACCTGTTCAAGACCATCCTCGACGAGAGCCAGCCATGACGCCTCTTCACTTCCCACCGACCGAATCGCCCAGCGCCGAGCTGCACGGCGTGAACCTCGCCTACCCCAAGGGCCCGGCGGTGCTGCAGGGGCTGGACTGGCAGCTGCTGCCCGGCCAGGTCGTGGGTCTGCTGGGCCGCAATGGCGCCGGCAAGACCACGCTGCTGGAGACGCTGCTGGGCCTGCGCGAGCCGCAGTCCGGCCGAGTGCAGCTGTTCGGCCAGGACGCCCAGCAGCTGGACGATGCGGCGCGCGCCCGCATCGGCTATGTGCCGCAGTTCAGCGACCTGTTCGAGGCTTTCACGCCGGACCAGCTGCTGGCTTATTTCCGCAGCTTCTACCCGCGCTGGAACGAGGCCAAGGTCGAGGGCCTGCTGTCGCGCTGGGACATCGCGCGCGACCAGCCCATACGCAAGCTCTCGGGCGGCCAGAAGCAGCGCCTGTCCATCATCCGCGCGCTGGCCCATGAGCCCGACCTGCTGGTGCTGGACGAGCCGGTGTCAGGTCTTGACCCGGTGGGCCGGCGCGACTTCCTGCGCGAGCTGGTGGACCAGGTGCTGGACCGCGGCACGACGGTGGTGTTCTCCACCCACATCCTGTCCGACCTGGAGCGCGTGGCCTTCAACGTGGCCTTTCTGAGCCGGGGCCGCATCGCGCTGCAGGCGCCGCTGGACGAGTTGCTGGAGCGGGTGCGCGCCTTCACCGGCGGCGTCAGCGAGCTGGCCGCGCTGCTGGCCCGGCTGGGTGCAGAGCCGCTCAAGCGCACGCCGCTGGAAGGCGGCCGCGAGCGCGTGCTGGCCCGCCTGCCCGCCCAGGCCGACGCGGCGCCGGCCGGCAGCGAGGCGGTGAACCTGGAAGACCTGTTCGCGGAGCTGACCTGATGAACGCGGCCTCCAGCACCTCACGGATCCTGCTGGCGCCCTGGCAGCAGCTGGACCCGGCCAGCCGCTGGCCGCGGCGGCTGATCTGGGGCTGCGCCCTGGTTGGCGCGATCGTCGTCATCGCGCTGATGCCACGCATCTCTTTGCGCCTGGGCTTTGCCGCCTTCATGGCCGACCTGCTGCTGCAGCTCCTCTGGGTGATGCTGGCCAGCAGCCTGACGGAGCAGAACCACCCCACGCTGGCCCGACTCGCCCCCGGCCACCGACAGCAGCTTCTGCGGGTGACGATGGGCGGCTGGCTGACGGTGTCGGGGCTGGGCAGCCTGCTGCTGTGGGCGGGCCTGCCGCCGCTGCCCTTCTCGCTGGCGACCCTCTGGCTGGTGCACGCGGCGCTGGGCGTCTACCTGTTCTGGGCGGTGCGCCAGTGGCAGCTGTGGCTGCTGAGCTGGCTGCTGCCCTCGCTGTTCTTCTCGCTGAATCTGGGGCACCGCTGGCAGCCCTTGTGGCGGACCATCGCACAACTTTGGCAGGCCCAGCCCATGCTGTGCAGCCTGCTGGCCGCCGCGCTGTTGACGACACTGCTGGCTCACGGCCTGGGCCGCGGCGATGCGCGCCACCGGGCGAACTACGAGCTCTTCACCCGCATGCGCCGTGCGCTGCGCGGTCAGCGCGCCGGACAGAACAACGGGCTGGCCGCCTGGGGACGGCCCGGCGAATGGCTGACGGCCCCTGTGGAGCGCGCGATGGCCCTCTGGCTGCAGCGCAGCCTCAGGAGCGCCACAACGGCACCGGCCAGCGTGATGCGCCGCGCCGAGATCGTGCTGCACGGCCCGCAGCACTGGCTGCGCCAGGGGCTGACCGTGCTGCTGATCATCGCCTTCGTGGGGCTGTGCTTCGCGGTCACACGAACACTGGTGGGGCCGAACTTCGGCGAACACTGGAAGTCGGGCGCCTTCGGCATGGCCATAGGCCTGATGAGCATGGGCATCAACCCGGCCTTCATGCTGCCCGCCATGCTGTGGCACAGCCGCCGCGAGCAGGCCCTGCTGCGTCTGCTGCCCGGCATGCCGCAGGGCAAGCCGCTGAACCGTGCGGTGGCCCGGCTGCAGCTGCGCCACACGCTGACGGCCTGGCTGCTGTGCAGCACCGGCCTGGTGGTGCTGGCGCTGGCGGCGGACCATGTGGAGACGCTGGCGCTGGGGGTCGCGGCGCTGCCGGTCTGCGTGGCCTGGCCGCTGTCGGTCCCCGCCCGCATGCGCACCCCCGGCAGCTACAGCGCCATCGCCCCCATTGCGCTGTACATCGTGCTGATGGTGGGCCTGCTGTGGCTGAACCAGTCGGTCGGCGTGCCCATGGGGGCGATGGCGGCCGTCAGCCTTGCGCTGAGCGTCGCGGCCGGGGTCTGGCGCTGGCGCCGCCTGCTCGCCGCGCCAGCGGCACTGCCGGCCGGGCGCCTGGCCTGATCAGAGCGGCAGCTCGGTGAAGTAGCGGCCGCCGTGGAATATCAGCGGTTGGGCGCCGGCACGGGCCTCGCAGCGATCCACCTCCCCGACGAAGATGATGTGGTCGCCCTCTTCGTACTGGCTGCGGTTGGCGCACTCGAACACCGCAGCCACGCCGTCCAGCACCGGCGCACCGCCCGCGCCCTCGCGCCAGGCCACGCCGGCGAAGCGGTCGATGTCTCGGGTCGCGAAGCGCTGGGCCAGCGGCATCTGGTCGGCCGCCAGGATGTTGATCGCGTAGTGCGAGCCGCGCGCGAACACCGGCAGGGAGCCGGCGCGCATGGCCAGGCTCCACAGCACCAGCGGCGGCGAGAGCGACACGGAGTTGAAGGAATTGGCGGTCAGGCCCACGAGGGAACCGTCCGCGCCGCGCGCCGTGACGATGGTGACGCCGGTGGCAAACATGCCCAGGGCGGCGCGAAAGTGCTGGCTGTCCATGGGGGGCATTGTCGGGCCGTCGCAGAATCACGCCCATGCGTGACGACTTCCATCTCGTTCCTGACCTGCAACTGAACCACGTACCGCAGCGCCGCTTCGGCGACTGCGCGGACTGCGCTGCCGGCCGCTGCGGCCGCCCGCAGCGCAGCCGCCGTCTGTTCACCGGCCTGCTGGGCGCCGCGGCGCTGGCGCCAGCCGCGCTGCCGGCCTGGGCGCGCGAGGGCGTGGACGTGGGCCCCAAGAGCCGCTTCGCCGGCATGGTCTCGGCCGAGGACATAGAGAAATCCGGCGGCCAGCAGTACGCGCAGATGATGCGCCAGGCCCAGCAGCAGAAGGCGCTGGCGCCCATGGAGCATCCGCAGCTCAGGCGCCTGCGCTACATCGCGCAGCGCATCATTCCGCAGAGCTACGAGTGGAACGAGCGCGCGCGGCAGTGGAAGTGGGAGGTCAACCTGCTGGGCAGCCCCGAGCTGAACGCCTTCTGCATGCCGGGCGGCAAGATCGCCTTCTATTACGGCATCCTCGAAAAGCTCAAGCTGGAGGACGACGAGGTGGCCGCCATCATGGGCCACGAGGTGTCGCACGCGCTGCGCGAGCATGCGCGCGAGCGCATAGGCAAGACCAGCTTGGTGCAAGGCGGCACGGCGGTCGTGTCGGCGCTGCTGGGCCTGGGCGATGTGGGGCGCTACTTCGCCGGCATGGGCGCGCAGCTGCTGACGCTGAAGTTCAGCCGCGAGGACGAGACCGAGGCGGATCTGGTGGGCATCGAGCTGTCGGCCCGTGCGGGCTACGACCCGTCCGCCGCGGTGCGGCTGTGGGAGAAGATGATGGCCGCCAACAAGGGCGCGCCGCCGCAGTGGCTGTCCACCCACCCGGCCAGCGGCACGCGCATCCGCGACATCGAGGCCAACCTGCCCAAGGTGCAGGGCCTGTATGCGCGGGCCGACAAGCCCACCGAGCGCTTCCCCATCGCGCCGCCGCTCAAGGTGAGGGCGCCGAGCGCGGCGGGCTGAGGCCCGGCCGGCCGCGTGCCGTCACCAGCGTGCCGGCAGGTTCTTCAGGCGCCGGTACTGGCCGGCCTTGATGCGGGTCAGGTAGCCGCCCTGCTCCAGATCCTTGATCAGCTTGGACACCATCTCGCGCGAGCAGCCCAGGCGCTGCGCCATGCCCTGGTGGGTCAGCGCGAGCTCGCGTCCGTCCACGGTCAGCTCCTCGACCAGGTTGCGCAGCCGGCCATAGACGTCGTTGAGCGCCAGCTGCTTGGTGGACAGCGTCGCGGCACGTGCGCGGCGTATCACCTTGGTCAGCAGCTCGAACGCGAACTCCGGGTGCTCGCTGATGTGGGTCAGCAGGCTGGCGCGCGTGATCATCACGCAGCGGCAGTTGTTCTCGCAGACCACGCTGGCCGAGCGCGGCGCACCGTCCAGGCTCATCTCGCCGACGTACTCGCCCGGGCCGTAGAGGCCGTAGGTGATCTCGCGGCCGCGCGCGTCGCTGCTGAATGCGCGCAGCGTGCCGGACAGGATGAGGTAGAGGTTGTCGCCCAGCGAGCCCTCCTCGATCAGCAGCGCGCCCTTGCGGTAGCTGCGGGTGGTGCCACGGGCGGCCAGCAGGCGCAGCGAGGGTGGCAGGGCTTGGAATTCGGGGTCGGGGCTTGCGTCAGGCATCCAGCAGCGCCCCGCGGCAAGGGGCCGGCGGGCGCGGCGCGATGTTAGCGCCGCGCCACGGCGCTCAGTTCAGCGGTCCGGTCGCCGTGTTCTGCGACGGCTGCACACCACGCAGCATGGGCACCAGCGGCGGCAGCATCGCGAGCTGGCGCATCAGCTCGCCGATGCTGTCCGCGCCGCTCTTGGCGCGGATGCTCTGGATCTGGCTGCGCACCGTGGAGATGGCCACGCCCTGGCGGGCGGCGACGTCGGCCGGCTTGATGCCGTTGGACAGCGCCTTCAGCACCTCGGTCTCGGCGGGGGTCAGCTGGTGCCGCAGCGCGAACCACTGGGCGGCCAGGTCACCGCACAGCTGGCGGCGCTCCAGGATCAGCAGCACGGCCGCCTGGCTGACACCGCGGTTGAGCGGCACGACGACCACATTGGCGCGGCCACAGTCGGCCCGCTCGTCGCCCAGGCGCAACAGGCAGCGCCGGCCGCCGGATTCCGCGCCTTCCAGCGCCTCGGCCAGCGGCACGGCATCGGTCAGCAACCGGGCGCGCAGGTGGGGGCCCACCATCTCCAGCGGGTGGTTGCTGTCCAGGCAGACCCGGGCCGCATGGTTGCAGTGCAGCACCCGGCCCGCGCCATTGAGCAGCACCAGGCCGTGGTCCAGCTCCTCCAGCACCAGGCCCAGCCATTGGCTGGATAGCGATGAGGCCGCACGCCGCTCACGCGACGGAAAACCCGGGGTCTGGCCCGGAACGGGGGGAATGCCATCCGTCATCCACATCACAGCTCTCCTCCTGAACAGGCGCCTTGACACCGGCCCAGAGCTTTAGACAAGGTGTGTGGATGATGTCCTAAATGTTGCTGAAGGTATATGTGAACGATTTACGCTTATCCGTGTCGGGATGCGACGAAGGGATTGCTTTTTCGCTCGCGACCCAGCGTGCTTTCGGGGCCATGGCCCGGAATGAAGACGGTGTCGTCGCCCATGGGCCACAGGCGATCGCGGATCGCGTCAAGCAGTTGCTGGTGGTTGCCGCCCGGGAAGTCGGTGCGGCCTATGCTGCCTGCGAACAGCACGTCACCGACGAACACCCGTCGCGCCGACGCGGAATGGAACACCACGTGGCCGGGCGTGTGGCCCGGGCAGTGCCGCACCGTCAGCGTCTCCTGACCGATCTGGACCGTGTCGCCGTCCGCCAGCCAGCGCGTGGGCGTGAAGGCCTCGGCCGGCGGGAAGCCGAACATCGCACTCTGCTGGGCCAGGCCGTCTATCCAGAACTGGTCGCCCGGGTGCGGCCCGATGATGGGCAGGCCTTGCTCGCGCGCCAGTTGGCCGGCGCCGCCGGCATGGTCGATATGGGCGTGGGTGAGCCAGATCGCCTTCAGCGTCAGGCCGCGCTCGCGCACCGCCGCCAGCAGCCGCGGCAGCTCGCCACCGGGATCGATCAGCGCCGCCTCGTGCGTGGCATCGCACCACACGAGCGAGCAGTTTTGCTGGAAGGGCGTGACGGGGAGGATGAGGTACTGCAGGGCCATGCCGCATGTTAGACGGCGCCCCCGGCGCGACCGGCCCTAGCCGTCGAAGCGGAAGCCCAGCTGCATCTCCACCAGCGGCACCGGATAGGTCATGGCGCAGCGCCAGCCACGAAAGCTCTGGTCCTGCAGCCCGACGCGGGACAGCACCTCGTGCAGCACCTGCGCCTGATCGGGCACGCCATCCAGCTCGCTGGTGGGCGCGCCGACCGGCAGCAGCTCTGCCTGGCAGCTGAGGTGCACGCGCCGGTGGTGGGGCCGGCCGGGCTCCAGCAGCACGTCGGGCGTGCCGGTCGGCCCGGGCAGGTAGAAGTCGACATGCAGCTGCGCGCCCGGCCACAGCTTGCTGGCCAGGTAAACGTCGCGCACCAGCGTCGCGCAGGGCGTGTGCAGCATGTAGCGCCGCACCACCTGGAAGACCTGGGCCGGCTCCACCTGGTAGACGCGCAGCACGCGCATCGCCGTGGTCAGCCGCAGTGCGTCCGTCGCGGCCGGTGAGGGCTGCAGCACGAAGCTGACCATGGAGCCTTCGTCCACCACCTGCATCGCAGGCAGCGGCGCGCTGCTGGCAGCCGCGAGCAGGAAGTCCTCGGGGCGGCGGGTGTCGGCATCGCCGGCCAGGTCGGTCACCACGGGCTGGTCAGCCTGCCGCGGAGCGTTCAGCACGGCCTGCAGGCTCATCAGCGGCACGGCTGCATCCGGCACCAGGCGCTGCAGCCCGATGCGCCGGTGCACCTCCAGCAGGTCGACCTTGCCCGGCATGGCCGAGGGCACGACGAACAGCGTGGTCGACAGGGTGTCGCAGTAGTGGCCGAACAGGAAGGACACGGCCTTGAAGGACGCCTGGCGCGCCACATGCTCGCGCTTGCGCCGGATCTGGGCCGAGCTGGCGCCCAGGCGGGCGTCCAGCGCCTGACGCCCACCGGGCAGCGCGTCCAGCAGGGACTCGAAGCGCTCCACGGCCCGGGCTGCCGCCCGCGCCAGCTCGGGCGCGATCTCCGCGGCCGCCCGGTCCAGCATGATGCGCAGCCCGGTCGGCGAAGGTGCCGCATGCAGGAACTGAAGATCCGTCTCGGCCTGTATCGCCCGCACCAGCCGGCTGGCCAGGCTCTTGTCCAGACCGATGCGGCGCATCAGCCGCACCGGGCGGGGCGGCTGCCCCGCCAGAGCCTCGATGACCGCCGTCAGCTGCTGGCGCAGCTCGACCGCGACCGCCGCCATGCGCGCATCCAGCCCGGTGGCGCCGTCAATGTCATCGGCCGGCGGCGGACTGGAGGGATCGCGACGAGAGGAGGCGGTCACAGGGGCGGGGTCGGCTCAGTGCGTCGCGCGCTCGCGGGCGCCCGCACGGCGGCACAGCGTCGGGCCCGCGGTCAGCATCGCCACGCTGACCGGCTCAGGCACCGGCGACAGCGTCACGACGAAGCCGCTGCCGGTGTTGCCCACGCCATAGATGGTGCTGCCATCGGCCGAGAGGCCCGGCGGCAGGGCCTGCGCGCCCCCCTGCAGGTCCACACCCTGCGCGGTGACGTAGGAGCTGAGGTTGCGCATGCCCTGGCCTTCGATCCAGATGGTGCCCTGACCAAGGGCGGCCGGGCCAAAACCGCGATCGTAGCCCACGATGGCCTGGCTATCGCCCGAGATGCAGGCACCAATCACGCGGCCGTCGGCCGAGGCGCCGGACGCGGTGACCTGGTAGCCCCCGAGAGCCCGCCAGCGCGGGCAGCGGCCGGATCTGTAAGGCAAACCACCCCGGAGCCGACGGACAGCGATGCGCACTCCTCCCCTGCTGGCGGCCTGGCTCGCCCTCTCCCTGCTGGCCGGCTGCGCCACGCCCACCGACCTGGTGCTGCCGCGCCAGCAGGCCTGGGTGGACGGCCGCCGCGTGGACTACGTGACCACCGACATCTCCGACGCCGCGATGGCCGCGGACGGCGGCGTCAATCATGTGCCGCGGCTGGCCGATGCGCTGGGCCAGGGCCATGCCTCGCTGACCGAGCGGGTCTACAAGTTCCCTCAGGGCGAGCAGATCAGCATCTTCGCATCCGGCCCGGCACCACTGGGCGCGGCACGACCCGACCCCAACTACAGCCCGCTGTGGCGGCTGGTGCTGGTGCGCTGGGTCAGCGGCGCGTCGCCGCGCGAGCTGCGCTCGGAGGAGGCGTTGCTGGCGGCCGAGGCCGCGGGCGAACTGAGGCTGGACGTGAGCGAAATCGTCGTGAACTGCCCCATCGTGCGCGCCGCCGACGGCACGCCGCTGCGCGGCGTGCGCTGAATGCCGGTCAGCAGCGCCAGGACTGGCACGCGGCGCAGCAGCACATAGGCCAGCGCACACACCGCGAAGGTGGCGGCCACCACCAGCAGCGCCTCCAGGCCCCAGGGCAGGCCCAGCGGCTTCAGCACCTGGGTCAGCACCACGATGACGCTCTGGTGCAGGATGTAGAAGCAGAACACCGCGGCGCTGGCCGCCCGCAGGCGCGGCGACTCGGTTCGGAACAGCTGCTGCGCCCAGCCGCAGGCGGCCGCGATGGCCCACCAGCTGAACGCGGCCCACAGCCCGCGCTGGGCCTGCAGCAGCGCCGGCGGCGGCGGCTGGTCGGCATAGTGGCTGAAGTAGGCCGCCAGCAGCGCCCAGCTCGCCAGCGCGGCGCCCAGCAGCGGCCAGCGGGCACGCTGCAGCGCCGGCCACAGCCCGGCCGCCAGCGGCGTGCGGCTGGCCCAGCCCAGCGCGAACAGGGCGCCGTACTGCACATGGTTGTAGAGATCGTGGACGAGGTTGTGCGTGCTCGGGTGGTGGGGGAACACGAACCAGCGCGCCAGCGCCAGCGGCACGATGGGCAGCAGCAGCCAGGCCCAGTCGGGCAGGCGCAGCGCGCGCAGCGGCCAGCGCCAGGCCGCGGCCACCAGCGCGCCCAGCAGCGTGTAGGGCCACAGGTAGGCGAGAAACCACAGGTGGTTCCAGGTCGGCACGTCCATGCAGTCCTGGCCGCGGCAATACCTGCCCCCATGCAGATAGGCCCACCAGAAGTCCAGGTAGCCACCGTCGCCCGGCAGCAGCTGCGGCGCCTTGGTCAGCACCTCGAAGAAGGCCTGGGGCGGCACGATGACCGCCATGCCGAACAGCAGCGGCAGCAGCAGGCGCAGCGTGCGGTCGCGCCAGGTCGCCAGCAGCCCGCGCCGGGCGCTCAGGCCCTGGCAGGCGACGCCGGCCACCAGGAACAGCAGGCCCAGCCGCCAGGGCGCGGTCAGCAGCATGAAGGGCTCGAGGCCGGGGTGCGGCGCGGCGCTCTTCACATGCCAGTCCCAGCTCACGTAGTACATGCCGACGTGGTACGGGATCAGCAGCGCGAACGCGGCGGTGCGCAGGCCGTCGAGAAAGGGCAGGCGGGCGGTGGTGTTCATGGCGCCAGCTTCGCGGCGCCGGCGCGGCCGCACCATGCCGCCGGGGCGAAGTGCCCGGCTTATGGGGCGAGTGGCGCCAGCGCGTCGCGATAGCTGCGCGACACGCGCAGCTGCTGGCCGCCGCTGAGCGTCAGCAGCGCCTCGCCGCCGGCCAGGCGACTGACCTGGCGCACATGGGCCGGGTTGACCGCATGGCAGCGGTGCACGCGCAGGAACAGCCCGGCCCAGCCGGGGCGGGCCAGCACCTCGGCCAGCGTCGCGCGCTCCAGGAAGCTGCGCGGCGGCAGGTGCAGGGCCACGTAGTTGTCGGCCGCGGCCAGCCACTGCAGCTGCGCCAGCGCGATGCGCTCGCGCCCGCCGCTGGGCGACTCCACCCACCAGTGGCCCGGCGGGGCGGCGAGCGCGGCGGCCGGCGCGGGCCGCGCCAGCTGCTCGCGCACCCGCGCCAGCGCGGCCTCCAGCCGCTCGGCCGTGTAGGGCTTGAGCAGGTAGTCCAGCGCGGCCACCTCGAAGGCCTGCAGCGCATGCTCCGCATGGGCGGTGGAGAACACGATGCAGCGCACGCCGCGCTCGCGCAGCGCCGAGGCCAACTGCACGCCGCTGCCGCCGGGCATCTCGATGTCCAGCAGCGCCAGGTCGGGCGGCCGCGCCAGCCCCTGCACCAGGGCCAGCGCCGAGGGCGCGTCCGCGGCCTCCAGCGGCGGTGCGAGGTCGGGCACGGCGCTCAGCAGGCACCGCAGCCGCGCGCGTGCGGCCGGCTCGTCGTCCACCACCAGCACGCTGAGCGCGGCGCTCATGCGGGCAGCTCCAGCGACAGGCGCATGCCCCGAGCCTCGGCGCGCAGCTCGACCCGCGCGCTGGCGCCGTAGCGCGCCGCCAGCCGCTCACGCAGATTGCGCAGACCCAGGCCGCCGTCGGGATCGGGCGGGCTGGCGGGCACGGGCGCGTCGCCCTGGTTGGCGATGTCCAGCCGCAACCGCCCGGCCTCGCAGTGCGCCTGCAGCGACACCGTGACCCGGCCGCGGTGCCGCGCCACGTGGTGCTTGACCGCGTTCTCCACCGGCGCGAGCAGCAGCAGCGCGGGCAGGCGCACCGCGCGCGCGGCCGCATCGGCCGCCACGCTGACCACCAGGCGCTCGGGCCCGAAGCGCGCCTGCATCAGCGCCAGGAAGGGTGCCACCAGCGCCAGCTCCTCGTCCAGCGTGTGCTCGGCACGCTGCTGCGCGGCCAGCGTCTGGCGCAGCAGGTCGGACAGCTGGCACAGCAGCCGGTCGGCGCGGTCCACGTCCTCGTGCATCACCGACGCGATGAGGTTGAGCGTGTTGAACAGGAAGTGCGGCTGCAGCTGGTCTGCCAGCCGGGCCAACTGCACCTCGGCCAGTTCGCGCTGCATGCGCTGCAGCTGCTGCTCGCGTTGCTGGGCCGCCTGCGCCGCCCAGACGCCCGAGGAGATCAGGCAGAAGCTGAGGTAGCTGACCGCGTCCTTGCCGCCCTCGAAGACCAGCAGCGTGGGCAGCGGGTCGGGGTGGTAGTCGACGCCCACCAGCGCATAGACCAGCAGGCGCAGCCCGAACATGCCACCGATGTGGGCCAGGCTGAAGGCGGGCAGCGCCAGCGCATGGGCGGCCAGCTGGCGGCGCCAGGGCTGGCCGCGCAGTCGGCCCACCAGCGCGTGCAGCGCCAGCACCAGCGCACCGATCACGCCCACCGAGCTGAACTCCCACAGAAAGGGCTCCCAGGGCCGCGTACCGCCAGCCAGCCGGTAGGCCTGCAGCGCCGAGGCGCTCAGCAGCAGGCCGACGACGGTCAGCAGCGCGACATAGGGCAGGCGCCAGCGCGGCGCGATCAGCAACATGCGCACAGCCTACCCCGGCGCCCGCGGGCCGCCGCCGCCACTCGCCCCGGGGAAACGCCGCTTCGCCCCAAGAAAAACGGCCGCGAATGCGGCCGTGGGGGTGTGCGATGCCGCGTCGCGCGGCCGCTGCTCGAGGCGGCCGGCGGGCGGCTGGCGCTCAACGCGCGGTCAGCTGGGCCGCGAAGGCCTTGTGCACCGACAGCAGCGCCACTGCGCGCTCGGTCTCGCGCTGGATCAGCTGGTCCTGCGCGCTCAGGCGGCTCTGCTCGGCGCTGAGCAGCTGGTAGAAGTCGGTCACGCCGGCCTCGTAGCGCTTCAGCGCCAGGTCGCGCGCCCGCGTCGTGGCCTCGGCGGCCAGCGCCTGGGCAACGGTCTGCTGCTCGGTCTCGCGCAGCGTGGACAGGCTGCCCTGCGCGTCCTGCAAGGCCGTCAGCTGGGCTTGCTCGGCCGTGGCCACCGCGGCCTCGAAGCCGGCGCGGGCGGCGTCGGCCTCGGCGCGGCGGGCGCCGAAGTCCAGCACGTTCCAGTTCAGCGCGGCGCCTATGCTGTGGATCTCGGTGGCGCTCTTGAACAGGTCGCCGGCACGGCTGGCGCTCCAGCCGATCTGGCCGGTCAGGCCCAGGCTGGGCCAGCGTGCGGCCCAGGCCACATGGGCGCGGGCCGCGGCGGCCTGCGCGCGAGCCTCGGCCGAGCGCACATCCGGGCGCCGCGCCAGCAGGCCGGCCGGGTCGGGCAGCGCGCCCAGGCTGATGACGCGGGGCTGGGGCATGGGCGGCAGCGGGTCGGCGTCGGCCTTGTCGCAGTCGGCCGGCGGCTGGCCGCGCAGCACGTCCAGCTGCAGACGGGTCAGGCAGGCGGCGTTGCGCAGCGCCGGCACGCTGGCCGCGGTGTTGGCCACCAGCGCCTCGGCCTGCGCCAGGTCCACCGAGGTGCCGCGGCCGGCGTCCACGCGCGCCTTCACCAGTTGCAGCAGCTGGTTCTGCACCTCCAGCGTTTCCTTGGCGAACTTGAGCCGGTGGCCCAGGCCGATCAGCTGGGCCTGCAGGTTGAGCGCGGTGCCGGCCAGGCTGAGCTGGGCGGCATCGCGGTCCAGCGCGGCGCTCTGCGCGTCGTAACCCGCCGCACGCGCATTGGCCGAGGCGCGGCCCCACAGGTCCACCTCCCAGCTCGCGGTGGCATTCACGCCATAGCTGTTGAAGTTGTTGAACTGGCCCAGATCGTTGGGCGCACGCTGGCGGCTGGCATTGGCGCCCACGCCGACGCTGGGCAGGCGCTGGGCGCCGGCCGCCTCGGCCAGCGACTCGGCCTGCTTGAGCCGCGCGGCGGCGGCGCGCAGGTCGCGGTTGTTGGCCAGCACCTCGTCGACGACGCGCTGCAGCTGCGCGCTGTCGACAAAGGCGCGCGTCATCTGCGCGGCCCCCGAGGCCTCGGGCAGGGCCGGGGTCTGGGCGAACTGGGCCGGGGCCAGGTTTTGCGGGCCGGGCGGCAGCGCCGGGCCGGCGCAGGCGCCCAGCAGGGACAGGATGCTCAGGGCGAGCAGCGTGAGTGCAGGCCTTTGCATGTCAGGCTCCCTTGTTGGGGGTGTCGGCATCGTCGATGCCGGGGTGGAAGGCGTGGGCCGAGGCCTCGACCCGGGCGCGCAGCTCGGCGGCGCGGGCGCGGCGCTTCTCCGTGCCCTTGCGCAGCAGGCTGTAGAACACCGGCGTCAGGAAGATGCCGAAGAAGGTCACGCCCAGCATGCCGCTGAACACCGCGATGCCCATCGCACGGCGCATCTCGCTGCCCGCGCCACTGCCCAGGATCAGCGGCACGACGCCGGCGATGAAGGCGATGGAGGTCATCAGGATGGGACGCAGACGCAGCTTGCAGGCCTCGATGACCGCTTCCAGCATGGGCTTGCCGTGCTCTTCCAGCTCCTTGGCGAACTCCACGATCAGGATGGCGTTCTTGCAGGCCAGGCCCACCAGCACGACCAGCGCGACCTGGGTGAAGAGGTTGAGGTCTCCGCCCTGCAGGAAGGGCGGCAGGTGCGACAGCCACACGCCGAACAGCGCGGACAGTATGCACATGGGCACGATGAGGATGATGGCCAGCGGCAGCGACCAGCTCTCGTACTGAGCGGCCAGCACCAGCACCACCAGGATCACCGAGAACAGCAGCACCGCGGCCAGCGTGGGCACCTTGATGCCCAGGCCCGGCACGGTCACGTCGCGGGTCAGACGGTCCTGGTAGCTGAGGTCGGTCCACTCGTAGCCCATGCCGCGCGGCAGGCCCTTGAGCAGCTGCTCGATCTCGGCCTCGGCCTGGCCGCTGGAGAAGCCGGGCTTGGGCGCGCCGTTGATATCCGCCGACGGGAAGCCGTTGTAGCGGGTCACACGGGTGGGGCCGAAGGTGGGCTGCACGCTCAGCAGCGAACCCAGCGGCACCATCTCGCCAGCGCCGTTGCGGGTCTTGAGCTGGGTGATGTCGTCGGCCTTGGCGCGGAAGGGCGCGTCGGCCTGCACGATGACCTGGTAGGTCTTGCCGAACTTGGTGAAGTCGTTGACGTACAGCGAGCCCAGGTTGATCTGCAGCGTGTCGTAGATGTCCGACAGGCCCACGCCCATCTGCTTGGCCTTGGTGCGGTCCACGTTGGCGAACAGCTGGGGCACGTTGATGTCGTAGGTCGAGTACGGGGTACCGATGCTGGACTTGGGGTTGCCGTAAATGGGCCCCAGCGTCCCCCAGACCGCGCCGTACAGCGCCTGCTCGCCCTGGCCGGAGCGGTCCTGCACCTGCAGCTTGAAGCCGCCGGCCGCACCCAGGCCGTCCACCGCGGGCGGCGGCACGACGAACATGCGGGCGCCCTGGATCTGCTGGATCGCGCCGTTCACGCGGCCCAGGATGGCCTCCTTGCTGAGCCCGGGCTTGGTGCGCTCCTCGAAGCCGTCCAGGCCGAAGAACACGATGCCCTCGTTGGGCGCGGCCGAGAAGCTGGCGATGGACAGGCCGGGGAAGGCCACCGAGTCCTTGATGCCGGGCACCTTGAGCGCGATGTCGCTCATCTGGCGTATCACCTCGGTCGTGCGGTCCAGGCTGGCGCCGGCCGGCAGCTGCGCGATGCCTATCAGGTACTGCTTGTCGGGTGCCGGCACGAAGCCGCTGGGCATGCGGGTGAACAGGAAGGCGGTGGCCGCCAGCAGCAGTGCGTAGACCACCAGCGCGGCGGACTTGCGCTTCAGGATGCCGGTGACGCCACGGCCGTAGGCGGCCGAGCGACGCTGGAAGAAGCAGTTGAACCAGTGGAAGAAGCGGCCGAACAGGCGGTCCATGCCACGGGTCAGCGCGTCCTTGGGTGCGTCGTGCGGGCGCAGCAGGATGGCCGACAGCGCGGGCGACAGCGTCAGCGAGTTGAACGCCGAGATCACGGTGGAGATCGCGATGGTGGCGGCGAACTGCTTGTAGAACTGGCCCGACAGACCCGGCACCAGCGTCAGCGGCACGAACACCGCGCACAGCACCAGCGCGATCGCAATGATGGGGCCGGAGACCTCGCGCATCGCTTTCACGGTGGCGTCATGCGGCGTGAGGCCATCCTGGATGTTGCGCTCCACGTTCTCGACCACCACGATGGCGTCGTCCACCACGATGCCGATCGCCAGCACCAGGCCGAACAGCGTCAGCGTGTTGATGGAGAAACCCAGTGCCAGCAGCACCGCGAAGGTGCCCACCACCGACACCGGCACCGCGACCAGCGGGATCACCGACGCACGCCAGGTCTGCAGGAAGATGATGACGACCAGCACCACCAGCGCCACCGCCTCGAACAGCGTGTGCACCACCTTCTCGATGGAGGTCTGCACGAAGCGCGTGGGGTCGTAGACGATGTCGTAGTCCACGCCCTTGGGGAAGCTGGGCTTGAGCCGCTCCATGGTCTTGCGGACGTTGTCCGAGATCGCCAGCGCGTTGGAACCCGGGGCCTGGAAGATCGCGATGGCCGCGGCTTCCTTGTTGTTCAGCAGGCTGCGCAGCGAGTAGCTGCCGGCGCTGATCTCCACGCGGCCGATGTCCTTCACGCGCACCAGCGCGCCGGTCTTGGTGTCGGTGCGGATGATGACGTTGGCGAACTCCTCCTCGCTGACAAGGCGGCCCTGCGCATTGATCTGCAGCTGGAAGTCGGTGCCGGTGGGCGCGGGCGGTGCGCCCACGACGCCGGCCGCCACCTGGGCGTTCTGCTCACGGATGGCCGCGACCACCTCGGACGCGGTCATGTTGCGGGCCGACAGCTTCTGCGGGTCCAGCCACACGCGCATCGCGTAGTCGCCGCCGCCGAACATCAGCACCGAGCCCATGCCGGGAATGCGCAGCAGCTCGTCGCGCACGTTCAGCTGACCGTAGTTGCGCAGGTAGAGCGCGTCGTGCGAGTTGTCCGGGCTGACCATGTGAACCACCATGGTCAGGTTGGACGCCTGCTTCTCGGTGGTCACGCCGATCTGGCGCACGATGTCGGGCAGACGCGGCAGCGCGCGGTTCACGCGGTTCTGCACCGCGGTCTCGGCGGCCTCGGGGTGGGTGCCGATCTTGAAGGTGACGGTCAGCGTCATGCCGCCGTCGGCCGTGGCCTGGCTCTCGAAATAGAGCACGTTCTCCAGGCCGTTGATCTGTTCCTCCAGCGGCGTGGCCACCGTTTCCGAGATCACACGCGGGTTGGCGCCCGGGTACTGGGCGCGCACCACCACCTGGGGCGGCGCGACCTCGGGGTACTCGGACACCGGCAGATTCGGGATCGCCAGCGCACCGAGCAGGAAGATGAAGAGGGACAACACGGTCGCGAAGCGCGGCCGGTCGATGAAAAAGCGTGAGATGTCCATGGCAGGGCCGCCTGATTACTTCGATGCTGCAGAGGCCGGGGCCGGGGCTTGCGGCGCGGCGGGGGCGGCCGGCAGCGGCATGCCCTTGTCGTCCACCTTCAGCAGCTGCGGCGTGACCGGCGCACCGGGCATCGCACGCTGCAGGCCGTCCACGATGACCTGCTCGCCGGCCTTGAGGCCGTCGACGATGCGCATGCCGTCCAGCAGCGCACCCAGCTTGACCGGGCGCGGCTGCACGATGTTGTTGGCGCCCACCACCAGCACCAGCTTGTTGGTCTGGTCGGTGGTGATCGCGCGATCCGGCACCAGCACCGCGGACTTGCTGCTGTGGCTGACCAGCTTGATGCGCGCGTACAGGCCCGGCGTGAACAGCCCGGCCTTGTTGTCGAACACCGCGCGGCCGCGGATGGTGGCGGTCGTGGGGTTGAGGCGGTTGTCGACGAAGTCCAGCTTGCCGGTGTGCGGGAAGCCCTGGTCGTCGGCCAGCGCCATCTGCACCGTGGGCGGCGCCTCGCCGCGGCCGGTGCGCAAATACTTCAGGTAGGCCGCCTCGCTGGCGTCGAAGTAGGCGTAGACCTTGTCGCTGGACACCAGCGTGGTCAGCACCGGGTCGCCCACGCCCACCAGATTGCCCGGCGTCACGTTGGCGCGCGAGGTGCGGCCGGCCACCGGCGCGGTGATGTTGGCGTACTCGACGTTCAGCCGCGCCTGCACCAGGCCGGCCTCGGCCGAGCGCAGGCTGGCATCGGCATTGCGCACCGCGGCGCGCAGCTGGTCGATCTCCTGCTGGCTGACCGCGTTCACGGACACCAGCTTCTCGGCGCGCGCCAGGTCGGCGCGGGCGAGGTCGAGCTGGGTCTTGGCGGCCACGACCTGGGCCTCCAGCCGCACCACCTCGGCACGGAAGGCGCGCGAGTCTATGGTGAACAGCGGGTCGCCTCTGCGCACCAGCTGCCCCTCCTTGAAGCGCACCGCCTCGATGGTGCCGGCCACGCGGGCGCGCACGTCCACCGTGTCGGGGGCTTCCAGGCGGGCGGTGAATTCCTCGAATTCCTGCACGTCGCGCTGCACCGCCGGTGCCACGGACACCGGCGCGGCACCGCCATGGCCTCCGGGGCCACCCTGCTGCTGGCCGCAGCCGGCGAGGACGAGGGCAAACAGGGCTGGCGCGGACAAGGCGGACCAGCGCGGCGCGAAGCGGGCTTGAGGCATGCGGGACTCCATCAACAAGGGCGCGACTGTAGCCAGATCGTTCGCGCCCCGCATGACCCGTTAGCGCCAGGGCGCCGGCTTGCTGACATTAGATGTCAACAGACCGCCACAGCCGGCCCACGAAAAAGCCGCCCTGAGGCGGCTTTGGGGGACAGACAGCGGGCGCTCAGTGCACGCCGTGCATCTTCTTCTTCATCCAGGGCGTCAGCAGCATCAGCACGATGCCGGCGCCAATCGGGATGGCGGTGAAGATCAGGAAGAACACCGACATGGAGTACTGGGCCGAGATCTGGTCGATGTAGGCCCCGGTGGAGCCGGCGATCTTGTTGGCGATCGCGGTGTTCAGGAACCACACGCCGAACATCAGGCCCAGCAGACGCGCCGGCGCCAGCTTGGAGATGTAGGACAGACCCACCGGCGACAGGCACAGCTCGCCCATGGTGTGCAGCAGGTAGGCCAGGCACAGGAAGATCATGCTGACCTGGGCGGTCTTGGCCCCCGCCGGGATGCCGGCCGAGCCTATGGACAGCGCCGCAAAGCCCAGGCCCAGCAGCACCAGGCCCACGCCGAACTTCACCGAGCCCGGCGGGTTCCAGCGCTTCTCCCACATCTTGGAGAACATGGGCGCCAGGATGACCAGGAAGAAGGAGTTCAGCACGCCGAACCAGGTCGCCGGCACCTCGGACTGCTCCATCGCGAACTCGCGGCCCAGCATCCAGAACACCAGGCCCCAGATCACCGCGAAGGCCAGCGCCAGCAGACCGTTGGCCAGTGCGTAGCGGCTGCCGCTGCTGCGGTTGAGCTTCCACAGCAGCCACGACAGGATGCCCGCCGGGATCACCGTCATCAGCGAATTGACCACCTTGAACACGAAGCCGCTGGTGCCCACCAGCGTGCGGTCGGTGTAGTCGGCCGCGAAGATGGTCATGGAGCCGCCGGCCTGCTCGAACGCGAACCAGAAGAAGATGGTGAAGAACGAGAACACGAAGATGGCCTTGAGGCGGTCGGCCACCACATGGGCGGGCGCCTCGTCGGCCTCGGTGGCCTGCTGGCGCTCACCGGCCTTGGGCGGCGCGCCGATGTCGCCAAAGATGCTGCCGCTGAACCAGAACTGCAGCGCGCCCAGGATCATGAACACGCCGGCCAGGCCGAAGCCCAGGTTCCAGGACACCTTCTCGCCGATGTAGCCGCACAGCGAGATGCCGAAGAAGGCCCCCGCGTTCACGCCCATGTAGAACAGCGTGTAGCCGGCGTCACGGGCGTTGTCTTCCTTGGGGCCGTAGAGCTGGCCCACGATGGCGGAGATATTGGGTTTGAACAGGCCGGTGCCCAGCACCACCAGACCCAGGCCCAGGTAGAAGCTGGGCACGGTCTCCAGGAACAGCGAGATGTGGCCCGCCGCGATGATGAAGCCGCCCAGCAGCACCGCGCGGCGCGTGCCCAGGAAACGGTCGGCGATGTAGCCGCCCAGGATGGGGGTCAGGTAGACCAGGCCCGTGTACCAGCCGTACAGCGTGGTGGCTTCGGCGCGGCTCCAGCCCCAGCCGCCCTTGGAGGCCTCGGAGATCAGGAACAGCACCAGCAGCGCGCGCATGCCGTAGTAGGAGAAGCGCTCCCACATCTCGGTGAAGAACAGCACGAACAGCTGGTTGGGCTGGCCGAGGATGGTGGCGGCGGCGGCCGGCGGGGTCGCCGCGCGGGCCGGATCGGCCATGGAGGAAGAGGTCGTCACGTCTATCGTTCCCAGTGAACACTGAAGCGGCAGGGGTGGCCCGCCGGGTCAAGGCGCGGATTGTGAAGGCGGCCCCGCCGATTCCCGCACCCCGGGGTCTACGGGATTGCCCAGGGGTCAGCGTCCCCGCCATGACGAATGGCAGGGGCGGCGCGGGTGACCCGCCGGCTCAGAGCTTGAAGTCGTAGTCGATGGTCAGCGGCGCGTGGTCGCTGAACTTCTCGGCCTTGTAGATGGCCTCTTTCTTTGCCAGCGCCGCCAGCGCGGGCGTGGCCAGGTGGTAGTCCAGACGCCAGCCCACGTTGTTCGCATAGGCCTGGCCGCGATTGCTCCACCAGGTGTAGCAGCTGTCGGTGGTGTCGGGCTGCAGCGCGCGGTAGACGTCCACCAGCCCGCCCTCGCCCAGCAGCCGCGTCATCCAGGCCCGCTCCTCGGGCAGAAAGCCGCTGTTCTTCTGGTTGCTGCGCCAGTTCTTCAGATCGGCCTCCTGGTGGGCGATGTTCACATCGGCCACCAGGATGAACTCGCGCTCGGCCTTCAGCGCCAACAGGTGCGGGTAGAGCTCGTCGAGGAAGCGGAACTTGGCCTGCTGGCGGTCCTCGCCCGAGGAGCCGCTGGGGAAGTAGCAGCTGATCAGGCTCAAGCGGCGGCCGGGCTTGTCGAAGCGCTTCTCCACCCAGCGGCCCTCGGCGTCGAACTCGGTGGAGCCGAAGCCCACGATCAGATCGCTGGGCTGCTCGCGGGTGTAGAGACCCACGCCGGAGTAGCCCTTCTTCTGCGCGTAGTGGAAGGCGCCGTGCAGTTGCTCGTGCGCGCCGAACTGGGCCTCGACCACGTCGGCCTGGGCCTTGAGCTCCTGCACGCCCAGCGCATCGGCCTGCTGCTGGCCCAGCCAGTCGAAGAAGCCCTTGCTGGCGGCGGAGCGGACCCCGTTCAGGTTGGCGGTGATGAAGCGCATGGCGTCGGCAGGAGTCGGGCGGGGCCGCAGTATCGCAGTGCAGCAATTGCGCAACAGGACGGAAGCCTTTCATCACGGAACAGTCACACGATCTTTACGATCCATCGCCGCTTTGCCTGCCCCGCGCAAGAGCTGCCCCCGTCGCCTGTCGTCAACCATCTCCACGAGGTAGTCCCATGGTCCACGTACGCATGACCCCGACCCTGCTGGCCCTGGCGCTGGCCACGGCCTTCCCTATGCAGGCCGCGCAGGCGCAGAGCGCGCCGGCCCCCGAGGCCAAGAAGGATGTGAGCCAGCTGGAGGCGGTCATCGTCACCGGCAGCCGGCGCATCGAGAACGTGAAGGACGTGCCCCAGTCCATCTCGGCCATCAAGGGCGAGGAGCTGGACACCTACAACGCCAGCGGCCAGGACATCCGCGCACTGGCCGGCCGCGTGCCCAGCCTGAACATCGAGTCGGACTACGGCCGCACCTTCCCGCGCTTCTATGTGCGCGGCCTGGGCAATACCGATTTCGACATGAACGCGTCCCAGCCGGTGGGCCTGGTGTACGACGACGTGGTGCAGGAGAGCATCGCGCTGAAGGGCTTCCCGGTGTTCGACGTGGAGCAGGTGGAGTTGCTGCGCGGCCCGCAGGGCACGCTGTTCGGCCGCAACTCGCCGGCCGGCGTGATGAAGTTCGACTCGGTCAAGCCGGGCAAGCGCTTCGAGGGCTACGCCAACATCGGCTACGGCCGCTGGAACGCGGTCAACATGGAGAGCGCGGTCAACGTGCCGCTGAGCCCGGACTGGCAGCTGCGCGTGGCCGGCCTCTACCAGCGCCAGGACAACCGGGTGCACAACCCGCTGACGGACGCCACGTCCGACCTCGAGGGCTACAGCGACAAGGCGGTGCGCCTGCAGGCGGCCTACAAGAACGGCGGCTTCTACGGCCTGTTCAAGGTGCAGGGCCGCGACTACAAGGGCACGGCCACCACCTTCCGCGCCAACATCATCAAGCGCGGCAGCAACGACCTGGTGGACGGCTTCGACCCGGGCTACTACCCCACCGATGGCTACAACGTGCAGACGCTGCGCTCGCAGGAAGTGTCGGCCCGGCTGCGCTGGGAACTGGACGGCGTGACGCTGCACTCCATCACCGCCTATGACCGCGCCAAGTACTACAGCCGTGGCGACGTGGACGGCGGCTTCGGCAGCCGCTTCGCCGGCATCCCCGACGGCCCCAGCTACCCCGGCCAGCCCGCGCTGATCCCGTTCGACTCGCAGACCGCCGACGGCATCCCCTACCTGCGCCAGGTCACGCAGGAGTTCCGCCTGCAGTCCAACACCAACTCGCCGCTGCAGTGGATCGCCGGCGTCTACTACTTCAACGAGAAGCTGCAGGTGGACAGCTTCAACTTCGACTCCTTCGCCAAGGGCGACCCACAGAACGGCTATGCGGTGCAGCACCAGGAGGCCAAGTCCTATGCGGTGTTCGGCAACGTGAACTACGCGCTGACGCCCGACCTCAAGGTGCGCGGCGGCGTGCGCTACACCGACGACAAGAAGGACTTCGACGCGGTGCGCACCTGGACGCCGGGCAAGGCGCTCAACGTGGACATCGTAGGCCCCTTCTACACCCACCCCAAGGCCAACAACTGGAGCTGGGACCTGGGCGCCAACTACAGCCTGGACAAGGCCACCAGCCTGTTCGCCCGCGTGGCCACCGGCTACCGCGCGCCGTCCATCCAGGGCCGCGTGTTGTTCGGCGACTCCATCTCGGAGGCCAAGTCGGAGAAGGTGCTGTCGGTGGAGGCCGGCGTGAAGGCCGACCTGCTGGACAACACCGCCCGCATCAGCGCCACGGTGTTCAAGTACCGCGTGAAGGACATGCAGCTGACCGCCGGCTCCGGCGCCACCAACCAGAACCGACTGGTGAACGCCCGTCGTGCCGAAGGCCAGGGCTTCGAGATCGACGCGCAGGCCATTATCGCGCGCGACTGGCGCACCACGCTGGGCCTGTCCTACAACGACACCAAGATCAAGGACCCCAACCTCTTCGTGCTGCCCTGCGGCAATGCCAACTTCCAGTTCCTGCAGGCCAACACCGGCTGCACGGTGCTGGACCCGGCCGGCCCGCTGGCCGGCACGGTCAGCATCAACGGCAACCCGCTGCCGCGCGCGCCCAAGTGGGTCGCGAACTGGACGCTGAAGTACAGCACCGAGCTGGCCGGCGGCGAACTCAGCGTGCTGACCGACTGGGCCTACAAGGACCGCTACAACATGTTCCTGTACGAGGCGGTCGAGTACAAGGCCAAGTCGGCGCTGGAGGGCGGTCTGCGCGTGGCCTACGCCTGGGGCAATGGCCGCTACGAGGTCGCCGCCTATTCGCGCAACATCACCGACCACCGCCAGGTCGTCGCCGCGATCGACTTCGACAACCTGACTGGCATCATCAACGAGCCGCGCAGCTACGGCGTGCAGTTCAAGACCTCGTTCTGAAGCCGGCCCGCCGATGTCATGAATGCCCGCCGCCGCCCTGGCGGCGGGCATTTTTTGACACCTAGAATCCCGCTCATGTCTGCTCCCCTTGATGCGCTCGCCCAGGACTTCGTTGCTTTTGCCGTGGAGGCCAGCGTGCTGCGCTTCGGCGAGTTCAAGACCAAGGCGGGGCGCCTGTCCCCCTACTTCTTCAACGCCGGGCTGTTCGACGACGGCGCCAAGCTGGGCCGCCTGGCCGGCTTCTATGCCGACCGCCTGATCGCCTCGGGCCTGGCCTTCGACATGATCTTCGGCCCGGCCTACAAGGGCATCACGCTGGCGGCGGCCGTGTCCATCGAGCTGGCGCGCCGCGGCCGCAATGTGCCCTTCGCGTACAACCGCAAGGAAGCCAAGGACCACGGCGAAGGCGGCACCCTGGTGGGCGCGCCGGTGCAGGGTCGGGTCTTGATCATCGACGACGTGATCTCGGCCGGCACCTCGGTGCGCGAGTCCATACAGATGATCGAGGCCGCCGGCGCCACGCCATGCGGCGTCGCGATCGCGCTGGACCGCCAGGAGAAGGCGGCCGAAGGCGGCGTCGACAGCCCGCACTCGGCGGTGCAGCAGGTGCAGCAGCGCTACGGCCTGCCGGTGGTCGCGATTGCCGGCCTGGCCGACCTGCTCAGCTTCATCGACGGCTCGCCCGCGCTGGCCGCCCACCGGCCGGCCGTGCTGGCCTACCGCGAGCGCTACGGGGTCTGATGCACCGCAAGGCCGCTGCCGTCCTGGGTCTGGTGCTGGCACAGCCGTGCCTGCTGGCCAGCGCCCAGGCCGATGCTGCGGCCGGCAAGGGCATCTACACCTGCACGACGCCGGACGGCCGCCGCCTCACCAGCGACCGACCGATTGCCGAGTGCACGGCGCGCGAACAGCGCATCCTCAACCCGGACGGCTCGCAGCGCGCGACGCTGCCGCCCTTCCTGAGCCCCGAGGAGCGCGCCGCCAAGGAGCTGGCCGACCGCCGCGCGGCCGCCGAGCGCCTGGCGCAGCAGGACGCGATACGCCGCGACCGCACGCTGATGCAGCGCTACCCGAACGAGGCCGCCCACCAGCGCGCCCGCCACCTGGCGCTGGACGATGCCAACAAGGCCACGCGCCTGTCCGAGCGCCGCATCAAGGAGTTGGGCGTGGAGCGCCGCCCGCTGCTGGACGAGGCCGAGTTCTACAAGGGCAAGCCGCTGCCGGCCAAGCTGCGCCAGCAACTGGACGCCAACGACGCGGCCGTGGAGGCCCAGCAGCAGCTGATCGAGAACCAGAAAGCCGAGATCGTGCGCATCAACGCGCGCTTTGACGCCGAGCTGGCCCGGCTGAAAAAGCTCTGGGCCGGTGCCCCGCCCGGCTCGCTGCCGCCGCTGGCCGACGACCCCGCCACCGGCAAGCCGGCGCGCTGAGCGCGTCGGCCGCTCACAGGCGCGTCTCGCCAGGGCATCAGGCCCTGACGCACGCGACCCGACTTAGCCGAGCTTCTTCTTCAGCAGCTCGTTCACGAGCGCCGGGTTGGCCTTGCCCTTGGTGGCCTTCATGGCCTGACCGACCAGCGCGTTGAAGGCCTTGTCCTTGCCGGCGCGGTACTCGTCGACGGACTTCTGGTTGGCCGCCAGCACCTCGTCGAGGATGGCCTCGATGGCGCCGGTGTCGCTGACCTGCTTGAGGCCCTTGGCCTCGATGACGGCATCCACGTCGGTCGCTTCGCCGCTCCACAGCACCTCGAACACCTGCTTGGCGGCGTTGTTCGAGATGGTGCCGTCAGAAATGCGCGCAATCAGCTTGGCCAGCAGCTCGGGGCCGACCGGCGCGGCGTCGATCTCGGCGCCCGAGGCGTTGAGCCGCTTGCTGATCTCGCCCATCACCCAGTTGGCCACCAGCTTGGGCGTCGCGCCCGCGGCCTTGGCGGCCTCGTAGTAGCGCGCCGTCGCCAGGCTCTGGGTCATCATGGTCGCGTCATAGGCAGGCAGGCCGTCTGCGCTCTCGAAGCGCGCCGCCATCACCGACGGCAGCTCGGGCATCTCGCCCTTCACGCGCTCCACCCACTCCGGCGCAATCACCAGCGGCGGCAGGTCGGGGTCGGGGAAGTAGCGATAGTCGGCCGAGTCTTCCTTGCTGCGCATCGCGCGGGTCTCGCCGGTGTCGGGGTTGTACAAGACCGTGGCCTGCTGGATCTTGCGGCCGTCTTCGATCTCGTCGATCTGCCAGTTCACCTCGTAGTTCACCGCGTCGACGAGGAAGCGGAAGCTGTTGAGGTTCTTGATCTCGCGGCGCGTGCCGAAGGGCTCGCCGGGCTTGCGCACCGACACGTTCACGTCGCAGCGGAACGAGCCTTCCTGCATGTTGCCGTCGCAGATGCCCAGCCACATCACCAGCGCATGCAGAGTCTTGGCGTATTCGGCCGCCTCCTGGGCGGAGCGCATCTCGGGCTCGGACACGATCTCCAGCAGCGGCGTGCCGGCGCGGTTCAGGTCTATGCCCGACATGCCCTGGTAGTCCTCGTGCAGGCTCTTGCCGGCGTCCTCCTCCAGGTGGGCACGGGTGAGCTTGACCACCTTCTTCTCGTCGCCGACGAAGAACTCCACCTGGCCGCCCTGCACCACCGGGATCTCGAACTGGGAGATCTGGTAGCCCTTGGGCAGGTCGGGGTAGAAGTAGTTCTTGCGCGCGAAGATGGACAGCGGCGCGACCTTGGCACCCACCGCCAGGCCGAAGCGGATCGCCCGCTCGACGGCCGCGCGGTTCAGCACCGGCAGCGTGCCGGGCAGGGCCAGGTCCACCGGCGAGGCCTGGGTGTTGGGCGCCGCGCCGAAGGCGGTGGAGGAGCCGCTGAAGATCTTGGACTGCGTGGACAGCTGGACGTGGTTCTCCAGGCCGATGACGACCTCGTAACCGCGTATGAGTTTGGACGTCGTGGGCATTTCAGAATCCTGCGGGGGCGCGCTGGTGCCAATCGGTGGCTTGCTGCAGGGCGTGCGCGGCGTGCAGCAGCTGGCCTTCCTTGAAGTAGTTGCCAATCAGCTGCAGGCCCACCGGCAGGCCGCCCTCGCCAAAGCCCACCGGCACGCTCATGCCGGGCAGGCCGGCCAGCGAACCGGGCAGCGTGAAGATGTCGGCCAGGTAGGCAGCGGTCGGGTCGTCCTTGCCGGCACCATGCTTCCAGGCCACCGAGGGCGCCACCGGGCCGGCGATCAGGTCGCACTGCGCGAAGGCCTGCTGGAAGTCGTCCGCGATCATGCGGCGCAGCTTCTGGGCCTGCAGGTAGTAGGCGTCGTAGTAGCCGTGGCTCAGCACATAGGTGCCGATCATGATGCGGCGCTTGACCTCGGCCCCAAAGCCCTGGGCGCGGGTCTTCTTGTACATATCAAGAAGATCGTCGTACTTGTCGGCACGATGGCCGAACTTCACGCCATCGAAGCGGCTCAGGTTGGAGCTCGCCTCGGCCGGCGCAATGATGTAGTACACGGGGATGGCCAACTCGGTGCGCGGCAGGCTCACCGGCACCAGCGTGGCGCCCAGCTTCTCCAGCTCGGCCAGGCCGGCGCGCACGGCGGCGTCCACGTCGGCGGTCAGGCCGGCGGGGAAGAACTCCTGGGGCAGGCCGATGCGCAAGCCCTTGAGCGGCTGCGCGGCCGTGGCGCCCTCGCGGGCCGCCAGCATCTGCGCATGGAAGTCCTGCGGCGGCTGGTTCACGCTGGTGGCGTCGCGCTCGTCGAAGCCGCTCATCGCGGACAGCAGCAGCGCGCAGTCCTCGGCAGAGCGGGCCATGGGGCCGGCCTGGTCCAGGCTGGATGCGAACGCAATCATCCCGTAGCGCGAGCACACGCCGTAGGTGGGCTTGATGCCGGTGATGCCGGTGAAGCTGGCCGGCTGGCGGATGGAGCCGCCGGTGTCGGTGCCGGTGACGCCGGGCACCAGGCGTGCGGCCACCGCCACCGCCGAGCCGCCGGACGAGCCGCCGGGCACGCGCGACACGTCCCAGGGGTTGCTGGCCGGGCCATAGGCCGAGTTCTCGTTGGCCGAGCCCATCGCGAACTCGTCGCAGTTGAGCTTGCCCAGGGACACCGTGCCGGCCGCGTTCAGGCGCGCCACCACGGTGGCATCGAAGGGGCTGCGGTAGCCGGCCAGCATCTTGGAGCCGGCGGTCGTGGGCATGTCGGCGGTGACGTAGATGTCCTTGTGCGCCACCGGCACGCCGGTCAGCGCACCGGCCTGGCCGGCAGCGATCTGCGCATCGGCCGCGTCGGCGCGGGCGAGCGCGCCTTCAGCATCCACATGCAGGAAGGCGCCCAGCGCCTGGTGGGCGGTAACGCGGTCGAGCAGCGCCTGGGTGGCCTCGCGGCTGGACAACGCACGGCTCTTGAGGGCGGCAGCCAGCTCGGCCACGCCCATGTCGTGAACGGGCTTCATTCGATGACCTTGGGAACGAGGAAGAGGCCGTCCTCGACGGCCGGGGCGCTGCGCTGGTTCAGCTCGCGCTGGTTGCTTTCGGTGACCACGTCGTCGCGCAGGCGCAGCTGCACCTGCTGGATGGCCGACAGCGGGGTGTACAGCGGCTCCACGCCGGCGGTGTCCACCGCGCTCATCTGGTCCACGATCTTGAAGAAATCGTTCAGGTTGCCAAGCAGGGCCTCGGACTCGGCCGGCTGCAGCTCCAGCCGGGCCAAATGGGCGATGCGGCTCACGTCATCAGGGGTGAGGCTCATGGAGGTTTGAAGGTGTAAGGATTGAGCCGAAAACCTGCTCTGGAAGGGCTCAAAACAGAGGTGTTCGGTTATTATCGCCGCCCATCTTGCATGCCTTCGAGGCTGCCCGATCCGAGCCCTTGCAGAGCCGCTGTCACCAGAGCCCTGGACCCTCGGTTCGGCGGCCTCGCTGCTTATGGAAGTCACACCCGGGCCACGTCCCTCGGACGGGGCTCCAGCCTCGAATTTCGGCCGCACCCGACCTGCGGCCTGCCCCACGCCATGCTCGCCTCCCTGCGCCGCTACTTCTCCACCGACCTCGCCATCGACCTCGGCACCGCCAACACCCTGATCTACGTGCGTGGCAAGGGCATCGTCCTCGACGAGCCCTCGGTCGTCTCCATCCGCCACGAAGGCGGCCCCAACGGCAAGAAGACCATCCAGGCCGTCGGCCACGAGGCCAAGGCCATGCTGGGCAAGGTGCCCGGCAACATCGAGGCCATCCGGCCCATGAAGGACGGCGTGATCGCCGACTTCACGGTGACGGAGCAGATGCTCAAGCAGTTCATCAAGATGGTCCACGACTCCAAGACGTTCAAGCCGTCGCCGAGGATCATCATCTGCGTGCCCTGCGGCTCCACCCAGGTCGAGCGCCGCGCCATCCGTGAGTCGGCGCTGGGCGCGGGCGCCAGCGAGGTCTACCTGATCGAGGAACCCATGGCCGCCGCGATAGGCGCCGGCCTGCCGGTGGCCGAGGCCTCGGGCTCCATGGTGGTGGACATCGGCGGCGGCACGACCGAGGTGGGCGTCATCTCGCTGGGCGGCATGGTCTACAAGGGCTCGGTGCGCGTCGGCGGCGACAAGTTCGACGAAGCCATCATCAACTACATCCGCCGCAACTACGGCATGCTGATCGGCGAGCCCACGGCCGAGGCCATCAAGAAGAACATCGGCAGCGCCTTCCCGGGCTCCGAGGTCAAGGAGATGGAGGTCAAGGGCCGCAATCTGAGCGAAGGCGTGCCGCGCAGCTTCACGATCTCGTCCAACGAGATCCTGGAGGCGCTGACCGACCCGCTGAACCAGATCGTGTCCGCCGTGAAGAACGCGCTGGAGCAGACGCCGCCCGAGCTGGGCGCCGACATCGCCGAGCGCGGCATGATGCTGACCGGCGGCGGCGCGCTGCTGCGCGACCTGGACCGCCTGCTGTCCGAGGAAACCGGCCTGCCGGTGCTGGTGGCCGAAGACCCGCTGACCTGTGTGGTGCGCGGCTGCGGCATGGCGCTGGAGCGCATGGAACGCCTGGGCTCCATCTTCACGTCGGAATGAAGCGACGCGCGATCCGCTAGCTCCCAACATGCAAGCACCGCGGCACCGAGGCCCAGGCAACACCCCCCTGCCCCGCCTCGCTGACCGCGGCTCCCGGCGGCCCCGGCCGCCGGTCCCGTCGCCCCTCGCCTGACCCGCGGCGCCATGCCACTCGGCACCCTAGACCGCTCGCCCCCGCCCTTCTTCCGCCAGGGCCCCTCCGCGCTGACCAAGCTCGCGCTGTGCGCCGCGCTTGCGCTGCTGCTGATGGTGGCCGACGCCCGCTTCCAGCTGATGCAGCCGGCCCGTGCCGCGTTCGCGCTGGTGCTGCACCCGGTACAGCGCCTGCTGCTGACCCCGGTGGATGCCTGGGAGATGCTGGGCGACTACCTGCGCGGCATGGAGCGCGCGATGGCGGCCGAAGACCTGGCCCGCCGCCAGCTCACCGCACAGGCCGAGCGGCTGTCGCGCGCCGAGGCGCTGCAGGCCGAGAACGACCGCCTGCGCAAGCTGCTGGGCCTGCAACCCGCGCTGAGCGTGGCTTCGGTCGCGGCCGAGGTGCTGTACGAGGCGCCAGACCCGTTCTCGCGCCGCATCGTCATCGACCGCGGCACCACCCAGGGCGTGCAGGCCGGCGCCCCCGTCATCAACGAGGCCGGCGTGCTGGGCCAGGTGACGCGGGTCTACCCGCTGTCCGCCGAGGTCACGCTGCTGACCGACAAGGACGCCGCCATCCCGGTGCTGAACGCGCGCACGCAGATGCGCAACGCCGCCCAGGGCCGCGCCGACGGCAGCGGCATGGAGCTGCGCTTCCTGGCCGCCAATGCCGACATCAAGGCCGGCGACCTGCTGACCACCTCGGGCCTGGACGGCGTGTTCCCGCCCGGCCTGCCGGTGGCCCGCGTGCAGAGCGTGGAGCGGCGCGGCGATAGCAGCTTCGCGCAGGTGCTGCTGACCCCGGTGGCCTCGCCCGACAGCGCCCGCCACCTGCTGGTGCTGCAGCCGCTGGAACGCCACCTTGCCGCGATGCGCGAGGCGGAAGCCGCGGCGGCGGCGGCGGCGGCCTCGGCCGCCGAGGCCCGCGCGGTGCAGAAGGCGGCCCGCAAAGCCGAGAAAGCGGAAAAGGCCGAGAAGGCCGCCGCCAGCCGGCCCGGAGGCCACACGCCATGATCATGCCGCGCGGCAGCCAGCTGCTGCTTCCCGCCAACCCCTGGTTCATCGCGTTCTCGCTGATCGTGGCACTGGTGATCGACATGATCCCGCTGGGCCGCCTGGCCTGGATGCCGGACCTGCTGGCCGTGGTGCTGGTGTTCTGGGGCGTGCACCAGCCGCGCCGCGTGGGCGTGCTGTGGGCCTTCTTCTTCGGCCTGGCCATGGACGTGCACGACGGTGCGCTGCTGGGCCAGCACGCACTGGCCTACAGCGCGCTGAGCTTCGGCGCCATCATGCTGCACCGCCGTCTGCCCTGGTTTGCGCTGGCCAACCAGGCGGTGCAGGTGCTGCCGCTGTTCTTCGCGGCCCATGTGATCACACTGGTCGTGCGCCTGCTGGTGGGCGGCATGTGGCCGGGCTGGAGCCTGCTGCTGGCGCCGCTGCTGGAGGCCGCGCTGTGGCCGCTGGCCTGCCTGCTGCTGCTGGCACCGCAGCGACGCGCGCCCGATCCCGATGCGCATAGACCCCTATGAAGCCCCCACGGTCGCATAGCTCCCTGCCCCCCGAGGGGGCGCTCCTCGCCCTTCGGGCGGCCGGGCGGGCTCGGGTCTAGCCAGTGGTCACCCTGAAGAATCTCCACCAGGAGCTGGCGCGCTTCCGGCTGCGCGTGCTCGCGGCCGGGGGCTTCGTGCTGTTCTGCTTCGGGCTGCTGGTGGCGCGGCTGGTGTGGCTGCAGGTGATGCAGCACGACAGCCTGGCCGAGCGCGCCGAGTCCAACCGCATCGCGGTCGTGCCCATAGAACCCAACCGCGGTCTCATCAAGGACCGCAACGGCGTGGTGCTGGCCAGCAACTACTCGGCCTACACGCTGGAGATCAACCCCGAGAAGGTGGTGGACCTGGACGGCACCATCGACGAGCTGAGCAAGATCGTCGACATCCAGCCGCGTGACCGGCGCCGCTTCAAGCGCCTGCTGGACGAGGCCAAGCACACCGACTCCCTGCCGATACGCACCAAGCTGACGGATGAAGAGGTGGCCCGCTTCACGGTGCAGCGCTACCGCTTCCCCGGCGTGGAGATCAAGGCGCGCCTGTTCCGCTCCTACCCGCTGGGCGACGTGGGCGCGCACCTGCTGGGCTACATCGGCCGCGTGAACCAGGCCGAGAAGAAGCAGATGGAGGACTGGGACGAGGAGGACCAGGCCAACTACCGCGGCACCGAATACATCGGCAAGCTGGGCCTGGAGCAGGCCTACGAGAAGGAGCTGCACGGCACGACCGGCTTCGAGCAGGTGGAGACCAGCGCCGGCGGCCGTGCGGTGCGCCGGCTGGACCACCGCCCGCCCACGCCCGGCAACACGCTGAACCTGTCCATAGACATCAAGCTGCAGGCACTGGTGGAGAAGCTGTTCGGCGAGCGCCGCGGCGCGCTGGTGGCCATAGACCCGCGCAATGGCGAGGTGCTGGCCTTCGTGTCCAAGCCCAGCTTCGACCCCAACCTGTTCGTGGACGGCATCGACGCCGACTCCTGGCGCGACCTCAACGAGGACATCGACAAACCGCTGCTGAACCGTGCGCTGCGCGGCACCTACCCGCCGGGCTCGACCTTCAAGCCGCTGATGGCCATGGCGGCGCTCAACACCGGCAAGCGCTCGCCCAGCCTGGTGATCCAGGACAACCTGACCTACTCCTTCGGCGGCCGCACCTTCGGCAGCGCCGAGGGCGACCGCGCCGGCCCCAAGGACATGCGGCTGGCCATCGTGACCTCGTCCAATGTCTACTTCTACAGCCTGGCCAACGAGATGGGGGTGGACCTGATCCACGACCAGCTCGAGCCCTTCGGCCTGGGCCGCAAGACCGACATCGACCTGCAGGGCGAGGTCACCGGCGACCTGCCATCCACCGCCTGGAAGAAAAAGAAGTTCAAGCGCCCCGAACAGCAGAAATGGTTCCCCGGCGAGACCATCTCGCTGGGCATCGGCCAGGGCTACAACAACTTCACCATGCTGCAGCTGGCGACCGCCTACTCCACCATCGCGTCCGGCGGCCTGCGCTTCAAGCCGCGCCTGGTGCGCGAGATCGAGGACGTGGTGCACCACCAGCAGCGCCTGATCGCCAGCGACGCGCTGCCGCCGCTGCCGCTCAGGCCCAGCGACGTGGCCATCATCCATAACGCGATGAACGGCGTGACGCTGGAGGGCACGGCCCGCGCGGTGTTCGCCGGCGCCAGCTACCAGAGCGCCGGCAAGACCGGCACGGCCCAGGCCATCGGCCTGAAGGCGGGCGAGAAGTACAGCCAGATCAAGGCCGACGAGCGCAAGCGCGACCACTCGCTCTATGTCGGCTTCGCGCCGCTGGACCACCCGACGGTGGCGCTGGCGCTGATCGTCGAGAACGCCGGCTTCGGCTCGGCCTCTGCCGCGCCCATCGCGCGGCGCGTGTTCGACTACGTGATCAATGGCCAGTACCCCAGCGAGGAAGACATCGCCCAGACCCAGAAGGGCCTGACCACAGCGCCCATAGGCACGGCGCGCCGCGCCGCCGACGTGGCGCTGCCGGGCCAGCCGGCGTCGGCGGCCCAGGCGGCCTCGGCCGCTTCCGCCGCCGCATCCTCCGCGCCGGCAGCCGCCTCAGGAGCCACCAGATGACCGTCATCAGCAAGCCCTCGCTGCTGCAGCGCCTGCGCCCCTGGTTCCACGGCTTCGACCTGCCGCTGCTGCTGGCCGTGCTGTGGATGTGCGCCTGGGGCCTGATCTGCATGTACTCGGCCGGCTACGACCACGGCACCCGCTTCGTGGACCATGCACGCAACATGCTGCTGGCACTGGGCCTGATGTTCATCGTCGCCCAGGTGCCGCCGCAGAAACTGATGGCGCTGGCCATCCCGCTCTACAGCACCGGCGTCACGCTGCTGCTGGCCACCGCGCTGTTCGGCATCACCAAGAAGGGCGCCACACGCTGGCTCAGCATAGGCGTCACGCAGATACAGCCGTCCGAGCTGCTCAAGCTGGCCACGCCGCTGATGCTGGCCTGGTGGTTCCAGAAGCGCGAGGGCCTGCTGCGCCTGCCCGACTTCGCGGCCGCCTTCGGCCTGCTGCTGCTGCCCTTTTTGCTGATCGCCAAGCAGCCGGACCTCGGCACCGGCCTGCTGGTGCTGGGCGCCGGCCTGTACGTGATCTTCTTCGCCGGCCTGCCCTGGAAGCTGATCCTGCCGGTGCTGGCGCTGGCGGTGGCTGGCATCGTCACGCTGGTGGCCAGCGAGGACCACATCTGCGAGCCCGACGTGAAATGGGTGCTGCTGAAGGAGTACCAGAAGCACCGCGTCTGCACACTGCTGGACCCCACCAAGGACCCGCTGGGCAAGGGCTTCCACATCATCCAGGGCGAGATCGCGATCGGCTCCGGCGGCGTCACCGGCAAGGGCTTCATGAAGGGCACGCAGACCCACCTGGAGTTCATCCCCGAGCGCACCACCGACTTCATCTTCGCGGCCTTCGGCGAGGAGTTCGGCCTGCTGGGCGCGCTGGCGCTGCTGGCCGGCTTCACCGCCATCATCCTGCGTGGGCTGATGATCGCGTCCGAGGCGCCCACGCTGTTCACGCGGCTGATGGCGGGCGCGGTGTCGCTGTCCTTCTTCACCTATGTGTTCGTGAACATGGGCATGGTCAGCGGCATCCTGCCGGTGGTGGGCGTGCCCCTGCCCTTCATCAGCTACGGCGGCACGGCCATGGTCACGCTGGGCCTGAGTCTCGGTCTGCTGATGTCCATCGCCCGCGAGAAGAAGCTGGTCAAGACCTGACCCGCCCAAGGTCGCGGCCTCAGGCCGTGCCCGCGTCCCGGCTGGCCGGGAACCGTATCGTGAAGCGCGCGCCCGGCCCCTGGCCGTCGGGCGATTCGCCCCCGGCCGCGCGCCGCACACGGGTGTCGTCCAGCGTCAGCTCGGCCTCGTGCTGCTGCACGATTTCGCGCACGATGGCCAGGCCCAGGCCCGAGCCCTCCACGCCGCTGCCCAGCGAGCGGTAGAAGGGCTGGAACACCTTCTCGCGCTCGCCCGGTGCGATGCCGGGCCCGGTGTCCTCCACCTGCAGCACGACGACCTGACCGAACGGGTCCTCGACGACGCGCACCGTCACCGTGCCACCGGCCGGGGTGTAGAGCAGCGCGTTGTCCACCAGGTTGCGTATCAGCTCGCCCACCAGCACCGGCTGGCCGGCCAGACGCAGGCGGCTGGCGTCGGGCTCGCAGCCCTCGTAACCCAGGTCGATGCGGCGCTCCAGCGCCCGCGGCACGAAGTCGCGCACCGTGTCCACCGCGATCTCGGGCAGGTTGACCGGCACCTTGTGCAGCGCCTGCTCGGCATCCTCGGCGCGCGCCATGGTCAGCAGCTGGTTCACCGTGTGGGCGGCGCGCTCGCTGGCCCGTGCGATCTGCTGCAGCGAGCGCTTGAGTTCGTCCGGCGAGCTGCGGCCCGCGTCGATCTCTCGCTGGATCAGCTCGGCCTGGGTGCGCAGCCCGGCCAGCGGCGTTTTCAGCTGATGCGCCGCATCGGCCAGGAAGTGCTTCTGGCGGCTCATGGAGGAGTCCAGCCGCGCCAGCAGGTCGTTGATCGCACGCACCAGCGGCGCCACCTCGTCGGGCACTCGGGCCTCGTCGATGGGGGACAGGTCTGAACTCTCGCGCGAGCGTATGCGCCGCTGCAGCTCGTTCAGCGGCGAGATGCCGCGCGCCAGCGCCAGCCACACCAGCAGCACGGCCAGCGGCAGGATCACGAACTGCGGCAGGATCACGCCCTTGATGATCTCGTTGGTCAGGCGCGCACGCTTGCCCAGCGTCTCGGCCAGCTGCACCAGCATCAGCCGCTGCGTGCCCGTCTGGCCCTGGGGCGCCACCCACAGGTAGGCCACGCGCACCGATTCGCTGCCGACCTCGTCGTCCCGAAAGCTCAGCTCCCAGGGCACGATGGGGCCGTCGGCGCTGGGCACCGGCAGACCGCGGTCGCCGCTGAGCAGCTCGCCGGCCGCGCCGCGCACCTGGTAGTACACCGTGTCCGACGCATCCGCGCGAAGCAGCGCCGCCGCCTCGGGCGCCAGCGCGTAGCGATCCCGGCCCTTGGCCGGCGCCTCCACGGCCGCCACCTGCAGGCCCAGGTTGCGCGCCATCTCGCCCAGCTCGCGGTCGTAGGGTCGGCTCGCGATGCCCTGGGCCACCAGCCAGGTCAGCGCCACACTGATCGGCCAGATCAGCAGCAGCGGGGCCAGCATCCAGTCGAGGATCTCGCCGAACAGCGAGCCCTGCGTCGCGCCTTCGCGTGCCAAGCGCCCCCCTCAGGCCGACGGCCGCGCACGGCCCGCCAGCATGGTCATGACGGGATCTTCTCCAGGCAGTAGCCCAGGCCCCGCACCGTCGCAATGCGGATGGGCCCCTGCTCTATCTTCTTGCGCAGCCGGTGGATGTAGACCTCGATCGCATTGTTCGAGACCTCCTCGCCCCACTCGCACAGGCGCTCCACCAGCTGATCCTTGCTGACCAGGCGGCCGGCGCGCTGCAGCAGCACCTCCAGCAGCGACAGCTCGCGCGCCGACAGCTCCAGCATCTGCTCGTTGATGTAGGCCACACGGCCGGTGGCGTCGAAGGTCAGCGGGCCATGCTTGATGACGCTGCTGGCCGTGCCCAGCCCGCGCCGGGTCAGCGCACGCACGCGCGCCTCCAGCTCCTGCAGCGAGAAGGGCTTGGCCATGTAGTCGTCGGCGCCCAGATCCAGCCCCTTCACCCGCTGCTCCACGCTGTCGGCCGCGGTCAGGATCAGCACCGGCATGGTCGAGCCACGGGCGCGCAGCTTGCGCAGCACCTCCAGCCCGTGCAGGCGCGGCAGGCCCAGGTCCAGGATCACGAGATCGAACTCATGCGTGGCCAGCGCGGTGTCGGCCTCGGTGCCGGTGGCCACGCGGTCCACCGCATAGCCGGACGCCCGCAGCGCCCGCAACAGGCCATCGGCCAGGACTTGATCGTCTTCCGCAATCAGGATGCGCATGGTGTTCGTCTCCGTCACCGATGTTATGTGCGAATCCCGCCGCGACCCGCCGCGCGCGACTGGCTCACGCCATGAGCCACCAAAACCCTAGGATGGCCACATGCCGTGACGAGGGATGACGGGGGGTGCAGACCTCCACAGCCCTGCGGACAAACCACTGTACAAACATACAGATTGCCCCATAATTCAGCCATTCGCATTGGAGATTCCCATGGACGCCCCGGTCAAAGCCCTCAACACCGAAAAAGCCAAGGCCCTGCAGGCCGCCCTCGCCCAGATCGAAAAGCAGTTCGGCAAGGGCTCCATCATGCGGTTGGGCGAGGGTGAGGTCATCGAAGACATCCAGGTCGTCTCCACCGGCTCGCTGGGCCTGGACATCGCGCTGGGCGTCGGCGGCCTGCCGCGCGGCCGCGTCATCGAGATCTACGGCCCGGAATCCTCCGGCAAGACCACGCTGACGCTGCAGGTTGTGGCCGAGATGCAGAAGCTGGGCGGCACCTGCGCCTTCATCGACGCCGAGCACGCGCTGGACATCCAGTACGCACAGAAGCTGGGCGTCAACCTGCAGGACATCCTGATCAGCCAGCCCGACACCGGCGAACAGGCGCTGGAGATCGTCGACGCGCTGGTGCGCTCCGGCTCCGTGGACCTGATCGTGGTCGACTCCGTGGCCGCGCTGACGCCCAGGGCCGAAATCGAAGGCGAGATGGGCGACCAGCTCCCCGGCCTGCAGGCTCGCCTGATGAGCCAGGCTCTGCGCAAGCTGACCGCCACGATCAAGAAGACCAACTGCACGGTCATCTTCATCAACCAGATCCGCATGAAGATCGGCGTGATGTTCGGCTCGCCCGAAACCACCACCGGCGGCAATGCGCTGAAGTTCTACGCCTCGGTGCGCCTGGACATCCGCCGCATCGGCTCCATCAAGAAGGGCGACGAGGTCATCGGCTCTGAGACCAAGGTCAAGGTCGTCAAGAACAAGGTCAGCCCGCCGTTCAAGACCGCCGAGTTCGACATCCTCTACGGCGAGGGCATCAGCCGCGAAGGCGAGATCGTGGACATGGGCGTGGTGGCCAAGGTGGTGGAGAAGTCCGGCGCCTGGTATGCCTACGGCGGCGAGAAGATAGGCCAGGGCAAGGACAACGCCCGCGAGTTCCTGCGCGAGAACCCCGACATTGCCCGCGAGATCGAGAACAAGATCCGCGAATCACTGGGCATTGCGCTGCTGAACGGTTCGGCCGAAGAACAGGAATAAGTCGAGGCCCCCGCGGGCGGACGAGCCCTTGGCTCACCGCCCCATGCCGCTCGAGCGGCCCTTGACCTGGCTTCCCTCCGAGCCGCCTCACCCTGAGGCTCCGGGGGCCGAACATGTGGCTCGCACGGACCGCCCTGCAGCCGAGAACGGGCTCGCACGACGTCGGCGAGCCCTTCAGGCCAGCCCGCGCAACACCCGACACGCCACATGCTGAGCGGGCCAGCCGACCCAGCCGACACCCCTCTGCACCATGGCCCGCGCTCCGCTGTCCCTGAAGGCTCGCGCCATCGGCCTGTTGGCCCAGCGCGAGCACAGCCGCGCCGAGCTGCGCCGCAAGCTGCTGCGCATCGCACGCGACCAGCTGCTCAAGGCCGCCGAGGCCGGTGCCCCTGCGGAAACGGTCGAAACACCCGATGCCGAGGCTTGTGCCGAGCAGGTGGATGCGCTGCTGGACCGGCTGGCGGCCGAGGGTTATCTGAGCGAACAGCGTTTCGTCGAGTCGCGCCTGCACCAGCGTGCGCAGCGCTTCGGCCTGCAGCGCATACGCCTGGAGCTGGCCCAGCACGGCCTCAGCCTGGACGAGGAACAGCAGGCCCAGTTGCGCGACAGCGAACTCGCCCGGGCGCGCGAGGTGCGTCAGCGTCGTTTCGGCGAGGCGCTGCCTACCGAGGCCGGCGAACAGGCGAAGCAGATGCGCTTTCTGATGGCGCGCGGTTTTTCGGGTGACACCGCCCGCAAGGCGCTGCGCCAACCGGAATAAGTTGCGTAATCCGCCCCTGTCCATGCCCCGTAAGCAGGGGGTCAAGGGTGGCGTGCTACATTGCCGGCTGCTCCAAACGGCGGCTGTTACCCCGCGTAACGCGCCGGATGCACGCCTCGTGCGGCCCTTGTGGCCGGCCCTGCGCCCGCAAACTCCCTCCATGCCTGCCGTACCAACGCCCGTCCAGCGCCGCTTGCTTCACCGCCGCGCACTTGATGTGCAGGTGTTCGCGCGCGATGACGGGTTGTTCGATGTCGAAGCCAGCCTGGTGGACACCAAGCCCTATGACGTGCCGCTGGGAGGCATCCCTAGGCGCGCCGGCGAGCCCATCCACGACATGAGGCTGACCCTCACCATCGACCGGGAGCTGACCATCCACGAGGCGGGCTCCGCGACGCTGTGGATGCCCTACCCGGGCGCCTGCGAAGCGCATGGTGACGCCTACCGCCAGTTGATCGGACTCAACCTGATGCGGGGTTTCCGCCAGGCCGTGTTGGAACGACTGGGCGGCTCGCGGGGCTGCACCCACCTGACGGAACTCTGCCAGGTGCTGCCGACCGCGGTGATCCAGGCCTTCGCGGGCTCGGTCATCGACACCCGCGAGGGGGACGCCTCCGGCAACCCGCCCTTCCAGCTCGACCGCTGCCATGCGCTGCGCCGTGACGGCCCCGTCGTCGCCAAGCACTACCCGCGCTGGCATCTGGCCCCCGAGCCGGTTTCTCCCAGAACCTGAACTTTTCCTGACCCGAAAGACCCAGCCATGAAAATCCACGAATACCAGGGCAAAGAAATCCTGCGCCAGTTCGGCGTGCCCGTGCCGCGCGGCATCCCGGCCTTCACCGTGCAGGAAGCCGTCGAGGCGGCCCAGAAGCTGGGTGGCCCGGTCTGGGTCGTGAAGGCACAGATCCACGCCGGTGGCCGCGGCAAGGGCGGCGGCGTCAAGGTCGCCAAGACCATCGAGGATGTGAAGGCCAAGGCCGAAGCCATCCTGGGCATGCAGCTGGTCACGCACCAGACCGGCCCCGAAGGCCAGAAGGTGCGCCGCCTCTACATCGAGGACGGTGCCGACATCGGCAAGGAGTTCTACATCTCGCTGGTGACCGACCGCGCCACGCAGAAGGTTGCGCTGATCGCGTCCAGCGAAGGCGGCATGGACATCGAAGAGGTGGCCCACAGCACGCCCGAGAAGATCATCACCGAGATGATCGACCCGCTGACCGGCATCACCGCCGAGCAGAGCAAGAAGGTGGCCGCCGCCATCGGCATGGAAGGCCACACGGTGGACCAGGCGGTCGACCTGTTCGCCAAGCTCTACAAGTGCTACATGGACACCGACGCGGCGCTGGTGGAAATCAACCCGCTGAACCGTGACAGCAAGGGCAACCTGATGGCCCTGGACGCGAAGTTCAACTTCGACTCCAACGCGCTGTTCCGCCACCCCGAAATCGTCGCCTACCGCGATCTGGACGAAGAGGATCCGGCCGAAGTCGAGGCTTCCAAGTTCGACCTGGCCTACATCAGCCTGGACGGCAACATCGGCTGCCTGGTGAACGGCGCCGGCCTGGCCATGGCCACGATGGACACCATCAAGCTGTTCGGCGGCGAGCCGGCCAACTTCCTGGACGTCGGCGGCGGCGCCACGGCCGAGAAGGTCACCGAGGCCTTCAAGATCATGCTGAAGAACCCGGAAGTGAAGGGCATCCTGGTCAACATCTTCGGCGGCATCATGAAGTGCGACACCATCGCCGAAGGCGTGATCACCGCCTGCAAGGCCGTGAACCTGTCCGTGCCGCTGGTCGTGCGCATGAAGGGCACCAACGAAGAACTGGGCAAGAAGATGCTGGCCGAATCCGGCCTGCCCATCATCTCGGCCGACACCATGGCCGAAGCCGCGACCAAGATCGTCGCGGCCGTCAAGTAATCGCCCAGGAGCATCACACCATGTCGATCTACATCAACAAAGACACCAAGGTCATCACCCAGGGCATCACCGGCAAGACGGGCCAGTTCCACACGCTGGGCTGCCAGGCCTATGCCAACGGCAAGAACGCCTTCGTCGCGGGCGTGAACCCCAAGAAGGCCGGCGAGAAGTTCTCCGACATTCCCATCTACGGCACCGTGAAGGAAGCCGCCGCCCAGACCGGCGCCACCGTCTCCGTGATCTACGTGCCGCCCGCGGGCGCTGCGGCCGCGATCTGGGAAGCCGTCGAGGCCGACCTGGACCTGGCCATCTGCATCACCGAAGGCATTCCCGTGCGTGACATGCTGGAAGTGCGCAACAAGATGAAGGCCAAGGAAGCCGCCGGCGGCAAGAAGACGCTGCTGCTGGGCCCCAACTGCCCGGGCCTGATCACGCCGGAAGAAATCAAGATCGGCATCATGCCGGGCCACATCCACAAGAAGGGCCGCATCGGCGTCGTCTCGCGCTCCGGCACGCTGACCTATGAAGCCGTGGCGCAGCTGACCGAGCTGGGCATCGGCCAGTCGTCGGCCGTGGGCATCGGTGGCGACCCGATCAACGGCCTGAAGCACATCGACGTGATGAAGGCCTTCAACGATGACCCGGACACCGACGCCGTCATCATGATCGGCGAGATCGGCGGCCCGGACGAGGCGGAAGCCGCGCGCTGGTGCAAGGCCAACATGAAGAAGCCCATCGTCGGCTTCATCGCCGGTGTCACGGCCCCTCCGGGCAAGCGCATGGGCCACGCCGGCGCGCTGATCTCGGGCGGCGCCGACACGGCCGATGCCAAGCTCGCCATCATGGAAGAGTGCGGCTTCACGATCACCCGCAACCCGTCCGAAATGGGCAAGCTGCTCAAGGGTCTGCTCTAAGCGCATCCCCACTCGCTTGGCGAGTGATGCCCGGGCCGTTCGATGAACGGCCCTTTTTCATTTCAGGGGCCACGCCCGCGTAGTTGCACGCAGATACAAGTGGCCCCGGCGCGACGACACTCGCCGCTCGCACTCCCGCCACGTCATGGACCTGCTCAACGCCGCCTTCCTGCTCGCCCTGCTGAAGATCATCTGGGTCAACATCCTGCTCTCGGGCGACAACGCGGTGGTCATCGCGCTGGCCTCGCGCAACCTGCCGGCGCATCAGCAGAAGCGCGCCATCGTGTTCGGCAGCGGCGCGGCCATCCTGTTGCGCGTGGTGCTGACGCTGTTCGCGGTGGAACTGCTGCAGCTGCCCTGGCTCAAGCTGATCGGCTCGCTGCTGCTCCTGTGGATAGGCATACAGCTGCTGGCCGGCGATGACGGCGATGACGACGTGCATGCCAGCGACAACCTCTGGACCGCGGTGCGCACCATCCTGGTGGCGGACCTGGTGATGAGTCTGGACAACGTCATTGCGGTGGCCGCGGCGGCCAACAGCGCGCCCGCCGCACTGCGCCTGCCCCTGCTGATCGTGGGCCTGGGCCTGTCCATCCCGCTGATCATCTTCGGCAGCACGCTGCTGCTCAAACTGATGCAGCGCCTGCCGGCGCTGATCACGCTGGGCGCCGCGCTGCTGGGCTTTGTGGCGGGCGAGATGGCCACCACGGACGCGGCGGTGCACGACTGGTTTGAAACCCACCTGCACGGGCTGGACTACGCGGTCAGCCTCAGCGCGGCCGTGCTGGTCGTCGCCGTGGGGCTTTGGCGGGCGCGCCGCGCCAGCGCCTAAGATCCCCGCATGGCGGCCGACAAACCGAGTTTCTGGCAGCGCCTGCTGGGCCGCTCGCCGGCCCATGCCAGCGAAGCCTCCACCCTGCCGCTGACCCAGCCCCTGGGCGCCGACACCACCGACGCGCTGGGCGGCCACACGCTGGGGGCCGAGATCGGGCGCGGCGCGATGGCCGTGGTCTACAAGGCCACGCAGCGCGACACCGGACGGCAGATCGCGATCAAGCGCCTGGCGCTGCAGCGCGAGTTCTCCGCCGAGGACCTGGCCGACGTGCGCGAACGCTTCATGCGCGAGGCCCAGGCCGCGCGCCGTCTGGAGCATCCCGACATCCTGCAGGTGGTCGATGCCGGCCAGGACGGCGGCGACACCTGGATCGCGATGGAGTACGTGCAGGGTCGCGACCTCAGCCAGTTCACCCGCCCCGGCCAGCTGCTGCCGGTGCGCGAGGTGGTGCAACTGGGCGCGCGCCTGGCCCGGGCGTTGGACTACGCCCACCGCCAGGGCGTGGTGCACCGCGACATCAAGCCCGCCAACGTGATGCTGGATCGCGTGAACGGCGGCCTCAAGCTGATGGACTTCGGCATCGCCCGCATAGGCGACGGCAGCCGCACCCGCACCGGCCTCGTGCTGGGCACACCCTCCTTCATGTCGCCCGAGCAGCTCGCCGGCCTCAAGGTCGACGGCCGCAGCGACCTGTACTCGCTGGGCGTGCTGCTTTACCAGCTTCTGTGCGGCGTGCTGCCCCACCACAGCGATTCCATGGCCCGGCTGATGCAGCAGATCGCCACCGAGCCCGCGCCCGACATCCGCGTCCAACGTCCGGAACTGCCCGAATCGCTGGCCCTGGTGCTGGCTCTTGCGCTGGAAAAGCGCCCCGAGCTGCGCTATGCGTCGGGCGAGCAGATGGCGCGCGACCTGGACGCGGTGCTGGTGATGGACCTGCAGCAGGAACCCGCCCCACCGCCTGTGGACCTGGCGCTGGAGATCGACCCCGCCTTTGCACAAACCCTGCGCCTGAGCCCCGAACCGGCAGGGCAGAATCGCGCCTCACCCACCGCTTCGGCCCCCTCGTCCGACCCGCCTGCCAGCCCATGAGCCTAGAGTTCTTCAGCGCCACCGACGTGGGCCGAGCCCGCGCCAACAACGAGGACTCGATCGCCCTGGACGAAGCCGCCGGCCTGGCCGTGCTGGCCGACGGCATGGGCGGCTACAACGCCGGCGAGGTGGCCAGCCAGATGCTCACCAGCTTCATCGTCACCGAGCTGGGCCGCTGGCTCAAGGAGGCCGGCCGCAACGCCCGCGCGCCCGAGGTGCGCCGCGCGATGGACATCTGCGTGGACAACGCCAACCGCGCGATCTTCAACGCCGCCAACACCAACCCCCGCTACGCCGGCATGGGCACGACGCTGGTGCTGGGCGTGTTCCGCCCCGAGGGCCTGCTGCTGGGCCATGTGGGCGACTCGCGCGGCTACCGCCTGCGCGACGGCCAGCTTACCCAGATCACCCGCGACCACTCCCTGCTGCAGGAACAGATAGACGCCGGCCTGCTCACCGCCGAGGAGGCCGCGCTGTCCAGCAACAAGAACCTGGTCACGCGCGCGGTCGGCGTGGAGGATGCGGTACTGATGGAATTGCACCTGCACGAGGTGCAGCCGGGCGACCTGTTCCTGCTGTGCTCGGACGGTCTCTCCGACATGGTGGACGACAACCGGCTCGCGCAGTTGCTCAATGCCCACGCCACGCTGTCCGAAGCGGCGCAAGCCCTGGTGGATGCGGCCAACAACAATGGTGGCCGGGATAACATCGCGCTCGTTCTAGCCCGCGCAGAGGGCCGCCCGCGCACCGAAACCCGCGGCTGGTGGCCGTTCGGACGCCGAGGCAACACCTGACTCTTTCCTGCGGAGTCACGAGACAAACAACAGAACTGGGGTCATTCATGGGCAAACTGGTGGTTTCGCTCGACGGTGTCGTGATCAAGGAGGTACAGATCACCAAGGACAAAACCACGCTGGGGCGTCGACCGTACAACGACATCGTGATCGACAACCTCGCCGTCAGCGGCGAGCACGCCGTGCTGCAGATGGTGGGCGCCGACGTGTTCATCGAGGACCTCAACTCCACCAACGGCACCTACATCAACGGCAAGGCGATCAAGAAGCAGCTGCTGGCCGATGGGGACGTGGTCGAGATCGGCAAGTACAAGATCAAGTTCCAGCTCGGCGACGCCGTCGACTACGAAAAGACCATGATCCTCAAGCCCGGTGCCACCCAGCCGGGCCTGGGCCTGCCCTCTTCCTTCGGCGCGCTGCAGGGTGCGGCCACACCTGGGCCGGCCTCCATCAAGGTGCTGACCGGCGCCGCGTCCGGCCGCGAGGTGGTGCTCACCAAGGTCGTCACCACGCTGGGCAAGCCCGGCGTGCAGGTCGCCTCCATCACCAAGCGCCCCACCGGCTATGTGTTTGCCCATGTGGAGGGCGGCGCCCGCCCCAGCGTCAACGGCATCCCGCTGACCGGCGAGTCCATCGCGCTGCGCAGCGGCGACCTGATCGAGCTGGCTGGCACGCAAATGCAGTTTGTGCAAGGCTGATGGCAGCGCCCAGGCGGCGCTGCCCTGGCGTGACTTCCTCACGCTCCCCTTACAAGACCGGACCGCAAACCCGGTATTCCGGCCGCCCCGGCCGACCCGCCCCTGCGTACATTCATGCCACTGGCCCGCGCTGCGCGCACGGGCCTATGACCTTCGCCTTGCATTGAATGAACATCCGCGTCCTGGGCTGCTCCGGCGCCATCGCCGCCGGCTATAAGACCACCGCTTTCCTGCTGGACGACGACGTCCTGATCGACGCCGGCACCGGCGTGGGCGAACTCACGCTGGAAGAACTCGCGCGCATAGACCACATCCTGGTCAGCCACTCCCACCTGGACCACGTGCTGGGCATCCCGCTGCTGGCCGATGCCGTGCTGCGCCTGCGCGCCGCCGCCCAGCGCCCGCCCATCCAGGTGCACGCGCTGCCCGCCACGCTGGACGCGCTGCGCCAGCACCTGTTCAACGGCATCATCTGGCCCGACTTCACCGCCCTGCCCAGCCGCGCGGCCCCGGTGCTGTGCCTGCGCCCCTTCGAGATCGGCCAGCGCCTCAACCTGGGCGGCCGCGAGATCGAGGTGCTGCCGGCCGTGCACACGGTGCCAGCCGTGGGCTTCGCGGTGGACGGCGGCCCGCCGGCCGAGCATGCCCACTGGGTCTTCACCGGCGACACCGGCCCCAACGCCGCGCTGTGGCAACGCCTGGCGCAGCTGAAGCTGTCCCACCTGGTGATAGAGACCGCGTTCAGCGACGACGAGGGCGAAGTCGCCCAGCTCAGCAAGCACCTGTGCCCCTCGGCGCTCGGCAGCGAACTGGCCCAGCTGTCCGGCAGCGTGGATGTGCGCATCACCCATATCAAGCCCGGCGAAATGCGTGCCGTGATGCAGGGCATTGCCGCACTGAACAGCCCGCACCGCATCAGCGCATTGGCCGCCGGCCAGTCCATGGCGCTCTGACGCACCGCCGCCTGGCTCCCCATCGCCTCAGGCCCGGCATGTCCGGGCCTGACGTTTTTTGGCAACCGCACCCGCCGCGATTTGGCGGCCTGACAAGAAACGTCAACCCCAGGTGACCATTTTTGTCAGCCCCACCCGCAGCTGACGCTCCAACCGTGCGGTTTCGCACAGGCCACCCGCCTCGCCGAGCTGGCACGACCCCTGCATTCAGGGGGAGTGTTCCCACCCAACAACCTCTTCTCTCGCAGGAGTTACGACATGAGCCTCAAGCAACGCGCCCAACAAGGTTTCACGCTGATCGAACTGATGATCGTCGTGGCGATCATCGGCATTCTGGCGGCGGTGGCGATTCCGCAATACAAGGACTACACGGCCAAGGCCAAGGCGTCGTCGGCTTGGTCTAGCCTCGATGCGATGAAGACCGCCATTGGCGTCTGTGCTCAGGAGAGCGGCACGTTGACTGGCTGCAACAGCACCGGCACGAACGCCCCCGTTCCCCAATTCACCGCTACCAATGAAATCACCTCTGCATCCGCGACGGACGGCGTAATCACCGCCACCCTGGCCGCAGGTATCGGTGCGGGGACCGCCGTCTCCATCACGCTGACGCCGAGCTTCGCGCAGAACGACACCAAGTCCAACATGGTCTGGACGGTGAACACCACCAACATCACGAACAACGCCGTAAAGGCCTACTTCGACAAGTACAGCGTCGCGGCCGGCTCCTGATATACGTATACCAGGCATTACAAAAGGGGCTTCGGCCCCTTTTGTATTTGCAATTCTCTCCAGACATCGACTGCCCAATCGACCTGTCAGATGCCAAATCAGCGACTGCTGGGCGTAGCGAGCCCCCTCAGTTCATGGTTCACCGTTCTGCTTTTATTAATGCTGCCGGTGGTGCCTGCGCTGATTGGATCAGCACATGACAGTGCTCGCGCCCTGCAGCTCCTTTCATTCCCTCTGATCACGGGATTGATCCTGCTCAACGGCTGGCAGTCGGGCTTCTCAAGGCACCTTCTCGGTGACGGGGCCCCTGGTTTGATGTGCTTGATCCTTCTTGGTGCTCTTGCGGTCGTCACCGCTGATCGCCCCGAGATGGCCCTGAGAGAGTGGCTGCTGGGACTCTCGCTGGTGTGCTGCGGCCTGTTTATGGGGCGATCGGCCCAGGCTGCCGGCCCACCATTGATCGAGCGCCGCATCCTTCCTCTCCTGATCGGTGGAGCCACGCTCTACGCCGCGCTGGAACTTGTGCTGCTCGTCGCAGGCATCGTTCAAGAGCAGGTACTGGACTACTGGCAGGTCTTTGCCGGCTATTCAAACCCCCGCTTCTTCAACCACGCGCAGACCGTCCTCATTCCGCTGCTTGTCGGCATGCTGGGGCTCTCCACGCTGCAAGGCCTGTGGCGCCGCCTGGCTTGGTTTGCACTGATCGCGAATGCCTTCTTTCTGCTCACGCTGATGGGCCGGGCCACGGGCCTGGCACTGGTCATCGGCACGCTCGTCGCCAGCGGACTGTTCGGCGCCCAGGGTCATGTGTTTTTGCGCCGCCTTGTGCTGGCCTTCGTAGGCGGCGCGTTGCTCTATGCACTGATCATTCGCGCACTGCCCCCAGCCCTGGGCATGGAGGAGTTGCCGGCTTTCCGAGACCTGGGCGAACGCACCAGCATCGAATCCCGGCTCTACCTCTGGGGCATCGCGCTGCAAGACATTGCGGCCCACCCCTGGCTGGGCATTGGTCCCATGCATTACGCCCACCACTTCAACGGTGAGGCCGCGCACCCGCACAACATCTATCTGCAACTGGCCGCCGAATACGGCTTGCCTTTTTTTGCGTTGCTGGCGGCCTTGGTCGCCCGCTGGCTCTGGCGCAGCACCCGGCGTCTGCGCGAATTGATGCAGCAACAACCTGACCCACTGGCCCTGGGCTGCTATGTCGCCATCATCGGGGCTCTGGTGGACGGCGCGTTCTCCGGCAACTTCGTGATGCCGCTGCCGCAGATGTGGATCGTACTGACCGTCGCACTGTTCCAGGCCCGAGTGCAGCCAGCACCAAGCGAGCCCGTAACGCGACCGTCTGCCGCCCACTCCCGTATCGTCTTGGCCACCTGGGGCCTGCTGCTGCTGGGGCAGCTCTGGCTCATCGCTGTATCTCTGCCGGAGTTCCTGCAAAGCGCACCTCGCATCACGGGCGCGCCTGAGGTACCCGCCACGGCCACCCGTCTCAACCCCCGCTTCTGGCTGGACGGCTGGTTCTGATCCGCCGGGTTGGCGCAAGCCGCCTGCCCGGCACCCATGCCATCATCCCGCCCCATGCCCGAACGCTCCCCTTTCCCCGCCGCCGTGCTGGTGGCGGCCGCGGCCTTGCCGCCCCTGCTGGCTTTCAACCTGACGCCGGCCACCACGCTGTTCAACCAGTTGCTGGCGCTGGCCGGCTGGGGGCTGGTGCTGGCCTGGTGGGCCGGGGTGGCGCCCGGCTGGTGGCGTGGGCTGCGCAGCCCGGCGGCGCTGGCGCTGCTGTTGCTGCTGGTGGCCCCGTTCAGTGCCACGCTGTGGCGGGCGCTGCCGGCCTCGCTGGCCTGGAACGCCACCGCGGTGATCGCCGCCGGGCTGGCCGTGCTGCTGCTGGCCCAGGGCCTCAGCGAAGACGCGCGCCGGCGCGCGGGTGAGGCGCTGTGCTGGGGGCTGCTGATCGCCGGGCTGGCCAGCGTGCTGATCAGCCTGGTGCAGGTGTTCAAGCCGGACTGGGCCGATGGCACGCTGATCGCGCGCTCCGGCCTGCCGGGCCGGGCGATCAGCAATCTGCGCCAGCCCAACCACCTGGCAAGCCTGATGATGTGGTCCGCCGTGGCGGCGGTCTACCTGGCCCAGCTGCGGCGCTGGCGCTGGCAGCTGCCGGTGCTGCTGGCAGCCTTTGTGTTTGCGGTGGTGCTGAGCGCATCGCGCACCGGCTTCATCGGCATCGCGATGCTGGCGCTGTGGGGCCTGCTGGACCGTCAGCTGCCGCGCGACAAGCGCCTGAGCCTGCTGGCCACGCCGCTGATGCTGGGCCTGGCCTGGTGGCTGATGGCCGAGTGGGCGCAGCACAGCGGCCATGCCTTCGGCGCGGAGTCGCGGCTGGCCGAGGGCGCGGGCTCGCCGTCGCGGCTGGCCATCCTGCATGACGCCTGGGGGCTGGTCCAGGCCCACCCGTGGCTGGGCGTGGGCTGGGGCGAGTTCAACGTGGCCTGGAGCCTCACGCCCTTCCCGCACCGCCCGATCGCGTTCTTCGACCACACGCACAACCTCGTGATGCAGCTGGTGGTGGAACTGGGCCTGCCCTGGGCCGGCGCCATCCTGGCGCTGCTGGTGGCGGCGCTGTGGCAGGTCTGGCGCGGCAGCGCGGGCGACGCGCAACCGGCACTGCGCCGCGCGGCCCTGATGATGGTGCTGACCATAGGCCTGCACAGCCTGCTGGAGTACCCGCTGTGGTACGCCTACTTCCTGCTGCCGGCCTGCTTCGCGCTGGGCCTGGCGCTGCCCATGCCCGCAGGCGGCCGCGCACCCGGCGTGCCGCTGGCGCTGCTGGGCGGCGTGCTGGCGGCGGGCAGCGTGTTCGCGGTGTGGGACTACAGCCGCATCGTCGCCATCTACGCCCCCAGCGAGGACGACGCACCGCTGATGCAGCGCATCGCCACCGGCCAGCGCTCGCCGCTGTTCGGCCACCAGGCCGACTATGCGGCCGCCACCAGCCAGCCGCCAGGCCCGGCCGCGCTGGTCGCGGCGCGGCGCACCGCCTTCAGCCTGGTGGACGCGCGGCTGCTGAAGCACTGGTCGCAGTCGCTGGAGGTCACCGGCGACGTGGACGGTGCGCGCTACCTGGCGGACCGCCTGCGCGAGTTCCGCAACCCCACGGGCGATGAATGGTTCGCGGCCTGCGCGCGGGCTGCCGAAGCCGCTTCGGCGCCGGCCATGCCGCAATGCCAGCCGGTGCAGCAGGCGCACGACTGGATGAGCTTCTTCCCGCGCTGAGGCGCGGGGGCACAGGCGTCAGAGCTGGGCGACCCAGTCGCCGCTCTTGCCGCCGTGCTTTTCCAGCACACGCACGCTGGCGATGACCATGCCGCGGTCCGCGGCCTTGCACATGTCGTAGATGGTCAGCAGGCCCACCTGCACCGCGCACAGCGCCTCCATCTCCACGCCCGTGCGGCCCAGCGTCTCAACCTGGGCGCGGCACAGCACGCGGCTGCCGGCCTCGTCGAGCTCGAAATCCACCGCCACGCGGGTGATGGGCAGCGGGTGGCACAGCGGCACCAGGTCGGCGCAGCGCTTGGCGCCCTGGATGGCGGCGATGCGCGCGATGCCGATCACATCGCCCTTCTTGGCCGTTCCACTGGCGATCAACTGGAAGGTGGCCGGCTGCATGCGGATCTCACCGGCCGCCACCGCCACCCGGTGCGTCTCGGCCTTGGCCGACACGTCGACCATGTGGGCCTGGCCTTGGCCGTCGAAGTGGGTGAGCGGGGAGGTCATACCAGGAAACAATCAGGCAAAGCGATGGCTGGCATCATAGTGACGCGTCCGCGCTTCGCGGCCTGCCCTCTGTCACGATGAAAAAGCTGCTCCGCTCCCGCCCCCTGCTGTCCCTGCTGGCCGCGGCCTGCCTGTTCAGTGCCCAGGCCCCGCTGAGTGCGCAGGTCAACCTGCCGGCCCTGGGCGACTCGGTCTCGCACGACCTCGACGTGGGCACCGAGCGCCGCCTGGGCGACCAGGTGATGCGCCAGATCCGCATCGACCCCGACTACGCGCTGGACCCGCTGCTGCAGGAATACCTGGAGGGCACCTTCCGGCCGCTGGTGGAGGCGGCCGAGCGCCTGGGCAACATCAGCGACGAGACCCGCAACCGCTTCGGCTGGGAGGTCTTCCTGGTGCGCGACAAGAGCATCAACGCGTTCGCGCTGCCCGGCGGCTTCATCGGCGTGCACCTGGGCCTGATCGCGATGACCGACTCGCGCGACGAGCTCGCGTCGGTGCTGGCGCACGAGCTCTCGCACGTGACGCAGCGCCACATCGCGCGCCAGATCGCCGGCGAGTCGCGCAACAGCATGATCGCGGTGGCAGGCCTGCTGCTGGGCGTGCTGGCGGCGTCCAAGGGCAACATCGACATGGCCAACGCCGGCATCGTCGGCGGCCAGGCCGCGGCCACGCAGATGGCGCTGAACTTCTCGCGCGACATGGAGCGCGAGGCCGACCGCGTGGGCTTCAACGTGCTGGTGAACGCCGGCTATGCGGGCAGCGGCATGGTCAGCATGTTCGAGCGCATGGACCAGGCCTATCACCTGATGGACAACGGCGCCTACCCGTACCTGCGCACCCACCCGCTGACCACCGAGCGCATAGGCGACGCGCGCACCCGCCTGGCGCTGACCAGCTTCAGCCGCCCGCACGGCCTGGCCGTGCACGCGCTGATGGCCGCGCGCTCGCGCGTGCTGATGGACCCGCGCGTGGACGCCTGGAAGGTGCTGGAGAACTACGACGCCGGCGCCCGCGACCTCAAGGGCGGCGGCAGCGGCTTCGAGCAGCTGGGCGCGCGCTACGCGGCCGCGCTCGCCTCCATCAAGCTGCGCAACTTCGACCGCGCCGAGGCCTCGCTGCGCAGTGCCGAGCTGACGCTGCAACTCGTCAGCCCCAACGCGGCCGAAACCGGGGTGGCCCAGCGCGTGCTGACGCTGCTGCGCGCCGAGCTGGCCCAGGCGCGCGAGCGGCCCGCCGACGGCTTCGCGGCGCTGGACACGCTCAAGGGCGACAAGTCCCGCCCGGTGCTGATGCAGCGCGTGGCGCTGGCGCTGGTGGGCCCGGCCGGCCCGGCGCTGCGTGACGCGGCGGACACGCTGCAGACCCATGTGAGCCTGGACCCCAGCGACGCCTATGCCTGGTCGCAGCTGGCGCTGGTGTGGGACAAGCTGGGCCAACCGCTGCGCGCGGTACGCGCCCAGGCCGAGACCCGGGCCGCGGCCGGCGACATCAACGGCGCCATCGACCGCCTGCGCTCCGGCCTGCGCCAGTCGCGCCGCCCCGATGCCGACCAGGTCGAGGCCTCGGTCATCGAGTCGCGGCTGCGCACGCTGGTCTACCAGCGCCAGTCCATGCTCGCCGAGATGTACCCCGGCCGCAACATCCCGCCGGATGTCGAGCTTCCGAATTGAGACCACCCCCTACCGGCTGACGCCGGCCCCCTCAAGGGGGCGCTGCCGGTGGCCCGGCGAAGCCGGTTCCACGGCAGCTGCTTGATGGGCGGCGGCGCTGCGCGCGCCTCGTGTCACAAGGCCAGACTCTTCTTAGGCGCGCACAGCGCCGCCGCCCCTCCAGCGACTCCCACGGATCCGGCTCTGCCGGTCCGTCGGGAGTGCCCCCTTGAGGGGCTGAGGCCGGACACAAACGGCGAGCCGTTTGTGCCTGCCGAAGAGCCGAGCCTTTGGCTCGGCGCGGCCTGCAAGGCCGGCGTCAGCCGGTAGGGGGTGGGCTGGTCCGGGGTGGCCTAATCCATCCTCTCGATGACCACGTCGATCAGCATGCCGCACAGGCTGTAGATCAGCGAGCCGATCAGCGCGGCCCAGAAGCCGGTGACGGCCAGGCCGCTCAGCAGCGAGGCGGCGGCCCAGAACATCAGCGCGTTGATGACGAACAGGAACAGCCCCAGGCTCAGCACCGTCACCGGCAGCGTCAGCAGCACCAGCACCGGTCGCAGCAAGGTGTTCAGCAGCCCCAGCACCAGCGCCGCGATCAGCGCCGAGCTGAAGCTCGTCACCACCACGCCCGAGTAGAGGTGGGCCACCAGCAGCAGCGCACCCGCCAACAACAGCCATCGCACCAGCATCTTCATGGGGCCAAGCATACGTGGCCCCGCCCGGTCGGCAGGTGTCGCCAAGGGCCATGCCCCCGTCGGCGGGCTTGCGCCGGGTCAAGATCCTTGTGGAAATTTAATGCGAACAATTCGCATTAAGTATTAGGATGTCGGTCTCGTTGCCAGCCGTGGTCGCCACCGTGAACACCGCCCTTGCCCTGAACCGCTACTCCCCGGTCCCCGACGCATCGCCGCGTGGCGCGGCGCCGACCGTGGCGCCGGCCTCGCTGGCACAGACCGAGGCACTGGCCAGTCCCCGCCCGGACTGGAACCCGAGCTCGCCGCGCCGCCGCGGCTGGCTGCTGGCGATTGGCGCGGCCCACCTGGCGGTGGGCTGGGGCATTGCGCACAGCATGCTGCACACGCCGCCCAAGCCCAAGCCGACGCCGGTGGAGGTGCGCCTGATCGCGCCGCCCCCACCGCCGCCGCGTCAGGCCACCACGCCGCCCAAGGTGGAGGTCAAGCTGCCGCTGCTGGCGCCGCTGCCGCTGGTGCCGCCGCCGCCCGTGGCCGTGATCGCACCGCAGGCCATGCCGCTGGAGGCCACGCCCAGCCCCTCGGCCAGCACGCGCACCGAGACCCCGGCCGTGACGGCGGCAGCCGCACCCGCCGCGCCCGCCCCCAGCCCGAGCATCCGCGAGCTGCCGCCGGGCAGCGTGCGCTATGCGGTGGAGCCGCATCTGCACATGCCGCGCATGTCGCGCCGGCTGGGCGAGTCGGGCACGGTGCTGTTGCGCATCGCAGTGGATGCCAGCGGCCAGCTCAAGAGCGCCACGGTGAAGAAGTCCTCCGGCTTCGAGCGCCTGGACCAGCAGGCGCTGATCGACATCCGCAGCGCCCGCTTCGAGCCCTACCTGGACAAGGGCCAGGCGGTGGAATGGACCGCCGACGCCGGCCTGCAGTACGAGCTGCGCTGATGCAAATGCGCAACAGCGGCCAACTCAAGCCCATCGACGCTAATAAGAATTATTATCATTAGCGTTTTGGGCTAGAGCAGCCCCGGCAGCCCGCCTGGGGCCGCTGCCCACCGTGCAAGCCAGACGTGATCGACGGCCCAGCCCTGCGGCCGGACAAGAGCGACAGCCAGCGCCCCCCTATCACCCCTCGGAGCATTCATGTCCTTCATCAAGAGCCGCAAGCACGCCGTCGTGCCTCATGCCCTGGCCGCGCTGGCCGCCAGCCTGAGCGCCCCGCTGCTGGCCCAGGCCCAGGCCGCCGCACCGGCCCCCGCCGCCAGCGCGCCGACCGCACTGCCCACCGTCAAGACCACCGGCGAACGCGAGGTCGCCAACAAGGCCGACACGTCGGCCAACCTCAAGTACACCGCGCCGCTGCTGGACACGCCGCAGTCCATCCAGGTCATCAAGGAGCAGGTGATCCGCGAGCAGGCCGCCACCACGCTGACCGAAGCGCTGCGCAATGCCGCCGGCGTGAGCACCTTCTTCCTGGGCGAGAACGGCGCCACCAACACCGGTGACGCGGTCTACATGCGTGGCTACGACGCCTCCAGCAGCATCTTCGTGGACGGCATCCGCGACGTGGGCTCGATCTCGCGCGACACCTTCAACCTGGAGCAGGTGGAGGTCATCAAGGGCCCGGCCGGCACCGACACCGGCCGCTCCTCGCCCACCGGATACATCAACCTCATCACCAAGAAGCCGCAGCAGGACGACAGCTTCACCGGTTCGGTCAGCGCCGGCACGGCCTCGTTCAAGCGCACCGCCATCGACTGGAACAAGTTGCTGAGCGAGCCCGGCGGCGCCGGCCTGGCCTTGCGCCTGAACGCGGTCGTGCAGGACAGCGGCGTCGACGGCCGCGACGAGATCAAGAACAAGCGCTGGGCGATCGCGCCGTCGCTCGCCATCGGCCTGGGCACGCCCACCCGCGTGTACCTGGACTTCGTGCACGTGAAGCAGAACAACGTGCCGGACGGCGGCGTGCCCACCCTGGGCCTGCCCGGCTACACCACGTCGGACACGACCCGGCCCTTCATCACCAACGCGCCGCGCGTGGACTCGAGCAACTTCTACGGCACGAGCTCCGACTTCGACCATGTGAACCAGAACCTGTTCACCACGCGCATCGAGCACGACCTGGGTGGCGACTTCAAGCTCAGCAACACGCTGCGCTACGGCCGCACCGCGCAAAACTACATGCTGACGTCCTGGCTGGCGACCGCGGCCAACCTGAAGACGCCCAGCACCACCGACCTGAGCACCTGGACGGTGGCGCGCAGCACGCCCACCAACAAGGACATCGTCAACAGCATCTTCGCCAACCAGCTCAACCTCAGCGGCAAGCTGAAGGCGGGCGGCATCTCGCATTCGATCAGCACCGGCCTGGAGATCAGCCGCGAAGAACAGCAGAGCTGGGGCTACTACGGCTCGGGCGCGACCGTGTTCAACGTGCCCGGCGTCACCAGCAGCGGTGCCTGGCCCGCGGCCAACCTGTACCACCCCGACCCCAACGTGACGGGCTACAGCCGCATCCGCAACGGCACCACCACCGACGGTCGCACCACCACGGTGGGCGCCTACCTGTTCGACACGCTGGAACTCACGCCGCAATGGCTGCTGAGCGCCGGCCTGCGCGTGGACCACTACAAGACCGACTACTACGCGACCACGCTGGTCACCACGACCAGCGCCACCGCGATCGCCGGCAGCTACACGCCCACCACGCTGAGCATGTCCGACACGCTCTACACCGGCAAGCTGGGCCTGGTCTACAAGCCCAGCGCCAATGGCAGCATCTATGCCGATGTGGCCACCGGCGCCCAGCCCCCGGGCGGCAGCACCTTCCAGCTGTCGGCCGGCGGCACCGGCAACAGCGCCAACCGGGTGGACTTTGCGCCGCAGAAGACCCGCACCTACGAGCTGGGCACGAAGTGGGACCTGCTGGACAAGCGCCTGTCACTGACCGGCGCGCTCTACCGCACCGACGTGCTCAACGGCGTGGTGCAGGACCCGGTGACCTCGCTGTACTACCAGACCGGCAAGCAGCGCGTACAGGGCGTGGAGCTGGGTGTGGCGGGTCAGGTCACATCGAGCTGGAACCTCAGCGCCGGCCTCACCACCATGGACACCAGCATCATCAGCGGCCCGCGCGTGACCAGCGACGGCTCCGACGCGCTGGCCTACACGCCGCGCCAGTCCTTCACCGCGTGGAGCACCTACGAGGTGGGTGGCGGCCTGACGCTGGGCCTGGGCGCACAGCACAACGCCAAGCTGCACCGCGGCACCGACGGCGCCATCGGCACGCCGGCCTCCGTCGACGCCTACACCGTGTTCAACGCGCTGGCCACCTACAAGCTCAACCGCAACGTGGACCTGCAGCTGAACGTGAACAACCTGTTCGACAAGGACTATGTCGCGGCCATCAACAAGAGCGGCTACCGCTACACCCCGGGTGCGCCCCGCTCGGCCAAGCTGACCGCCACCGTCCAGTTCTAAGCCGGCACCGGGTCTTGCCCTGGCGCAATAAACCGGCAAGACCCGCCCCTTAGGCTCTCCCCATGCTGCTGCACATTCCCGCCGTCTTCACCAAGTCCGAGGTCCAGGCCCTGCGCCAGGAACTGGACGCCGCCGACTGGAGCGACGGCCGCGCGACCGTGGGTCCGCAGGGCGCCCAGGTCAAGCGCAATCTGCAGCTGCGGGCCGACTCCGCCCTGGCCCAGCGCCTGGGCGAGGTGGTGCGCCAGCGCGTGCAGCAGCACCCCATGTTCTTCGCCGCGGCCCTGCCTCTGCGCATGCTGCCGCCGCTGTTCAACCGCTACGAGGGCGGCGGCCATTACGGCATGCACGTGGACGGCTCGGTGATGCTGCACAGCGGCCATCCGCAGCCGCTGCGCAGCGATGTCTCCAGCACGCTGTTCCTCAGCGAGCCCGACGAGTACGACGGCGGCGAGCTCATCGTCGCCGACACCTACGGCGAGCACGAGGTCAAGCTGCCCGCCGGCGACCTCATCGTCTACCCCGCCAGCAGCCTGCACAGCGTGCAGCCCGTGACCCGCGGCGCCCGCGTGGCCAGCTTCTTCTGGACCCAGAGCATGGTGCGCGACGCCTGGCGGCGCAGCATGCTGTTCGAGCTGGACCAGAGCATCCAGAAGCTGCGCACCCGGCTGGGCGACGATGACGACGTGAAATCGCTGACCCACCACTATCACAACCTGCTGCGCGCCTGGGCCGAGACATGAGCCGATCCGACCGGGCCGGCTGGCTCAAGACCCTGCATCAATGGCACTGGATCAGCTCCGCCGCCTGCCTGGTGGGCATGCTGCTGTTCGCCCTCACCGGCATCACGCTGAACCACGCCAGCCAGATCGAGACCGCGCCGCGCGTCACGCCCGCCCAGGCCCAGCTGCCGGCCGAACTGCTGAAGCCGCTGCAGGCCGGCGAGCATGAGAAGGACCACCGCGCCCCGCTGGCCGAGCCGCTGCGCGGCTGGCTGGCGCGGGCGCTGGGCCGCCCCATCAGCGCCGAGCCGGCCGAGTGGTCGCTCGACGAGATCTACCTGGCCATGCCCCGTCCTGGCGGCGACGCCTGGGTGCGCATAGACCGCGTCAGCGGCGCGGTCGAGTTCGAGGACACCGACCGTGGCTGGCTCTCCTATCTGAACGACCTGCACAAGGGCCGCCACGCCGGCACCGCCTGGAGCTGGTTCATCGACCTCTTCGCCGTCGCCTGCCTGGTGTTCTGCATCACCGGCCTGCTGATCCTGAAGTTCCACGCCGCGCAGCGGCCCAGCACCTGGCCGCTGGTCGGCTTCGGGCTGGTGCTGCCGGCCCTGCTTGCCCTCCTCCTGATCCACTGAAGCCCATGAAGCATCACCTGACCCTCGCCGCCGGCCTCGCCTCCCTGGGTGGCACCGCCATGGCGGCCGACGTGCAGCTCAAGTTCGAGCTGCCGCGCATCAACGTAGCCGAGTACCACAAGCCCTATGTGGCCATCTGGGTGGAGAAGCCCGGCGCCAACACGGCGACCGCGCAGCTGGCCGTCTGGTACGACCTCAAGAAGCCCAACAACGGCGGCACGAAGTGGGTGCGCGACATGCGCCAGTGGTGGCGCGCCGGCGGCCGCGCGATGACGCTGCCGGTGGACGGCGTCAGCGGCGCCACGCGCGCGCCGGGCGAACACGTGGTCAACCTCAGCCAGCACCCTGCGCTGGCCAGCCTGCCGGCCGGCAACTACGAGCTGGTGGTGGAAGCCAGCCGCGAGGCCGGTGGCCGCGAGGTGCGCCGCCTGCCCTTCACCTGGCCGGTGAAGAGCGCGGCCGAGGTCAAGGTCCAGGGCGACGACGAGCTCGGCGCGCTGCAACTCAACGTCAAGCCCTGAGGAGCCCGACGATGCGCAAGACCCTGTTGATGGCCGCCATCGCGGCCCTGCTGCCCCTGGCCGCCCAGGCCCACATGACCTGGCTGCTGCCCAACACCACGCTGGTCACCAACCGCGACGGCGTCGTGTCGGTGGACGCGGCCGTGTCGGAGAACCTGTTCCAGTTCGAGCGTGCGCTCAAGCTGGAGCAGCTGCGCATCACCGGCCCCGGCGGCCTGGTCGTGCAGCCCGAGGGCCAGAGCGCCGCGCGCCACCACGAGAGCTTCGACCTCAAGCTGCCCAAGGAGGGCACCTACCGCATCAGCAACACCAGCCGCGCGCTGATGGGCAGCTACAAGCTGGGCGGCGAGACCAAGCGCTTCCGCGCCACGCCCGACACGCTGGCCAAGGAGTTGCCGGCCGGCGCCGAGCTGCTGGGCCTGGTGGAGACCAGCAACCGCCAGCAGACCTTCGTGAGCCGCGAGGAGCCCGGCGAGGTCGCGTTCGCGCCCGAGGGCCAGGGCCTGGAATGGCTGCCGCTGGGCCCGGTGACCGACCTGTCCGCCGGCGACAGCATCCGCCTGCGCCTGCTGCTGGACGGCCAGCCCCAGGCCGACGCCACGGTCACCGTGCGCCCGGGCGGCAACCGCTATCGCTACAAGACCGGCGAGATCACGCTCAAGACCGATGCCCAGGGCGTGGTCGCCATCCCGCTGGCCGAGCCCGGCGCCTACTGGGTGGGTGCCAGCGCCGGTGAGCGCCCCGGCCCCGGCATGCCCGCCGGCACGCGCGACAAGCCGGTCAAGCGCGCCCAGGTGAGCGCCACCTTCGAGGCCCTGCCCAGGTAAGCCTCCATGCAAGCTCGCGTGCTCGTGCCCCTGCAGATCGCGGGCACGCCCCCCCCCTGGGGTCAGACCTTGCAGACCCTGGCCGGTGACACCATGGGCACGACCTGGTCGGTCGCCTTCATCGCGCCGCCCGAGCTGCGGCACGAACCGCTGCGCGCAGCCATCGCGGCGCTGTTCGCCGAGATCATTGCGCAGATGAGCCCCTGGGAGCCCGACTCGCTGATCTCGCGCATCAACCGCGCGGAGGCCGACAGCCGCTGGGCGCTGCCACCTGGCTTCACCGCCGTGATGGATGCGGCCTGCCGCATCGCCGCGGCCAGCGATGGCGCCTTCGACCCCAGCAGCGGCGCACTGGTGCGCCACTGGGGCTTCGGCCCACCGGGCGAAGTCCAGCCTACGCGGCCCGACTGGCGCGCACTGGGCTGGGACGGCGACACGCTGACCCAGCCCGGCGGCCTGCAGCTGGACCTCTCCGCGATCGCCAAGGGCCATGCGGTGGACCGGCTGTCCGAGCTGCTGCACGCGCTGGGCCTGCCCCACCACCTGGCCGAGATCGGCGGCGAGCTGCGCGGCGCCGGCTTCAAGCCCGAGGGCCAGCCCTGGTGGGTGGACCTCGAGCCGCCCGCGGCCGACGCGAATCTGCAGCCGCTGCGCATCGCGCTGCACGGCCTGGCCATCGCCAGCTCGGGCGACTACCGCCGCGTGCGCTTCGACGCGCAGGGCCGGCGCCTGTCGCACACGCTGGACCCACGCCGCGGCGAGCCCATCGCCCACGGCCTCGCATCGGTCAGCGTGGTGCACGAGAGCGCGATGTGGGCGGACGGCTGGTCCACCGCACTGATGGTGATGGGCCTGGCGGATGGCCTGCGCTTCGCGACCGAGCTGGGCCTGGCCGCACGCTTCGTGCAGCGCGACGCCCAGGGCTTCAGCGAACACTTCAGCCCGGCGCTGCAGGACCTGCTCGCATGAGCCGCGAATGAGCCGTGAACTCTGGGCCGGGCTGCTGCTGGCCGCCTACGCACTGCTGTGCGCCGCCTGCTGGCTGGGCCACCGCCGCCGCCAGCAGCGTGCTGCCGCCGAAGCCGCCGCGCTGCTGCCCGCCGCCGACGCGGGGCCGCCCGTGCTGGTGCTGCATGCCAGCCAGACCGGCAGCGCCGAGGAGCTGGCCTGGCAAAGCGCCCGCGCGCTGCACCTGGCCGGCCTGCCGGTGCGCGTCGCCGCGCTGGGCGAGCTCACCGCCGACGAGCTGCTGGCCGCCCGCCAGGCCCTCTTCATCGCCAGCACTTACGGCGAGGGCGACGCGCCGGACAGCGCGGCCCGCTTCGTGCACCAGCTGATGTCCCGGCAAGACCTGGACCTCGGCCGGCTGTCGGTCGCGGTACTCGCGCTGGGCGACCAGACCTATGCGCAGTACTGCGGCTTCGGCCGCGCGCTGGACGCCTGGCTGCAGGCGCGCGGTGCTCGCGCGCTGTTCGAGCGCATCGACGTGGACCGCGGCGATACGGCCGCGCTGGCCGAATGGCGCCAGCACCTCAGCCACATCGCCGGCAGCGCCGAGGCGCTGGACTGGCAGGAGCAGCCCTTCGAGGCCTGGCGCCTGGTGGCGCGCCGCCACCTCAACCCCGGCAGCGCGGGCGGCCCGGTCTTCCAGCTCGCCTTCGAACCGGCCGACGGCCGAGCGCTGCCCGACTGGCAGGCCGGCGACCTGGTGCAGCTGCAGCTCGAGGGGCCCGACCGCACGCCGCGCGAATACACGCTGGCCGCGCTGCCGCGTGATGGCCGCCTGGAGCTGATGGTGCGCCAGCTGCGGCGCGAGGATGGTAGCCTCGGCCTGGGCTCGGGCTGGCTCACGCAAGGCCTGGCGCTGGGCGAGACCGCGTCGCTGCGGCTGCGCGCCCACAGCGGCTTTCGCATCGCCGACAACGCGCAGCGCCCGCTGATCCTGATCGGTAACGGCACCGGCCTGGCCGGGCTGCGCGCGCATCTGCAGGCCCGCGAGGCCGCGGGCGGCCCGCCGGCCTGGCTGCTGTACGGCGAGCGCCAGGCCGCGCACGACGCGCACTACACCGACGAGATCGCGGCCTGGCAGGCACGCGGCCTGCTCGCACAGGCAGACCTCGTCTACTCGCGCGACGGCGGCGGTCCGCGCTACGTGCAGCAGCGCCTGGCCGAGCAGCCCGAGCGCCTGCGCCAGTGGGTCGCCGACGGCGCCGCGATCTACGTCTGCGGCAGCCTCGAAGGCATGGCCGGCGGCGTGCATGCGGTGCTGTGCGAGGTGCTGGGCAGCGCACAGGTGGACGCGCTGATCACGCAAGGGCGCTACCGGCGCGACGTGTATTGATGCAAAGCCACGACAAAGGCCCTATCCAAGGGGCTTTGCGAGGGGTTGATGCTGATGACTTCCCTATGAAAGCCTTCTCTTCGCTAGGGGCGCGCAGTACCATCGCCGCTGCAGGGTGCCTGTAGAGAAAAGAAGGCTCATGCGGCCTTCACCCGGACCCGGCACATCAACAACTTTTGATGGAGTGATTCACATGGCAACTGCGAAGAAGGCCGCTGCGCCCGCCAAGAAGGCGGCACCGGCAAAGAAGGCCGCTCCGGCGAAGAAGGCGGCCGCTCCGGTGAAGGCCGCGGCCAAGAAGGCGGCGCCTGCGAAGAAGGCAGCCGCCCCGGCCAAGAAGGCCGCGGCCCCCGCCAAGAAGCGCACGCCCAACGCGGCCTTCATGAAGGCCCTGACCCCCAGCGCCGCACTCGCGGCCATCGTCGGCTCGGCCCCGCTGCCGCGCACCGACGTGACCAAGAAGGTCTGGGAATACATCAAGAAGAACAAGCTGCAGGACGAGCTGCAAAAGCGCGTCATCAATGCCGACGCCAAGCTGAAGGAAATCTTCGGCAAGGCCAAGGCCGACATGTTCGAGATGACCAAGCTGATCAACAGCCACCTGAAGTGAGCCCCGGGGCCGCGCAAGCGGCGCTGTCTCTCACCCTGCAAAGCCCGGCACCGCCGGGCTTTTTCATGGGCGCAGGCTTTGCAGCAACGCGGCCAGGCGCGCGCTGTCCAGCGGCTTGGTCCAGTAGTCGTCGAAGCCCGCGCTGCGCGCTGCCGCCTTGAGGTCGGCCGGGTCGTCGGCCGACACCGCCACACAGCGCAGGCCCGCCAGCGCCGGGTCGGCACGCAGGCGCTCGATCAGCGCCAGGCCCGTGGTGTCGGGCAGGCGCATGTCGATCAGCGCCAGCAGCGGGCGCCGCTGCGCCAGCAGCGCCAGCGCCTCGGCCCCGGTCTCCGCGCAGACCAGCTCCCAGCCGGGCAGCCGGCGGAACATCTCCTCCACCAGGATCAGCTGGATGCGATCGTCTTCGATGTAGAGCACCAGCGGCGCGGCGGATTCGGACATGGGGACTGCAGCAGTACGGGAGTGAGCGGCCCGCACGATAGCAGCAATGCGCCCGGGCCCGCCCCCGGGGAAAGCGCCCGCAAAGCTGGCCGGTGCGTGACAAATCTCACCTTTTCATCACCCCCGCTTTGCGGGAGTACAAGCAGTGCAAACCCGCATGAATCCCTAACATTTAGGCCATGCGCGGGCTGGGGCCGGCGCACCGCCACCAGGAACCCATGCCGCTTCTCACCACGCTCGCCTTGGCCGCCGCCGCCGGCTCCACGCTGCCGCAATGCAGCTGGGACCGCCCTGGCACCAATCCCTTCATGGGCGACGTGGTCGCGGCCGTGGACCGCTACCAGGACATCCCGGCCGCCACGCGCGACAAGCTCAAGGCGCGCATGAAGAAGCGCGACTACGACGACATCGCGCTGATCGAGCGCGACAGCATCCACGGCCAGGCGCGCTACGACGCCGAGATCCGCGACATGCACTTCGGCCAGGGCAGCGTGTGCCGCACGGTCACGCGCAGCAAGTGGACGCCCACCATGCAGGAGCGCGGCCTGGTCTATTGCGAGGATGGCCAGTGCATCCTCGTGCCCACGGTGTGCCGCAATGTCAGCCGCATACGCCGCCAGCCCACGGCGATCGCGCCGGCCCAGGCCGCGGCGGACGAGCCGCAGATGGCCGCCGCCAGCGACCAGACGCCGCTGGAGTTCGACCCGCCAAGCGCCGGTCCGCTGCCGGCCGCCGCCCCGGCTGCCGCGCCGGGCAGCTTTGCGCAGCTGGCCAGCTTGCCGGCCGACGCCGCACCGTCCGGCGGCCTGCTGGGCGGCGGCACGGCCGCGCCCAGCACCGCCCTGCCTTCGGCCGGTGTCAGCCCCGGCGGGCTGGCACTGCCGGGCCTGAGCATCCCGCCGCTGCCGCCGGGCCGCCAGGTGTCCAGCCTGCCCACCGACACCCCGCCCATCCCCGAGCCCTCGACCTGGGCGCTGCTGGCGCTGGGTCTGTGGGTGGTGATGGGCCGCGCCCGCGCACGCCGCCGCTGATCGACGGCGGGGCGCCCGCGAGCGCCCCGCTCAGCGCTTCAGCAGCGGCGCCAGGTAGCGCCCGGTGTGGCTGGCCTCGCAGGCTGCCACGTCCTCCGGCGTGCCGGCGATCAGCAGGCGCCCGCCGCCCGAGCCGCCCTCGGGGCCCATGTCGATCAGCCAGTCCGCGGTTTTGATCACGTCCAGGTTGTGCTCGATGATCACGATGGTGTTGCCCGCATCCCGCAGCTGGTGCAGCACCTTGAGCAGCAGCGCGATGTCGCCGAAGTGCAGGCCGGTGGTGGGCTCGTCCAGGATGTAGAGCGTGCGGCCGGTGTCGCGCTTGGACAGCTCCAGCGCCAGCTTCACGCGCTGCGCCTCGCCGCCGGACAGCGTGGTCGCGCTCTGGCCCAGCTTCACATAGCCCAGGCCCACGTCCAGCAGCGTCTGCAGCTTGCGCGCGATGGTAGGCACGGCGTTGAACAGCTGGTGGGCGTCCTCCACCGTCATGTCCAGCACCTCGGTGATGTTCTTGCCCTTGTAGAGCACCTCCAGCGTCTCGCGGTTGTAGCGCCGGCCCTGGCAGACATCGCAGGGCACATACACATCCGGCAGGAAGTGCATCTCCACCTTGAGCACGCCGTCGCCCTGGCAGGCCTCGCAGCGGCCGCCGGCCACGTTGAAGCTGAAGCGGCCGGCGCCATAGCCGCGCTCGCGCGCGGTGGGCATCTCGGCGAACAGCTCGCGTATGGGCGTGAACAGGCCGGTGTAGGTGGCCGGGTTGGAGCGCGGCGTGCGGCCTATGGGCGACTGGTCGACGTTGATGACCTTGTCGAAATGCTCCATGCCCTTGATCTCGTCGTAGGGCGCGGGGTCGGCATGGCTGCCGTAGAGCTTCTTGGCCACGGCCGCGTACAGCGTGTCGTTCACCAGCGTGCTCTTGCCCGAGCCGGACACGCCGGTCACGCAGGTCAGCAGGCCCACGGGGAAGTCCACGCTGACGCCCTTGAGGTTGTTGCCGCGCGCATTGACGATGCGCAGCAGCCGCGGCTCGGGGTTTGCGGCCAGCGTATGGCGCTGCACGGGCACCTCGATGCGCTGGCGGCCCGACAGGTAGGCGCCGGTCAGCGACTCGGGGTGGGCCGCCACCTGCTCGGGCGTGCCCGCGGCGATCACGCGGCCGCCATGCACGCCGGCGCCCGGGCCCAGGTCCAGCACCCAGTCGGCCGCGCGTATCGCGTCCTCGTCGTGCTCCACCACCAGCACCGAGTTGCCCAGGTCGCGCAGGCGCTGCAGCGTGGCGATCAGGCGGTCGTTGTCGCGCTGGTGCAGGCCTATGCTGGGCTCGTCCAGCACATACATCACGCCGGTCAGGCCGGAGCCGATCTGGCTGGCCAGGCGGATGCGCTGGGCCTCGCCGCCGGACAGCGTGTCGGCGCTGCGGTCCAGGCTCAGGTAGTTCAGGCCCACGTCGTTCAGGAAGCGCAGCCGCGACGCGATCTCGCGCACCACCTTGTCGCCGATCTCGGCCTTGTTGCCCTTGAGCCTCAGCGTCTCGAAATAGTCCAGCGCCTCCTTCAGCGTGCTGTGCTCCACCTCGTAGATGGGCCGGCCCTTGACGCCGGGCGCGGCGTCGGCCGGCTGCAGCACCACATGGCGGGCCTCGCGCCGCAGCCGCGAGCCGTGGCAGTCGGGGCAGGGCTTGGCGGCCTGGTAGCGGGCCAGGTCCTCACGCACGGCGGCAGAGTCGGTCTCCTTGAAGCGCCGCGCCAGCGTCGGCAGGATGCCCTCGAACGCATGGCTGCGCTTGACCGAGCGCTTCTTGCCGCTGGCGGTCTCGGCCTGGTAGGTGAATGCGATCTCGGTCTCGCCCGAGCCGTGCAGCAGCACCTGCTGCACCTCGGCCGGCAGGCTGTCCCAGGGCGCCTCCACGTCAAAGCTGTAGTGCGCCGCCACCGCCTCCAGCATGGAGAAGGTGTAGGGGTTGCGCCGGTCCCAGCCCTTGACCGCGCCGCTGGCCAGCGACAGCGTCGGGAAGGCCACCACGCGCTCGGGGTCGAAGGCCGTCACCTGGCCCAGGCCCTCGCAGCTGGGGCAGGCGCCCACCGGCGAGTTGAAGGAGAACAGGCGCGGCTCCAGCTCGGGCAGCGAGTAGGAGCACACCGGGCAGGCGAACTTGCTGGAGAACAGCGTGGTCTCGTGACTGTCCATGTTCAGCACCAGCGCACGGCCCTCGGCCAGGCGCAGCGCGGCCTCGAAGCTCTCCGCCAGGCGCTGGCGCAGCTGGTCCTGGGCGTCGGCACGCAGCTTCACGCGGTCTATCACCACGTCGATGTCGTGCTTCTCGGTCTTCTTCAGCACCGGCAGGTCCGGCACTTCCACGGTCTGGCCGTTGACCCGGAAGCGCACATAGCCCTGGGCCTGCAGGTCGGCGAACAGCTCGGTGAACTCGCCCTTGCGGTCGCGCACCACCGGCGCGAGCAGCATCAGCTTGCTTTCATCGGGCATGGCCAGCACCGCGTCCACCATCTGACTGACGCTCTGCGCCTCCAGCGGCAGGTCATGGTCCGGGCAGAAGGGCGTGCCGGCGCGGGCGTAGAGCAGGCGCAGGTAGTCGTGGATCTCGGTGACCGTGCCCACAGTGGAGCGCGGGTTGTGGCTGGTGGCCTTCTGCTCGATGGAGATGGCCGGGCTCAGGCCCTCGATGATGTCCACATCGGGCTTGTCCATCAGCTGCAGGAACTGCCGCGCGTAGCTGGACAGGCTCTCCACGTAGCGGCGCTGACCCTCGGCATACAGCGTGTCGAAGGCCAGCGACGACTTGCCCGAGCCCGACAGGCCGGTGATGACCACCAGCGCATGGCGCGGCAGGTCGACGTCGATGTTCTTCAGGTTGTGCGTGCGCGCACCGCGCACGCGGATGAAACGTGACTCGGGAAAGTCCGGGACAGCCATGGCAGATTCTTCAAGCGAATCGGCCATGATAGGGCGCCACAATCGTCCGGCACCGCACAAGGATTGCAGGAGGGTCGATTGATACAGCGATTGATGGCTACTGTTGCGTTGGCCAGCGTGGGCTTGGCCATGCCGCCCGCCCAAGCCGAGGCCCCGCCCCTGCGTGACTTCTTCAAGACTGCGGCGGTACAGGAGCCCAAGCTCAGCCCCAGCGGCCGCTATTTGGCCGTACAGATGGCCGGACCCGATGGACGGGTGAGATTGGCTGTCATTGACCTGCAGACCATGCAGCCTGGCAAGGTCATTGCCGGCTTCACAGGGGCCGATGTGGCCAAGCACGCTTGGATCAACGACAAGCGACTGGTATTCCAGATCCGCAATCTGGTTGACGGAACTCAGAAGGTGATTGCCCCAGGCCTCTGGGCCGTGGATCGCGATGCAGGCAACTTTCGACAGCTGATTTACAGCGATTTCGACAACAAGGAAAGCACGACCTCCCACATCAATGACCGGCGCCTGGAAGGCAACTGGGCCTTCTACCGCACCGTGTCCGACGGCAGTGAGGACGTGCTCGTCGTGCGACGGCCCTGGAGCAACGAAAGAGATACGGTCGGCGTCCAGATGTCGAGGCTCAACACGCAGACCGGCATCAGGCGTGATCTCAGCGAGGGGCTGCCGGAACACGTCACCTCATGGGTCACTGACCCGCGGGGTGAGCCGCGCGCCGTGACCGCGATCAACCAGGGTGGAAAGAAGATCTACCTGCGCCAACAGGATGGGCGCTGGAAGCTCTGGCAAGATTTGAAAAGTTACTACGACCCGCACGCCGCACCCTATTGGTTCAGCAGCGACGGACAGGCCCTCGCGCTGTCCAGCTTCCAAGGCTTCAATGCGTTGTTCCGGCTCTCGGGTGACGCCATGGAACCCGAGCAGTCCCCGCTGTTGAGTATGAAGGGCTACGACTTCCACGGCCAGGTGATCGTCGACGAACCGACACAGAAACTGCTGGGCGTGCAGTTCGAGACTGACGCACCTGGCAGCGCCTGGTTCGACGCAGAGATGCGTGCGATGCAGGCCGACATTGACGCCAAGCTACCGACAACAGTGAACCGGATTGAATGCCTTCGCTGCCTGCAGGCATCGCACATCGTGGTGACCTCGACATCAGACCGCCAGCCCGATCTGTACTACCTGTACAAGCCAGCCGACAAGAGTCTTCAACTAATTGCCGCGCAGCGGCCGGAGATCAAGGCGGCCGACATGGGCCTGCGGGATGTCTACCGCTTCAAGGCCAGGGACCAGCTTGAGATCCCGGTGCTGGTGACGCATCCGGTCCCAAAGCACAAAGGCAAGGCGCCTGCAGTCGTGCTGGTGCATGGAGGCCCCTGGGTGAGAGGCACTCACTGGACCTGGGAGCCAATGGCCCAGTTCCTCGCCAGCCGCGGCTACCTGGTGCTAGAACCCGAATTTCGAGGCAGCACAGGATACGGCTGGCGCCACTTCCGTGCGGGCTGGAACCAGTGGGGTCTTGCCATGCAGGATGATTTGGCCGACACCGTTGCCTGGGCGGCCAAGCAGGGATGGATTGATCCGCAACGCGTTTGCATCGCTGGTGCGAGTTACGGTGGCTACGCTGCCCTGATGGGAGCCATACAGCAGGCCGATATCTTCAAATGCGCCATCGACTGGGCCGGCGTCTCCGATTTGGATCTCCTGTTCAATGCCCGCTGGAGCGACATGTCCGAAGAGTCGCGCAGCTACGGAACCAGACAGCTGGTCGGCGACCCCGTAGCGGATGCCGAGCGATTCAAGCTCACCTCGCCTCTACAAAGGGCGGCCGACATCAAGCTGCCGTTGCTGATTGCCCACGGTGGCCAGGACAACCGCGTGCCCGCCCAGCACGCCACCCGACTCAAGGCGGCGATGCGCCCAGACCAAGCACTGGAATGGGTCGTCTACCCGGAAGAAGGCCATGGCTGGCATGAACTCAAGACCAACGAGGACTTCTGGGGTCGCGTTGAGCGTTTTCTGGCGAGCCATATCGGCAGGCCGACAAACTGACCTGACCCGCCACCTTGGCCAGCTCTTGCCATTTATGCGACCAGATACATAAAAATGTAGGCTTCTGTAAGGGAGCCCCTGTGAAAGAAGAGTTGCGCAAGCGCCGGTCGTGGCTGGATGGCTTCATGGCCTATCCGGCGCCCGCCGGCCTCAGCGAGGCCCAGCTGCGCGAGAACATCATCCTGCTGGACCAGGCGCTCTACACGCTCTGGAACCTCGGCGACAACCTGATCTACGCCTGGACGCCGGAACACCAGGGCCTGCGCGTGCTGGTGGCGCCCCACCCCATGCTGACCGAGTTCCTGCAAGGCGACGGCCATCTGTCGCCGGCCGAAGTCACGCGGCGCTCGCGCCTGCTGGACAAGCTGCTGTCCAACCAGGAACACCTGGAAACCCAGGCCTTCGACCAGATGGCCGCCGAGCTGGGCATAGGCCCCCAGCTGATCGAACTGCCCTTCGACCCGGCGCAGTCGCTGGGCCTGCCGTTGATCGCGGCGATCGCGGCGCGCTACGGCATCCGCCTGGTCGAGGACCGTGCGGTCATCCTGTTCGACGCGGTGGGCTTTTCTCGCCTCACGCCGCTGCAGCAGGTGGTGCAGCTGAACTCACTGTCCTGCTCGGTGAACGCAGCCTACGCCAAGCTGCTGGACCGCGAGATCAACATCAACTTCGCGCGCACCACCACCGGCGATGGCTTCTACATCTGGAACCGCATGCGCGGCGTCGAGGCCAATGTGGAGCTGTACCAGCTGATGCAGTTCATCCTGGCCGACAACGCGCTGGCCCGCGAGCGCGCCAGCAACCCCATGACGGTGCCGCAGCTGCGGGCCTGCTTCCATGTCGGCTCGCACTACGAGTTCTACCAGTCCGAGGGCCTGAACCCGACCTCGTTCAGCTACCTGGTGGGCCAGGTCACCATCGAGCTGGCCCGCATGATCGACCACGCGCTGCCGGGCCAGATCCTGGTGGGCAAGTTCAACACGCTGATGCACGACGAGAGCACCGGCGGCAATGTGCGCATTGACAGCCTGGACTTCGTCGAGCGCACCCGCGCGCCGCTGCGCAGCCTCAACGGCCTCAAACTGGCCGGCGCCGAGGTGGACGAGATCTCCTGCTACCTGACCGGCCGACGCGACAGCACCGGCCTGTGGGGCATCAGCGAGTACCAGATCGCCGACAAGCACGGCTTCATCCACCGCGTCTACAACGCCAAGATCAACATCCACCGGCGCCACGGTGAGCCCATCTACCTGGGCCTGCGCGAGGAAGACCTGCCCGAGGATGCCAACCGGCGCGTCGCCGACACCCACTACGCGGAGCTCTGACGCGGCCTGACCGCGCCGATCTGCCGCGCAGATAGAGAGGCAGCACCAAAACCGCCCGCGAGCCCCCTGCCGCCGCCCCTGCCCCGCTACGATGTCCGGCGCCGTGATGTCCAGTTCCGCTCTCCCTGCCCCACCGCCGCCGCCGGGCGGCCAACGCCGGCTGCTGACGCTGCTGTTCGTCGACCTGAGCAGCTCCACCGCCATGGCCGAGTGGATGGAGGCCGAGCACTACGCGACCATGCTGGCCGGGCTGCGCGGGCTGTACGAGCAGATCGTGCCGCGCCACGGCGGCGTGATCGCCCGCATCCAGGGCGACGGCATGCTGGCGGTGTTCGGCTATCCCGAAGTGCGCGAGGACGACGGCCGGCGTGCCACCGAGACCGCGCTGGAGCTGCATGCGGCGGTGCGCGGCCTGCTGCCGCCCGGGCCGCGCCCAGCCGACTTCACCGGCCTCACGCTGCACAGCGGCATCCACGCCGGCGTGGTGCTGATCAACGCCGGCGACGAAATGCGGGGCCGCTTCGAGCTGCTGGGCAATGCGCCCAACATCGCGGCCCGGCTGTCCGAGGCCGCGCGGGCCGACGAGATCTTCGCCAGCGAGGACAGCCTGGGCCTGCAGGCCCAGTTCTTCGACACCGGCCCGCGCTTCAGCCTGCGCCTGCGCGGCCGCGGCACGCCGCTGTCGGTCTACCGCGTGGGCGGCCGCGCCGCGGTGGACCGCCGCTTCGACGCCAGCGTGCGCCGCGGCCTGGCGCCGCTGGTGGGTCGCCAGAACGAGCTGGTGCGGCTGGAGGCCGGCCTGACACGCGCGCTGGCCGGCCAGACCGTTTGGCTGGGCGTGCGCGCCGGCGCGGGCGTGGGCAAGACCCGGCTCATCGAGGAATTCCTGCGTCGCGCATCCGACCAGCCCTGCCAGATCCTGCGCGGCTACTGCGAGAGCTACCTCAGCGCCGAGCCGCTGCAGCCCTTCCTGCAGATGCAGCGCGCGCTGCACCTGGACCCCGACGAGCCGGAGGAACCGGTCGCCGAGCTGGAGGCCGCCCGCCAGGCCGCGCCCGGCCAGCGCGCCCAGGCCTTGCTGGCGCTGCTGCTGGCGCTGGCACGGCGCCGGCCCCAGCTGCTGGTGATCGACGACCTGCAGTGGGCTGACGACGCCTCGCTGCGCCTGCTGCACCAGCTGCGCACCGCCGCGCGCCGCGCCGACCTGCCGCTGCTGCTGCTGACCGCCAGCCGCCCGCTGGTGGGCGCCGACCCGCTCACCAGCCCCGACGACCGCGCCCAGCTGCTGGAGTTGCAGCCGCTGAACGACTACGAGGCCGCGGCGGCGGTGCAGCAGCTGCTGCCGCAGGCCAACCCCTTCGTCACCGCCGAGGTGCAGCGCCACGCCGGCGGCAACCCGCTGTTCATCGAGGAGCTGTGCCACGCGGCCGCCGATGCCGAGGTGCAGCTGGCCGAGGCCCAGCCCGGCTCGGCCTGGCTGGCCACGCTGGTCGAGTCGCGCGTGGCGCGCCTGCCGGCCGAGCAGGCCCAGCTGGTACGGCTGGCCGCAGTCATAGGCACGGTGATTCCGGTGTGGCTGCTGAAGGCGCTGTCCGGCTGCGACGAGCAGCACCCCGATGTGCAGGCGCTGGCGCTGCAGGACTTCATCTTCCCGGACCGCCAGCCCGGCCAGCTGCGCTTCAAGCACGGCATCACGCGCGACGTGGTCTACGAAGCCACCGGCCTGCACGAGCGCCAGGCGCTGCACCGGCGCATCAGCGCGGCACTCAGTGAGCGCGCCGGCCAGGCGGCCGAGAGCACGACCGCGGCGCTGCACGAGCAGCTGGCCTACCACGACGCCGCCGCGCACGACTGGGTGTCCGCCGCCCGCCACGCCGAGGCCGCGGGCGACCAGGCGCTGGTCGCTTCCGCGCTGGACCGCGCCAAGAAGCAGTTCCGCGCCGCACTGGCCGCGCTGGAATTCCTGCCCGAGGACGCCGAGCGCCGGCGGCGCTGGGTGGGCATCGCACAGCGCCTGGGCATGGCCTGCGTGTTCGACGCCTCGCGCGACGACCTGCGCGTGCTGCAGCACGCCACCGCGCTGGCCCATGCGGACGGCGACCTGGGCCTGATCGCGCGCACCGAATACTGGCTGGCCTACGTCGGCTATGCGCTGGGCGAGACCCGGCACAGCCTGGGCCACGCCCAGGCCGCGGTCGCGGCCGCCCAGGTCAGCAACGACCAGGCACTGCTGGCCCAGCTGCCGGGCACCATGGGCCAGCTGCATGCGGCGGCGGCGCACTACGACGTCGCGCTGCCGCTGCTGGACGAGGCCATCGCCCGCCAGCGGCCGCGCTCGCGCAACCCGGTGAACCAGGTGGGCCTGTCGTTCTCGCTGTGCTGCCGCGCCTATGTGATGGCCGACCAGGGTCGCTTCGATCTCGCCTACGAGGCTTTCGACGAAGCGCTCGCGCCCTTCGACGGCAGCGGCCACGCGGTGGAAGCCAGCATCCAGGGCTGGCGTGCGGCGGTGCTGCTGTGGCAGGGCCGCTGGGCCGAGGCGCGTGCGGCCGCCTGGCGCGCCCACCGCGTCGGCGCCCAGGTGCGCTCCATGTTCACCTGCGCGATGGGTCATGCGGCCGGCGCCTATGGCGGCTGGATGCAGGCCGCCACGCCCACCGCGGCCCGCGACATCCTGGATGCCACCGCCTGGCTGGCGCCGCGCGGTGGCGGGCTCTACAGCTCCTTCAACCACGGCTGGCTGGCCGACATCCTGTCGCAGCGCGGTGAGGTGGGCGTGGCGCGCCGGCACATCGCCCATGCGCTGCGCCGCGGCCGTCAGGACGACTGGCTGGGCGGCGCGATGGCCTACCGCGCGGCCGCCCGGCTCGCGGCCCAGGCCGGCGACGGCGCGCGTGCCCGCGCCTGCCTGGCGCAGGCCGGCCGCATCGCGGAGCGCCGCCAGTCCGCCCACGAGGCCGCGGTGAACGCTCTGCTGCAGGCCGAGCTGCGCCTGGACGCGCACTGGCCCGCCGCGCTGGAGCAGGCCCGCCAGGCCTTCGAGCGCCTGGCCATGCCCGGCTTTCTGGCGCTCTGCCCGCCGCCGGCCTGAAGCTCCCGGGCGGGTCTCAGGCCGCCACCAGCGCCAGGCGCTCCTCCAACGGCAGATCCAGCCGCACCACGGTGCCTCGGCCCGGCGTGCTGTCGATCTGGATGCTGCCGCCCAGCAGGCCGCTGACCAGGCTGTGCGCGACGAACAGCCCCAGGCCGCTGCCGCCCTGGCCGAAGGCGGTGGTGAAGAAGGGCTCGAAGGCGCGCGCCACATCCGCGGCCGGCATGCCGGCGCCGTTGTCGCCCACCTCCATGCGCAGGCGCCGGCCGTCCGCGCTGCGTTGGGCCTGCACCGTGATCTGGCCCAACCGACCCGCCGGAAAGCCGTGCAGGCAGGCGTTCTCCAGCAGCTGTTCCAGTACCTGCTGCAGCACGTCGGGGTAGCCGTCCAGCTGCAGCGTCTCGGGCACATGGCAGACCAGCTGCACCCGCCCCACGTCCAGCCGCGTCTGCACCAGCGCCCAGGCCTGCAGCACGGTGGCGCGCGGGCCGAAGCGGGTTCGCCGCACCTGGCCGGGCCCCTCGGTCAGCTGCTTGAAGCGATTGATCAGGCGCAGCGCCCGGTCCACGTTCTGCTCGATCAGCGCGGTGGAGCTGTGGGCCTGGTCCAGCCAGTCGGTCAGCATCTGGCGCTTGAGGGGCTGGCGGTCGGCCAGCTGGCCCTGCAGCGCGGCGCTCTGCGCCTGCAATGCATTGGCCGCCAGCAGCGCATTGCCCAGCGGCGTGTTCATCTCATGCGCGATGCCGGCCACCAGCCGGCCCAGCGCGGCCAGCTTGCGGCTGGCCAGCAGCTCGTCCTGCGCGGCCGCGAGCGCGGCCGTGCGTTCGCGCACCTGTTCCTCCAGCCACTGCGCATTGCGGCGCCGCTCGGCATCGCGGCGCGCCTGGTCCAGCGCGATGCCGGCCAGGTGGCTGGCGGTCTGCAGCGCATGCAGCTCGGCCGCACAGGGGCGGCGCACCTGGCGGTAGTACATCGCAAAGCTGCCCACCACGCCCTGGCCGGCCGCGTGGATGGGCTCGGACCAGCAGGCCCGCAGCCCGTGCGGCAAGGCCAGGTCCTTGTAGGGCGCCCACAGCGGGTCGGTCGCGATGTCCTCGACGATGACGGTGCGGTCCTCGTGCATCGCGGTGCCGCAGGAGCCCACGCCCGGCCCGATCGCGACGCCGTCCAGCGCCTGCATGTAGTCCGCCGGCATGCGCGGGCCCACGCCGCGGCGGATGTGGCAGCCATCGGCGTCCAGCAGCAGCACCGAGCAGTACAGGCCGTCGAACTGCGCCTCGATCAGCCCGGTCAGCCGCGCCAGCACCGTCTCCAGCGGCCGGCCGGTCGCCACCATTTCCAGCAGCTCGTTGCGGCCGGCATCCAGCAGCCGGGCCAGCTGCAGCGCGCCCAGGTCCAGCAGGCAGACCGTCACCAGCGTCGGGTCCTCGGCCAGGCTGCTCAGGTGCAGCTCCTGGCGGTGCACCCGGCCCTCGGCGCCCTGCAGACTCCAGACCGCCCGGCGCAGCTCGCCGGCTTGCAGCCCGTCGAACAGTTCGGCCAGCGCGGCAGCGGACTCGCGCCCGTCGGGCTGCGTGGGCGGGCACAGCCGGGCCAGCGGCTGGCCCTGCAGCGCCTCGGCCTCATGGCCCAGCACCCCCGGCTGGCCCGCCGCCGCCACGATGGGCAGGCCGGGTGCCAGCCGCACCGACAGCAGGGTCACCAGCATCACGTTGTTCATCTCGCCCCCCATGGACACCGCGCGGGCCGCTTCTCGAGGCGCGCGCAGCACACTGCCCAGTGTCGCGCCGCCAGCGCCAGAATCGTGGTCATCTTTCACGACCTGAACCGCCCATGCCTCACCTGCTGCTGATCATCGAACCGCCGGGGCAGCGCGCGGCCCGCGGGCGGGCGGCCGGGGAAGAGGCCTATGCCCGCATGCTGGCCTTCGGCGCCGAGTTGCAGGCCCAAGGCCTGCTGCTGACCAGCCACGCGCTGGGCACGGCCGCGCGGCGGCTGCAGCGCCGTGACGGCCAGACCACGCTGACCGACGGCCCCTTCGCCGAGGCCAAGGAGATGGTGGGCGGCTTCTTCCTGCTGGACACCGAGGACGCAGACGTCGCCCAGGCCTGGGCCGAGCGCTGCCCGGCGGCCGAATGGGCGACGGTGGAGATACGCGGCGTGGGCCCCTGCTACCTCTGACTCGGGGTTTTCACCAGGTCTGTCGAAAGCCCGCGCGCCGGATCGTCGTGCAGGGGAAGGCGGCCACCGGCCGTCCCATCACGAGGAGATCCCCATGCGATTCATGATCCAGGTCCGCGCCACCGCGGTCAGCGAGCGCGGCGACCCGCCCGGCCCCGAGTACGCGCCGCTGTTCGAGGCCATGGGCGCCTTCCACGAAGAGATGGCGCGAGCCGGCGTGCTGCTGGACGGCGCCGGCCTGCGCCCCAGCCGCCAGGGCTGGCGCCAGCGCTACACCGCCGACGGCCGCCGCGAGGTGCTGGACGGCCCCTTCGCCGAAGCCAAGGAGCTGATCGCCGGCTACACGCTGATCCAGGTGCGCGACGAGGCCGAGGCCCGCGCCTGGGCCAGCCGCTTCCCCATGCCCTTCGTCGGCATCCCCTGCGAGATCGAGGTGCGCCGGCTGTACGAGGAGGCCGACTTCGGGCCCGGCGGCGACATGGCCGTGCCCGGCGTCGGAGGCCCGACATGAGCGCGCGGCACTACGGCGTGGACATCGCCGCGCCGGTGGCCCGGGTGTGGGACTGCATGCTGGACCCGCTGGGCTACCGCGACTGGACCCGCGCCTTCTGCGAGGGCAGCTACTACGAGGGCCGCTGGCAGGCCGGCGAGCGCCTGCGCTTCCTGGACCCGCAGGGCCACGGCATGGAGGCGGTGGTGGACGACTGCCGCCTGCACGAGCGCGTCGCGCTGCGTCTGGTGGGCAAACTGCGCGAGGGCCGGCCGCTGGCCGACAGCGCGCTGCTGCGCGAGCCCGCGCACGAGGTCTACCTCTTCACACGCGGGCCCGGCGACAGCACGCGGCTGGACGTGAGGCTGCAGGGCGTGGACGGCTTTCTGGACTTCCTCGACAGCACCTGGCCGGTCGCGCTGCAGCGCCTCAAGGCGCTGGCCGAAACCCCGCTCTGAGCATAGGAGACCCCCATGCATCAACAGATCTACGTCAACCTGCCGGTGCGCGACCTGCCCGCCAGCCAGGCCTTCTTCGCGGCGCTGGGCTACCGCTTCAACCCGCAATTCACCAACGAGCGCGCCGCCTGCCTGGAACTCGGCGAAAACCTCTACGCGATGCTGCTGCGCGAGGACTTCGCCCGCAGCTTCTCCGCCAAGCCGCTGGGCGATGCGCACGCGCTGACCACCGGCTGGGTCTGCCTCAGCTGCGCGCACCGCGAGCAGGTCGACACGCTGGTCGCCCGGGCACGCACCGCCGGGGCCCGTGTTCCGGCCGAGCCGCAGGACTATGGCTTCATGTACGGCCACGGCTTCGAAGACCTGGACGGCCACCACTGGGAGCTGATCCACATGAGCGGCAAGCCCGCCGACACCACCGACTGAGGAGACCCGCGATGCAGATCCAGCACAAGCTGACCCCCTTCCTCTGGTACCAGCAGGGTGCCGAAGACGCGGTGGCGCATTACCTGCGCGTGTTCGGCAGCGGTCGGGTCACGCACACCCAGCGCTGGGGCGAGAACGCGCCCGGCCCGGCCGGCAGCGTGATGATCGTGCAGTTCGAGCTGCTGGGCCTGGCGATGACCGCCTTCAACGGCGGCCCGCACTTCAAGCTCAACGAGGCCTTCTCGATGACGGTGAACTGCAGCGACCAGGCCGAGATCGACCGCCTGTGGGAGCAGCTGCCGGCCGGTGGCGGCCGGCTCAAGTCCTGCGGCTGGCTGGAGGACGCCTGGGGCCTGTCCTGGCAGCTCACGCCCAGCATCTGGTACGACATGATCCGCGACCCCGATCCGGCCCGCGTGCAGCGCGTGTTCCAGGCGATCTGGGCGATGGAGAAGATCGACATCGCCGCACTGCGTCTAGCCTATGACGGAGCCTGACATGCACGACGACCAGACCCTCGCCACCGAACGCCTGCTGAGCTCGCCGCCCGAGCGCGTCTGGCTGGCGCTGGCCGACCCGGCCCAGCTGGCGCGCTGGTGGGGGCCGGCGGGCTTCACCAACGAGGTCGAGCGCTGCGAATTCCGCGAGGGCGGCGACTGGCACTTCACCATGGTGGGCCCGGACGGCCAGCGCTACTGGAACGAGTGCCGCTTCGACCAGCTGCTGCCCGGCCGCCGCGCGGTGATACGCCATGTGAACGCGCCGCCCTTCTCGCTCACGCTGACGCTGAGCGCCGAGCCCGGCGGCACGCGCGTGGGCTGGGCACAGCGTTTCGACACGCCCGAGCTGGCGCGCGCGCTGGCCGGCGTCTGCGAGCCGGCCAACGAGCAGAACCTGGACCGGCTGGCCGTGCTGCTGGCCCAGCCGTGAACCCGGCGGAGCTGGCCGCCGGGGTCTGGCGCAGCGAGCGCAGCCGGCTGATCGGCGCGGCCGCACGGCTGCTGCGCGACCTGGACGAGGCCGAGGACTGCGCGCAGGACGCGCTGCTCAGCGCGCTGGACACCTGGCCCCGCGACGGCCTGCCCACCCACCCCGCCGCCTGGCTGATGACCACCACCCGCCACCGCGCACTGGACCGGCTGCGCCGCCGCGCGATGCTGGCGCGCGAACATGCCCGGCTGGCCGACGACGACGAGGCGCTGGGCGCCCGGGTCGTGCCCGACTTCAGCGACCGGCTGGACGCCGCGCGCGACCAGGCCGAGATCGGCGACGAGCAGCTGCGCCTGATCTTCATCGCCTGCCATCCGGTGCTGTCACGCGAGGCTCAGGTCGCGCTGACGCTGCGCCTGCTGGGCGGGCTGGACACGGCCGAGATCGCCCGTGCCCACCTGCTGCCCGAGGCCACCATCGCGCAGCGCATCGTGCGCGCCAAGAAGGCGCTGCACGGCCAGGCCTTCGAGCTGCCCGGCCCGGCCGAGCGCGCCCAGCGCCTGGATGCGGTACTGGCCGTGGTCTACCTGATCTTCAACGAAGGCCACAGTGCCGGCCGCGGCGCCCAGCTGCTGCGGCCCGAGCTGTGCGACGAGGCGCTGCGCCTGGCCCGCCAGCTGCAGCACCTGCTGCCCGATGAGGCCGAGGTGCAGGGCCTGGCCGCGCTGCTGGAGATCCAGGCCTCGCGCCTGCCCGCGCGGCTGGACGCCCAGGGCCGCCCGGTACTGCTGCTGGAACAGGACCGCCGCCGCTGGGACCGCCTGCTGATACAGCGCGGCCTGGCGGCGCTGGCGCGCGCGCAGGCGCTGGGCGAACCCGGCCCCTACACCTTGCAGGCGCTGATCGCCGCCCACCACGCGCGCGCGGTGCGTGCCGAGGACACGGACTGGGCCGCGCTGGTGGCCAGCTACGACCAGCTGCTGGCCCGCCACCCGTCACCCGTGGCGGCGCTGAACCGCGCGATCGCGCTCAGCCACGCCCAGGGCCCGGCGGCCGCGCTGCCGCTGCTGGATGCGCTGGCCCGCGAGCCCGCGCTGCGCGACTACCCTTTCGTGGCCGGCGCCCAGGCCGATGTGCTGGAACGCCTGGGCCGCACCGCCGAGGCCTGCGAGGCCTATGAGCGGGCCGCCGCGCTGACCGACAACGAAGTCCAACGTGCGCTGCTGCTGGCGCGGGCACGGCGCCTGGCCGACTGATACGGGTCTGGAAGACAGTCGGGACTCACGGCCGGCGCGCATCACGCAGCCGCGCCGCCAGGCAGAACCACAGGGCCGCCCAGCCCGCCCCGAAGGTCCAGCCGGCCAGCACGTCGCTGGCCCAGTGCACGCCCAGCACCACGCGGCTGGCGCCGACGAGCGCCGCCAGCAGCACCCCGACGGCGAGCAGGTAGAAGCGCTCCGGCCGGCGGCCATGGCGCTGCGCGAGCAGCACGCCCAGCGTCAGGTAGAACAGCGCCGACATGCTGGCATGGCCGCTGGGAAAGCTCAGGCCCTCCTGCACCAGTGCGGCCAGGGCCGGATCGGGCCGGGCCCGCTCGAACACGCCCTTGAGCAGCGACAGCATCAGCACACCGCTGACCATGGCGGCCGCGACCGCCCCGGCGCGCGCCGGGCGGCCCACGCTGCACAGGTAGCCGGCGGCCAGCAGCGTGAACAGCGTCAGCACCGGCGTGCCGCCCAGGGCGCTGAACTCCTGCATCGCATGCGCCACGGCCGGATGCGCGGCACGCCACTGCTGCGCGAGTTGCAGCGCGGCCTGGTCCCAGCTGGCCGTGGCGCCGTGGCCCATGGCCAGCGCCAGCACGGCGAACAGCGCCAGCGCCGCGATCGGCAGCCCCCAGCGGCTGTGTGCCGTGGTGCTCATCGGTGCTGCAGCAAGGCGCGGGCCGCATCCACCCGCAGCGCCAGCGGGGCCGACTCGTCGTTCAGCACACGTTGCAGGAACTGCCGCGGATCCAGGTCGGCCGTGGCGGCGGGCGCGGACGCGGGCACAGCCGGCGGCACCGGCATGTCGGCCTGCCGGGCCTGCAGGGCCTGCAGTGCGGCTTCGAGCGCGGCGGGCGGGATGCTGTCCAGCCGGGCCAGCAGCTCGGCCTGGCCTTCGGGGCTGGGCGGGATGTCCAGCCAGGGCGTGTCGGCAAACACCGGCGCCAGGTCCGGCGCGACAAAGGCGGACCACTGCTCGGGCAGGGCCAGCGGCGCCGGCACCAGGGGCGCGCAGGCGGTGGGGGCGGTCAGCGCCGGCAGGCACTGCACGCGATGCGGCTCGACCTCGGCCAGGTAGCGCGCCTGCAGCCCGGCCAGCAGCGCGGCCGCGCGCTCGGCCGGCAGCGGCTGCTGCAGCGAGAACCACAGCTGCAGGCCCTCGCCCGACACCGCGATGGCCGGCGCCGGCCACTGCAGGTCCAGCTGCACGCCGCGCCACAGCGGCGCCAGCGCGGCCCAGCCGGCCGGCCGGCCCAGGGCCAGCACCGGCGCGCGGGTCTCGCCCGCCGGGCCGCGCAGCGCGGGCGCGCCATCGGCCTGGGGCAGCAGGTAGAGGCGCCGCAGCTCGGCGGCGAGGCGGTCGGCGCTCATGGGGCGGGCCGGCTGTCCACGCGCAGCACCGGGTAGAGCCGGTAGCGCTCGTCCCAGCTGGGGCTGCGGCGGTAGAAGAAGTCCAGGCGCTGGCGCGGGCTGGCGGCAAAGACGGGGTCGCTCTGCAGGCGGGCGGCGAATGCCTCGCGCAGCGCCGGGCTGGCCGCCAGTTGCTCGCGCGCGACCTGCTCGGCTACATAGGGCTCCATGTATTCCTTGGCCTCGAAGGCGTTCGCGAAACCGCCCCAGGCGGCCAGCGAGTCCGGCGCGTCGGGCTCCAGCAGATTCATCACCAGGCGGGCCAGCGGCTGGGCGATGGGCACGAACAGGCTGCCGGCCGGCACGGCGCGGCTCTCGGGCGCCCAGTCGCCGCTGATCTCGGCCATCTGGTGGCCCTCCACGCTGTGCGTGCCCAGCTTCACCTGGGTGGCGCGGAAGGCCTGCACGGCCAGCGCGTCGGCGCCGGTCTTCAGGCGCTCGAAGCGCACGCCGTGCACGCTCAGCTTGGCGGCCACCACCTCGGCGTATTCCGCCGGCACCAGATAGCCGGCGCGCGGTGCGGCACGCACGCGGTCCGGCACGACGCGGTCTCGCAGCGGGATCTTCCAGACCTCGGGGCGGCTTTCGTCGTAGCGGGTCATCAGCGCGCCGGAGATCTCGCTGGGCGTGCGGGTGTAGGCATAGCCCAGGAAGTCGATCTCGCGCGCCTCGTCCAGCGTGCGCCAGGCCAGCGGCAGCTCGGTGAGCCGCGCGGCGCGCGCATCGGCCTCGTGGGCGATCTGCAGCCAGGTCTTGCCCTGCTCGGCCACCTGGGCCAGCACCGCGTCCACGGCCTGGCGGGTCTGGGTCACGCGATGCGGATAGTCGCGCCAGGAGTGGGTCTCCACCAGCAGGCTGAGGCGGTTGCGCAGCGCGAAATAGCCGTTGGAGAAACGCGGCGTCGGTACCGCATCCTCGATGCCGCTGGCCGGGTTGTCGGCCTCGATGAAGGACGGGTAGAAGGTCAGCGGCAGCCCGCCCTGGGCGGCCAGCGCGACGGCCACACCGTCGCGCCAGGCGCGGCCGACCTGGCGCAGCGCCTCGTCACCGGACTGCAGCGGCTCCACCATCACCGCGATGTCGTGCTGGAACTGCGCACCGTCCGTGGTGTGCAGGTCCACCGCGACCAGCGGCTCCCAGTCGCGCACCAGGCCCAGCATGGCCTGCATCTCGGGCGCGTCCGCCTTCATGTAGTCGCGGTTGAGGTTGATGTTCTGCGCGGTCACGCGCCAGCCCATCTGCTCGGGGCCGCGCTGGTTGGGGCGGTTCCAGGCGCCGAAGCGCTCGTGGCCGTCCACGTTGAACACCGGCACGAACAGCAAGACCTGGCGCTTGAGCGCGCCGGGTTGCTTGAGCTGCTCGCGCAGCGCGATGAAGGTGGCGTCCTTGCCCTCGATCTCGCCGGCATGGATGCCGCCCTGCACCAGCGTGACCGGCAGGCCGGCGCGGCGCGCGGCCGCGGGCGTGAGGGCGCCGCTCTGACTGGCCGCCAGCGCCCACATGGTGCGGCCCTGGGGCGTGCGGCCGAACGCGAAGCAGCGCACCGCGCGCGGGTAGGCGCGGGCGAAGTCGTGGCACAGGCGCTCGACCTCGTCGTAGCGGCCGGTCTGGCGCAGGCCGCTGCGCTCGGCCAGCGTGGTCAGGTCAGGCATCGGCGCGGCGGCCAGGGCCAGGGCTTGCGCGCCGGCAAGCGCCAGCGCGGTCCACAGGCGGCGCATCAGTTCTCGGGGCCGCTGGCGGCGGTGGCGGCGGCGCTGCTATTGGTGTCGCGCAGCATGCGCTGCATCAGCACGAAAAAGCGGTCGTAGAAGGTGTGGGCAGTGATGGTCTCGGACGCGACCTTGACCAGCGAGTCGTCGGTGGACGACAGCGGCACCGAGATGGACCCTATCGCGCTGACGCCCAGGCTGGCCGCGGTGGAGCTCTTCTTCAGCGCGTACTTATCCTGCTGCGCACTGACATAGGCGGTGGCGACCTGCTGGTCCGGCCCGTCGCCCACGCACACCACGTGAAAGCCCAGCTCCACATGCAGGTCGCCCGCCGGCTGGAAGCTCTTGGTGCCCTGCACCACGCCGCCGCCGGACTTGCTGATCACATAGCCCTGGCTCAGCAGCGCGCGCCGCGCGGCCTCGCAGGTGTTGTCCACGCTGGCATCGAACAGGCGCGAGAAGGTCTCGTCGGCGCTGAAGCTCTCGCCCTGGTAGACGGACTTCTTGGCGACGTCCTTGGAGTTCGGGGTCATTGCACAGCCCGCCAGCAGGGCGCCGGCCAGGGCCACAAGGGGGATCAGGAACGCACGGTGCATTGCGCCATTATTCAGCCGCACGGCCAGGGTTTTCTTTCAGGCTTGTGTCGCCCGCGGGGAAATCCCTTGCCCGCGCGCCCTGACCCCAGGCAAGCCCGGCGCTGCCCATGACCAACGGCATGCCCCCCTGGCCCAACGAGGGTGGGCCACCGCACCGACAACCTGCAGAATCGCCCGGTCAAATTCCCCCAGGAGATCCCATGTCCGCGCCCGAAGGCTCCCCCAGCGTCGTCCTCGTCCAACGCCAGGACTACCAGTTCGAGCACCACTACGCGCCCGAGCTGCCGGTGCTGCTGGCCGACGAACCGGCACCGCTGGGCACCGGCCTGGGGCCGGATCCGGTGGAACTGCTGGCCTCGGCCGTGGGCAACTGCCTGAGCGCATCGCTGCTGTTCGCGTTCCGCAAGTACAAGCAGGCGCCGGACCCGCTGCGCACCGAAGTGCGCGCCCAGGTGGGCCGCAACGAGCGCAACCGCATGCGCGTGCTGGGCCTAGACGTGCAGCTGACGCTGGGTGTGCCGGCCGCCAGCCTGGAACATGTGGAGCGCGTGCTGGGCAGCTTCGAGGACTACTGCACCGTCACGCAGAGCATCACCGGCTCGGTGCCGGTGGCGCTGACCGTGATGGACAGCACCGGCGCGGTGCTCAAGGCGCCGGACACCGCCGCGGGCTGACGCAAAAAAGCCCGCGCGTGGCGGGCTGGGTGTCGGTCGCGGCTGGCCTCGCCCGCGTGCAGCGAGGCGAGGCCAGACGAGGGGTCAGGGATAGAGCCCACGCTCCTCGCGAGCCTGCAGCACGCGCGAGCAGGCCACGGTGAAGGCCGCGGTGCGCAGCGGGATCTTGTGCTGCTCGCCGGTTTCCCAGATGTGCTTGAAGGCACCGATCAGGATCTTGTCCAGGCGGACATTGATCTCGTCCTCGGTCCAGAAGAAGCTGGAGAAATCCTGCACCCACTCGAAGTAGGACACGGTCACGCCGCCGGCGTTCGCAATCACGTCCGGCACCACGACGATGCCGCGGTCGGCCAGCACCGCCTCGCCGTCCGGCGTGGTCGGGCCGTTGGCGCCTTCCAGCACCAGGCGGGTGCGGATACGGGCGGCACGGTCGGCGGTGATCTGGCCTTCCAGGGCCGCCGGGATCAGCACATCGCTCTGCACATCCCAGAAGTTCTCGTTGGCGATCTCCTCGCCGCCCTTGAAGCCGCCGATGCCGCGGTACTTGGCGACGTGGTCCAGCAGCGCGGCCATGTCGAAGCCGTTCTCGTTGAGCAGCGTGCCGGTGTGGTCCTGCACGACGACGACCTTGGCACCGTTGGCAGCGAACAGCTTGGCCGCGATGGAGCCCACATTGCCGAAGCCCTGCACCGCGACGCGCGCGCCTTCCATGTTGATGTTGAGGCGGCGCATCGCCTCACGGCCCACGACGAACACGCCGCGGCCGGTGGCGGCCACGCGGCCCAGCGAGCCCCCCAGTTCGATGGGCTTGCCGGTGACGACGCCGGTCGCGGTGGCGCCGGTGTTCATCGAATACGTGTCCATCATCCAGGCCATGATCTTGCCGTTGGTGTTCACGTCCGGCGCCGGGATGTCCTGCTGCGGGCCGATGATGATGCCGATCTCGCTGGTGTAGCGGCGCGTGACCTTCTCCAGCTCCTTCATGGACAGCAGCGACGGATCCAGGCGGATGCCGCCCTTGGCACCGCCGTAGGGCAGGTTGACCGCGGCGTTCTTGATGGTCATCCAGGCCGACAGCGCCATCACTTCTTCCAGCGTCACATCGGGGTGGTAGCGCACGCCGCCCTTGCCCGGGCCCCGGGTCAGGCTGTGCTGCACACGGTAGCCCTCGTAGTGGGCGATGGTGCCGTTGTCCAGCTCGATGGGGATGTCCACGATCAGCGCGCGCTTGGGGCGGCGCAGGGTCTCGACCCAACGGCTGAGGCGGCCCAGGTAGGGCTCGACCGCGTCGATCTGCGACAGATAGGTGCCCCAGGGGCTGTTGCGCGAGGGCGTGATGAACGAAAGATTGGGCATCAACTGCTCCGAAACTTTGAAGTGGGGCGAACGGTAGCCCGAAGGGTGGCTTCGTCTCAACAACTTGTCTAGCCAAGTGTTCATGCGCCTATGCGCGGCTTGCATGGCCCCGGCGGCGTGGGGCGGATTTCACATCCGGCCGTTCGCCCCGGGCTGCCATCATGCCTTTGCGGCATCACCGCATACCATCCGTCGATGACCTCGCTGGACCTCGCCCTGCTGTATCTGATGGCTGCCGTACTGGGCGTGGTGGTCTGCCGCTCGCTGAAGCTGCCGCCCATGCTGGGCTATCTGGCGGTGGGCGTCGTGATCGGGCCGAACGCGCTCGCGTTCGCGCACGATTCGGCCGGCATCCGCTATCTGGCGGAGTTCGGCGTGGTGTTCCTGATGTTCTCCATCGGCCTGGAGTTCAACCTGCCCAAGCTGCGCGCGCTGCGCACCGCGGTGTTCGGCATCGGCATGGCCCAGGTGCTGCTGACCGTGCTGGGGGCGATCGCCGGCAACGGGTTGCTGGTGCTGCTGTTCGGCTGGCTGGGCACGACCTGGCAGCTGGGCTGGCAGGGGGCGCTGGTGCTGGGGGCGGCGGTGGCCATGAGCAGCACGGCCATCGTCGTGAAGCTGATGGCCGAGCGGCTGGAGCTGGAGAGCCCGCACGGCAAGCTGGTGGTGGGCGTGCTGCTGTTCCAGGATCTGGCCGTGGTGCCGCTGCTGGTGCTGATCCCGGCGCTGAACAGCAGCGGCGCCGAGATGGCCACCGCGCTCGCACTGGCCGGCCTCAAGGCCTGCGTGCTGCTGGGCCTGCTGCTGTACGGCGGCCAGCGCCTGATGCGCTGGTGGCTCACGCTGGTGGCGCGGCGCAAGAGCGACGAGCTGTTCATGCTCAACCTGCTGCTGGTGACGCTGGGCCTGGCCTGGCTGACCGAGCATTTCGGGCTGAGCCTGGCGCTGGGCGCCTTCATCGCCGGCATGCTGATCTCGGAGACCGAGTACCGCCACCAGGTGGAGACCGACATCCGGCCCTTCCACGATGTGCTGCTGGGCCTGTTCTTCATCACCATCGGCATGCGGCTGGACTGGCGCCCGCTGTGGGACCAGTGGCCGCTGGTGGCGCTGCTGCTGATGCTGCCGGTGCTGGCCAAGTTCGCGCTGATCGCAGCGCTGGCGCGGCTGTTCAAGGCCGAGCCGGGCGTGGCGCTGCGCACCGGCCTGTATCTCGCGCAGGCCGGCGAGTTCGGCTTCGTCGTGCTGACGCTGGGCGCCGAGCACGGCCTGGTGGCGGCCCAGTGGGTCAGCCCGGTGCTGGCCAGCATGGTGCTGTCCATGCTGCTGACGCCGCTGATCGTGATGAACGCCAACCGCATCGTGATGAAGCTGTCCAGCAGCGACTGGCTGATGCAGTCGGTGGCGCTGACCAGCATCGCGAAGAAGGCGATCAAGAAGGAGGCCCACGTCATCATCTGCGGCTACGGCCGCAGCGGGCAAAACCTGGCCCGGCTGCTGGGCGGCGAGGGCATTCCCTACATGGCGCTGGACCTGGACCCCGACCGCGTGCGCCAGGCCGCCGCGGCCGGCCAGAGCGTGGTGTTCGGCGACGCGGCCAAGGTGCAGAGCCTGATGGCGGCCGGCCTCGCGCGCGCCAGCGCGGTGGTGGTGAGCTACCACGACACCCCCTCGGCGCTGAAGATCCTGCATCTGGTGCAGACCCACGCGCCGCAGGTGCCGGTGATCGTGCGCACCATTGACGACAGCGACCTGGAGCGGCTGCGCGCGGCCGGCGCCACCGAGGTCGTGCCCGAGGCCATCGAGGGCTCGCTGATGCTGGCCTCGCACGCGCTGGTGCTGGTGGGCGTGCCCATGCGCCGGGTGATACGCATCACACGCGACGCGCGCGACCGCCGCTACAGCCTGCTGCGCGGCTACTTCCACGGCGCCGACGACGGCAGCGGCGACGAGCTGGAGCAGGAGCGTCTGGCCTCGGTCACGCTGGCCCAGGCCAGCCCCTGGGCCGGCCACCAGCTGGGCGAGCTGGCGCTGCACGCGGTGGGCGTGCAGGTGGTGACGGTGCGACGCGCCAGCGGCGGCGTGGCACCGGCCTCGGACGAGCTGGCGCTGGCCGGCGGCGACACCCTGGTGCTGGCCGGCCTGCCGGCGGCGCTGGGCGCGGCCGAGGCCAAGCTGCTGGGCGGCTGATCGGGGCGGTGTCTCGAATGCGGCAGATTGCCGCCTCGGTGACAAGCGCCGGCGCAACGCTGCGACACACTGCGGCCATCCGATTGCGGAGCCACCATGAACTTCGACTACAGCCCCAAGGTGCAGCAGCTGCGCGAACAGCTGCTGGCCTTCTTCGACGCCCACATCTACCCCAACGAGCGCCGCTTCTTCGAGGAGATCCAGGCCAACCGGGCGGCCGGCAACGCCTGGGTGCCCACCAAGCTGATCGAGGAGCTCAAGGACAAGGCCCGCGCCGCCGGCTTGTGGAACCTGTTCCTGCCGCGCTCCGCCCGTGCGCCGCAGGGCCTGTCCAACCTGGAATACGCGCCGCTGTGCGAGATCATGGGCCGCGTGTCCTGGGCCGCCGAGGTGTTCAACTGCTCGGCGCCCGACACCGGCAACATGGAGACGCTGGAGCGCTACGGCACCGAGGCGCAGAAGGACCAGTGGCTGGAGCCGCTGCTGCGCGGCGACATCCGCTCGGCCTTTTTGATGACCGAGCCGGCGGTCGCGTCCAGCGACGCCACCAACATCGAATGCCGCATCGAGCGTGACGGCGACGACTACGTGATCAACGGCCGCAAGTGGTGGAGCTCCGGCGCCGGCGATCCGCGCTGCGCGATCTACATCCTGATGGGCAAGACCAACCCGGACGCCGGCCGCCACGAGCAGCAGTCCATGGTGCTGGTGCCGGCCAACACGCCCGGCATCACGGTGCTGCGTCCGCTGTCGGTGTTCGGCTATGACGACGCGCCCCACGGCCACATGGAGATCGCGCTGAAGAACGTGCGCGTGCCGGCCGCCAACATCCTGCTGGGCGAGGGGCGCGGCTTCGAGATCGCGCAGGGCCGCCTGGGACCGGGCCGCATCCACCACTGCATGCGCTCCATAGGTGCGGCCGAGCGTGCGCTGGAGCTGATGTGCGAGCGTGCCATCCACCGCACCGCCTTCGGCAAGACGCTGGCGCAGCAGACCGTCACGCAGGAGCGCATCGCCGAGGCGCGCTGCCTGATCGAGCAGGCCCGCCTGCTGACGCTCAAGGCCGCCTACATGATGGACACCGTGGGCAACAAGGTCGCCAAGGCGGAGATCGCGATGATCAAGATCGTCGCGCCCAACACCGCGCTCAAGGTGATCGACTGGGCCATACAGCTCTATGGCGGCATGGGCGTGTCCGACGACACGCCGCTGGCCATGATGTGGGCCCATCAGCGCACGCTGCGCCTGGCCGACGGCCCGGACGAGGTGCACCGCAACTCGCTGGCCAAGCTGGAGCTGGCGCGGCACATGAAGCTGTCGCCCGACTCGGTGTCCATGCCCATCACTCGGGGGGCTTGATCGCGCGGGGAGCGCTGACAGAATCGGCGCATCCCCACCCCCGCCCGCCTGCTGCATGCTGAAGCGCCGCTCGGCCCTGGTTCTCCTGTCCACCCTGCCGGCCCTGGCCACCGTCGGCTGCAGCGACCCCCAGGGCCAGGCCCGCAGCGCGATCAACGCCGCCTGGCATCGCCGTGACCTGACGGACGGTCTGCTGACCCCCTGGCTCACGCACGCGCCGCGCCCCGACGGCAGCTTCCAGCTCGCGTTCGAGCGCCACTGGCAGCCCCGCGGCGACGCCGGGCAGACGCTGGCCGGCCAGGCGCGCTTCATCCACGCGCTGGCGCTGGGCCACGAGGCCACGCAGGACGCCCGCATGCTGGAGCTCGCGCGCCGCGGTGCTGACCAGCTGCTGGCGCGCTTCCGAGACACCGAGCACGGCGGCTTCTTCCCGGTGCTGGGGCCCGACGGCCAGCCACCACGCACGCCGCTCAAGCGCGCCGAAGACCACGCGCTGGCCACACTGGCGCTGGCCGAGCTCTACCGCGTGGGCCGCGACGAGCGCTTCCGCGAGGCCGCGCTGCAGGCCTGGCGCCAGGGCGGTGCCCGCCTGCGCGACCCGCTGGGCGGCCTGGCCGACGAGGCCTCGCGCGAGTTCCAGCCCCGGCCCGGCCCGCGCACGCTGCAGCCGCTGCTGCACATGTTCGAGGCGCTGCAGGTGCTGCATGCGATCAGCGGCGCCGAGGACGTGCGCGACGCCGCCCGCGGCCTGGGCGACTTCGTCAGCTACAAGCTGCTGCAGGGCCTGCCCGAGACCAGCGGCGGCGGTGCACGCCTGCCCGAGGCCTTCGACGAGGCCTGGGTGGCCCGGCCCGGCAAGGCCGCCGGCGGCTACTTCGACCTGGGCCACCAGTTCGAGTGCAGCCATCTGCTGGCCCGCGGGGTGGCGGTGTCGCCGGTCTACGCCCAGGTGTCCGAGCGGGTGCTGGCCTATGCGCTGGCCGAGGGCTATGACGAGGTCGACGGCGGCTGCCTGGCCCGCACCTTCCCCGACCCCGGCCTCAAGCCCGACCCCGCCAAGGGCTGGTGGCAGCAGGCCGAATGCCTGCACGCGCTGGTGGTGGCGGCCCAGGCCAGTGGCCGCGCCGACCTGTGGCGCCGCTACGAGCAGACGCTGGACCTGGTCCGCAACGAGCTGGTGGACGACGAGGCCGGCGGCTGGCGCGCCGCCGACGCGCTGCCCTGCCAGGCCAGCAGCTGCCGCGACGAACAACCCGAGCCCTGGCACATGGTCAGGCTGCACCACACGGCGCTGCGCCTGGCCGGGGCGCTGCCCGCACCCGGCGGCGCGTCCGCGGCGGCCTCGGCCGCCTGAGACCGGGCGGGGCCAACCCTTTGGCGGGATGCAGCGGCCGGCCGCAACCCTTAGGATGCGCCGCTTGATCTGACGAGGACACGATGGACCTGCCTGCCCACCAGCTCACGATGACGGTGCTGATGACGCCCGACACCGCCAACTTCTCCGGCAATGTGCACGGCGGCAACCTGCTGAAGCTGCTGGACCAGGTGGCCTATGCCTGCGCCAGCCGCTACGCCGGGCGCTACGTGGTGACGCTGTCGGTGGACCGCGTGATCTTCCGCCAGCCCATCCACGTGGGCGAGCTGGTAAGCTTTCTGGCCAGCATCAACCACACCGGCAAGTCCTCGATGGAAGTGGGCATCAAGGTGGTGGCCGAGAACATCCGCACCCAGGAGGTGCGGCATGTGAACAGCTGCTACTTCACCATGGTGGCGGTGGACGACAACAACAAGCCGGTGGCCGTGCCGCCGCTGCGGCCCTTCACGCCCGAGGAGCGCCGCCGCCACGACGCCGCGATCGCGCGCAAGCGTGCCCGCGAGGCGCTGGAGCGCGCCGAGCCGCCCGCGTCGGCCTGAGCGCCCGGGCAGGCGCCGCAACGGGGACAATGGCCCATGGCCAAGACCCCACCCCGCCTCAGCCCGGACGAGATCCAGCGCGTCATCGCGACCGCCTGGGAAGACAAGCCGCCCTACAACAAGGTGCTGCTGGAGCACGGCATAGGCCACGGCGCGCTGGTGGCGCTGCTCAAGCGCGAACTGACCCCCGCGGCCTTCAAGCTCTGGAGCGCCCGCGGCAAGGCGGCCAAGCCCGACACCCGCAAGTCCACCTTCCCCTACGGCCGCTGACCCCGTGAACACGCCCACCGCACTCCGACTCGCGCTGCCCCAGACCGCCACGCTGGGCGAAGGCCTGCACTGGCACCCGGCCAGCGGCCGCTGGTGGTGGACCGACATCGAGGCCCGCGCGATCTACGCCTGGACGCCCGGCGCCGCCGACACGCTGCGCGTGCACCTGCCCGAGCGCGTGGGCTGCTTCGTGCACAGCCGCTCGGGCGCGCTGCTGCTGGGCATGGCCGGCCGGCTGGCCCGCCTGCATCTGCCCGACCTGCAGGCCGTGGGCGAGCTGAAGCTGCAGCCCCACACGCTGGAGCCGGTGGAGCAGCAGCTGCCCACCACCCGCGTGAATGACGGCCGCTGCGACCGCGCCGGCCAGCTGGTGTTCGGCACGCTGGACGAGGCCCGGCCGCGCCAGCCCCTAGGCAGCTTCTACCAATACTCGCTCACCCACGGCCTGCGCCGCCTGGCGCTGGACGGCGTGGCCATCGCCAACAGCATCTGCTTCAGCCCGGACGGCCGGCGCATGCACTACTGCGACACGCTGACCCGCCGCCTGATGGTGTGCGACTACGACGCCGCCAGCGCCGAGGTGAGCGCGCCGCGCCTGTTCGCGCAGAAGGACCTGGCCGACGCCTGGCCCGACGGCTCCACCATGGACGCAGACGGCCACCTGTGGAACGCCGAATGGGGCCATGGCAGCGTGGCGCGCTATGCGCCCGACGGCAGCCTGGTGGCGCGCTACACGCTGGCCGCGCCCCACGTGACCTGCCCCGCACTCGGCGGCCCGGCGGGCGACGAGCTGATGGTGACCACCGCGCGCGAGGAGATGAGCCACGAGCAGCTGGCCGCCTGGCCGCTGGCGGGCAGCCTGTTCGGCCTGCGGCTGCCGGCCGGGCTCTACCTGCCCGAGGTGCTGTTCGCGGATTGAGCGTGGCGGGGGCGTCGGCTACTTGCCGATGCAGAAGCTGCTGAAGATCACGCCCAGCAGCTCGTCCGCCGAGAAGGCGCCGGTGATCTCGCCGAGCGCGTCATGCGCCAGGCGCAGCTCCTCGGCCAGAAGGTCCAGCGCGGCGTCGCGCTGCGCGGCCACCTCGCGCGCCAGCGCCAGGTGCTCGGCCGTGCGGGCCAGCGCCTGCACATGGCGCTCGCGGGCGATGAACAGGCCCTCGGGCACGGCCTGCCAGCCCGCGGTGGCCAGCAGGCGCTGGCGCAGCGCTTCCAGGCCCTCGCCGGTCTTGAGGCTGAGCGCGATCTCGCCGGCCGGCGGCTCGCCCAGATCGGTCTTGTTGAACACCTGCACGATGCGGCCCGCGTCCACAGGGGCCAGCCGCGCACGTATGCGCTCGTCCTCGGCCTCGTAGTCGGCCTGGCCCACACGGCCCAGGTCGTGCAGGAACAGCACCACGTCGGCCTCGGCAATCGCGTCCCAGCTGCGTGACACGCCGATGCGCTCCACCTCGTCGGCCGTGTCGTCGCGCAGGCCGGCGGTGTCGGTGATGTGCAGCGGCACACCTTCGATCTGAATCGTCTGGCTGACCTTGTCGCGCGTGGTGCCGGGGATGGGCGTGACGATGGCCAGCTCGGCACCGGCCAGTGCGTTCAGCAGCGAGCTCTTGCCCACATTGGGCTGGCCGGCCAGCACCACCTTGAGGCCGTCGCGCAGCAGTGCACCCTGCCGGGTGCGCGCCTGCACCGCGCCCAGTTGGGCGGTCAGGCGATCCAGCCGACCGAAGGCGTCGGCCTTCTCCAGGAAGTCGATCTCCTCCTCGGGGAAGTCCAGCGTCGCCTCGACCAGCATGCGCAGCTGGATCAGCTGGTCGCGCAGCAGGCCCACCTCGTGGCTGAGCGCGCCGCCCAACGCGCGGCTGGCGCTGCGCGCGGCGGCCTCGGTGCTGGCGTCTATGAGGTCGGCCACGGCCTCGGCCTGGGCCAGGTCCAGCTTGCCGTTCAGGAACGCGCGCTGCGTGAACTCGCCCGGCTCGGCCAGGCGCACGCCCAAGTCCGCGCCGGCCTCGATGACACGCGCCAGCAGCAGCTGCATCACGACGGCGCCGCCATGGGCCTGCAGCTCCAGCACATGCTCGCCGGTGTAGGAATGCGGCGCCGGGAAGTGCAGCGCCAGGCCCTGGTCTATGGGCGCACCGGCCGCATCGCGGAAGGGCAAATAGTGGGCCTCGCGCGGGCGCAGCGGGCGGGCGCAGACCGCTAAGATCAACGGGGACAGGTCTTGCGGTGAAGACACGCGCACGATGCCCACCGCGCCCCGACCGGGAGCGGTGGCGATGGCAGCGATGGAGTCGGCATGGCGAGACAGCATGGCCCTATTGTCGAACCAGGCGCCGCCCCGGCCCTTCCCTTTCCCGCCGCCGTTCACCCGTGAGTTCATCGCCTAACGCTGACCCTCCTCTACCGGCCGTCGACGCCGGCCTGCGCGAAGAGCTCTACCGGGAGCTGCGCCAGATGGCGCGCCAGCGGCTGCGACGCAGCGGCCCCCTGACCCTGTTGGACACCACGGCGCTGGTGCACGAGAGCTGGCTCAAGCTGGAGCGCCAGGCCACCTGGCAGGGCATGGCGCGTGATCACTTCCTGGCCTATGCCGCCACGGTGATGCGCTCCATCGTGGTGGACTATGCGCGCGCGCGCCTGGCCCAGCAGCGCGGCGGCGGCGCCACCCATGTGCCGCTGGACGAGCTGCCCACGCTGGCGCACCGCGACGAGGAGTACCTGCAGATCCACGACGCGCTCAGCGCGCTGGAGCGTCATGACCCGCGCCTGGCGCGTCTGGTCGAGCTGCGCTTCTTCGTCGGACTGGAAGAGACCGAGTGCGCCGAGGCGCTGGGGCAGTCGCGTCGCACCGTGCAGCGCGACTGGCAGAAGGCCCGTGCGCTGCTGTGGGACGCCCTGCAGCCATGAACCCCGCGCTGCTGGCGCACTGGGCCGAGCTGGAACCCCTTCTGGATCACGCGCTGACGCTGCCGCCCGAGCAGCGCCAGCAGTTTCTGGACACCCTGCCAGCTGAGCAGCAGCGCTGGCGGGACGCGCTGCAGCGGCTGCTGCGGGCCGAGGCCGAGGCGGTCGAGGCCGGCTTCCTGGAGCACGCCGCCACCCTGACCTCGGGCACGAGCTCGGGGAGCCCCGGCGGCGCGACCGCCTGGCAGGCCGGTCAGCAGGTGGGCCCCTGGGTGCTCATCGAAGAACTGGGCCGCGGCGGCATGGCCAGCGTGTGGCGGGCGCGCCCGCACAGCGGCGACTTCCAGCGTGAGGTGGCACTCAAGCTGCCGCACAGCCCCGCGCCCGGCTGGCTGGAGCGCCTCAAGCGTGAGCGTGACCTGCTGGCGCGGCTGCAGCACGCGGGCATCGCGCGGCTGTACGACGCCGGCGTGGATGCCCAGGGCCTGCCCTGGCTGGCGATGGAATGCGTGCAGGGGCGCGACATCCTGGCCTGGTGCGACACCCGGCGGGCCGACCTGCACCAGCGCCTGGACCTGCTGCTCCAGGCCGCCGATGCGCTGCAGTACGCACACAGCCGCCTGGTGCTGCACCGGGACATCAAGCCCGCCAACGTGATGGTGCAGGACGACGGCCAGGTGCGGCTGCTGGACTTCGGCATCGCACGCAGCCTGGCGGCCGCCGACGGCGAAGCCGCGCTGACACAGCTGGGCCAGCGCCCCATGACACCGGAATACGCCTCGCCCGAGCAGGTGCGCGGCGAGGAGCCCGGCATCGCCAGCGACGTCTACGCCTTTGGCGTGCTGGCCTACCGGGTGCTTGCCGGCGCCAGCCCCTACGCAGCGGCTGCGCCGACCTCGCGCCACGCGCTGGAACGCGCCGTGCTGGAGACCGAGCCCTCCGCGCCCTCCGCTGCGGCGGGGGAGGCGGCCACCGCCCGGGCGCTGCGCGGCGACCTGGACGCCATCGTGCTGAAGGCGCTGGCCAAGGAGCCCGCGCGCCGCTACCCGACGATGGACGCACTGGCCGCCGACCTGCGCCGCCATCTGGCAGGCGAGCCTGTGCAGGCGCGCCCGCCGAGTTGGCGCTACCGTGCCGGCCGCTTCGTCGTGCGCCACCGCTGGGCGGTCGCGGCGTCGACGCTGGCGGTGCTGGCGCTGGCGGGGACGGCCGGCTGGGCCTTGCGCAATGCGCACGACCGCGCGCTGGCCGCACGCCGGGCCGAGGCGCAGTACGCCTTCTTCCGGCAGCTGATCGTCCACGACGAATCCGAGATGTCCGACGTGGCCCACCGCGATGAACGCGTGCAGGATCTGCTCGAGCGCGCGGCCGTCCGCCTGCCGGACTCGCTGGGTGACGCGCCCGAGGCCCGCTATCAGCTGATGCGCGACCTGGCGCCCATGCTGGACGCGCTGGGAGACGGCGAGGCTGCGATACGCCTGCTGCAGACCCAGCGCGATCAGGCGCGCAGCAGCCACGGCGAGCACAGCGTCGAGGCGGCCAAGCCGCTGCTGATGCTGGCGCAGCTGCAGTGCGAGCAACGCAACGACTTCCGCTGCGCGCACGCGCTGGTGCTGCAGGCTTGGCACGCATTCCGTCAGGCCGGCTTGGGCGATGCCGAATGGCTGGCGGGCAGCGAGGCGCTGGTCGGCTACTTCGGCTGGCGTGCCCGAGGCCGCATAGAGCCGGAGGACATCGAGCATGTGGAGCACGCGGCCGCGCTGCTGCGCGCCCATCCGCAGACCAAGAGCCTGGCCAATGATGCGCTGGCCCTGCTGTCCGAGATGCAGCTGGCCGCCGGCCACCCCGAACAGGCGCAGGCGGCCGCCCGGGAGGGCGTGGCCTTCAACCTGCGCTGGCTGGGGCGCGACAACTGGCATACCGCCGAACTGATGAGTCAGGCCAGCAACGCCGCGCTGGCGCGGGGCCAGTTGGACGAGGCGCTGGACTGGCGGGAACAGGCGCTCGCGATACACGACCGGGTCTGGCCTCGCGGACACCCCTTCCAGGTGCGGGATCGCGCGCTGCTGGCACGGCTGCTGGTGCTGGGCCGCGACCCCGGCCGGGCGATGCAACTGCTGGCCGAGGCGCGCCGCCTGTCCGGCCAGAGCGGCAGCTCCCTGGGCCAGCGGCAGCTGCAGCGCCTGCGCCTGGCCGAGCTGATGGTGGCCAACGTGCTGGGTCGCTGGCCGACGGCCGAACCCGACTGCCGGCCCGACATCACGCCGGCCGAAGACGCGCTGCGCGCGAGCTGGTGGCAGTCCTGTGCGCAGCGCGCACTGCTGGCGGGCGACCCCGGCGCGGCGGATGCCCTGCTGGCCAAGGCCGAACAGCTGCCACCGCCAGCCGCGCCGGGCTATGTCGAGCTGCGTCGCGCCGAATGGCGGGTCGCACGGGGCGACGCGCCGGCCGCGCAAGCCGCGCTGAACGCCCTGTTGCGCGAAGCGCCCAGACCCGATGTGCTGCTGCGTGCCGACATCTGGCTGGCGCTGAGCCTGGTCGCGCCGCAGGCCGTGGAGCAGGCGGCGCTGGCGGCCGAACGAGCGGCGCTGCCCCCCGGCGCTGAGGAAGCAGGCGCCAGGATGGACGAGGCCCGTGCGCGCGCGCTGTGGGTGGCGGGCGAACCGGAGGACGCCCGCCGCGCACTGGCCGCGGCGCTGCGCTGGCGCGAGAGTCAGCCGACTCAGTCGGGCGGGCTCTGGCTGGCGCGCGTACAGCGCCTGCAGCGGGACTGGCGCCCGCCCCAGGCCCCGGCGCCGGGCATGCGCTGATCTTTCCCTCGTGCGATGGCGCTCGCGGGTGCTGCTTCTCGTCTATGCAGGCAAGGCCCTCCCTAGGGAGGGTCTGCAAAACCCCTGTAGGCCGCGGCGAGGTCTTTGCCGGATGCGGGGCAAGGCGCGGACCGCCGCCCAGGCTCGTGCCTGGGCAAGGTTCGCAACGCCGAACCGCGCCGGCAAAGCCACGCCCCGAAGGGTTGGCGAGAACACCGGCCCGCGCGGGTGTTGCGTCGCTCGCTGGGGCGCCCAGCCCCAGCTTCGCGACACGCCTACTCGCGGGCCGGTGCTCTCGCCAACGCGGCCTGCAGGGGTTTTGCAGGCCCTCCCTGGCAACCTGAATGGAGAAGCAACGAATGAGGCCCATGATTTCGACCCTGCCCCTGGTGGCCGCGCTGGCGGCCTGTGGCGGCGGTGGCAACGCGACCGACCGCGCCGACCCGGCCCCCGACGTGAGCGTGAGCGACGCCCAGGTCATGGCCGACCTCAAGTCCAGCAACATCGACTTCCTGCCGACCAACCGGCCCGCGGGCACCTGGCGCTGGCCGAGCACCCCGGCCCAGCACATCCCGGTGCTCGTGACGCCGCCCACCGCCGGCAACGCGACGGAGCAGGACTACGCGGCCAAGACGCAGACGGCCATCACGACGATCAACCGCCGGCTGACCGGCCTGCTGGTGCTGGATGCGGTGACCGTCGCCCCGGCCAGCGGCAACTACATCCACGTCACCTACGGCACGTCCTATGTGCCGCCGGGCTCCAGCGACTACCAGAGCTACTGTGCCAATGTCGCGACGGCGCCCGGCGTGGGCAACCCCATACAGCCGGGCAGCGACAACGGCATCGCGTCCCGCCCCGTCCATGTGAATCTCGGCAACGGCCATTGCGATGTCACCCAGGCCATCGTGACCCATGAGTTCGGCCACGCGCTGGGGCTGGCCACGCACTTTGCCGGCTTCGGCAACGACGGCCCGGAGTCGGCCTTCTGGGACGTGCTCAGCACGCTCTACGCCAATCCGGCGGGCACGCCGGCGGGGAATGTGCTCATTCGACGCGCGGCACGCTGACCACCAGGTCGAGCGGCAAAGGCGCCGCATGGCGCTTGTCGGCGCCGGTTCTCGTGAATGCAGAAGGACATCCCCGGCAAGCACGCCGGGGTCTCTTGAGCAAACAAGGAGAACAGACCATGACTCGTGTTTCAACCCTGGCCCTGAGCCTGGTGATGGCGGCGGCCCTGACGGCCTGCGGCGGCGGCGGCGATGACAGCAGCACGCCCAACAGCGGCGGCACCTCGTCGGGGGGCTCGTCCGGCAGTGGGTCTTCAGGTAGCGGCTCCACGGGCAGCAGCGGCGCCGCGCCCGTCACCGCCGCGCTGGCATCCAGCATCTGCGGCGGCAGCAGCTCCGCCAACGCGTCGTTCGACGTGGTGTTCCCGGGGGCCAATGGCATCGCGCGTCGCTCGTCCCGCGCCGTGGCGGTCCATGGCCAGCCCACCGACGCCCAGCAATGCCTGGCCATGGCCGGCTCCACCGCGCAGAACGATCTGAACCAGCTGGGCATCGTCACCACCGACGCGTGGGCCAACAACATCGGCTACTTCGAGTGGGTGATCAACAGCCTGGGCAACCTGAGCGCCACCAACCCGGTGTCCGGCGCGATCAAGCTCAACCAGCAACTCTTCATCGCCTGCTCCACCAGCTCCGACGCGATCAAGTACCTGGGCGTGAAGTCGTCCACGCTGGTCAACACCGACATCTACGGCACCAAGGAGGCCGCCACGGTGGCCCGCGGCACGGGCTTCACCTCGCTGGAATGCCTGTCCGACGGCAAGGGCGGTTACCAGGTGGGCAACGGCGGCGCCGTGGCCACCTTCGCAGCCGACGGCAGCCTGAGCGTGACCGAGGCCGGCAAGACGGCACTCAGCGTCAGCGCCGCCAGCGTGCCGGCGCTGTTCTCCGACGACGGCTACACGGTGAACGGCACGACCTTCCGCTGGGGCCTCTACCAGGTGCCGGCAGGCGGTGGCAGCAAGCAGGTCATCGTGCACACCACCAAGAAACCTGACGGCAGCTACGGCGTGCTGGCCTTCGTGCAGCCCTGACACCGCGCCAGACGCGGACGATGCCTGCGCGCATGGCGCTTGGCGCCCGGACTTCTCGTTAAGCGGATCGAGCCCCTCGTGGGCTCTGTCTGCAACCCGTCCCGGAGCCCCGCATGAGCCTCGCCCCGCCCGTCGCCGCCGCCACCCCGCAGCGCGGCACCATTCTTCGTGACACCCAGGCCGGCCCTGGCCTGATCAGCGTGGGCGGCCGCCAGCTGGCCTTCACGCTGGAGCAGCACTGGGCGTCGGAGCGCCCCCCGGTCACCGGCGCGCGCGTGGACGCCACCTTCGACGGTGAAGAGCTGCGTCAGCTGCGCCTGGTGGACGATACCCAGATCGCCAAGGAGCTGGCCACGCAGGCCGCCGGGCAGGTGGCCGCCCAGGGTCAGGCTTTGCTGGGCCGTGCGCTGGCCGAGTTTGGCAGGCTGCCGCTCGTAGCCCTGGTGGCCCTTTGGCTGGGCTGGTGGGTGTTCGACTGGGTGTCGGTGCGCGTCATCGGCACCCATGTCGCCAGTTACAGCTTCTGGGACATGCTGAAGATGCTGGCCAGCGGCAATGCGCTGGAGGCCATGCAGTATTCGCGCAGCAGCCTGGGCTTCTGGAACTTCGTCGCCCTGCTGTGCGCCGTGGCGCCGCTCGCGCCGCTGCTCACCCGCCACCGCCTGGCCAGCCTGGGCCTGGCCGCACCGCTGGCCTTCATGGCATTGCAGGGCGCCCGGCTGTATTGGGGCATCTCCAGCGCAGTCAGCGAGATGCAGCAGCAGATGGCCGGCTTCGGCGGCCAGATGGGTCGCATGTTGCGCGACGTCGGCAGCGAGATGCAGGCCGAGATCTTCAAGTCCATCACCCTGGGCCTCGGCCTGTATCTGTCGCTGGCCGCCGCCGCCGTGCTGGCCTTCTTCGCCCTCGTGCGCCTGCGCCGCTGAACGCCACTCGCGCTCCAACACATTCACTGCTGACCGGAGATTCACATGAAGCAAGACCTGTCCCCCCTGGCCCTGGCCGCCTGCGCCGTCCTGTCCCTGGGCCTGTTGAGCGCCTGCAGCAAGAAGGACGAGGCCAGCTCGTCCGCCGCTGCTGACGCCGCCCCAAGCCTCGCCAGTGCCCGCGACCCCGAGGCACTCAAGAAGGCCGCCGAAGCCCAACGCGTGGCCAGCCTGCCGCAGGCCAACCCGGCCACGCCGGCCGAGGCCTACAAGCTGATCGACTCGGGCAACCAGCTGATGTACCTGTACTACGCGGTGTCAGCCATGCCCGCGGACATGGGCCAGATCGCCGAGGCGCTGTCGCAGGACTACCGCGCCACGCAGGATCAGTTCAAGCGCCAGGACATCCTGAAGGTGCTGGAGCCGCGCGTGAAGGCCGAGGTCGCCGCCGCCGGCGAGCACCGCTACGTGATCTGGGAGGCCGACAGCAACCTGATCGACCACTACGATTTCGAGCGCAAGCGCTTCCCGGTGCGCGACGGCTTCTGGAAGGGCAACAGCCGCAGCTACTACAGCGACAACAGCCGCTACCAGATCAGCTTCACGGGCGCCGAGAAGCTGCAGAGCCTGCCCGTGGCCGACGAGGCCATGGCCCGCGAGATCGAGGACAAGGTGAACAAGTACGGTGCGCTGACGCTGCGCGTCTACGCGTTCGCGCAGGACGCCGACCTCAATGAGAAGGTCGTCAAATCTCAGGTGGTGAAGCTGGAGCTGCTCGATAAGAAGGGCAAGCTGCTGGCCAGCACGGCACTCTGAGCGCCGCCCCGCTGGCGCGGGGGAGGCTGGGGGCGGCAGCTCTCATGAGCCCGCCCGCCAGCCATTGGATCTCTGCCCCGCTGGCGCTCATTGAAGCGCGGCGAGCGGGCACAAAAAAGCCCCCGAGACCGGGGGCTTCTTCATGGGGTGTGAATCAGTTCACGCCCAGGCGCTTGTTGATCAGCCACTGCTGAGCGATGGACAGGATGTTGTTCGTCAGCCAGTACAGCACCAGGCCGGACGGGAACACGAAGAACATCACGCCGAACACCACCGGCATGATCCACATCATCTTCTGCTGCATGGGGTCGGCAGCCGGCGGGTTGAGCTTCACCTGCAGCAGGCTGGACGCCATCATCAGCAGCGGCAGGATGAAGTAGGGATCGCGTACCGACAGGTCGGTGATCCAGCCCAGCCACGGCGCCTGGCGCATTTCCACCGTGGACAGCAGCACCCAGTACAGCGCGATGAAGAAGGGCATCTGCAGGAAGATGGGCAGGCAGCCGCCCACCGGGTTGACCTTCTCTTCCTTGTAGATGCGCATCATCTCCTGCTGCATCTCCTGCGGCTTGTCCTTCAGGCGCTCGCGCAGCTCGTTGATGCGCGGCGCCACGGACTTCATCTTGGCCATGGAGCGGTAGGCGCTGGCGTTAAGCCAGTAGAACGCGATCTTCAGCAGCACCACCAGACCGATGATGGACCAGCCCCAGTTGCCGATGAAGCCGTGCAGCTTGTCCAGCAGCCAGAACAGCGGCTCGGCCAGGATGCGCAGCCAGCCGTAGTCCTTCACCAGCGGCAGGCCCGGGGCCAGCTTGGCGAGCTTGTTCTCTTCCTGCGGGCCGGCGAACAGCGTGGCCTCGTGGGCCTCGCTGGCGCCTGCGGCCAGCGTGGGCAGCGTGAACACCATGCCGGTGGCATAGGTGTCGGCCTTCACGCCCGGCTGGCCGGGCAGCTTGCGCACGAAGAACTCGCGGGCCTGACTGTCGTTCTGCAGCCAGGCACTCGCGAAGTAATGCTGGACCATCGCGACCCAGCCGTCGTTCGCGCGCTTCTCGATGTCCACCTCGCGGTTCTCGGCCGCGCGCTTGTCGATGTCCTTGAACTCGATCTTCTGGAAGTGCGACTTGTCGGTGTAGAGCGCCGGGCCGGTGAAGGTGGGCGTGAAGCCCGCGCCGCCGGCCACATGGCTGCCGTCGCGCACCAGCTGCAGGTAGACCTGCGGCGTCACCGGCGCGCCGCCGACGTTGACGATCTCGTGCTTGACGCCCACGGTATAGGCGCCGCGCGTGAAGGTGAAGGTCTTGACCAGCTTGACGCCACCGACCTCGGCCGACTCCAGGCGCAGCTGCACCTGGCTCTGGCCGGCCGCCAGATCGCGCGGGCCGGGCACGGCCGTCATGGGCGTGGTGTGGGCGGGCAGCGCGGCGCCGCCGGCCTGCGCATTGACCAGGCCGGTCTGCGCGCGGTAGCTGTTGGCGGCGTCGAACAGCACGACCGGCTCGGGCGTGAACGGCGGCTTCTTCTGCAGACCCACCATCTGCATCAGCTGGTCGGTCACCGTGGGATCGGGCGCCGTCAGGTACTTGGGCAGCTCGGCCCGCACCACGTCACCGCCCAGCGTGTCGACCGTGACGGTCAGCACGTCGGTGTGCACGACGATCTTCTCGGACGGCGCAGCCGCGGCCACCGCGGCGGGCTGGGCGCCCGGCGTGGCCGCCGCCGGCGCGACACCGGCCTGCGGAGCCGGCGTAACCGACGGCGCGCTGGCGGCCGGACGCGGGGCGCCGGGGCTGAACAGCGAAGGCTGTCCGTTGTGCTTCTGCCAACCGTCCCAGAGCAGGACGAGGGACATGGTGAACACCACCCACAGCACGGTGCGGCGAATATCAGTCATGAGAGGGCTCGGAGGGAGAGGACGACGGCACCAGGGGCGCCGCGGGAGAGGAAATCAGACGGCTGAACAGCCGCGGCGGCTGGGCCGGCACCGGGTCGTGCCCGCCCGCGCAGAACGGGTGGCAGCGCAGCAGGCGGTGCACGGTCAGGGCGCTGCCGGCCAGCGCGCCATGGCGCTCCAGCGCGGTCAGCGCGTAGCGCGAGCAGGTGGGCTCGAAGCGGCAGGACGCCCCCAGCCAGGGGCTCAGCATCAGGCGGTAGCCGCGCACGGCGGCCATCAACAGGCGTGCGACCAGGCCCGGCTTCATGAGGCCTGGCGAGCCGGCGCGCGCTCCAGCACGCGATCCAGCAGTTGCGCCAGCTCCGCGCGCGCCGCGGCGCGCAGCGCGTCGGAGGCGGCGCTGGGGAACTGCTCGCGATCGAAGGGCGCACGCAGGCGCACCACCCACAGACCCGGCGGCATGGCGGCACGGGCCTGGAAGGCGGCGCGGATCTGACGCTTCAGCAGTGCGCGGGTCACCGAGCGCTTCGCAAAGCGCTTGGGCACGACCATGCCGAGCCAGCGGCCGCGGGGCGGCTGGTGTTCCACAGGCGGCTCCGCCGGGGGCGGGGCGCTTGTTGATAACTCGGCGGCATCGGCCGGCCCATGCTTTTGAGACCACACGGGCGGCAGGGGCTCGGCCGCGAGATGGTGCAGCACGAAATGCGTGCTGCGCACGCGACCCGAGCGGGCAAGCACCCGCTCGAAATCCGCCGGGCGCAGGAGGCGACCGATCATCGGGCAGCCCGGCGATCGACGACGCTTGGCGTCGTCAGCGGCTTAGACGGCCAGACGCTTGCGGCCCTTGGCGCGGCGAGCGGCGATGACGGCACGGCCGCCACGGGTCTTCATACGCACGAGGAAGCCGTGGGTACGGGCGCGGCGGGTCTTGGAGGCTTGGTAGGTACGCTTCATGGAAAACCTCTGCGGAGGGTTTGTTCAGGACTGGGCACAGCGGTTGGCGCCCGTCGAAGTGGCGCACGGCAAAGCGACTTCGCCGGCTGCGAAAAGCCCGTGATTACAGCAGATGCCGCGCCGGCGGTCAATAACTCATGGCCGCCAAGCCGGGTTTGCCAGGGATTGACCCCCTTGGCTTTACTGTGGATAACCTGCCCTCAGAGACAGGCCGGCTCGTACAATCCGGGCGCTCAAGAACAAGTTTTCCACAATGAGCCAAGAACAATACGGGGCGGGCACCGCCGCCGCCGCGGACGGCGCCAGCTGGGCGGCCGACCTGTGGCGGCGCGGTTGCGAGCGCCTCGCCAGCGAACTGCCCGAGCAGCAGTTCAACACCTGGATACGCCCGCTGCCGCCGGCCTCGGTGGCCGGTGACGCCCAGGCGGCCGAGCTGGTGGCCACGCTGAAGGTGTCCAACCACTTCAAGCGCGACTGGATACGCCGCCAGTACGCGTCCCGCATCGAAGCCATCCTGACCGAGCTGGCCGGCCGGCCGACCCGCCTGGAGCTGGCGCTGGCCGCCCGCGAGGCCTCGGCGCCCGCGCCCCGCGCCGCCGCACCCGCGCCGGCCCAGCCGGTGCAGCAGTCGCTGATGCCCGAGGCCGCGCCCCAGCCCGCACCGGCGCCGCAGGCGCCCACGGTGATCCTGCCTTCGCAGGCGCCGGCCGCCAGCAAGCACCGCATCAACCCCGCACTGACCTTCGACAGCCTGGTGCCGGGTCGTGCCAACCAGATGGCCCGCACCGCCGCGCTGCACGTGGCGGGCGCACCGGGCGTGACCTACAACCCGCTGTTCATCTATGGCGGCGTGGGCCTGGGCAAGACCCACCTGATCCATGCGGTGGGCAATGCGCTGCTGCACGACCGCCCGGACGCCCGCGTGCTGTACCTGCACGCCGAGCAGTTCATCTCCGACGTGGTGAAGAACTACCAGCGCAAGACCTTCGACGAGCTCAAGGCCAAGTACCACTCGCTGGACCTGCTGCTGATCGACGATGTGCAGTTCTTCGCCGGCAAGGACCGCACGCAGGAGGAGTTTTTCAACGCCTTCGAGGCCCTGCTGGCCAAGCGCGCGCACATCATCATGACCAGCGACACCTACCCCAAGGGGCTGGTGGACATCGACGAGCGCCTGACCTCGCGCTTCGACGCCGGCCTGACGGTGGCCATCGAGCCGCCGGAGCTGGAGATGCGGGTGGCCATCCTGATCAAGAAGGCCATCGCCGAGCAGGCGCCCATGCCCGAGGACGTGGCCTTCTTCATCGCCAAGAACGTGCGCGCCAACGTGCGCGAGCTGGAGGGGGCGCTGCGCAAGGTGCTGGCCTATGCGAAGTTCTCGCACAAGGAGATCAGCATCAACCTGGCGCGCGAGGCGCTGAAGGACCTGCTGTCCATCCAGAACCGCCAGATCGGCGTGGAGAACATCCAGAAGACCGTGGCCGACTTCTACAAGATCAAGGTCGCGGACATGTACTCCAAGAAGCGCCCGGCCAGCATCGCGCGGCCGCGCCAGATCGCGATGTACCTGGCCAAGGAGCTCACGCAGAAGAGCCTGCCCGAGATCGGCGAGCTGTTCGGCGGCCGTGACCACACGACCGTGCTGCACGCGGTGCGCAAGATAGGCGGCGAGCGCCAGAAGAACACCGAGTTGAACCAGCAGCTGCATGTGCTGGAGCAGACGCTGAAGGGTTGAGCCAGCGCGGCCCGCCGCCATGCAGGGCGGCAGGCATGAGCCGGACCCGCGGCGGGCCCGAGAACTCGGGTTGACCCTGAGCGCGCGGCGCAGGCGCCGGATCCGACCCCATTTCCGGGCGACAATCGCAGCTTCACGCGCGCGCGCGTTTTGCCGGCGACGCTCCCGCCAGTTTCCCCCAAGAGGTCCTCATGATCGTTCTGAAAGCTCCCCAGGATCAGGTGCTCACCGCGCTGCAGGCGGTGTCGGGCATCGTCGAGCGGCGTCACACGCTGCCGATCCTGGCCAATGTGCTGATCCGCAAGACCGGCCACCGGGTGGAGCTCACGACCAGCGACCTCGAGATCCAGGTGCGTACCGCGGTCGAGTTCGACGGCGATGCCGGCGACCTCTCCACCACGGTGGGCGCCCGCAAGCTGATCGACATCCTGCGCTCGCTGCCCAGCGACCAGACGGTCAGCCTGACCAGCAACCAGAGCAAGCTGACGCTGCAGGGCGGCAAGAGCCGCTTCACGCTGCAGACCTTGCCGGCCGACGACTTCCCGCTGGTGCAGGAAGCCGCCGACTTCGGCCCCGCGTTCAGCGTGCCGCAGAAGGTGCTCAAGGGCCTGATCAACCAGGTGCACTTCGCGATGGCGGTGCACGACATCCGCTACTACCTGAACGGCATCCTGTTCGTCGCCGAAGGCAAGACGCTGACCCTGGTAGCCACCGACGGCCACCGCCTGGCGCTGGCCCAGTCCGAGCTGGAGACCGACATCCCCAAGCAGGAAGTCATCCTGCCGCGCAAGACCGTGCTGGAGTTGCAGCGCCTGCTGAAGGACGGCAAGGAAGACGACGCGATCGAGATGCGCTTTGCCGGCAACCAGGCCAAGTTCTCGTTCAGCGGCATGGAGTTCGTCACCAAGCTGGTCGAAGGCAAGTTCCCCGACTACAACCGCGTGATCCCCAAGAACCACAAGTTCCGCCTCACGCTGGGCCGCGCGCCGCTGCTGGCCTCGCTGCAACGCGCCGCCATCCTGACCAGCGAGAAGTTCAAGGCCGTGCGCCTGACCTTCGAGCCGGGCCTGCTGTCCATCGCGTCCAGCAATGCCGAGCAGGAAGAGGCCAAGGAAGAGATCGAGATCGACTACGGCGGCGACAAGATCGAGACCGGCTTCAACGTGACCTATCTGATGGACGCGCTGGCCAATATGAGCCAGGACATGGTCTGCATCGACCTGAACGACAGCGCCTCCAGCGCGCTGATCACCATCCCGGAGAACAACGGGTTCAAGTACGTTGTCATGCCAATGCGGATCTGACGATCCGCATTGGCATCCTGCCTGACCGTTGAGCACCCCCTGCCCCCGCCAAGCGGGGGTTCTGGTTTGAGAGTTGAGTTGGCCGCTGCGCGGCCCTGAAAGTCCCCATGAGCGATAACGCCACCCCCGAGAACGTCCCTGCACCGGCTCCCCAGGCGCCGGCCGCCTACGACGCCAGCTCCATCCAGATCCTGGAAGGCCTGGAGGCGGTGCGCAAGCGCCCGGGCATGTACATCGGCGACACCTCCGACGGCACGGGCCTGCACCACCTCGTGTTCGAGGTGGTGGACAACTCCATCGACGAGGCGCTGGCGGGCTACTGCGACGACATCGTCGTCACCATCCACACCGACAACTCCATCTCCGTCATCGACAACGGCCGCGGCATTCCCACCGGCGTGAAGATGGACGACAAGCACGAGCCCAAGCGCAGTGCCGCCGAGATCGCGCTGACCGAGCTGCACGCCGGCGGCAAGTTCAACCAGAACAGCTACAAGGTGTCGGGCGGCCTGCACGGCGTGGGCGTGTCCTGCGTGAACGGCCTGTCCAAGTTCCTGCGCCTGACGGTGCGCCAAAACGGCAAGGTGCACTTCCTGGAGTTCTCCAAGGGCATCCCGCAAAACGGCGAGAGCGTGATGGTGGACGGCGTGGAGACGCGCCCCATGAAGATCGTCGGTGACACCGACAAGCGCGGCACGGAGGTCCACTTCCTGCCCGACACCGAGATCTTCAAAGAGAACAACGACTACCACTACGACATCCTCGCCAAGCGCCTGCGCGAGCTGTCCTTCCTGAACAACGGCGTCAAGATCCGCCTGGTCGACGAGCGCAGCAACAAGGAAGACAACTTCGCCTACGCGGGCGGCGTGAAGGGCTTCGTCGAGTTCATCAACAAGGGCAAGACGACGCTGCACCCCAACATCTTCCACGCCCAGGGCGACAAGGTGTCCGACCAGGGCACCAACATCGGCGTGGAAGTGGCGATGCAGTGGAACGACGGCTTCAACGAGTCGGTGCTCTGCTTCACCAACAACATCCCGCAGCGCGACGGCGGCACCCACCTGACCGGCCTGCGCGCCGCCATGACGCGCGTGCTGAACAAGTACATCGTCGACAACGACCTGGCCAAGAAGGCCAAGGTCGAGGTCGCCGGCGACGACATGCGCGAAGGCCTGGCCTGCGTGGTGTCCGTGAAGGTGCCCGAGCCCAAGTTCAGCTCGCAGACCAAGGACAAGCTGGTCTCCAGCGAGGTGCGTGGCCCGGTGGAGGAAATCGTCGCCGCCAAGCTCACCGACTGGCTGCTCGAGAACCCCATAGACGCCAAGATCGTCTGCGGCAAGATCCTCGACGCCGCCCGCGCCCGCGAAGCCGCCCGCAAGGCCCGCGAGATGACCCGCCGCAAGGGCGTGCTGGACGGCCTGGGCCTGCCCGGCAAGCTGGCCGACTGCCAGGAAAAAGACCCGGCCCTGTGCGAGATCTACATCGTGGAGGGTGACTCCGCCGGTGGCTCCGCCAAGCAGGGCCGCGACCGCAAGTTCCAGGCTATCCTGCCGCTGCGCGGCAAGATCCTGAACGTCGAGAAGGCGCGCTACGAGAAGCTGCTGACCAGCAACGAAATCCTCACGCTGATCACGGCTCTGGGCACCGGCATCGGCCGCGGCGCCGGGGGCGACGACTTCAACCCCGACAAGCTGCGCTACCACCGCATCATCATCATGACCGACGCGGACGTGGACGGCGCCCACATCCGCACGCTGCTGCTGACCTTCTTCTACCGCCAGATGCCCGAGCTGGTGGAGCGCGGCCACATCTACATCGCGCAGCCGCCGCTCTACAAGGTCAAGGTCGGCAAGCACGAGCAATACCTCAAGGACGGCCACGAGTTCGACGCCTTCCTGCTCAAGGTCGCGCTGCAGGACGCCGCGCTGGACACCGGCGCCGGCCAGACACTGAGCGGCGAGGCGCTGGACGCGCTGGCCCGCAAGTACGTCACCGCGCAAAGCGTCATCGAGCGCCTGTCCAACTGGATGGACGGCGAGGCCCTGCACGTGCTGGCCGGCGGCCTGGCTATCAACCTCGACAGCCGCGAAGCCGCCGAGACCAGCGCCAGCGCGCTCAAGGGTCTGCTGCATGACGCCGAGGTCACGGTCGAGACCGACCCGCGCACCGACAAGCTGTTCCTCAAGATCGCCCGCATGCACCACGGCAACGTGCGCGCCAGCGTGATCCACGCCGACTTCGTGCACGGCGCCGACTACGAGGTGCTGGCCGACGCCGGCCTGAGCTTCCAGGGCCTGATCCAGCCCGGCGCCATCGTGCGCCGCGGCGAGGGCGACAAGGCCAAGGAAGCCAAGGTCGAGGACTTCCGCAACGCCATGGCCTGGCTGATGGCCCAGGCCGAAGGCAGCGTCGGCCGCCAGCGCTACAAGGGCCTGGGCGAGATGAACCCCGAGCAGCTGTGGGAAACCACGATGGACCCCACCGTCCGCCGCCTGCTGCGCGTGCAGATCGAAGACGCCATCGAGGCGGACAAGGTCTTCACCATGCTGATGGGCGACGAGGTGGAACCGCGCCGGGACTTCATCGAGGCGAATGCGCTGCGGGCGGGGAATATCGACGTTTGACGCCCGGGCGTTACGGCTGGGTAATACCCGGCCGTATCACATTCAAAAACGGAAATCAGACGTTTTCCGTTCCAGATCAGGCAGTTGCCATCACATGCGATTGCTCTGGCAGCGGACCTGGTGGCGGCTGGGGCCACGTCTCCGATGGAATGATCTGGCCGCCGCCTCGAAAACTGCGCCTGGTTTTGACATGTTCGCCAAACGTGCCGATCAAGCGCCGCAGGTTCGACAGCCCGTTAGGCGGTCGATCACATCGAGCTTGACCAAATCTCGGACAAGTTCTCCGCCTGTTTCAGCACCAACTCCACCGCATGGAGTTGCTGATCTGGCGGGTACTTCCACTTTTGCAGGCATCGACGCACCAGGATGCGCAGCTTGGCGCGCACACTCTCGCGCACCTGCCAGTCCACCGTTGTGCTGGCGCGCAGCTTCTCGGTGATCTCGACGGCGATCTTCTTCAGGACCTCGTCGCCCAGTTCCCGCACGGCGCTCTCGTTGTTAGCCAACGCGTCGTAGAAGGCAATCTCATCCTGTCCCAGCCCGAGGGCCGCCTCCCGCTCCAGCGTGGCCTGGAACTCCTTGGCCATCTGGATCAACTCTTCGATGACTTGGGCCGTCTCGATCGCCCGGTTGTGATACTTGCGCAGGGTCTCCAGCAAACGATCGCCGTACTTGCGCTCCTGCACGACGTTGTTGCGCGCACGCGCCTTGATCTCGTCGCGCAGCAGCTTCTCCAGCAGTTCAATGGCCAGGTTGCGGCTGTCCATGCGCCGCACATCCTCCAGAAACTCGTCGGACAGCAAACCGATGTTGGGCTTGTCCAGCCCCGCCAGCGCGAAGACATCCGCTACGCCGTCGGCAATGATGGCGTTATCCAAGATCTGTTTGAGCGCGCTGTTCTTCTCCGCATCGCTGCGCTTCTTGTCCACGGTCGTGAACTTCGCGATGGCCGCCTTGATGGCCGAGAAGAAGGCGATCTCCTTGCGCAGCGCTGCCGCTTCATCCAGCGTGCCGCACAACGAGAACGCCTTCGCCACAGCCACCATCGTGTCCAGAAAGCGCGCCTTGCCATCCTTCAAGCCCAGGATGTGATTAGCCGCGGGGACCAGCAGCGGCAGCGCCTGCGTCTCGAACGCGCTGTAGTCAAAGCCGTGCATCAGGCCGCGCACCACGTCGAGCTTCTCCAGCAACACCGCCAGCGCTTCGGCGGCGCCGTGCGTGGGATCGCCCTTGCCCTTGGCTTCCGTGTAGTCCTTCAGCGCGGCCTTCAGCTCGTTGGCAATGCCGATGTAGTCCACCACCAAGCCACCCGGCTTGTTCTTGAACACCCGGTTCACCCGTGCAATGGCTTGCATCAGGTTGTGCCCCTTCATGGGCTTGTCGATGTACATGGTGTGGCAGCACGGCGCGTCAAAGCCCGTCAGCCACATGTCGCGCACGATCACCAGCTTCAGCGGGTCGTTGACGTCCTTGAAGCGAGCCTCCAGCCGCTTCTTCACCAGCTTGCTGTAGAGGTGTGGCTGCAGCAGCGCCTTGTCCGCCGCAGAGCCCGTCATGACGATCTTGATCGCGCCTTGCTCCGGGTCGGCGCTGTGCCAGTCAGGTCGCAATGCAACGATGGCGTTGTAGAGCTGCACGCAGATGTCCCGGCTCATGCAAACGATCATGCCCTTCCCGTCCACCACCGAGACCCGTGCCTCGAAATGCTGGACCAGATCGCGGGCTACCTGCTGCAAGCGGGGCTCCGAGCCCACCAACTTCTCCAGCGCGGCCCATTCGCCCTTGGTCTTCTCTCGATGGGCGATGTCCTCCTCGTCTTCGACGACCTCGTCCACCTGCGCGTTCAAGGCATCGATGTCGGCCTGGTTCACGTCCAGCTTGGCCAGTCGGCTCTCGTAGAAGATCGGCACCGTCGCGCCATCGTCCACCGCGTCCTGGATGTCATAGATGCTGACGTAATCGCCGAACACGGCGCGCGTGTCCTTGTCCTCAAGCGCAATCGGCGTGCCGGTAAAGCCGATGAAGGTGGCGTTCTTGAGTGCGTCGCGCAGATGTTTGGCGTAGCCGAACACGTACTTGCCCGTCTTGGTATCCAGGCGCCCCTTGGTGCCGTACTGGCTGCGGTGCGCCTCGTCAGAGATCACGACGATGTTGGTGCGGTTGGACAGCAGCGGATGCGCCTCCTCGCCCTCCAGCAAGGCGAACTTCTGCACCGTGGTGAAGATGATCCCGCCCGCCTCGCGAGATGCCAGCATGGCGCGCAGCTCGTCGCGGTCGCCGGCCTGCACCGGCGTCGTCTTGAGCAAGTCGCTGGCCGCACTGAATGTGGCGAACAGCTGGCCGTCCAGGTCGTTGCGGTCCGTCACCACCACCAGCGTGGGGTTCTTCATTTCGGGCTGTTGCAGCAGCTTGCCGGCATAGCAGGCCATCGTGATGCTCTTGCCTGACCCCTGCGTGTGCCACACCACCCCTGCCTTGCGTGAGCCCGGCCTGACCTCCTTGCCATAGGTGGCCCGCTCCTCATGCACCTCAAGCAAGCTCTTGTCCGGCGCCTGCGCGGCAATCACCGTGGCACGCACCGCCTCGCGCACCGCATGGAATTGGTGATAGCCCGCGATCTTCTTGACGAGGGTGTCGCCGTCCCGCTCAAACAGCACGAAGTGCCGCAGGTAGTCCAGGAACAGCGCCGGCTTGAAGAAGCCCCGCACCACCGTTTCCAGCTCCATCTGCAGGCGCGGCCGGTCGTCCTCGTTGGCAATGGTTCGCCAGGGCAGCATGCGCTCGGCGTTCGCCGTGAGCGAGCCCACACGTGCCGTCCAGCCATCGCTCACCACCAGGGCCGCATTGCTGCTGAACAGGTCGCTGACCTCGTCCTTATAGGTCTGCAGCTGGTTGAAGGCATCCCACACATCGGTCTGCTCGTTGGCGGGGTTCTTCAGCTCCACCACGGCCAGCGGCAGGCCATTCACAAACGCGATCACATCCGGCCGGCGCGGCTGCTTGGTGCCCGTGATGGTGAACTGGTTCACCACCAGGAAGTCGTTGTTGCCCGGCTGGGCAAAGTCGATGAACTGCACCAGGTCGGTCTTCTTCTCGTCGCCCTGTGCAAAGTCCACCATCACGCCGTTCAGCAGCAAGCGGTGCACGCTCCGGTTGCGCACCACCATCTGCGGTTCGCTCATCGACTGCAGCACATGCACTGCCTGCTCCAGCGCTGCGGGGGGCAGCTGCGGGTTGATGCGCGCCAGCGCACCCAGCAGCCGCTCGCGCAGCACCACCTGGCGGTAATCGGTGCGCTCAGGGGCGCTGCCGTCGGGGGCGATGTCCGGGCCATGCGCAACACGCCAGCCCGTCTCCTGGAACCAGGCGAGGCTGAGTGTTTCGAGTTGTTGTTCATTCAGCATGCAGGCCTCCCTCAGCCGCGCAGCACCGCCAAGCCACCCAGCTGGTTTGCGATGAAATAAGAAAATCCTGGCAAATCAACGACTTGCCTGCGCCTGACGCCCCAAGCGGGACTGCCGATGAAATGGCCATCACGCCCATGCCGGGATGTAGCGGGCATAGCGTCGCGAGTCCGGAGCGTTGGGATCCATCTTCACGAGGCCCTGCTCCAGGGTTGCCGTGATGACTTGCGACACCGTGTTGCTGCTGCCTTCTGCCAGGCCGAAGCGCTCGCGCAGCGACTGGTTGGTCATCTGCCGGCGCAGCACATACTGCAACACGCAGTGCTGATAGCAGGCCCGCACCCGGTCGCCGCCGTTCATGTCGCGGAAGGCCCGCGGCCCGTGGATCACCACGATCGTGCGCCGATGGCTGGTCAAGAACTCCGGCGCCGGCAGCTGCATCAACTCCGCAGCCTCGATCACCCGGTCGATGCCGCTGCTCTTTTCCTCGCAAATGCCGAACCGGCGCATCAGGTCGGCCAGCCGCTCATTGCGGGACTGGTAGCCGTCGATGAAGCGCTCCACCGGCACGACGGGCTCGCCCGGGTTGGAGATTTCCACGCGGTTGCTGAACACCTCCACCACTGGCGAGGCGCCGCCCACGTCGAAGTCCTGGTGGATCAGCGCATTGGCCAGCAGCTCCCGCACCACCACCTCCGGCAGCAGCTTGACCTCCCTGCGGATGGCCCCCTCGATCACCTCGTTCTGCGGCAGCTTGCCCATCACATACTGCACCAGCCCGGCAAAGCCCACCGCGTAGCCCTTCTCGCCGGTGACGTCGGACACCGTCTGCATCTTGGACTCGCCCGCGTACACGATCACGCGCGCCGCCTTCCGGCTGATGTCCGGGAACTGCCGCATGTTCTTGGCCAGCAGCACCGCACCGATGCGCAGGATGTTGAAGCCCGCCGCGCTGCGCTCGATGAGGCGCTCGTCCAGCAGGCGGGCCAGCACCCCCGCCTGGTCGGTGGGGTAGGGCAGGCGCAGCAGATCGAAGAATGCCTGCGTGTCCAGCCACTGCACCACGTCCTGGGCGGATACGTCCTTCAGCGCCGCGTTCTCCAGCCAGCCCGGCTGCCCTTCGGCAAAGATCTTGCGCAGCTGGTCCTCGCTCATCGGCACCAGCTCTTCGCCCGAGCGCATCAGGTAGGCGCCTTCGTGGTGGTAGGCCGTGCCTCTTGGGCGCCCAGGGATGCTGAACACCAGCACCCGGCCGTCCGGGTGCGCCACGGCTTCCACGTCCACGCGAAAGCCCAGCCAGTGGAACAGCTTCTCGGCAATGTCCTGCGTGTCCGGGAAGGCCTGGCTGCCCACCACGGGGCGCGGCGGCTTGTCGGCAATGCCCAGCACCAAATGCCCGCCGCCCTCGTTGGCGATGGCGACGCAATAGCGGCACAGCTTGCGCGTGTCGTATTGGGTGGCGGCCTCTTTGAATTCGAGGTTCTGGGTTTCTGAGGCGCTTGCGCGCCAGAGGTCGACCTGCGCGGACGTGATCGTCATGTGCTGTTGCCTCCATCAGCAAGTGTGGCCAGCACCAACACCTGCTCGGCCACCTGTTCGCGCAGCGCCTGGGGGTAGCCGTACTTGCGCAACACCACACGCACCACGTTGCGCAGCCGGGCCTGCACCGCGTCGCGCGTTTCCCAGTCCACCACCTTGTTCTTGGCAATGGACGACGCCAGCTCTTCGGCCATCAGTGCAATACGCCCCGGCTCCACCTGCTCTGCGCCAGCGGGTTGCCGCAGCAGGGCCTCGATGCTGGTCAATGTGCCCGGCGCGGCGGCGTGCGTCACCGTCGAATCGGCCTGGTCCGTCGCCGTCGCACTTTCAGTGATCGCCAGCTCGATGTGCTTGCCGCGTTGGCGGACCGCATCGGCCATCTCGGCCTCGGTCGTGAGGATGTTGCAGTACTCCGAGGCACCCAACAGGTCAGGAAACAAGCTGGCGTGGTGCACGTTCATGCGGCGCAAGTGCCGCAGGCAGGCATCGCGCTCTTCATTGCGGATGTAGATCTTGCAGATGTATTTGGCCAGCACGCCGGGCTGCTCATCCTCGGAGGCCGCGCGCAGCTCCTCGTCCTCGAACAGTTCGTCATCGGCCAGCACCGTGGCCAGCTTGTTCTCGATGGTGGCGTCAGTGGGGGCGAACGTGAACAAGCCCGCCTGGTTCACCAGCCGGCCGTGGTCATCCTTGCGCGGCTCCCACACGCGGATGCCGGTCTCCGCCTCATGCTCGGCCAGAAAGCTCTTGTTGAGCACATACACCGCGCGGTAAGGGTTGGCGGCCTCTTCCTTGCTGTCGTCCTTGTGGAAGGCGAAGAACAGCGCCACATAAGGCGAGTAGGTCCAGTCCAGCAACGGCGTCATCAGGCCGTGGTGCTGCCCCACGGACCACAGTTCATCTTCCTCGTTCACCATGGCGGCATCGCTGAGCCGCCCGCGCACCGCCCGCTTGAAGCGATCCAGCTGCGCATTCGCCAGCGCTTCGGTGACGATGCCATTGGTGGTGAGCCGCCCCAGGGTGGGCATCAGGCTCCAGTCGAAGCGGCGATGGCCCCGAAACACCAGTTGCACGCCGGGCCGGTTGAAGAAGTCGCTCTCCAGCAGGTCGGTGAAGTCGCGCCAGCTCTCCAGTCGCGTAACCGGGATGCGCCCGCTGGACTCGTCGGCCATGCTCTCGAAGCGTTTGGCTGCGCTGTCGCGGGTCCACAGCGGGATTTTCTCGAAGTAGTCACTGGACTCCGATGAGATCGGTTCGCTTGGCGACTTCTCAGCGTCGGTCATGCGTCAACCTCTGTCACGGCCAGCTCACCGGAAAGGAGTTTGGGGAGGAGGGTGTCGCGTAAATCGGAAAGGGATTTGTTTTGCGAATTCATGCTCTCGATGTGAGCGTAGTTGGGCCTGACTGTCTCCGAAAAGGCAATCATTAGAAGTCCATCTGGGCATGGAAACCTCCAGCCCATGATGGCATCTTTGTCTCCGCGAGGCATCTTGGCGCCCTTGGCGGTGCGCGTCATGAACTCAAAAAACGCATCTTGGTACATCAAGTTGTACGCGAACTCGGCCCATCGAAAATCCGCGGGCTCAAACGCCAACACATCCGCAGATCGCCCGCCAGCAAAGCGTGCCATCCATATCTTCTTGAAGTAAGGCCGAATGTTGGAGACAAGAATATGCCTCTCCTTGAAACTTGGCACATTAGCCACAGAAGGAAGCGAAGCTGCACGAGTGACGCCCGCCCTGTTTTCAAGCATGTTTTCAGTGGAGATATAGATGTCTTCGGTTAATGACGAGACCTCGACCTTCCCACAGGCAAACTGAGCGATTTCAGCTATGGATTTGAACGCCCATCCCTTGGGAATCTCCCCCAACTCCGACTCTTGCATTTCGTCCGGGAACAACTCAGCCGTGGCGGCGAGTTGTTTGAACGCTTCGGGCGGCAGCGCATCGAGTTCAGCCTCAGCCTTGCCGCTGATGGCGCTCATCGCGGCGCGCAGCGGGTCGCGGCCTTCGGTCTTGGCAGCGATCTTGGCTTTGACCGGGTCGAAATCGACAAACCACGATTTGAAGATGGCTTGCGCCATGGCTTCGAGGGTTTGGTTGATGCGGCGGTTTAAGTCGATCTTATTATCAAGCGATGACAAAACGTCGGCTATAGATTTTTGGTCATCCACGTCCTTCGGGCATCTGATCGAAAACGACTCAATCATCCCCTTGGTCAGTGCATTGCGGGTGGCTCCCACCGCTGCCAGCGCCCGCATATGCGCCTGCATGTAAGGAGAGGCCAAAAAATACCGTAGGTAGGTCGGCCAGAGAACTTGTTGATTCGTGCGAATGATCGCGACGTGCTGATTTACCCGCGCCGGCAATACCTCCTTTGCTACTTGGCAAACGCGCGCAACGGAGTCGCCTGTGATATTGAGCAAAACATCCAGATCCTCCACTTGGACATTTGCAAGTCCTTGAGCCAGCTTTTCGTCCAGATAGGCCATGCCAGCTTTTGAGAATCCGTCGTTGTAGATGTTCTGGCTGCGAATAAATGCAATAGGGCCAGCATCCAGATAGACAGAGCCGCCGCCCTTCGGAGTTGCTCCGCTACCAACTTTTGTGCACGCATCCCCAAGGCGAATGTCTACCCAGTCCATCACTTCGCCTCCAAATACTCTGGAAACGAGAAACCTAACCCCGCCAAGTTCTTCTTGATCTCCCCCTCCAGCTTGGCACTCTCCGCAAACTGCGCCGCCAGTTGCGCTGTCAGACCTTTCATCTTGTCGGCAAACACTTCGCCGTCTTCCTCTTGCTCCTCGGCGCCCACATACCGCCCCGGCGTCAGCACATGCTCGTGCTTGCGGATGTCGGCCAGCGAGGCTGAGTAGCAAAACCCCGGCACGTCGGCATAGCCTTCGCCCTGCTGCCACGCATGGAAGGTATTGGCCACCTTTTTGATGTCATCCACCGTGAAGTCGCGCAGCACTCGGTCTTTCATGTAGCCCAGCTGCCGGGCGTCGATGAACAGGAACTGCCCGCGCCTGTCGCGCTTCTTTTTGTCGAGGTTGAAGCCGTTGGCCTTGTCGCGGGTCAGGAACCAGATGCAGGCCGGGATCTGCGTGTTGGTGAATAGCTGGCCGGGCAGGGCCACCATGCACTCCACAAAGTCGCGTTCCACCAGCTGCTTGCGGATCTCGCCTTCGTTGTTGGTGTTGCTGCTCATGGAGCCGTTGGCCAGCAGCAGCGCCATGCTGCCGGTAGGGGCCAGGTGGGCGAGCATGTGTTGCAGCCAGGCGAAGTTGGCATTGCCCTGGGGCGGTGTGCAGCCGGGCAGCCAGCGCCAGTCGTTTTCCAGCTTGGCGTTCCACCACTCCTTCATGTTGAAGGGCGGGTTGGCCATCACGTAGTCGGCCCGCAGGTCGGGGTGCAGGTCGTTCAGCAGCGTGTCGCCGGGCTGGCCGCCGAAGTTGAAGTCCAGGCCGCGGATGGCCATGTTCATGGCGGCGAGCTTCCAGGTGGTGGGGTTGCTCTCCTGGCCGTAGACGTTGATATGTTTTGCCTGATCTTTGGCGTTGGGGCGCTTCTTGAGGTGCTCGGCGATGAACTCCTCGCTCTGCACGAAGAAGCCGCCCGAGCCCATGGCGGGGTCGTACACCCGGCCCTTGAAGGGCTGCAGCATCTCCACGATCAGCGTGACGATGGCCTTGGGCGTGTAGTACTGGCCGCCCTTTTTGCCCTCGGCCAGCGCGAACTGGCCGAGGAAGTACTCGTACACATGGCCGAGGATGTCCTTGCTCTTCAGGTCCAGCCGCTGCCCGTTGTGTACGGGTTGGCTGAAGTTGGTGTCGGAGAAGTGGGCGATCAGGTCGGCCAGCTTGTGGCTGTCGATCTGGGTGCGTGCGAACTCCTTGTTCAGCACGTTCTTGAGCTTGGCGTTCTCGCGCTCCACGGCCTCCATGGCGTTGTCGATCAGCCAGCCCACGGTGCGCATCTTGTCGGGCACCATGACCAGCTCACCCGCTTCGTTGCGTTCGTAGCGGCCGTCGCTGTCGCGCTTGGGTACCTGCCAGGGCAGCTCGGCGCCTGGTGGCAGCTGCGCCAGCTCCTTCAGCGTTTGCCAGCGGGCCTCGAACGGCACCCAGAACACGTTTTTCTCGGTGTAGTAGTCGCGCACCTCCAGCTCGGCGGCAAGGTTGGCGTCGTACTCGGGCGTGCCGGCGCCGCCGTACTCGGCGGGGTCCATGTAGTAGTCATGCTCGGGGTTCTGGAATTGGGCGCGCAGTTCCTGCTGCCGCTCCTCGAATGCGTCAGAGACGTACTTCAGAAAGATCAGACCCAGCACCACGTGCTTGTAGACCGAGGCGTCCAGAGAGGAGCGGAGCTTGTCGGCGGCGGTCCAGAGCTTGCGTTCGAGGGCGTCAAAAAACTGTTGCTCGGTGGGGTTCATGCAGGGGCTGGAAGCGGTTCAAGGGGCAGAGGTGGGCCGGCGCGTCAGGCCAGGTCCGCCTGGTGAAGGCGGCAGTATTGCAAGCCCCCGAAGCGCTGGGCGTTGTTCCAGCAGAACCTGCCCTCGGCATAGCTGATCTTGGCGCCGCAGCTGGCGCACACCAGCCGCTTCTCGGGCGCCGGCCCGGCAGGCTCGGGGGCCGGGGCGGGCGCGAGCATAGCGCCCGCTGCCGCGGTGGCCGGTGCAGCGGCAGGCCGGGCCGCGAGCGGCGCCGGTGCCGGCGCGGGGGCGGGTCTTGCCGGCGGCGGCTCGCTCGGCGTGCGGGCCGGCTGCACACGCGGCTGCATGAAGTCCGGCAGGCGCAGCGGGTCGTCGGGGCGATGCTGGCGGGCGATCTTCTCGGCCCAGCCGCGCAGCGTGTCCTGGCCGCGCAGGTTGAGCAACGCCGTCATTGAAGAGAGCTTGGAGTTCTCGTCGATCCAGCGTTCCCGCCACTGCGCGAACTGGTCGGCCTTGATGACGTGGCTGGTGTCGTACAGCTTGGGATCGGGCCGCTCGATGATGGCCTTGGGGTGCAGCATCACCAGGTGGTGAAAGCGCGGCGCCAGGCCCAGGCGGCCGGTGATCTCCAGGCGCTCCAGCAGCCGCACCAGCACGCGCTCGTGGCGCTCGCTCTGCGCAATGGGCGACGCGATGCCGAAGCGCTTGCCGCTGCCGTACTGCACGGTGAATTCGCCCTGCGCATTGATCTGCACGTCGCCGGCGTAGCACTTGGTCTCCACCAGGATGAAGTCCATCATGCGGCCGACGATGAGGTGGTCGATCTGCGCCTCGTGGCCATCCACCGCGATCTTGAGGTCGTGCAGCACCGCGTGGTTCTTGCTGTCGCGCAGCAGACTGTCGATGTGGAAGGCCGCGTCGCGTTCGCCCTCGATGCCGCGCTTCACGCGCCAGTATTCGTCTTTCAGCCAGCTCTTCTGGCTGGCGTCCAGCGCCGGGGACGCTTGCAGGTCCTCCAGCAGCTTGAGTCGTTTGCCCTTGTCATCGGCCTGCTTGATCAGCATGGCTCACCTCCCTGGGCGCCGACTCTAACGCCCAGTCTGGCCGTGCCAGCCCACCGCCGTGACACGCGGCGCCGGCTGTCAAGTTGTTGGCAGATGGCACGGGCTGCCCGCGCACGCGCGCCTGCATGGCGATGTCGACATGGCGGGGCCTCGACGCGACCGCTGAGCCGGCCGCCGCGCCTCTTGCTCAGGCCGGGCAGCGCGGCGCCGGCTGCGGCCGGGGCGCGGGCGTCCACACGCTCAACGCCAACCCCGCCCCCACCAGCGCCGCGCCCAGCAGCTCCTGCGGCTGCGGCAGCGTGCCCAGCAGCGCGCGCATGGCCAGCACCGACACCGGCACCATGTTCAGGAACAAGGTGCCCATGGGCGCGCCCAGGCGCTTCACGCCGGCGTTGAAGGCCAGCACCGCGGCCACGGTGGGCACCAGCGCGATGTAGACCAGCGGCGGCCACACCGACTGCAGCACGGCCGGGCTGGGCGCGGCCACCCAGCCCAGCGCGGTGGCGCCCAGCGTGCCCAGCGCCAGCCAGGGCAGGGCGGCGATGGCGGTGAGTGCGCTGTACTCCAGCGGGCTGTGGTCGGGCACGCGGGCCATGCCGCGGGTGTAGAGCACCCAGCCCAGCGTGCCGGCCAGCGTCAGCGCATCGCCCAGCAGCATGCGGCCGTCCAGCTCGCCCGGAGCACCCAGCAGGTGGGCCACCAGCGCGACGCCGCTGAGCGCCAGCGCCGCGCCCAGCAAGGCGCGCAACGGTGGACGCTGACCGTCCAGCAGCCAGCGCAGCGCCAGCGTGGTGAAGGGCATGGTGGCCATCAGCACCGAGCCGTGCGAGGGCTGGGACAGGCGCAGCCCGTGGAACACCAGCACGCTGAACAGGCCGTAGCCGCCCAGCCCCACCAGGCTGTGGCGCAGCGCGTGGCGGCGCAGCTTGGCCCAGGGGCGATCACCCAGCAGCTGCACCAGCAGCGCCAGCACCGAGGTGGCCAGCACATAGCGCAGCAGCGTGAACCAGGCCGGGTCCAGCTGCGCGACGAGCGGCTTGCCGACCAGGAAGAGGCTGCCCCAGGCCAGCGTTGCAAACAACAGCGCGGCCACGGCGGAGGGCGTGGAGGAGGGCGTCATGGCGTGAAGGGAGCGGAGTGGGCAAGGCTGCGCAGTCTGGGCGCCGCCCCCGGGGCCGGTCCATTCGTTTCGCCGGCAGGGGCGTTCAGGAAATCCACACCCGCGGCGCCAGGCCCGCGCCCAGAATGCCGGCATGGAGATCTATCAGCTCAAGACCTTTGTGGCGGTGGCGACCGAGGGCAATCTGACGCGCGCGGCCGAGCGCGTGTTCACCAGCCCGCCGGCGGTCAGCGCGCAGCTCAAGGCGCTGGAAGACGAGTTCGGCGTGAAGCTGTTCGAGCGAAGCGCCCGCGGCATGACGCTGACCGCCGCCGGCGAGCGCCTGCTGGCCGAGGCGCAGCGCACGCTGGAAGCGGCCCAGGCCATGCAGGCGGCGGCCGCGCAGATACGCGGCGAGGCGCGCGGCCAGGTGCGCATGGGCACGGTCAGCGACGCGGTGGCGCTGCGCCTGGGCGAGGTCTTCCTGCACCTGGCCGAACGCCATCCGCAGGTGCAGCTGCAACTGCAGCAGCTGGTGTCGCTGCGCGCCATCCAGGCGGTGCGGCGCGGCGAGCTGGATTGCGCCTGCGTGCTGCACGAGACCGAGACGTTGGACGGCCTGGAGCTGCGGCGGTTGCAGGCCGTGGAGATCGTGCCGGTGGTGCCGCAGCGCCTGCTGCAGGGCGGCGGCCTGCCGCCGGACCTGGCCAGCCTGGCGGCGCTGCCCTGGGTGACGACGCCGCCGGACTGCGGCCTGCGCATGCACCAGGAGCGGCTGTTCGCTCAGGCAGGCCGGCCGCTGGAGGTGGGGCTGACGGCCGACACCGAAGTGGCGATACGCAGCATGGTGGCCGCCGGCATGGGCGCCGGCATGGTGAGAAGCGATCAGGCGGCGCTGATGGAGGCCGCCGGCCAGGCGCGGGTGTGGCCGGGCTGGAGCGCGCCGACCTGGTTCTGCTGGGTCAGCAGCCCCAAGGCGCTGGCCGTGCCGGCCGTGGCCGCGGTGCGCGGCGCGGTGATGGAGACCTGGGTCTAGGGCTGGTGCCCGGCGTTCAGCGGGCCAGCGGCTGCGCGGTCGTGCGGGCCGGCGTGGCCGGGGCCTCGGCACGCAGCGCGCCGGGCTTCACGGCGGGCAGCACGGCCGGACGCAGGTCCTTGGGAGCCGTGATGGTGGCGCGGCGCTGGGCCGCGAAGTCGAAGGACGACTGGGCGCTGAGGTGACGCATGACGGGCCGGCTGGGTGGGCCCGTTCGCGGCAACGGCGGCGGGGCTAGTGGCAAGACGCTGCGGAGTCTAGACCTGGCACCGGCGGCGTCCATCGGGGGCAACCACAGGGCCGGCGCGCCGGCGTGCATATTGAACACCTGGGCGCCGGCGGGCGTGCCGCCGGCGCCACAGCGCCGCTGCGCGAGGGCTCAGTAATGCACCACCGAGCGGATGGACTTGCCCTCGTGCATCAGGTCGAAGGCCTCGTTGATGCCGGTCAGCGGCATGGTGTGGGTGACGAAGGGCTCCAGCTTGATCTTGCCGGCCATCGCGTCTTCCACCATGCCGGGCAGCTCGCTGCGGCCCTTGACGCCACCGAAGGCCGTGCCCAGCCACTTGCGGCCGGTCACCAGCTGGAAGGGGCGGGTGGAGATCTCCTGGCCCGCGCCGGCCACGCCGATGATGACGCTCTGGCCCCAGCCGCGATGCGCGCATTCCAGCGCGGCGCGCATCACCTGCGTGTTGCCGATGCACTCGAAGGAGTGGTCCACACCCCAGCCGGTCATCTCGACGATGACCTGCTGTATGGGCTTGTCGAAGTCCTTGGGGTTCACGCAGTCGGTGGCGCCGAAGGTCTTGGCCAGGCCGAACTTGTCGGGGTTGGTGTCCACCGCAATGATGCGGCCCGCGCCGGCCATCTGCGCGCCGTGCACCACGGCCAGGCCGATGCCGCCCAGGCCGAACACGGCCACCGTGTCGCCCGGCTGCACCTTGGCGGTGTTCTTCACCGCGCCCAGGCCGGTCGTCACGCCGCAGCCCAGCAGGCAGACCTGCTCGGGGTTGGCGTCGGGGCTGATCTTGGCCAGCGACACCTCGGCCACCACGGTGTACTCGCTGAAGGTGGAGCAACCCATGTAGTGGTAGACCGGCTCGCCGTTGTAGGAGAAGCGGGTCGTGCCGTCGGGCATCACGCCCTTGCCCTGCGTCGCACGCACCGACACGCACAGATTGGTCTTGCCGCTCTTGCAGAACAGGCATTCGCCGCACTCGGCTGTGTAGAGCGGAATGACATGGTCGCCCGGCTTGACGCTGGTCACGCCATCGCCCACCTCCACGACGATGCCGGCGCCCTCGTGGCCCAGCACCACCGGGAACAGGCCCTCGGGGTCGTCCCCGCTGAGCGTGAAGGCGTCGGTGTGGCACACGCCGGTGTGGGTGATCTTGACCAGCACCTCGCCCTTCCGGGGCGGGGCCACGTCGAGCTCGACGATCTGCAGCGGTTCTCCGGCCTTGAAGGCAACGGCGGCACGGGATTTCATGAGGGGTCTCCTGGCGTGGGGGATTGGGAGCCGGCGCGGGGCCGGCGGGTCATTTGAGATAGCTGCGCACCAGCGTCGTCATGTCCTGCACGAGCTGCTGGTGGCGCGGGTCGACCGGTGCGGCGGCCTGGGGCTCGGCGCCGGACAGCACGCCCAGCTGCTCGCGCAGATGGGACTCGAACACCTCGGCCATCAGGCCGTTGATCGCGCCCCGGATCGCGGCGAGCTGCTGCAGCACCGGGCCGCAGTCCTCGCCGGCCTCCAGCGCACGCTCCAGCGCCTCGGCCTGGCCGCGGATGCGGCGCACACGAAGCAAGGCCTTTTTCTTGTCTTCCGGGGAATGCGGCATGCGGCCACTATACCCCCCGGGGGTATGCAAGCACCAGCGGGCTGCGCTTGCCGGGCGTCATGTCACTCGTAATAACCCCAAAAATAGATAGCAAGCTTGCTATTTAGATAATGCCGCCCATGAACCCCGACACCCCGGCCGCCCCCGCCAGCCGCGGCGCCCGCGAGGCGGCGCTGCTGAGCCTGGCCACGTCCATCCCCATCCTGGAGCGCGCCTACCGCGCGGCGGCCAACCAGGCGCTGGCCCATGTGGGGCTGTCGCACGCGATGGCCTGGCCGCTGCTGATGATCGGCCGCCATGGCGACGGCATGCGCCAGGGCGTGCTGGCCGATCTGCTGGGGCTGGAGGGGCCGTCGCTGGCGCGCTCGCTGGAGCAGCTGGCGGCCGGCGGCTTCATCACCCGCCGCGAGGACCCGGCCGACCGCCGCGCCCGCACGCTGCACCTCACCGAGGCCGGCGCCGCCGCCTGCGTGCAGCTGGAGGACGCGCTGCGCACGCTGCGCCAGGACATGTACCAGGACGCGTCGGACGCCGATGTGCAGGCCTGCCTGCGGGTGTTCGCCGCGCTGCAGCAGCGCCTGGGCGCGCCGCAGCCGGTGGTGCCACCGCGCCGCAGGTGATGGCCGTGAAACTGCCCGCGCTGCTGCGCTTCACCGCCGCCGAATGGCTGTTCTCGGCCAAGGCCTTCGCCGCCGCAATGCTGGCGGTGTTCGTCGCGAACTGGGCCGGCCAGCCGCGCCCCTTCTGGGCGCTGATGACCGCCTACATCGTGGCCCACCCGCTGGCCGGCGCAGTGCGCTCCAAGGCGGTGTTCCGCTTCGTCGGCACGCTGGTGGGCAGCACGGCCGCGGTGCTGCTGGTGCCGCGCTTCGTGAACGCGCCCGAGCTGCTGAGCCTGGCGCTGGCGCTGTGGGTGGGTGGGTGCCTGGCGCTGTCGCTGCTGGACCGCACGCCGCGCGGCTACGCCTTCATGCTGGCGGGCTACACCGCGGCGCTGGTCGGCTTCCCGTCGGTGGACACGCCGCTGCGCATCTTCGACACCGCGGTCGCGCGCGTGGAGGAAATCGGCCTGGGCATACTCGCCGCGACGCTGGTGCACAGCCTGGTGCTGCCGCGCGGCCTGCCCGGCACGGTGCTGGGCCTGCTGGACCGCACGCTGGGCGACGCCCGCGCCTGGCTGGGCGACCTCACCGGCCGCCACGACGCGCAGGCCGACCGCGCCCGGGTCGCGGCCGACATCACGCAGCTGCGCCTGCTGTCCACCCACATCCCCTACGACACCACCCACCTGCGCTGGACCGCCGACGCGGTGCACGACATGCAGGACCGCGTGGCCGCGCTGACGCCGCTGCTGTCCTCGGTGGAAGACCGGCTGCGCGGACTGGAGCAGGCTGAGGGCGGCCTGGCCCCCGACGTGCAGGCGCTGCTGGCGCGCGTGGCCGCCTGGCTGCAGAGCCCGCCCGCCGAGGCGGCGGCCGGCCTGCCGGCACTGCGCGAAGCGCTGGCCGGCCTGCCCGGGCCCGACACCGCTTGCAACGCCTGGGGCCGGGTCTTGCGCATCGCGCTGGCCGAGCGCCTGGACCCGCTGCTGCAGCGCTGGCTGGCCTGCCTGCAGCTGCGCGCCGACATCGACCGCGGCCTCAGCGGCGCGCCCATGCCCAGCCGCCCCGCGGCGCTGGGCGGCGGGCGGCGCCTGCACATCGACCTCGGCCTGGCGCTGCTGTCGGGCGCGGCTGCGCTGGTGGCCATGCTGCTGTGCAGCGCGTTCTGGATCGCGACCGGCTGGCCCATGGGCTCGGTCGCCACCATGATGGCCGCGATCTTCTGCTGCTTCTTCGCGGCCATGGACGACCCGGTGCCGGCCATCCAGGGATTTCTGAAGTGGACACTGATTTCTGTGCCGGTATCGGCGCTGTACGTGCTGGTGCTGCTGCCGCTGGTGACCGACTTCTGGACGCTGATGCTGGTGTGCGCGCCCTTCTTCCTGATCGCGGGCGCCTTCGTCGCGCGGCCGGCCACCATGTTCCAGGCCCTGCCCATGGTGCTGGGCGTGGCGGGCACGCTGGCGCTGCACGACACGGCCCAGGCGGACCTGACCAGCTTCCTGAACTTCACGCTGGGCCAGGTGACCGGCGTGTTCATGGCCTCGCGGGTCACGCGGCTGATGCGCTCGGTGGGCGCGGACTGGAGCGCGCGCCGCATCCAGCGCACCACCTGGCGCGAGCTGGACGAACTGGCCCGCGCGCCGCAGGCGCTGGCCGACGGCCCGGCCTACCTGCTGCGCATGCTGGACCGCATCGCGCTGCTGGCACCGCGCGTGGCCCAGGCCGGCGGCCACATCGCCGGCATCCCCACCGACGACGCGCTGCGCGACCTGCGCCTGGGCGCCGACATCGTGGAGCTGCAGGATGCGCGCGCCCAGCTGCCGGCCGCGGCGGTGAACGGACTGCTGGCCGAGCTGGCCGACTGGCTGCGGCGCCGCATCGCCGGCCTGCTGGAGCCCGCGCCGGCTGCGCTGCTGGCCCGCATAGACACCGCGCTGACCGAGCTGCAACCCGGCCACGCCGCCCAGCGCCGCGCGATCAGCGCGCTGCTGGGCCTGCGCCGCAACCTCTTCCCGGCCGCCGCGCCGGCCCTGCAATCCCCCCACCCCTCGGAGGCCACGGCATGACCGGTGCGGTCGACGTATTCGGGCTCTACCTGCCCTGGCTGATGCTGCTCGCCGGCATCGCGCTGCTGCTGCTGTGGGGCGCCCGGCGCCTGCTGGCACTGTGCGGCGCCTACCGCTGGATCTGGCATCCGGCGCTGTTCGACATGGCGCTCTATGTGCTGCTGCTGTGGGGCGTCAGCCTCGCATCGCTGCGCTGGGGCCCTGCTTTTCTTTCCTGATGCCATGACGCTCATCACCCCCTTCAACCGGCGCCAGCTGGTGTCCTTCCTGATCACCGCCGGCGTCGTGGCCGGTGCCGCCTGGGCCGGGCTGCGGCTCTGGGACCGCTACGAGCTCTCCCCCTGGACGCGCGACGGCCGCGTGCGGGCCAACGTGGTGCAGATCGCGTCCGACGTGTCGGGCCTGGTGACCGCCGTGCCGGTGCAGGACAACCAGGCCGTGCCGGCCGGTGCGCTGCTGTTCGAGGTGGACCGCGCGCGCTACCAGTTGGCGCTGCGCCAGGCCCAGGCGCAGCTGAACGCGCAACGCGTGGCGCTGGCCCAGGCCGAGCGCGAGGTGAAGCGCAATGCGGGCCTGGGCAACCTGGTGTCGCAGGAGGCCCGCGAGCAGGCCGGCAGCCGCGCCGACCTGGCCCGCGCTGCGGTCGCGCAGGCCGAGGTGGCGCTGGACGCGGCCAAGCTCAACCTGCAGCGCGCCGAGGTGCGCGCGCCGCGCGCCGGCACCATCACCAACCTGGACCTGCGCGAGGGCGCCTACGCCAGCGCCGGCCGCCCGGTGCTGGCGCTGGTGGACGCGGCCTCGCTGTACGTGGAGGGCTATTTCGAGGAGACCAAGCTGGCGCGCATCCACGTGGGCGACGCGGTGCAGGTGACACCCATGGGCAGCCATCAGGCGCTGAGCGGCCGCGTGCAGAGCCTGGCCGCCGGCATCGCCGACCATGACCGCAGCACCGGCGGCGACCTGCTGCCCGCGGTCAATCCCAGCTTCAACTGGGTGCGGCTGCCGCAGCGCGTGCCGGTGCGCGTGCAGCTGGACCCGCTGCCCGCCGGCCTTCAGCTGGTGGCCGGCCAGACCGTCACGGTGCAGGTGCTGCCCGGCACCGCCAAGGCGCCGGCGCCGCCCGCTTCGGCGGCGACCACCGCGGCTTCGGTCGCGTCCGCCGGGAGCCACACATGAGCGCCGCGCCCCCCCTGCGCCTGCTGCTCGCGCCGCTGCTGGCCGCGGCGCTGGCGGCCTGCTCCACCGCACCCAAGGGCCCCGACTACCGCGTGCCGCCCGAGTCGGTGGCGCTGCAGCCGCGCGCGGCCCAGCCGCTGGCCGAGCAGCAGGCCGCGGCCGACACCTTCTCCGCCCAGCCGCTGCCCGCGCACTGGTGGCGGCTGTTCAACGACGCGCGCCTGGACGCGCTGGTGCAGCAGGCGCTGGCTCGCAACACCGACCTGCGCGAAGCCAGCGCGCGCCTGGAGCGCGTGCAGGCGCTGCTGGCCGAGGAGCAGGGCGGCGAGCGGGTGCACGGCAGCACGCGGGCCGGCCCGCAGTACGGCCACCCGTCCGGCCTGTCGCTGCTGAGCCCGGGCAAGGTGCCGCCCACCACCACGCGCTATGACAGCGGCCTGCAGCTGTCCTACCAGCTGGACCTGTTCGGCCAGCTGCGCCGCGGCATCGAGGCGGCGCAGGCCAACACCGAGGCCGCGCAGGCGGCACTGGACCTGGTCAAGGTCCATGTGGCGGCCGGCACCGCGCGCGCCTATGCCGAGGCCTGCGCCAGCGGCCAGCGCCTGGAGGCGGCGCGCCGCTCGGTAGACCTGCAGCAGCAGTCGCTGGCACTCACCGAGCGCCTGCAGCAGGCCGGCCGCGTGGGCAGCATGGACGCAGCCCGCGCGCGCAGCCAGCTGGAGCAGCTGCAGGCCGCGCTGCCGCCGCTGCGCGCGCAGCGCCAGGCCGCGCTGTACCGCCTGGCCACGCTGACCGGCGCGCTGCCCGAGGACTTTCCGCCCGAGCTGGCCGAGTGCCATGCCGCGCCCCAGGTGCAGGGCGTGATCCCGGTGGGCGACGGCGCGGCGCTGCTGCGCCGCCGGCCCGACATCCGCCAGGCCGAGCGCGAGCTGCATGCGGCCACCGCGCGCATCGGCGTCGCGATCGCGGACCGCTACCCCAAGATCTCGCTGGGCCTGGGCCTGGGCTCGGCCGGCTACGGCAGCAGCCCGCTGCGCAAGGACACCATCAGCTGGGGCCTGGGCCCGCTGATTTCCTGGACCCTGCCCAACGACGGCGTGTCCGACGCACGCATCGCGCAGGCCGAGGCGGCCACCCGCCAGGCGGCCGCGCATTTCGACGGCGTGGTGCTGACCGCGCTGCGCGAGACCGAGACCGCGCTCAACCAGTACGCCCGCGAGCTGGACCGCCGCGCCTCGCTGCAGGCCGCGCGCGACGCCGCCGCCGAGGTGGCCGCGCAGGCGCGTCGGCTCTACCAGGGCGGGCGCGTGGGCTACCTGGAATCGCTGGACGCCGACCGCGCGCTGGCCGCGGCCGATGCGGCGCTGGCCGCGTCGGAGGCGCAGCTGGTGGACGAGCAGGTGCAGCTCTTCCTGGCACTGGGCGGCGGCTGGGAGCCCTGAGCGGGGGGCCGCCGGGTCAGGGCGCGCCCAGCGTCTGCACCACCAGCTGCACCAGCGCCTGCAACCGCGCGGTGGGGCGCAGATCCTCGTGGTAGCCCATCCACAGGTCGCGGCCGGGCGGCTCGGTAGGTGGCTGCAGGCGCTGCAGCCCGGGGTAGGCGGCCGCCAGGCGCTCGGGCAGCACGGCCGCACCGAGGCCGGCACTGCACATGCGCGCCTGCGCATCGCGGTTGTTGCTCGCGAACACCGTGTGGGCCTCGGGCAGCGTGGCGCGCAGCCATTGCGCATCGGGAAAGTCGCGGTAGGCGCCGTCCAGCGTGATGACCGCCAGCCCGGTGCCGCGCTCGGGCAGCGGCGCCGCCGCGGCGGGGCTGCCGGCCGCGGCGTACAGGCCATAGTCCAGGCGCAGCAGGCGGCGCTGCACCACGCCGGGCTCGTCGAAGGGGCGGATGCGAAAGGCCAGGTCGGCCTCGCGCCGCGCCAGCGTCAGCAGGCGGGCATCGGTCAGCAGCTCCACCTGCACCAGCGGATGCTGGCGCGCGAACTGCGCGCACAGCGGGGTCAGCACATGCAGGCCGAACCAGTCGGACGAGGCCACCCGCAGCCGCCCCTGCAGCGCGCTGCTGCGCCCGGCCAGGCGGCGCTCGAAGGCCAGCGCCTCCTCCTCCATGCGCTCGGCATGCGCGAGCACCTGCTCGCCGTCCTCGCTCAGCGTGAAGCCGGCCGGCCCGCGGTGCACCAGCGGCCGCCCGACCGCCTGCTCCAGCGCGCGCAGGCGCCGGCCCATGGTGGGCTGGGACAGGCCCAGCTGCCGGCCCGCGCCGCCCAGCGAGCCGACGCGGGCGATGGCGAGAAAGATGCGCAGGTCGTCCCAGGCAATGCCATTCATTTTTGAATGCCGCGAATACTTTGATGTCAGTGTACGAACATAGGTGTTGAGGCGCACGATGACGTCACCGTGTTTTCCCTGAGGGGACTCTCATGACTGCCATCACTTCTGTGCCTGTTTCTCTGCCCGTGTCCATGCGTGCGCTGGTGCTGGACGCGCCCGGCCAGCCCTTCCGCGACACCCACCTGCCGCTGCCCGCGCTGCGCCCCGGCCATGTGCTGGTGCGGGTGCGCGCCAGCGGCGTGAACCCGCTGGACAGCAAGATCCGCCAGGGCCAGGCCGGCCACGCGCGCCAGCCGCTGCCGGCGGTGCTGGGCCTGGACATGGCGGGCGAGATCGCCGCGCTGGGTGAGGGCGTCAGCGGCTGGCAGGTCGGCGACCCGGTGTTCGCGATGAGCGGCGGCGTCGGCGGGCTGCAGGGCTCGCTGGCCGAGTACCAGCTGGTGGACGCGGCGCTGCTGGCGCGCAAACCGGCGGCGCTGTCCTTCCGCGAGGCGGCCGCGCTGCCGCTGGTGACCATCACCGCCTGGGAGGGTCTGCGTGACCGCGCCCGCCTCGCGGCCGGCCAGCGCGTGCTGGTGCACGGCGGCGCGGGCGGCATCGGCCATGTGGCCATCCAGCTGGCACGCGCCCGGGGCGCCGAGGTGGCGGCCACCGGGTCGGCCGAGCAGGCCGACGTGATCGCCGCGCTGGGCGCCACGCCCATCGACTACCGCGCCGAGCGCGTGGAGGACTATGTGCAGCGCCTGACCGGCGGCGCCGGCTTCGATGTGGTGCTGGACACGCTGGGCGGCGCGACGCTGGACGCCTCCTTCACCGCGGTGCGGCGCTGGGGCGGCCATGTGGTGAGCGCGCTGGGCTGGGGCAGCCACAGCCTGGCGCCGCTGTCCTTCCGCGGCGGCAGCTACTCGGGCATCTTCACGCTGATCCCGCTGCAGACCGGCGAGGGCCGGGCCCACCACGGCGAGATCCTGGCCGAGGCCGCCCGGCTGGCGGATTGCGGCCTGCTGCGCCCGCGGCTGGACACGCAGCGCTTCGACCTCGGCAGCGCGCTGGCGGCGCACGAGCGGGTGGAGCAGGGCCGGGCCGACGGCAAGGTCGTCGTGGACGTGGACTGAACCCACGAAAAAGGGCGCGTGCCCGGCCGGTGAACCGGCCCGGCACGCGCCCTGGCGTGCAAGGGGCGAGCGCCCTTTACAGCGAGCCGAGGAAGGCCAGCAAGGCGTCGCGGTCCGCCTTGGACAGTGCCTCGAAGCGCTTGCGGCTGGCCGTGGCCTCACCGCCGTGCCACAGGATGGCCTCGGTCAGCGTGCGCGCGCGGCCGTCGTGCAGATAGCCCACCTTGGCGTCACCCGCGACCCGCTCGGTATAGCCGATGCCCCACAGCGGCGAGGTCCGCCACATGCTGCCGGTGGCCTGGCCTTCGACGAACTGGTCCGCCAGATCCGGGCCCATGTCGTGCAGCAGCAGGTCGGTGTAGGGCTTGATCTTCTGGTTGCGCAGTTCCGCGAACTCGGTGCCCGAGCCGGTCTTCATCTCCACCGTGTGGCAGGCCGAGCAGCGGTTGGCCTGGAAGACCTTGGCGCCCACCGCCACCTGGGCGGGATTGACGTCCAGGTAGGGCAGCGGCGCGACACCCTTGGGGAAGCCGCTGGACACGCTGCGCTGGGCCGGCACCGCGAGCAGCGCCACATAGCGGGAGATCAGCGTCAGCTCGTCTTCCGACAGGCCCTTCTCCACCTTGCCTGGCGTGCACTTGCCGCTGAGGCAGTCACGGTTGGGGTAGACCGGGCTGGTCACCGACATGTCCAGCAGCGCCGCGTTCGCGGCCTGGTGGCGCAGGCTGACCTTGGAGGCCTTCCAGCCGTAGCGGCCCAGGCGCACCGCGCCGGTCTCGGGGTCGTAGGCGAAGTTGGCCACGCCCTTCACGCCGTCCTCGTCCGGCGTGCTGCGCACGCGGGCCAGGATGTCGGCGTCCGGCACCGCTTCCAGCAGGCCCATGCCAATCATGGGCTGGGCGCTGCGCAGCGAGTAGGCCGCGGGTGTCGGGCCGTCGAACGCGACCTTGGGCCGGCTCAGCGTGACCACGGTGCCGTCGGCCAGCGTCACGTTGCGGGTGTCGAAACCCGCCACGCGCACGCTGGTGCCCCAGTCCTGCGGGGCCCCGCTGGCGGAACGCGCATTCATCTGCGCGGCCACGCCATAGGTCGGGTGCGGCACCTGCTTGCCATTGGCATCCAGCGCCGCGGTGCGCACGGCCATGGTGTCCAGGCGCTGGTTGATCGCCGCGGGCGCCAGGCTGCGGCCGTTGCCGATGTGGCAGGCGAAGCAGTTGGTCTGGTTGAAATGCTGACCCTGCAGGCCCACGGCCGCCTCGTTGCGGTCGTTGCCCGGCTCGTTGTGCTCACCGGTCCACATATTGGTGTGTATCCAGCGGCGACCCTCGACGAAGCGCTGCATGTTCTGCATGCCGATCTGCAGGGTCGGCTGCTGGAAGATGTAGGCCGAGTTGTCCGCGTAGTCGTACGACACCGAACCGATGCCGCCCTGCAGCGTGTCCTCCGGCAGCGGCATGTTCATCAGGCGCGGCTGCACGCCGTACCAGGGCCGCAGACCGGTACCCACCACGTAGGTGACCTCGTTGGTGTAGTAGCGGAAGTTGCCGTTGTCGCCGATGGCATCCATCGCCGCGCGGGTGGAGAAGAAGGAGCCGGTGAACTCGATCGCATCGCCCACCTTCAGCGCGCGCGAGGCCACGGTGCTGCCGTTGGGCACCAGCACGCCGTTGGCGTTGGGCGACAGCGCGTTGTAGGCCGGCACGTTGTCCAGCACCACCGAGCAGCCGTCGTTGGCGCCGCGCACGCCGGCATAGCCTGCACCCGGGGTCAGCAGCGCGTTCTGCGGCGGCTTGGGAATGACCGGGCAGGCCGCGATGTCGTTGAAACCCGCGGTGTAGGTCTTGGAGTCCAGCAGATTGCCCGGCGACATCCAGCCATAGCCGGTGACGCCCGGATCATCGAAGCGGCGGAAGAAGGAGTGGCCGCCGCCCTTCTGCGCCTGCAGGTAGTACTGGTTGACCACGATGGTGGGCTTGGTGACGCCCGCCACACGGCTGTTGTCGATGAACTCCACGCCCCAGGTGCGGTTCTTGAAGTAGTTGGGCACGAAGCTCAGGTAGTTGCCCGGGCCCTTGTCCTGCGGACGGCCGTTGGCATCCACCGTCTCGTTGGGGCCGAAACCGATCTCGTTCCAGTCCTCGCCGCGCTCGCGGCCGTGACGGCCGCGGCCCACCATGCCGAAGCGGGTCACGATGGTGCCGTCCGGCAGCGTGAACTGCACCGTCTCCAGCGGTGTCTGGTTGGCCGGCGGCGACACCAGGTTGGCGCCGCTGGGCGGGAAGGGCAGCGCGGTGGTCGTCAGCGTGGGCAGCGAGTTGTCGCTGCCCGGCGCCTTGAACTCGACCTCGAACAGCGAGTAGCCGTAGTTGGTGGCACGCGCCACGCCCTGCACGCGCAGATAGCGGGCATTGGCGCCGAGGTTGTAGAACTCCTCGGTGCCGCCCTTGCCATTGGCCACATAGCGCAGCTGGGTCCAGGTCTGGCCGTCATCCGAGGCCAGCAGCTTGTATTCCTTGCCGTAGGCGTTTTCCCAGACCAGCTTCATGTAGCCGACCGCGGTCTTGGCGCCGAAGTCGAACTGGATCCAGGCCCCGTCCTCGAAGGCGCTGGCCCAGCGGGTGCCGGGGTTGCCGTCAATCGCCTGGGCGGCCGAGTTGCCGGGGTTCTCCAGCTTGGAGGACGTGGCGGCCACCGGCTTGATCGCCGCGCCCGGCTGCGTGGGCGCCGGCGTGCCCGGATCGGGCTGCGGCTCCGGCGTCGGATCGGTGCTGGGCGGCGTGCCCGAGAAGGCCTGGATCTCGAAGATGGAGTAGCCGTACTGGGTCGAGCGCTTCACGCCCTGCATGCGCAGGTAGCGGCCCTGGCCGTTCAGGTCGGTGAGCTCTTCCGAGCCGCCCGCGCTGTTGCTGACCGTCTTCAGCGTGGTCCAGGTGACGCCGTCGTCCGACACCTGCAGCAGGTACTGCGTCGCGTGCGCGTTCTCCCATTCGATGTGCACGCGGCTGATGGCGACCGACTTGCCGTAGTCCAGCGTCAGGAACTGGTTGTCGTCGAAGGCGCTGCTCCAGCGCGTGCCCATGTTGTGGTCTATGGCCGCCGCGGCCGACAGGTCGCCGCGCTCGGCGCCGCTGGCGGTCGCGTTCACCGGCGTCAGCGCGATCTCCGTGCCCTCGCCGGCGGTGGTCGCCAGCGCCTTGGACATGCTCATGCCCGCAGCCGCCGGGGCGGCCGAGGTCGTGGCGGTGTCGCTGCCGCCACCGCAGCCCGCCAGCAGCAGGGCCAGCGCGCAGGGTAGGCCCAGCGTCGAATAGTGATGTCGTACTCGGCGTTTCATCGTTGCTCCCAAGGTCGTGGGGGATGACCCCCTAAGATGTTTTTCACGCGCGCTGCCCGATCTGGACCTCGGCATGGCACCGGCCCCGAAACCAGGGCCGGCGCGGTGGTGCAGGCGCGCGGCGCGGATGCTGGCGCCTCCCGTCCCCCGGCGGGCAAACCAATTCGCCCGCCCCAGATCAGACCAATCCCCTCCATTCCGATGCGACGCGCCACCGAAGTCCTGCTCGCGCTCGACGAGCGCCCCGAGGGCAACAACCGGCAACAATGGCTTTACAAGGCGCTCTGCGACGCCATGCGGGACGGCCGCCTGCCGGCCGGCAGCCGCCTGCCCACCACCCGCAGCCTGGCCAGAGACCACGGCCTGTCGCGCTCGACCGTCACGTTAGTCTTTGAGCGACTTATTGCAGACGGTTACATCTCTTCCCACGTGGGGCGCGGCAGTTTTGTCGAGGCCCGGGGGCCGGCGGCCAGTCCCGTCGCGCCCCCGGTGACCACGGCGCTGCCGCCGGCCCCGCCGCTGCTGTCCCACCGTGGGCGTGCGCTCGCGGCGCGCGGCACGGGCGTACCCGATCCCTGGGTGCGCACCTTCCAGCCCGACTGCGGTGACCCCGGCCTCTTCCCCATGGAAACCTGGGCCCGGCTGGCCGGCCGGCGCCAGCACTGGCAGGGGCCGCACTGGCTGTACCGCCAGCACGCCCAGGGCCTGCGGCCGCTGCGCGAGGCGCTGGCCGAGCACCTGGGCGTCACCCGTGGCCTGCGCTGCACGGCCGACCAGCTGCTGATCGTGCCCAGCGTGCGCCAGGGGCTGGATCTGCTGGCCCGGCTGCTGCTGGACCCGGGCGACGCGGTCTGGGTGGAAGACCCCAGCCCCGCCGAACACCACGGACTGTTCGAGGCCGCCAGCGCGCGGCTGATCCCGGTGCCGGTGGATCACGACGGCCTGGACGTGGCCGCCGGCGCGCGCCTCGCGCCCTACGCGCGCCTGGCCCAGCTCAGCGGCGCGGTGCAGCGCCCGCTGGGGGTGACGCTCACGCCGGCCCGCCGGCGCGCGTTGCTGGACTGGGCCGCCGCCGCCCAGGCCTATGTGATCGAGGAGGAGCACGAGGCGGACTTCGTGCTGACCGGCGCGCCCGTACCCAGCCTGCGCCAGAGCGAAGGCGGCGAGGCGCGCGTGATCCAGGTGGGCTGCCTCACGCACAGCCTGTTCCAGGGACTGGGTCTGGCCTATGTGCTGCTGCCCGACGCACTGGTGGAGCCGGCCTGCGCCGCGCTGGCGATGACCGGCCAGCAGCCCTCGGCGCTGGAGCAGCGCCTGCTGCTGGACTTCATGGACCAGGGCGAGCTGGCCCGCCACCTGCGCAGCCTGCGCGAGCGCTATGCGGCGCGCGCCGCGGCGCTGCAATCCGCGCTGGACCGGCACTTCGGCCGCTGGCTGCACTTCGCGCCGGTGCGCCAGGGCCTGAGCCTGACCGTGAGGCTGCCCGACGAGGTGGACGCCGAGCGCATCGCCCGGCGTGCCGCGGCGGTGGGCGTCACGCTGGCGCCGCTGTCGGCCTATCGGCTGCGCCACCCGGTGCCTCAGGGCCTGCGCCTGGGTTTTGCGGCCTTTCCGGAGAACAGCCTGAAAGCCGGTGTGGAGAAGTTGGCCGGCGTGCTGCTGGGAGCCAGGGGCCCGGGCTAAGCTCTTGCCCCCGCCTTTGCCCACCCCACCCGCACCGGCCGCCCGGCCCGCCGAGATTGGACCCCTGATGTTGTTGGACACCTACTGGGAGCGCGGCGGCCTGGCCGCCAGCCTGCCCGCCTCGCTGAACACCGCCGAATTCGCCGCCGCCATCCAGGCCCACCGCGACGCGCTGCGTGCGCTCACGCCCGACCCGGCCGCCGTGCAGTGGCAGTACCGCGTGCCCGAGCTGGGCGAGGGCGGGTCCTGCTCGCTGTTCGGCCAGCTGGCGGCCGCCCCCTACGACCTGGCCGCCGCGCTGGGCGGCGCCACGCCGGCCAACCAGCAGCTGCTGGCCGGCGTGACCGCGCTGGTCGCCTACTACCGCGCCCACAGCGCCAGCCACTGGTTCGGCGTCTACCAGGCCCGCACGCTGGCCGACGGCAGCCGCGCGCTGGTCAAGCTGGCCTACTTCGGCGCCGAGAGCCGCGCCGAGTTCCCGCTGACACCGGAGTTCGCGCAGATCAGCAACAACAGCGCGGTAGGCCTCTCGGGCCGCGGCCGCGTGATCAACGACGTGGCCCGCTACGTGGCCGACGGCGGCGAGTACTACACCTGCGACCCCAAGGTCCAGGCCGAGGCCTGCCTGCCGCTGTTCGGCAGCGCGGGTCAGGTTGTCGGCATCATCGACTCCGAGGCCTTCGCGCAGGGCTTCTTCAGCGGCCCCGAGCTGGCGCTGCTGCTGGCCGTGGCCACCGAGTTGTCGGACGGCCGGCTGGGCTGAGCGCTGGCCGGCCCCGGCGTCAGCGCGCGGGGTGCCTGGGGCTCCACAGCCGGGCCCGGGTGGTCTTCTCGTAGCCCTTGCCGGCCGGGTAGCCCACCAGCTCCATCTCCGCGCCCCAGGGCGACAGGAAGTGCACCCAGGTCTCGCCGGCGGTGTCGCCGGACGGCATGGTGATGGGCTCGCCCAGCACCCGCAGGCCCTGGGATTTGAGGGCCGCGATGCCCGCCTGCACATCGTCCGTGTAGAACGCGATGTGCGAGGCCCCCAGGTCCTCCGCGCTGGGCACCTGGGTGCTGCCGGTCGAGTTCCGGTACTCGAACAGCTCCAGGTTGGCGCCGTGTCCGCAGCGCAGCATCGCGATGGACACGCTGTCGGCCCGCGCGGCCACCGCGTGGCTGCGGTCCGGGCTCAGCGAGCCCTCCAGCTTGAACGGGCCGATGTGGGTGAGGGCCACGCAGCCGAAGGTGCGGGCCAGGAAGGCCTCGGCCTGGGCCAGGTCGGGCACGTTCAGGCCCACATGGTCGACCCCGGCGGTGCGTATCGCCGGCCCCTGGGCCGACGCTCCCAGACTGGCCAGGGCCAGCAGCAGGGCGGTCAAGAGTTTCATGCGACGGGTCTCTCCGGCTCAGGGCTGGTCGATGAACACATAGGCGCTGGACAGCCGGCCGCTGCTGACCGTGAAGATGTCTTCGCCGCGGATCAGCCGGGGTTGGTCCTTGGGGCCGTAGCCCCAGGTCACCCGGCCCAGGCCGTGGTTCCAGCTGATGGGCTCGGGCGTGAACACGAAGCCGGCGTGCTCACCCTGCACGCGGTCGATCAGCGCGTTGACGGCCTGGTAGTCGGCGGCCTTGCCGGCGTAGTCGGCCACGAAGAAGTCCGGCGTGTAGACCGACGCGAACTTCGCGAAGCGTGCGGCCGGGTCCGGGTCGTTCCAGATGCTGAAGTGCAGGTCGATGAGGCGCTGGGCGATCTCGACCTCGTGAGCTGGGGTGGTCATGGGAGTTTCCTTGGCATGCGCCGCCACGAGCCCGCCGATCAGGCCAGCCGCGATGACGAGGGTGCGTCTTTGCATGAGGTGGGCTTGGGGGAAGGGCCCGGCAGGTCGCGCCGGGCCCGGAGGCCGTCAGACCTGGGCCATGCCGCCGTCGACGAACAGCTCGATGCCGTTCACGAAGCTGGCCGCGTCGGACGCCAGGAAGGCCACGGCCTTGCCGATCTCGCCCGGCTCGCCCAGACGGCCCAGCGGCACCTGCGAGGCCAGGAAGTCGTACAGGCCCTGGCGTGCCTCGTCGGGCACCAGGCCACCCAGGCCCGGCGTGCGGATGGGGCCGGGGCTGATCGCGTTCACGCGGATGCCGCGATCCTTCAGGTCCAGCGCCCAGGAGCGCGCGAAGTTGCGCACCGCGGCCTTGCTGGCGCTGTAGACGCTGAAGTTGGCCGTGCCCTGGATGGACGTGGTGGACGAGGTCAGGATCACCGACGCGCCCTCGCTCAGCAGCGGCAGCGCCTTCTGCACGGTGAACAGCACGCCGCGCACATTGGTGCCGAAGATGCGGTCGAAATGCTCCTCGGTGATGGCGCCCAGCGGCAGCATGTCACCGCCGCCCGCATTGGCAAACAGGATGTCCAGGCGGCCGGCGGTCTTGGCGATCTGCGCATAGACCGCATCCAGGTCGGACAGCACCGAGGCGTCCGCCCGCAACGCGGTGGCGGCCGGGCCGATCTCGGCCACCGCCGCGTCCAGTTCCGCCTGGCGGCGGCCGGTGATGAAGACCCGCGCGCCCTGGGCCGCGAGTTCCTTGGCGGCGCCCAGGCCGATGCCGCTGCTACCGCCCGTGACCAGGGCGATCTTGCCGTCGAGTGACTTGTTCATGAGGTGCTCCTTGCAATGACTGATGAGAGGTTGAGGTCGTGCCGTCGGCTTTCCCGCGGCATCTGCCGCGGCGTTGCGCTGAGGGCATGGCGTCAATGTAGGTAGCGCCCATTGATTGAAAAAGTGCAATCAATGGAATGAATATCCATGGATGTAGATAATCAGCCGGCTTGAAAAACGCGCGGGAGAACGGGCATGGATCAGCTGCTGGCAATGCGGGCCTTCGCCCGCGTGGTGGAGGCGGGCGGCTTCACGCGCGCCGCCGATTCGCTGGACATGCCGATCGCGACGGTCAGCAAGCAGGTACAGGAGCTGGAGGCGCACCTGGGCGTGCGGCTGCTGCAGCGCACCACGCGGCGCGTCACCGTGACCTCGGAAGGCCAGGACTACTACGCCAAGTGCACCCGCCTGCTGCGCGACCTGGAGGACATCGACGCCTCGTTCAGCCTCGCGCGCGGGCGGCCACGCGGCCAGTTGCGCGTGGACGTGGGCGGCTCCACCGCGCGCGACGTGCTGATCCCGCTGCTGCCGGAGTTTCTCGCCCGCTACCCCGACATCCGCCTGGAGCTGGGGGTGTCCGACCGCGCGGTGGACCTGATCAGCGACAACGTGGACTGCGTGATCCGCGGCGGCCCGCTGGACAGCTCCTCGCTGGTGGCACGCCGCGTCGGCGAGGCCCCGCTGATCACCTGCGCGGCGCCGGGCTATCTCAGGCAGTACGGCACGCCCGCCTACCCGGACGAGCTGAAGAACGGCCACCGCCTGGTGGCCTATGTGTTCAGCCAGAGCGGCCGCGCCGTGCCCTTCCGCTTCGAGCGTGACGGCGTGAAGACCGAGATCAAGATCGAACACCGCGTGGGCGTGAACGAGAGCAATGCCCACCTGGCCGCCGCCGTGGCCGGACTGGGCCTGGTGCAGACCTTTGGCTACGCCGCCGACGCGGCGCTGCGCGAAGGCGCGCTGGTGGAGGTGCTGCGCCCCTGGCGGCCCGCGCCCTACCCCTTCCATGTGGTCTATCCCCAGAGCCGGCACGTGACCCATCGCCTGCGTGTGTTCATGGACTGGCTGCAGGAGGGCTTCGCCGCCCGGCTGGCCACCGACCCGGCGGTCTGAGCACGTGCCTGACCCCGCCCCGGAACGATGCATCTTTACTGAATATGACCGGTCGTCTTATAGTCGCCCACACCGAGTCCGGCGGGGGTCGCCGGTCGGACGGACCAAGACACTGGAGAGCATCCATGGGGACATTCAAGGCCGTGCGCGTGACGCAGCACGAGGGCAAGCTGGCGGCGGCACTGGTGGACGTGCAGGACGACGACCTGGATCCGGGCGACGTGACGGTCGCGGTCGAGTACTCGACGGTCAACTACAAGGACGGCCTGGCCATCACCGGGCTGGGCGGCTTCATCAAGCGCTTCCCCATGACGCCGGGCATAGATCTGGCCGGCACGGTGCTCGAGTCCTCCCACCCGGGCTTCCGGGCGGGTGACCGGGTGGTGCTGAACGGCTACGAGGCCGGCGTGACCCACCACGGCGGCTTCGCTCAGCGTGCCCGTGTGCGCGGCGACTGGCTGGTCAAGCTGCCCGAGGCGCTGTCCACGCGCCAGGCGGCCGCCATCGGCACCGCGGGCCTGGCCGCCATGCTCAGCGTGCTGGCGCTGGAGCGCGGCGGCGTGCAGGGTGGCCAGGTGCTGGTCACCGGCGCGGCCGGCGGCGTGGGCTCGGTGGCGATCGCACTGCTGGCCAAGCGCGGCTATCACGTGCTGGCCTCCACCGGCCGCCCCAGCGAAGAGGCCTACCTGAGCGAGCTGGGCGCCGCCGAGATCCTCGACCGCGCCACGCTCTCCGCCCCGGCCGCGCGGCCGCTGGGCGCCGAGCGCTGGCAGGGCGCGGTGGACACCGTGGGCAGCCACACGCTGGTCAATGTGCTGGCGCAGACCCGCTACGGCGGCACCGTGGCGGCCTGCGGGCTGGCCCAGGGCATGGACCTGCCGGGCAGCATGGCGCCCTTCATCCTGCGCGGCGTCACGCTGGCCGGCATAGACACCGTGAACGCCGCGATGGGGCTGCGCCAGCAGGCCTGGGCCCGCCTGGCCACCGACCTGGATGCCGGCCTGCTGGACCGCATGGTCTCCACCATAGGCCTGGGCGAGGCCGCCGGCCGCGCGGTGCAGGTGCTCAAGGGCGCCGTGCGCGGCCGCACGCTGGTGGACGTGAACCGCTGAACGCTCCGCTCCAGCGCGAGCCGGCCAGGCCGGCTTGCGCCCCTCATCCTACGCAGCACGCCATGGCCACGACCCACCCCACCGCGCTGATCACCGGCGCCTCCTCAGGCATAGGCGCCGTCTACGCCGACCGCCTGGCCGCACGCGGCCACGATCTCATCCTGGTCGCGCGACGCGCCGACCGGCTCGACGCGCTGGCCGCCCGGCTGACGCAGCAGCATCGGGTCCAGGTGAGGCCCGTCGTGGCCGACCTGGCCCAGGCGCAAGACCTGGCCCGGATCGAGCAGCTGCTCGCCACCGAACCGGTGGAGCTGCTGGTCAACAACGCGGGGCTGGCGCGGCTGGGGCCTCTGGCCGGCGCCCACGTCGACGACGCCATGGCCCAGCTGTCGCTGAACATCGTTGCGCTGACCCGGCTCACCCAGGCGGTGCTGCCGGGCTTCAAGGCCCGCCAGCGCGGCACCCTCATCAACATCGCATCGGTGCTGGCGCTGCAGTCCCTGCCCATCAGCGCGGTCTACAGCGGCACCAAGGCCTATGTGCTGGCGTTCACGCGCGGCCTGCAGGACGAGCTGGCCGGCACCGGCGTGCGGCTGCAGGTGGTGCTGCCCGGCGTCACCGCGACCGACCTGTGGAGCGCCGGCATCTCCGGCGTGCCGCTGGCCGCACTGGACCCGGCGCGCGTGATGAGCGCCGAGGCCATGGTGGACGCGGCGCTGGCCGGCCTGGCGCGCGGCGAACAGGTGACCTGGCCCTCGGTCGAGGATGAGCAGCTGTGGGACGAGTTCGAGCGCGGTCGCATGCGCCTGTTCGGCGCCAGTCAGACCGGCCAGGTCGCGTCACGCTACCTGGCGGGCTGAGCAGCCACGGGCTGCACGACAATCGCCTTTTGCCTCCGCGGTGCAGCATGGGACGACCCAGCGTCAGACAGCAACTCGTGGACGCCGCCCTGGGCGTCTTCCAATCGCACGGCTTCAACGGCTCCAGCGTGCAGGACCTGACCGATGCGGCCGGCGTGCCCAAAGGCTCGTTCTACAACCACTTCAAGAGCAAGGAAGACCTGGCGCTGGAGGCGCTGCAGCTCTACATGGAGCGCCCCGGCGGCGCAGCGCTGCTGCGCGACGAGCAACTCCCGCCACTGCAGCGGCTGCGGCAGCACTTCCAGGCCAACTGGGCGTCGCTGCAGGCGCGCGACTACACGGCCGGCTGCTTCCTGGGCGCGCTGAGCGCCGAGATCGCCGACACCCATGAGCGCTCCCGCGAGGTCTTCCTGCAGGTGTTCCAGGGCTGGAGCCGGCTGATCGAGCAGGCATTGCGCGAGGCCCTGCAGCGCGGCGACCTCGCGCCGGGCAGCGACCCGGCGCAGCTCGCGCGCTTCGTGCTGAATGCGTGGCAGGGCACGCTGGTGCGCATGAAGGTGGTCAAGAACGACCAGCCCTTCGAGGACTTCGAGGCCGTGGTGTTCGGCCAGCTGCTGCGCTGAGGCCGCGCGCCTCCCGGCACGCGGGGAGCCAGGGCGACAGGCCCCGGCGGCCAGGGTCAGAACGGGATGTCGTCATCCATGTCATCGAAGCCCGTGGACGCCTTGGGCGCCGGGGCGGGGGCGCGCTGGGGCGCCGGACGCGGGGCGGCCGGGCGGGCCGCGGCGCGCGGGGCGGGGGCGCCGCCGCCGAAGTCGTCGCCGCCGGCATCACCACCACGGGCGTAACCGCCACCGCCGCCTGCGCCGCGCGAGTAGCCGCCACCGCCGCCGCCTTCGTCACCACCGCCATCGCGGCCGCCCAGCAGCTGCATCTGGTCGGCAATGATCTCGGTCGTGTAGGTGTCGCGGCCTTCCTTGTCCTGCCATTTGCGGGTCTTGAGGCGGCCTTCCACGTAGACCGCGCGGCCCTTCTTCAGGTACTCGCCGGCGATCTCGGCCAGGCGGTCGTTGAAGACCACGCGATGCCATTCGGTCTCTTCCTGGCGCTCGCCGCTCTCGCGGTTCTTCCACTGGCGCGTGGTGGCCAGGCTGATCGTGCACCAGGCCACGCCGTTGGGGTTGTAGCGGACCTCGGGGTCGCGGCCGAGGTTGCCGATGAGAATGACTTTGTTGACGCTGGCCATGACGCTCGCCGAGGTTCGATTGCGGAAGGGGCGAATTATGCCGGGCGCCCCGGATCCCGCGGTAGCCCGCCCGCATCCGGCACCCCGAGGCCCGCACTTCGTCGCCGCAGCGGCCAGCGCCGGGGCGGCTCTCCCTAAGATGAAGCCATGAATCCCACCGCCGCCCGCCCCAGCAACCGCCGCCTCTGGCTGGCGTACGCGGGCTGCTGCCTGCTGACCTGGAGCCTGTTCGTGCTGGCGGGCAACGAATTCGAGCGCGGCGTCGACCCCTTCTGGCTGGCGGTCTACCAGGCCACCACCATGCTGTGGCCGCCCATGCTGCTGGGCATCGCGGTATGGCCGCTGACCCGTGCGCTGCACGCCAGCGAGGCCTCGCTGACGCTGGTGTGGGCGCTGCACGGCGTGGCCGCTGCAGGCTTTGCGCTGCTGTGGCAGGCGGGCGAGTTCGCGGTCAACACCACGCTGTTCGGCGCCGACCATGCGGGCGCGGTGCTGATGGCCGGCCTGCTGTTGCGCACGCTGTGGGGCCTGGTGGTCTATGCCGCCATCGCCACCGCCTTCAGCGCGGTGCTGCAGGCCCGCGCGGCGCGCGCGGCGGCGGTGGCCGCGGCTCAGGCGGAGTCCGCGCTGGCCAAGGCCGAGCTGGCCGCCATCAGCGGCAAGCTCAACCCGCACTTCCTGTTCAACACGCTGAACTCGCTGATCGCGCTGACCCGCAAGGACCCCGCCGAGGCCGAGGCCGCGCTGCTGCGCTTCGCGTCCATGCTGCGCTATGTGCTGGACACCAAGCGCGGCGCGGACGCGCGCGTGGCGCTGTCCGACGAGATCGCCTTCCTGCGCGACTACCTGAGCCTGGAAGCGCTGCGCCTGGGCCCGCGCCTGCGCGTGGACTGGGACCTGGACGAGGCGGTGATGGACGACGAGCTGCCGCCGCTGACGCTGCAGCCGCTGGTGGAGAACAGCATCCTGCACGCGGTGGCCCCCATCAAGGGCGGCGGTTGCGTGACCATCAGCGCCCGCCGCAACCCGCTGAACCGCGGGCTGGACCTCTGCGTGGCCGACGACGGCCCGGGCTGCGACCCCGCGGCGCTGGAGCCTCGCCCGGGCCAGCGCCGCGGCATCGGCCTGGCGGCACTGAAGAAGCGCTTTGCGCTGGACTACGACGGCCACGCCAAGCTGCGCGTGAACACCGCGCCCGGCGCGGGCTTTCGCGTCGACCTGTGGATACCTCAAACATGAAACGACCTCCCACCACGGGGCGGCGGGCCGAGCGCCCGGCCGCCCCAAGCCGGCCCGCCGTCCCCTCGGGGGACCGGTCGGCGTACTCGCCGAACGAGGGGCAGACATGACCACCGTATTGATCGCCGAAGACGAACCCCTGGCCGCCGAGAGCCTGGCGGACTGGGTGAAGGCCACGCCCGGCCTGCAGCTGGTGGCCGTGTGCGAGGACGGCGAGACCGCGCTGGAGCAGATCCGCGCGCTCAAGCCCGCGCTGGTGCTGACCGACATCCAGATGCCCGGGCTGACCGGCATCCAGGTGGTGCGGGCGCTGCAGCACGACGCCCACCAGCCGCGCGTGATCTTCACCACCGCCTATGACGAACACGCGCTGACTGCGTTCGAGCTGCACGCGCTGGACTACCTGCTCAAGCCCTTCTCGCGCGAGCGCTTCGACGAGGCCGTGGGCCACGCGCTGCGCGAGGCCGCGCCCAGCACGGCCGAGGTCGCGCAGGCGCTGGGCACGCCGCCCGACGCGCCGCTGACCCGGCTGCTGGTGCGCGACCAGGGCAAGATCTTCCCGCTGCAGGTGAACGACATCGAGTGCCTGCGCTCCGACAACAAATACACCGCCATCCAGAGCAAGGGCCGCAGCTACCTGGTGCGCCTGCCCATCGCCAGCTTCGAGGAACGGCTGGACAAGAGCCGCTTCCTGCGCCTGCAGCGCGGCTGCATCGTCAACCTGGACTTCGTGGACAGCATGACGCCCGACGAGAACTCCCAGCTCGTCGTGCAGCTGCGTGACGGCAGCCGCATCACGGCCAACCGCGAGGTGTCCAAGATGCTGAGGGAGCAATCGCTATGAAGCGCCTCGCCCAAGCCCTGCTCGCAGCGCTGCTCACGCTGGGGCTGACCCTGGGCGCCCGGGCCCAGCCCAGCCCGCAGCCCATGCCCCAGCCCCAGCCGGCGATGCCGGCCGGGCCGCAGACTGCCGCACCCGCCAGCCCGGCCGCCCCGGCCCCTGCGGCCCAGCCCGCGCCCCCGGCCCCGCCCGCCGCACCGGCCGAGCCGGGCCGGGTCTACACGCCCGGCCCCTTCGACCGCATCGACCTGGGCGGCGCCGCACGCGTGACGCTGGTGCAGGGCGACCGCGACCAGGTCTTCGTCGCAGGGGGCGACGAGGTGCAGCGCGACGTGGACATCCAGGTCAGCGGCGGCCAGCTGATGGTGCGCCCCGGCGGCGGCTGGAAGTTCTGGAGCACCAACCGCGTGACGCTGCAGATCGAGGTGAGGCGGCTGCGCCAGCTGACCATCTCGGGCGCCAGCGACGTGATCGCGCCCGGCCCGCTGACGGTCGACCGCCTGCGCCTGTTCGTCAGCGGCGCCGGCCAGGCCCGGCTTGAACAGATCAAGGCCCGCGAGCTGGTCTATGTGATCTCGGGCTCGGGTGACGGCCAGGTGTCCGGCCAGACCGAGGAGCTGGTGCTGCAGATCTCGGGCAAGGGCAAGGTCATCGCCGACCGCCTGCAGGCGCGGCATGCCCGCGTCAACGTCAGCGGCCTGGGCAATGTGGTGCTGTGGGCCACCGACGACCTCACCGCCCACATCTCCGGCATAGGCTCCATCGACTACTTCGGCCAGCCCCAGGTGCAGCGTTCCGTGTCCGGCATGGGCACCATCACCGCACGCGGCGACCGCCGCTGACGCCGGGCGGGCCTGAATTCAGGCCCAATACCGCCATGGACCCCTTGCAAGACATAGAACGCCGCCTGACCGACCTGGAGGTCAAGGCCAGCTTCGCCGAAGACCTGGTGGAGCAGCTCAACCAGGTGGTGGTGCGCCAGCAGGAGCAGATCGAGCGCCTGGTGCGCGAGATCGTGGAGCTGCGCCGCCAGGCCACCGCCGCCGAACCCGGCGGCTTCCGCAGCCTGCGCGACGAGCTGCCGCCGCATTACTGAGCGGCCCGCCCCCCAGTTCTGTTGATGTGATCGCCCGGTCCGGGCGCTCTACTGCCTGCCGCCATCGTGGCCCACAGGGAGAGCGTTCATGACCAAGATCATCGCGGCCTCGTGCTGCAAGCTGCAGCAAGTCAGTCCCCAGCCCATCTGGGCCGCCATCCAGGCCGAGCAGCCCGATGCGCTGCTGCTGATGGGCGACAACATCTACCTCGACCGCGACTTCCATGCCCATGCCGGCCCGCTGGCCAACGAGCTGGACGAGCTTTACCGCCAACAGAAGGCCGAGCCCAGCTTTGCGGGCCTGCTGGCTGACATGCAGGCCCGCCACAAGCCCGTGGTGGCCATCTACGACGACCACGACTTCATAGGCAACGACCGCTACGGTGGCGGCGAAGACCCGGCGCTGGGGCTGGCCGCCCGCCAGGCGCTGATCAACGCGCTGCCCACGCTGCGCACCGGCACCGACGTGTACGGCCGCCTCAGCGTGGGACCGGTGGAGGTGATCGTGCTGGACGAGCGCTTCTACCGCCGCAAGGCCGCCGACTCGCGCTTTGACCGCGATGCCGTGCTCGGCGCCGCGCAGTGGGCCTGGCTGGAGCAGACCCTGGCCGAGCTGGCAGGCGCGCGCTTCGTGCTGCTGGTGTCCTCCTCCACGGTGCACCGCTTCGGCGCGCTGCAAAGCGAGAGCTGGGAGGACTACCACGCGGCCTTCCAGCGCCTGCACGGCCTGCTGGCCAGGCGCGCCGGGCGCCTGGTGGTCAGCGGCGACATCCACGAGAACGACTGCTACGACGACAGCGGCCTGGTGGAGTTCGTGACCTCGGGCGTCGCGCGCCGCGGCCTGCTGTGGGGCGCGGACCGGGCCAACTACGGCGTGTTCCGGTTCGACGCAGACGGCCTGGACTTCGAGCTGCGCAGCAACCGGGTCCGGGATCGCCTCAGCGGCCGCGTCGCGCTGGCCAACTGGCGCCTGCCCTGAGCCGCGCTCAGGCCTCGCCGTCCCAGTAGTCCACGCCGGCGTCCTGGCGCTGCAGCAGGCGCAGGCCCGGCGCATAGCAGCCCACCTTGCCGGAGTCGGGGTAGACGCAGATCTCAGGTGACTTCTGCGTGCTGATGGACAGGTAGTGCAGCGGCGCGGTCGAGGTGTTCAGGATCTGGTGCGGGTATTCGGGCCCGGCCGGGATGAAGATGGTGTCGCCCGCCTTGAGCGGCAGCCGCTCGCCCGCCACCCGCAGCGTGCCCTCGCCCTGCAGGATCACGAACATCTCCTCCTCGCCATGGTGGTAGTGGTAGGGGCAGCTCTGCTGGCCGGGCGCCACCACGTCCAGGCGCGCGCCCAGCTGCGTGGCGGCGGTGCCGGCGGACAGCGAGGCGCCCTCGGTGTCGTAGTGCGGCGCGCGCACGAAGCGCTCGCGCGGGGCGTCGTGGAAGTTGCGGATCAGGCGCTGGCGCAGTTGCTGGGCGTCGGGCATCACGGGTCTCCGGGTCAAGGCTGGGACAATGGCCGCTGAATGAATTCGAGCGCGCATCTTCCCCAGTCCACCGAAGCGCTGCAATCCGCAGCCCGACAGGTGCTGTCAGCAGTCTTCGGCTACACCGCCTTCCGCGGTCAGCAGGCCGACATCGTCGAGCAGGTGGCCGCCGGCGGCGACGCGCTGGTGCTGATGCCCACCGGCGGCGGCAAAAGCCTGTGCTACCAGGTGCCCGCCATCCTGCGCCAGCAGCAGGGCCATGGCGTGGCCGTGGTGGTGAGCCCGCTGATCGCGCTGATGCATGACCAGGTCGGCGCGCTGGAAGAGGCCGGCGTGCACGCGGCCTTCCTGAACTCCAGCCTCAGCAGCGACGAGGCCGCGCAGATCGAGCGCGAGATGATGAGCGGCCGCCTCACGCTGCTGTACGCCGCACCCGAGCGCATCACCACGCCGCGCTTCCTGGCGCAGCTGACCTCGCTGCACGAGCGCGGCCTGCTGTCCATGTTCGCGATCGACGAGGCGCACTGCGTCAGCCAGTGGGGCCACGACTTCCGCTCCGAGTACCTGCAGCTGAGCCTGCTGCACGAGCGCTTCCCCGATGTGCCGCGCGTGGCGCTGACCGCCACCGCCGATGCGCTGACCCGCGCCGACATCATCGAGCGCCTGCAGCTGCAGGACGCGCGGCTGTTCGTCAGCAGCTTCGACCGGCCCAACATCCGCTACCTCATCGTCGAGAAGAACGGCTCGCCGCGCGAGCAACTGCTGCGCTTCATCCAGGACGAGCACGAGGGCGAGGCCGGCGTCGTCTACTGCCAGAGCCGCCGCAAGGTGGACGAGACCGCCGAGTGGCTCAGGAGCGAAGGCCTGAACGCACTGCCCTACCACGCCGGCCTGGACGCCGAGGTGCGTCGCCGCCACCAGGACCGCTTCCTGCGCGAGGACGGGCTCATCATCGTCGCCACCATCGCGTTCGGCATGGGCATAGACAAGCCCGACGTGCGCTTCGTCGCCCACCTGGACCTGCCCAAGAACATCGAGGCCTACTACCAGGAGACCGGCCGTGCCGGCCGTGACGGCGCGCCCGCCGAGGCCTGGATGACCTACGGCCTCGCGGACGTGGTCAACCAGCGCCGCATGATCGACGAGAGCCCCGCCGGCGAGGAGTTCAAGCAGGCCCAGCGCGGCAAGCTGGACGCGCTGCTGGCGCTGGCCGAGGCCACGGACTGCCGGCGCGTGCGGCTGCTGGCCTACTTCGGCGAACAGAGCCAGCCCTGTGGCAACTGCGACAACTGCCTGAACCCGCCGGCCACCTGGGACGCCACCGAGGCGGCGCGCAAGCTGCTGTCGTGCATCTACCGCTTCCACCAGCGCGGCGAGCGCTTCGGTGCCGGCCACCTGATCGACGTGCTGCGCGGCAAGACCACCGACAAGACCCAGCAGTACGGCCACGACAGCCTGTCCACGTGGGGCGTGGGGGCCGACCTGTCGGAGACCCAGTGGCGCGCGGTGCTGCGCCAGCTGATCGCGCTGGGCCATGTGGCGGCCGAGGGCGAGTTCAACACGCTGGCGCTGCAGGACAGCGCACGGGCGGTGCTCAAGGGCGAGGTGGAGCTGAGGCTGCGCGAGGCCGAGGAAAAGCGCTCGCGCGGCCGCGCCACCCGCGGCAGCAGCAGCCGGCCCAAGGTGGACCCGGCGCTGGGACTGGACGCCGAGGGGCTGGAGCGCTTCGAGGCGCTCAAGGCCTGGCGCTCCGAGGTCGCCAAGGAACACGGCCTGCCGGCCTATGTGATCTTCCAGAACACCACGCTGGCCGAGATGGCCCGCCAGCTGCCCGGCGACCTGGCCGAGCTGGGCCAGATCAGCGGCGTAGGCGCCAAGAAGCTCGAGGCCTATGGCCGCGAGATCCTGCGGGTGCTGGGGCGCTGATGGACGCCGGCCTGGAAATCCACGCGCTGACGCCCACGCGTCAGGCCGATTTCCTGGCCTTCTTCGACGGCGAGGCCTTCGCGGACAACCCGCGCTGGGGCTTTTGCTACTGCCAGTTCCTGCTGGTGGATCACCGCGTGGTGCAGTGGTCGGCGCGCGGCGCGGCCGAGAACCGCGAGGCCGCCTGCACGCGCATCGCCTGCGGGCAGATGCAGGGCTGGCTGGCCTATCGCGAGGGCCGTGTGATCGGCTGGTGCCACGCGGGGCCGCGCCGGCTGTTCGCGGCGCTGGAAGACACCGTGGAGCCCGAGGCCGCACAGATGGGCCAGATCGGCTGCTTCGTGATCGCCCGGCCCTACCGCCGCCAGGGCGTGGCGACGGCGCTGCTGCAGGCGGCGCTGGCCGGGCTCAAGGCCCAGGGCCTGCGGATGGTGGAGGCCATGCCGGCCACGCCAGGCACTGTGCCCAGCGATGCCCGCGAGCATTTCGGCCCGCTGGCGATGTTCGAGCGCGCCGGCTTCCTGCCCCACCGACTCGACGACGACGGCAGCAAGCTGTTCATGCGGCGCGAGCTCTGAGCCCGGCTCAGCAGTCGCGCGGCGCGGTGCAGGCGCTGGCGAGCTGGGCGCCGTCGGCGGCGGCATCGCGGCGGCCTTCGATGACCACGCGGGGCAGCTGGGCCACGGTCTCGCCGGCGGCGGGGCTGCGCTGGCCGGTGATGACCACGCGTTCCAGGCGAACGATGTCGGCGGCCGGCTCGGCGGGGGCGGCGACGGTGAGCCAGATCGCACCGGTCATGGCCAGCAGGCCCACCAGCGTGGCGGCGCTGATGGCGTGCAGGGCGGCGGTGCGGTGGCTGGTGGTGCTGATGCGGTTCATGGCTTGCTCCGGTTGGTGACTGAACTGTGCGCGCCACGCCCCGGCAAGACCTGGGGTTTGCGATAGCTTGCGGATTTCGGGGGCCGATCTGCGTCTGGGGTGGATGACCGTCAACAGCCTTGAGGGCAGATCCCGATCTGCACGCCCGACCCCGCCGGGATACTGCGCGCCACTCAACCAGGGAGACCCTGCATGGCACGCAGCAACGACGTCCAGCTGGGCGGCATCACCGATCTGGTGCTGATCGCCGACATCAAACCGGGCTTTGTCGACGCCCTCGAAGTCGCCACCTATGTGGACCGGCTGCGCAAGGTGCTGCGCACGCTCAACGGTCTGCGCCTGGGCTCGCGCGAGTCCAGCGCACCGGCCTCGCCCTATACCGACGTGGTGGCGCGCTGGCGCATCGTGCACTCCTTCCGCTGGGCGGTCATAGACGGCCAGAACGGCGCGCCCGACCGCCTTTTGCTGAACGTGAATTTCGACGGCGGCTGGGAGCCGTACATGCGGGTGATCTGGGACCAGCTCGGCTCCACGCTGGACCTGATCCTGTGCCATGTGGAGGGCTACCAGCTGTCGCACCAGTGCAGCTTCGAGACCTACTCGCGCTGGGTGCGCGCGCACGAGATCTCGGCGGACTTCCTCTTCATCGAATCCGGCCGCACGGTCAGCGATGCCGAATACCTGGCCAAGCTGGAGGCCGCGCAGCGCGGCCGCCCCGACGAGCTGGCCGCCGACCGGTTGCGCGCGCCGTCCAGCGGCCAGGTCCAGCCCCTGCCCACCGAGCCGGCCGAGCGCTTCGCGATGGCCGCGCGCGGCCTGGTGCCGCTGGCGGGGCTGTTCACGCTGCAGCGCTTCTTCAGCCTCGCCGCGCCCGACGGCTTCGTGCTGCTGCGCGCCACGCACGACATCCTGTTCGAGCTGCAGCAGCTGGACACGCGCCGCCAGTTCCCGGTCGGCGCGGGCACCAGCCCCGGCGAGCTGCTGCGTCGCCGCCACTACGAGATGCTGGCCTGGTTCGAGTCGGCCGTGCCCATGCCCGAGGTGGCGGCCCGCGCACTCAGCCTGGCCGATGCCGACCTGCAGGCCGGCATGCTGAGCAAGCTGCCGGCCAACCGTGGCGCGCTGCTGCTGCTGCGCGTGGCCCAGCCCGCGCAGGCGCTGGCCTGGCTGTCCACCGCGCCGGTGCAGGCCGAGGGCCAGGCGCCGCGCGCCGACGGCCCGCTGGCCGGCGTGTGGACGCAGGTGGCCCTCACGCTGGCCGGCCTGCGCGCCCTGGGCGTGCCCGACAGCCGCATCGCCCGCTTCCCGCAGGCCTTCAAGGAGGGCATGGCCGCCCGCGCCGGCCTGCTGGGCGACGTGCGCCACAACCACCCCACGCACTGGGCGCTGGCGCCCCACCTCAACGGCCGCGACCGCTTCGACCCCGCCACCGCCCATGTGCTGATCCAGCTGCGCTTTGCCAGCGCCTCGGGCGGCGAGTTCGTCACGCCGGCCGACGAGGCCCGCCTCCAGGCCGCCGCCGCCGCGCTGACCCAGGGCACGGGCCTGGCGCTGATGGCCATGGAGCCCATGCGCAGCAATGCGGTGGACAGCGAGAACTTCGGCTTCAAGGACGGCATCAGCCAGCCCACGCCCGAGTGGAAATCGCCCAGCCCCACCGGCGCCCGCTGGGACGACCGCGTGCCCACCGGTGAGGTGGTACAGGGCTTTGTGACCGCGCGCGACAAGGGCTACCCCGTGCCCGAGCAGCCCGACGCGCTGCTGGACCGCGGCTCCTTCCTGGCGGTGCGCAAGCTGCGCCAGTACGTGGGCCGGCTGGACCGCGTGGTCAGCACCGAGGCCAAGCGCCTCAACCTGCCCAAGGAGCTGCTGCTGGCCAAGCTGATGGGCCGCTGGCGCGACGGCCGCCCGCTGGCGGACGAGACCGCGATCAACGACTTCAACTACGAGGCCGATGCCAAGGGCGCGCTGTGCCCCTTCCACGCCCACATCCGCCGCGCCAACCCGCGCGACCAGGCCCCCGACTCCGCGTTCGCCAAGGCCCGCATGCCGCGCCTGCTGCGCCGCGGCATGAGCTACGGCCCGCCGCCCAACCGCGCCCAGCCCGAGGACGACGCCGACCGTGGCCTGGTCTTCATGGCCTACAACGCTCACCTGGCCGAGCAGTTCGAGGTGGTGCAGCGCTGGGTGGCCGGCGGCAACGCCAGCGGCGGCTACTCCGCGCAAAGCGACCCGCTGCTGGGCGTGGTGGACCCCAGCACCCCGCGCCGGCTCTACCCCTTCGAGCACGCCGGCAAGGCGCTGGAGATCGACCTCGGCCCCGAGCCCTTCGTCACGCTGCAATGGGGCGCGTATTTCTTCGTGCCGTCCATCCCGGCGCTCAAGGCCCTGCCCGGCCTGGTGGAGCTGCCGCTGCCCCTGCCCGCCGCCACGCCCGTGCCGCTGCAGGCGCCCGCGCTGGACGACCTGGCCGGCTGGCAGCGCTGGCTGGAAGACACCAACACCCGCGACACCGCCTGGGCCTGGGTGCGCGCCCAACCCGGCGGCGTCGCCCGCACCGCCTACGGCGTGCTGGTGGGCACGAGCGAGCGCGTGCTGGAGGTGCTGCGCAACCAGCCGGACCGCTACTCGGTGTCGGGCTACGGCGAGCGCATGCGCGACTCGGTGGGCGTGGGCTTTCTCGGCCTGGACGAAGACACCGGCCATAAAGAACAAGCGCCGCGCGTGAATGCCGCGCTGGAGAGCGTCACCGAGGCCCAGGCCTATGCAGCCGCCTACCAGGTGGCGGCCGCCGGCATTGCCGGCCTCAAGGCCGAGGCCCAGGCGCTGCTGGCCGCCTTCCCGGCCAGCCAGAAGCCGCGCGACCTGCCCACCGACACGCCGCTGGACCTGGAGCGCCTTAGCGAAGGCGTGCTGGCCAAGCTGTGCCAGGTGTGGTTTGGCCAGCCCGACGGCGTGCACGTGTGGGGGCCGGAGTTCCACCCGCCGGGCGCACCGCAGGCGCCGCGCTGCCCGCGCGAGCTGTTCCGCGTATCGCGCTATGTGTTCGGGCCGCACCCCACCGAATCGGTCTGCCAGGCCGGCCGCGAGGCGGGCCAGGGCTTCACCGCCGGCATCGCGGCCTGGCTGGCCGCCACGCCCGCCGACAAGCTGCCGCCGCTGAGCCGCGCCATCGTGGCCGCCGCCCGTGCGGTGCCCGATGCGCCGGCCGACCTGGCCGAGCGCACGCTGGCCGGCGTGATGCTGGGCTTCCCGCCCACCACCCACGCCAACCTGCTGACCGCGCTGGCCGCCTGGGTGCAGAGCCGCAAGCTGTGGGAGCTGCAACCCAGCTGGCACGAGGCCGCGGTGGACGCCGCCACCGGCCTGCGCCCCTTTGCCGAGGCCGTGTCCCGCCTGCGCCCCACGTTGATCGCCACGCTCACGCAGCGCCCCACGCCCTACCAGGTGTGGCGCCGCGCCCGCACGCCGCACCGGCTGGGGCAGGTGGACGTGCAGGTGGGCGACGTCATCGTCGCCGCGCTGGGCTCGGCCACGCGGCAAGACCCGCTGCGCCACCACCTGATCTTCGGCGGCGACCGCGCCGACCCGACGCTGCCGCCGCTGCATGCCTGCCCGGGCTATGGGATGGGCATGGGGGTGATGCTGGGGGTGATTGCGGCGGTGTTGGATGCGGGGGTGATGAGGTTTACGGGGTCGCCGACGGTGGTGGCGTTGGGGGTTTGAGGCAGGGCTTTGCGGTGGGCTTGGCGAGGGGTTTGTCGTACTTCGCGAGGCCCATGCCGGGATTTCGTCCCGGCGGCCGACTCACTTTCTTGCGCGCGCAAGAAAGTAAGCAAAGAAAGCGCCCCTGTTCCGCCGCCCCTCGCTGCGCGAGGGGTTCCCTGCGATGCTCGCCCGACAAGGCCGCGCCGAACTCGCGTCGCTACGCTCTGCTCGAACAAGCGTCGCGAGTCAGTTCTTGAAGCGTGCTTCGCACGCGCCTTGTCGGGCTGTGCTTCTCGGCGGCTCCAAAGGGGAACCCCGAAACAGCCAACAGCCTGTTTGCCCGCCGCTAACGCGGCGGGCAAACCTGGATGGCCAACTCAGCGGAGCCTTGCGATCATCCATGCCTCAGCTACTTGTAACAGCGTGCCGCCTTTGTCAGAAATTTAGCGGACGCTTAGTACAGCAGCCGCGAGACAAATTTTTCCAAATCAAGAGCTAGGGGCCGCCTCCACCATCTTTGTCATGCAGCACATCTGTTTGATAAGAGGCGCTGGCTATCGCTCGAAACACGCTGGACAGCACAAATACACTTCAGCACATGACCGAAGTCGTAAACAACCTTTCCTCTGCAGGCTGGTGGATCAGCGTTGTCATTGTCGGGCTGCTGATTAATCTAGTCAGTGCATACATCAAGGCGCCAATTGATTCGCTTGGATCGAAGCTGTCTAGTGCATGGAGAAGCCGAAGCGAGAGGTCGCTGCAGCAGCTCAATGCTTCCATCGCCGCTGCCGTAGCAGACCCTACCAACCTCGCTCATCTGCAGTACCGCGCGTTGACGTATCGGTCCAAGTCGAATGGTTGGCTAATTTGCATGTGCATTGGCCTCGCATTCAATTCACTTGATGCCATTCTCCTTGCGCTTGGGCAAATGCATGGTCACCCGTTTGCTGGTATCCGAGTGCCTATGCCAAACGGCCCAATCTACTTCGGGATATTGATTGGCGTGTCTGCGATTGGCGCAATGAGGGCAGCATCTGCGGCAGCTGATAGCGAGACGGTGATTGAGCGAGCTAGGCGCCAGCTTGAAAAGCGTCCTGTCTAACCAATCGCTCGAACCGACTCGCGTCGGCAAGCCACCGCTCAGATCTCAGCTTCAACGTTGTGCCTCGCAATCCACCATGCCAGAACTCCAATCGCAGATTGTCTACGTGCTTACCAACCCGGCGATGCCTGGGCTTGTGAAGATCGGAAAGACAACCCAACTCGAGGTCGATGACAGGATGAAGCAGTTATATGGCACTGGCGTCCCAGTACCATTTGACTGTGCCTTCGCGTGTCAGGTCCGCGACGCAACGGAAGTGGAGAAGGCGCTTCACCTCGCCTTCGGCATGATGCGGATCAATCCGAACCGTGAATTCTTCAAGATCGAGCCAGAGCGAGTCATCGCAGTTCTTCGACTACTGAAGGTCGATGACGTAACGGTTCAGTTCGAGAGGAGCATCGAGTCAGATGTGCCCCCTGCTGACATCCAGTCCGCACACGTCCTGAAGCGAGCTCGCCGACCAAAGATGAACTTTCACGAGCTGGGAATTCCGAATGGATCCGTCCTCGTTTCAACCGAAGAGCCGGCGGTGACGGTCACAGTAGTTGACGAGCGTAAGGTTCAGTTTGCTGGGGAGGTCTGCTCACTTACGGCTGCAACCAGAAAAGTGCTGCAGCTGGCCGATGACTATGCACTCCAGCCATCTCCGTTCTGGACTTTCAACGGCAAAACGTTGAAGGAAATCTACGAAGACTTTCACACGACTAGTGAGGAGGCCTAACTCGAACGTTAGGCCTCAGAAGCAGAATGCAGCGGCTCCATCGGACAGATATTGCTCGCCGCCAACTGCAGACCGCGGTCGAGTTATTTCTGCAAGGCCTCGATCGGTCATCCGTGATCACCCTGGCCGGCGCAGCCAGCAACGTACTTGACAGTCTCGTCCGCAGAGCCGGGAAGGAGCCTTTCGTGGACTATGCCCGTAAGGTCTACGACCATGTTGTCGGAGGCACCCCGAAGCGTCGATCGTACGCGCACCACATTGACCTCAGGCTCGGAGTCATCGCGCACAAGCACCTCGCACCAACAGACCCGGACGTAGTCGAACTCGACCTGGAGAAGCACGCAGCGGATGCTCTTGCTCGGGCCATCGTCGACTACACCGCTCTGTACGGACAGGACGAACCATTCGTGAAGGCCTACTTACAGTGGGCATGGGTCAACACGGACGGTCCGGCGCAAATGGAAGCATTCAAGTCGGGTCCGACAAAGTTCCGAAAACGGCCGAAGTGAGTCTCAGCCAGTACACCCGCTTTCAACTTGCACACAGCCAGTTGGAGGCAGCTATAGGGCTCTACGTCACCGATCGAGACAGGCTGTCGGCGATCACACTGGCGGGAGCAGCTGACGTTCTTCTTTCGCAGTTGGTTTTGCGATCTGGTAAGCCCAACTTCACTGATCGCGTCGCGGAGAAGGCTGTGGCCGCGGAAGGGACTGCTGCTGCCCGCGAAGTAGTCGGCCAGCAAGTTAACAACACTCTTTTCATCAACCAGCTCAAGCATTTTGACGACGATGCGCAGGAGTTCATCGAGCTCGACGTCGACGAGTGTGCGTTAGCGGCCATCTCGAAAGCCCTGGCGAACTATGTCAATCTGCCCGAGCACGAAAAGAATCTGGTACTGGCTTTCAAGCTGTGGATTAAGGAGAACCTTGATCCGAAGAAGTACAACGTCGAGTGCGATCCGAACTGGACCTCGCCGCCTGATGCATAGCCCTTTGCTCAAGCAGACCTGCGCCGGCAAGACGCTCAAATCAAACATTTATCCGCAAAAAGCAAAGAGCCGGTCGTCTGACCGGCTCTTTGCTTTGGGACTTTGGCTGTTGGCTGTTCAGGGGTTCCCCTTTGGAGCCGCCGAGAAGCGCAGGAGCCCGGGGCGCGTGCGCAGCACGCTTCAAGAGCTGACTCGCGACGCCTGTTTGAACGGAGCGTAGCGCAGTGAGTTCGGCGCGGCCCCGGGTTTCGAGCATCGCAGGGAACCCACCCGCGCAGCGGGTGGGCGGCGGAACAGGGGCCGCTCTTTGCCCACTTTCTGGCGGGACAGAAAGTGGGTCGCCCGCCGGGGGCGAATTCCCGGCATGGGCCGCACGATAAACAACAAACCCCGGCTAAACCCAACCAATCACGCCCCGCATACTCCCGGCTCACATGAACCCCGCCTTCCTCCACCCCACCCCCTGCATCGACGCCGACCACCCCAGCGTCGTCGCCCAGGCCCGCGCGCTAGCGGAAGAGGCAGGCTCCACGCAAGACCTGGTACGCCGCTGCTTCGAGTTCGTGCGCGACGAGATCCGCCACAGCTCGGACCACCGCCTCAACCCCGTCACCTGCACCGCATCCGACGTGCTGCGCGAGCGCACCGGCTTTTGCTACGCCAAGAGCCACCTGCTGGCCGCGCTGCTGCGCGCCAACGGCGTGCCGGCCGGGCTGTGCTACCAGCGCCTGTCCATGGCGGACAGCGGCCAGGGCGCGCCCTATGGCCTGCATGGGCTGAACGCCGTGTGGCTGGCCGAGTTCGGCTGGGTGAGGCTGGATGCGCGCGGCAACAAGCCGGGGCTGAGCACCGAGTTCCGGCCGCCCGCCGTGTCGCTGGCCTACACCGCCCGCGAGCCGCAGGAGCGCGACCTGCCCGAGATCTGGGCCGAGCCGCTGCCCGTGGTGCGCGAGGTGCTGCAAGGCGCCACCCGCTTCGAGGACGTGCTGGCCCGGCTGCCGGACCTGGAACTGTTGACCTGACTCAGCGCCGCACCGGCGACGCCGCCCGCCAGCCCGCATCCGCCCAACGCTGGAAGGCGCCCAGCAGCGCCGGCTCGGGCGACTGGCGCTCCGGCGTCAGCGTGGCCAGCGTCAGCACCTCGAAGCTGCGGCGGTAGCGGCCCTCGGCGCGCACCTCGCGGGCCACCAGCATCTGCGTGCCGCCCGGCACCCAGCCGGCAAACTCCAGCACACCCAGACCCGGCTGCGCCGCGGCGGGCGGCAGCACGTCCAGCCGCCAGGGGCCACCGGCCTGGTCGTCCTTCTGGAACACCCACAGCTCGCGCCAGCCGTCCAGCGGCTGCACCGCCACCGCCAGCGCCCGGCCCTCGCGGTTGAGCGTGGCGGACGCAAGCGAGACCTGACCCCAGCTGCAGCGCCTCGCCAGCACCTGACCCCTGGCCTGCGGGTTGCTGAGCACCAGGCAGCGGTCGCCGTCGCTGCCGGGCTGCAGCGTCAGGCGCAGCGTGCCCAGGTCGCGCTGCTCGGTGCCGCCGGCGGCCACGCCGGTGCCCAGCCAGCGCGCGGCGTTCACGCGCATCGCGGCGTCGTTGTAGGCGGGCTGGTCGTCCTCGGCGAGCTCGGACGGCACGACGGCCGCCAGGTCGCCCAGCGCGGCCAGTGCATTGCCGCCGGCGCCGCGGCGGGCCAGCGCGAACGCGAGGCTGGCGTCCACCGCGGCGCGGCGCATCATCAGGCGGTTCTTCCAGGCCGGGCTCAGCGTGGCGGCGTCCAACTGGGCCAGCACCTGCTGGCGCCAGGTGTCGCGCGCCTCCTGCTCGCGCGGCGTGGCGCGCGGGTTGGCACACTCGGGGCGGGTCAGCGCCAGCGCGGCGCGCACGCGCTGCTCGGGCGTGGCGGCCACCGACAGCACGCGGCGGAAGGCCTCGCCCTCGTAGCAGACCTGCACGCGGCCGTCCTCGGCCTCGAACTGCTCGAACTTCAGGCCGTAGCGCGCCGCCACGTCCAGCTGGGCCGCGAGTGCGCCTTCGGCCGGCTTGGCATTGGGCACGGACGCGCGGTCGGCGATGCGCTCGGCCAGCGTGGCCATCGCGTCCAGCGCCTCGGCGCCCGCGGGGCCGGCCAGCTCGGCAGGCGTGGCGGCCTGCACATAGGCGGCGGCCAGGCCCAGGCCCAGGCTTTCCATGCCCCACTGCTGGCGGCTCAGGCGCAGCTGGGCCAGCAGCTCGGCGCTGGCGCCCTCGCCGCGCGGTGTGAGCAAGACCTGGCTCTTGCGCAACCAGCCGCCGCGCTCGCGCCGGTAGTCCCACACCTGCCAGTGGTCGGCGCGCTCGCCGCGCAGCTCCAGCGCCTCGCCGCGCCACAGCTGGGCCTGGGCGGTGGCGCTGTCGCGCGGGGCGCCGCGCAGCACCGCATCCTGGCTGACCAGGCCGGCGCGCGGGAAGTCCGCGGCACGGGCGCTACTGCACATCACCGCGGCCGAGGCCAGGGCAACCACGGCGGTCAGGGCGATCAGGGCAATGCGGCGCATGGCATCACTCCTTGGCGTCGGCGTCGCTGGTGGCCGCAGCGGCGGCCGGCTTGGCCGCGCCCAGCAGCGCGTTGCCTATGAAGCCGCCGGCCGCGGGCGGCGGCGCGATGATGACCTGCACCTTGTCGGACAGCTTGTCGGCCATGGCCTTTTGCACCAGCAGCGGGTGGCGGGTGATGAGCTCGCCCTCGCGCGCCATCTGCTCGGCCTGGGCGCGGCCCAGCTGGGCCACGCGGTAGGCCTCGGCGTCGGCCAGCCTCTCGCGCGCGGCGGCCTCGGCCTCCACCTCGATGCGGCGCGCCTTGGCCGCGCCCTCGGCCTGCTTGATGCGCGCGGCGTTGTCGGCCTCGGCCTCCAGCGAGCGCTGCGCGATCTGCTGCTGCTTGAAGGGCAGCACATGCTTCATCGCCTCTTCCTGCGCCTTGGCCGCGATGATCTGCTCGCGCCCGGCCGCCTCGGCGGCGGTCTCGCGGCGCACCTTGTCGGCCGCGGCCTGCAGCTCGGTCTCCTTCACGCGCTTGTCGGCGATCTCCAGCGTGTAGCGCATGCGCTCGCTGGCCAGGCTGTCGGACAGCAGGCGGTCCATGCCCTTGCGGTAGTCGGCCGGCAGGTCCACCGAACCGATCTGCACGCCCTTGAGCAGGATGCCGTCGGGCGCCAGCCGCGCGCGCAGCTCGGTCTCCAGCGCCGCGGCGATTTCGGCGCGCTGGCTGGAGAAGATCTCGCGCACCGTGTGGCGGGCGATCTGCTTGTAGACCACGGCCTGCAGCGCGGGCGCGATGACGTCGGCCTCCAGCGCGTCGGGCAGGCGGCGGGCCAGCTCGGGCAGGCGGCGCTCGTCCAGGCTCCAGCGCAGCGTCAGATCCAGGCCCAGCGACAGGCCCTCCACCGACTGCAGCGGCGCCGGACCGTCGGCGCGCGCCAGTTGCGTGGGGTGGTAGCTCTGATCGCGCAGCGGGAACAGGCGCAGCTCGTGCAGGCCGGGGATCATCAGGTAGCTGCCGCTGCGGAACTCGCTGGTGCTGCCGCTGAACTGGTTGGTGCGCAGCGCGGCCATGCCGTGGGGCACGGCCTGCAGCGGCGGGTGGGTCAGCAGCACATAGCCGCCCGCGGTGGCGGCGCCCAGCAGCAGCAGCGGCGGCAGCAGACGGCGCAGCGTGCGGCCGGCCGCGGGCGCGGCGGCCAGCGAGTGGGCGCCACGGCGGGCCAGGGCCTGGCGGGCGGCAGCGGCGAGGGTCTTGAGGCGTTGAAGCATGAGCGGCTCCGGGGCGTTGCGCACCGCATTCGGGGTGGGGCGGTGCATGGCGGCCATGGTTGCCGGACGCGCGGGAAGGGACGAGGGCCGCGCGGGGCGCGAGTCTTCCGGCGGTGCGGAAGATTTGCTCCGGCGGGCCGGAGGCGCCCCCTTTTTCGCCAGAATCGCCCCATGCCCCGCATCGCCGTCATCGAAGACGACCCCACCACCAGCGAACAGCTGGCCGGCTGGATACGCACCGCCCGCCCCGAGCTGGTGGTGGACCAGTGGCTGGACCGCGACTCGGCCGAGGCCGCGCTGCACCGCGAGCGCTACGAGCTGGTGGTGCTGGACATCGAGCTGGGCCGCGAGCGCAATGCCGGCGTCGCGCTGATCAACGAGATCAACAAGCAGGGCCTGGGCACGCCGGTGCTGGTGGTGTCGGCCATGCCGGCGGCCATCTACCGCAGCATCATGAAGGCGCTGGACGCCTGGGACTACCTGCAGAAGACCACCTTCGACGAGGCCGAGTTCGTCGAGACCTTCCTGGACATCCTGCGCACCGCGCGGGGGCGCGAGCCGGCGCCCAAGCTCGCCGCCGCAAGACCCGACCCCGACACCACGCTGCTGCTGGACCCGCTGAAGCAGCGCACACCCATGTGGCGCGGCCAGCGCGTGAACCTGCCGCTGACGGCCCAGCGCATCCTGGCCACGCTGCATGCGCGCACCGGCGAGGTGGTGAGCTACGAGGAGCTGTTCGACGTGGTCAAGAGCGGCCGCAACCGCGACAACGTGCGCAAGCACGTGGCCACGATACGCGACGCCTTCCGCGACGTGGACCCGGCCTTCGACGGCATCGAGAACATCCCGATGCGCGGCTTCCGCTGGTCGGGTGGATGAGCCCACCCCCTACCGGCTTCGCCGGCCCCCTCAAGGGGGCGCTGCCTGTGGCCCGGCAAAGCCGGTTCCACGGCAGCCGCTGGGTAATGCTGGGGCACCAGTCGTGAAGCTGGGCCCTGTCGACCTGCCGCTGTCCAGCGTGCCGCGCCTGGGCGTGGCCGCGTTCCGCAGCCGCATCGTCTTCCACCTGGTGTTCATCGCGCTGGCGCTGGCCACGCTGGCACTGGCGGTGGCGCTGCTGAACGAGGAGCGCCAGCGCAATGCGCAGCGCTACGAGCAGACCTTTGCGAAGTCGCTGGCCGAGATCGCGGCGCTGCTGCGCCACCCCTCGGGCCAGCTGGCGCTGCTCAACCCCGAGCCGCCGCAGGTGGAGCCGGGCTGGGTGGCGCCGCTGGTGCTGCCCTTCGGCGCCATCGACTTCGACGACGCCGCCAAGGCCCGCCGCGCGGTGGAGATGGCGGGCTGCGGCCGCCAGTACCCCGGCGGCGCCAGCCTGTGCGCGGCCGTGGGCAGCAATGCCTATGCGGGCGGCTTCGTCTACCTGGTGGCCAGCCTGGACGCGCCGCCGCTGCTGACCCGCGAGCGCGGCGCCCACGAGCTGGGCGACCTGCACCGCGTGCGCGTGAGCCTGCGCCGCAACGGCCAGGAACAGCACTGGCTGGCGGCGCTGGAAGCCAGCGAGCGGCCGCAGCGCGGCGGCAACGGCCCGCCACCCACCCAGGTGGCCCAGCTGGCCGGCTTTGCGGTGGAGGCGGGCGACAGCGCCACGCTGCCGCGCCAGGGCCGGCCGCTGCGCGACTTCCGCGGCTGGATCTGGCGCGAGGGCCCCTGCGTGAACGCCGCGCCCGAGGCCGCCTGCCAGCGCCGCACCACGCTGTCGCTGCGCCTACCGGTGGAGGCCTTCCGCGAGGCGCTGTTCCGCCCCGGCGGCCCGCAGTGGCCGCCCGAGGACCTGCCGCGCATCGGCCTGCAGCTGGCGCTGCTGGGGCCCGAGGGCAGCACGCTGTTCGACAGCGCCAGCCCCGGCGCCGAACCGCCACTGACGCTGGCCCGGCTGGCCGGTGCACTGGGCCCGGGCGAGACGCTGACCATCGCGCACGGCCCGGCGCTGCTGGCCTCGCTGCAGGGCGCCGACGCGCCCGGCACCCTGCCCTCGCCCTGGTTGACCGCGCTGATCCAGCACCTGCCCGCGCCGGCCACGCCGCGCACGCTCAGCGCCACCGAGCCCATCGCGACGCCGCAGGGGCGCTTCCAGGTCACTCTGACCGGCGACCTGAAGGGGCTGGACCGCGCGCTGAGCGCCAGCGCCGCGCGCCTGGCCTGGCCGGTGGGCGCGATGCTGGCCGCGATCGCGCTGGCCTGGCTCATCATCGAGATGGGCCTGGTGCGCCGCGTGGCCCGCCTGACGCGGCGCGCGGCGGCGCTGTCCCACCAGCTGCAGAGCCCCAGCGCACGCTTCGAGCTGGGCACGCTGGACGTGGCCGACCTGCGTGGCCGCGACGAGCTGGGCATCCTGGCCGGCGTGCTGGCCGACCTGCTGCAGCACGCGCGCGACGGCCTGCGCCGCGAACAGCTGCGCACCGAGCGCGAGCACGACCAGTGGCAGGCGGTGGGCCACGAGATCATGTCGCCGCTGCACTCGCTGATGCTGCTGCACGCCAACCCGGCCGACACCAGCCACCGCTATGTGCAGCGCATGCAGCAGGCGGTGAAGGTGCTGTACGGCCAGGCCTCGCCCAGCGAGGCACTGGCCGCCGCGCCGGTGGACGCGGGCCGGCTGGACCTGGACGCCTTCCTGCGCCAGGTGGCCGAGAACGCCAGCTATGCCGGCATCGCCAACGTCTGCTACCTGCCCGCGCCCGAGCCGGTGTGGGTGCAGGCGGACGAATACCCGCTGGAAGACGCGATCACCCATGTGCTGAGCAACGCCGACCGCTACCGCCCGGCCGGCACACCCATCACGCTGACGCTGCAGGCACAGGACGAACTCGCGCGGGTGGCGGTGCACAACCAGGGCCCGCCCATCGCCGAGGATCAACTCGCGCGCATCTTCGACTACGGCGTCAGCGACGCCGCGCCCGACGACGGCAGCCCCCGCCGCGGCCAGGGCCTGTTCGTGGCCAAGACCTACCTGGCCAAGATGGGCGGCCACATCGCGGCGCGCAATGTGGCGGATGGGGTGGTGTTCGAGATCGGGTTGAGGCGGGGCTGAGGCCGCCGGGGCACGGGGACGGGGGTCAGCCCTTGCGAGCCATGCGCCCCAGCGCCTCGCGCGCCGCCAGCTCGGAGCTCAGCGACAGCTCCAGCGGCGTGCGCACCAGGCCGGCGTGGGCGTATTGGAGGTTCTCGTAGAGCTCGGCGGCGGCCGGGAAGTGCGGCAGCAGCTCGTCCAGCGCCGGGTGGGCCTGGTGCTCGCGCAGCTCGGCATTGAGCTTGTCGACGAGCAGGCGGTACTGCTGCGGGTCCACCGCCTTGCCCTGCTGGTCGATCGCGTCCAGCAACTGGGCCAGACGCACGAAGGACAGCAGCTCGGTCGGCACGCTCAGGCGTATCACTTGGGCCATGTCTATCTCCTGCATTCGGGACTGGCCTTTACTTGCCCCCGCAGGCCGCGATTTCAAGCCCGGACGTCTGTGAAGAAGTGCGCAGCCTCAGACCGTGGGCACGGTGCCGCCGTCGATCACATGCTCGGTGCCGGTGATGGCGCTGGCCCGGGGCGACAGCAGGAAGGCGATCAGCTCCGCCACCTCGCGCGGCCGATTGGGCCGGCCCAGCGGAATGCCGCCCAGCGAGTCCATCACCCGCTGCCGCGCCGCCTCGGTGCTGAGGCCCTGGCTGCGCGCGATCTCGGCCACCAGGCCCACGGCGCCGTCGGTCTCCACCCAGCCGGGCGACACGCGCAGCACCCGCACCCCCTGCGGCGCGACCAGCTTGGACAGGCCCTTGCTGTAGTTGGCCAGCGCGGCCTTGGCGGCCGCGTAGGCCAGCGTGGCCTCGGGCAGCGGCAGCTGCGACTGGATGGAGCCCACGTGCACGACGACGCCGGCCCGCTGCGCCTGCATCAGCGGCAGCAGTGCGCGGTCCAGCCGCACCGCGGGCATCAGGTTGAGGTCCAGCGCCGCCTGCCACTGGGCGTCGTCCAGCACCGCATAGCCGCCGGCCGGGGCGGACGAGCCGCCCACCACATGCACCAGGCCGTCCAGCCCGCCCCAGCGCTGCCGCACCGCCTGCGCCACCTGTTCACAGCCGGCGGCCGTGCTCAGGTCGGCCGCCACCTGGCGCTCCGGCGGCAGGGCGCTGCTGGCGCTGCGCGCCGCCACCAGCAGATCGGCCCCGGCCTCCAGCAGGCAGGCCACCGTGGCCTGGCCCACGCCCTTGCTGCCGCCCGCGACGAGGATGCGGCGGCCCTGCAGTTCCAGCCAGGCGCTCATGGGTGGATCTCCAGCGAACGGATGAGCCCGTCGCGCAGCTCGAACACATGGGCCAGCTCCAGCGGGCTGCCGGGGAAGTGACCGCTGACGCGCGCGACCACGGTCACGACCTGGCCCTCGCGCGTCCAGCGCAGGGGTTGGGCCACATGCTGGTAGCGGGCCTTGGCGGCCTGCATCCAGGCCTGCACGGCCGCCGGGCCGGTGTGGGTCCGGGCCTCGTCGAGGACGCGGCCGTCGGGTTCGAAGCAGGCCGCCAGGCGGGCCGCGTCGCCGGCTCGGTCGGCCGCGAAATAGCGGCTCAGCGGCTCGGGCAGCAAGCCGTCGGCGGGCATGTCGGAGGTGGGAAGATGGTTCATGGGCGCATCGTCCGAGGACGACGCCGGCCTCACAAGAACGCACCGGAAAGTAAGCACCTGCCGTGGTGACCAAGACCCACACGCCGATGTCGGCGGCCATAGACCTGGAGATCATCCTCAAGCGCCTGGAGGGGCGCTGGAAGCTGGTCATCCTGTTCCAGCTGTTCGACGGGCAGGTGCGGCGCTTCTCGGACCTGGAGCGGCTGATCCCCGGCATCTCGCAGAAGATGCTGGCCCAGCAGCTGCGCCAGCTGGAGGCCGAGGGCCTGGTGCTGCGCACCGTGCACCCGGAGCAGCCGCCGCGCGTGGACTACCGGCTCAGCGACTGGGGCCAGCGGCTGTGCCCGGCGCTGGACGCGCTGATGAGCTGGGACGAGCGTCGCGACCCGGCGCCGGACTGATGCCCGTCGCCCGTCAGGCCGGCACGCCCTGCAGGCTGTCGCGCAGCGCGGCCTGCCAGCGCAACAGGCGGCCGTCGTCGCGGGCACGCGGCCGCGGCCAGTTCAGCCGGTGCTCGCTGCCTATGCGGCCGGGGTCGCCGGACATCACCAGCACGCGATCCGACAGGTAGGCCGCCTCCTCGACATCGTGGGTCGCCAGCAACAGCGTGCTGCCGTGCTGCACAGCCAGGCGCAGCAGCAAATCCTGCAGCCGGCTGCGCGTGGACGCATCCAGCGCCGCGAAGGGCTCGTCCAGCAGCAACAGCCGCGGCCGGGCGTAGAGCGCCCGCGCCAATGCCACCCGCTGGGCCTGGCCGCCCGACAGCTGCCTGGGCAGCGCGCCGGCCTGCCGGCTCAGACCGACCTCGGCGAGCAGCTCGGCCACGCGGGCTGCGTCCAGCGGCGCACCAAAGGCGACGTTATGCGCGACGTCCAGCCAGGGCAGAAGCCGCGGCTCCTGGAACATCACGCCCACGGCCGGGTCGGGGCCGGTCAGCCTGCGGCCGGTGAGTTCGACGCGGCCGTCGTAGGCGCGGTCCAGCCCCGCCAGGATGCGCAGCAGCGCGCTCTTGCCGCAGCCATGCGGACCCAGCAGGCCGACGATCTCGCCCGGCACCAGCTGCAGCCTGATGCCGACCAGCGACGGCCGCGCGGCGCCACGGAAGGTCTTGTGCTGGAGGTTCAGGTCGAGCAGGCTCATGCGCTGCTCCCGGCTGCGTCGTGCGGGGCTGATGCCTGCGAGCGGCGCGGCAGCACGCGGGCGAATGGATACGCCACGCCCAGGAAGAGGCCGGACGACACGGAAATGGCGAGGTAGTGCACGGAGCGAATGGAGTTTTCGCTTCACTCTGACAAAGCGATGAGCACACGTGAAGCGAGCTTTGCAACTTTGAATATTTGCTTTGCACCCGCGCCTTGGATCGCCCCTCAGCGCCCGGCCACCGCATGCTCGTGGATCAGCGCCACCAGCGCGCGCAACGCAGGCGGCTGGTAGCGGCCGACCGGGTAGTAAAGCGCCAGCGGTGGCAACAGCTCGGCCCAGTCGTCCAGCGTGCTCACCAGCCGGCCGGCGCGCAGGTCGTCACGCACGTACCACTCGGGCAGTTGCGCCAGACCCAATCCCGCCAGCGCGGCGTCACGCATCAATGCCGGCGAGTCGGCGATGAGGCCACCCGGCACGTCCAGCTCAAGCCGCTCGCGCTGCTGCACGAAGGCCCAGCGCGCAGGCGCGCCGCCAGGCAGGCGGGCACGTATGCAGCACCGCCGCATCAGATCGGCGGGCGTGACCGGCGGCTCGGCCAGCAGCGCGGGCAAACCGACAACGACCACGCGCAACGGCCCGCCCAACTCGACGCGCACCATGTCCTGCGGCACCAATGGGCTGGGCCTCAGCCCGGCATCGAAGCCCTCGGCGACGATGTCCACCAGCCGTCCCTCGGTGACCAGGTCCAGCGTCACCTCCGGATGGCGCCGTAGAAACTCGGCCAGCACCGTATCCAGCGCGATACGCGCGGCGCCCAGCGAGGTATTGATGCGCAGCCGCCCGGCCGGCTGACCGGGCCGGGCTCGGGCCTGGTCACGTGCCTGGTGCAGACCGGCCAGCGCCGGTGCCAGCTCTTGCGTGAAGACCTCGCCTGCCTCGGTCAGCGACACGCTGCGGGTTGTGCGGTGGAACAGCCGCGTGCCGAGTTCCTGCTCCAGGCCCGCAACCGCATTGCTCAGCGCGGTGGTGGACAAGCCCAGTTCGTCGGCTGCCGCGCGAAAGCTGCGCAGGCGCGCCACAGCCAGCACGGCTTCGTAGGGAGTCAGTCCAGACTTGCGCATTGCCTCGATATTCGTGATTCCTCATCACGCTTTATCCATCTTATCGAAACAGACGTCCGCTCCTAGATTGCTCGCATCCCCTTCGGATGCCTCTGATGCGACACCACGACACCCTCTACCTGAACGGCCAACTCATCCCTGCACAGGGCTCACAGTGGCTGGACCTGATCGACCCCACGACCGAAACCATCAGCGCCCGCGTGCGACTGGCCAGTACCGAGGACGCCGAACGCGCGGTTGCAGCCGCACGGCGTGCGCAGCCGGCCTTTGCGGCCACCTCCAAGGCCGAGCGCATGGCCTTGCTGCACCGCCTGCACGACGCGGTGCTGGCGCGACGCGAACAGCTGTGCGAAGCCACCATGCGGGAGTACGGCGGCCCACAGGCACGCTCCATGTGGGTGGCGGACTACGCGGCCAGCACCTTTCTGGATGCCGCACGCGTGCTGGAGAACTTCGCGTTCGAGCGCCACGAGAGCGACTCGCTGGTGCTGCTGGAGCCGGTTGGCGTCAGCCTGCTGATCACGCCCTGGAACAGCAGCGCCGGCTCGGTTTGCTCCAAACTGGCCATGGCACTGGCGGCGGGCTGCACCACGGTCATCAAGCCCAGCGAACTGTCGGCCTGGCAGACCGAGGTGCTGGTCGAGGCTTTTTCGGCGGCAGGCGTGCCGCCCGGCGTTGTCAACGTGATCAACGGCGGCGGCGATGTGGGCGCACTGCTGTGCGGCCACCCGAACATCGCGCGCATCTCCTTCACCGGCTCAGGCCGCACCGGCCGTGCCGTCGCGCAACAGGCCCTGGGCACGATGAAGCGCGTGACGCTGGGATTGGACGGCAAGTCCCCGACGCTGCTGCTGGAAGACGCGGACTTCGCCACCGCCATACCGGCCGCGCTGCAGGTGGCCTTCCAGAACAGCGGCCAGGCCTGCATCGCCGGCTCGCGCCTGCTGGTGCCGCAAGCGCGGCTGGCCGAGGCCTGTGAGCAGATCAGCGCCCGGATCAAAGCCCTCCGAGTGGGCGACCCTGCCGACCCCGACACCGAGATCGGGCCTATGGCCACCCGCGCGCAATACGAGCGCATCCAGGGCTACATCGCCCATGGCCTGGGAGAGGGTGCCCGGCTGCTGGCGGGTGGACTGGGGCGTCCCCAGGGGCTGAAGCAGGGCTTCTTCGTCCGGCCCACGGCGTTCCTGGCGAACAACCACCTGCGCATTGCGCGGGAGGAGATCTTCGGCCCGGTGCTCTGCGTGATCCCCTACCGCGACGAAGAAGACGCGATCACCATCGCCAACGACTCGGTCTACGGCCTGCACGCCTATGTGCACTCGGCCAATGCTGAGCACGCGATGGCGGTCGCACGCCGTCTGCAGGCCGGCCGGGTGGCCATCAACGGCTTCCGGCACGATCCTCTGGCACCCTTCGGTGGCTACAAGCAGTCAGGCCTGGGCCGTGAATTCGGCGAGGCCGGGCTGGCGTCCTTTCTGGAGGTCAAGGCCGTGTTGGAGGCCAAGGGCTGAACCTGCCCGCTCAGCCCAGCCAGATCGCGTGCTGGCTGGCGGTGTGGAAGTCGCGCCAGACGCGGTTGAGCTCGCTGCGCATGTCGGCCGCCCACAGGCCGCAGGCCGGATAGGTCTGGCTGATCGCGTCGCGCGCGCTGGCCACCAGCGCCTGGGACAGCGCCTCCAGCTCGGCCGCTACCGGCGCGGACACCGGCTGGCCGGCGGCCGCATGGCCCCAAGCCGCATCGAGCGCGGCGTAGAAGCGCTCGCGTGCCTCGCGCAGCGCGGCGTCGGCCGCACGCCAGCCGGCCAGCGCGGCGGAGTCCGACAGGCCGCGGCGCTGGGCGCGCTGCTCGATCAACGGGCCGGCCAGCGCCAGGAAGCGGCCGGCCAGGCCCAGCAGGTTGGCGCCCAGCGTCACGCAGGCGAAGGCGCGAAAAGGGAAGCGGTACAGCGGGCCGCCATGGGTGGCGGCGTCCACCGCGATGTCGAACACCTGGCGCTCGGCCACCCAGGCGTCGCGCAGCTCGAAGGCGTCGGAGCGGCTGGCGCGCAGGCCCTGGCTGTGCCAGGTCTTGTGCAGCGTGACCTGGGCCGCGGGCACGACGAAGGACCGCACGCGCGGCTGGCCGGCCGCGTCAAGCACGGGCTGGCCGCCCTCCTGCAGCGCGGCATTGAAGGTGAAGTGCGTGGCCCAGGGCGCGCCGCTGGCGTGGGCCCAGTGGCCGCTGACCCGCCAGCCCGCGCCATCGCGCTCGGCCACGCCGGTGGTGGCGCCGCTGCCGGCCAGGCAGACGCCGGGCGTGGCCAGCAACTCGCGGGCCAGGTCATGCGGCCAGAAGCCGGCGAACCAGGCGGCCCCGGCGCACAGCGTCAGCACCCAGGCGGCACTGCCGTCGGCCGCGGCCACGGCCTCTTCCAGGCGCACCACGTCGGGCAGCGCCCATTCGCCGCCGCCCACCGCGCGCGGCGCCAGCAGCGTCAGCCAGCCCCGGTGGTGCAGCAGCGCCAGCGCCTCGGGCTGCAGCTCGCCCAGCTGGTCGGCCCGTGCGGCGCTGTCGCTGAAGGGCAGGAGGTCGTCGGCAGCGGGCAGGGGGCTCATGGGAGTGACGGGAAGAGGGGGGTCAGGTCGTGTCAGGTGGGCAGCATGCCACGGGGGCGGCCGCTCGCCCGCTCAGCTCGCGCCGGCCATGCACTCGGCCAGCCAGTCCACGAACACCCGCACGCGCGACGACAGCTGGCGCGCATGCGGGTAGAGCACCGACACCGGCATGGGCGCGGGCCGCCAGTCGTCCAGCACCTCCACCAGCTCGCCGCGGTCCAGCTGGGCCTGCACGTGGTAGCGCGGCACCTGGATGAAGCCCAGGCCGGCACTGCAGCAGGCGGCGTAGGCATAGGCGCTGCTGACGGTGACCGGGCCACCCAGCATCAGGCTGCGCTTCTCGCCGTCCACCAGGAAGTCGAAGGGCAGGATGCGGCCGCTGCTGCCGGCGTAGTTGACCGCGTCGTGGGTGGCGAATTCGTCCAGCGTGGTGGGCGTGCCGCGACGGGCCAGATAGTCGCGGCTCGCGCAGGTGACCTGGGCCAGCAGCGCCACGCGCCGGCCCACCATGGACGAGTCCTTGGGCTCGCCGGAGCGCAGCACGCAGTCCACGCCCTCGCGCACCAGGTCCACCAGGCGATCACCCAGGCCGATCTCCAGCTCCACGTCGGGGTAGCGCGCATGGAACTCGCCCAGGCGGGGCAGCACGAAATGCAGCGCCTGCGTGCCCTGCAGGTCCACGCGCAGCTTGCCGCGCGGCTTCAGCGCGCTGGTGCGGAACAGGTCTTCCGCATCCCCCACGTCCTGCAGGATCTGCTGGCAGCGCAGGTAGTAGGCCTGGCCGTCCAGCGTGGGGCTGACGTGCCGCGTGGTGCGGTTCAGCAGCCGCACGCCCAGGCGCAGCTCCAGCTGTTGCAGCGCCAGGCTGACCGACGCGCGCGGCAGCCGCAGCTCGTCGGCCGCCTTGGTGAAGCTGCCCAGGTCAACGATGCGCATGAACAGGTGCATCGCATCCAGCCGGTCCATCAGCCCCTCCAATTGTTTAGCTGTATTGGATTGTGATGGATTCAATGGCTGATTTATCTGATTGCATGCAAACAATAAATTGACGGCACGGGGTCAGCAACGGATCCCGCCCCTTCCTCTCAAGCCCCAAGGAGTCGTCATGAACACCACCACTTCCACCCCCGCCCGCCGCGTCGCCATCGTCACCGGCGCCTCGCGCGGCATAGGCGCGGCCATCGCACAACGCCTGGCCGCCGACGGCCTCGCCGTGGTCGTCAACTACGCAGGCCGTGCCGACGAGGCGGCCGGCGTCGTTGCCGCCATCCAGGCCGCCGGCGGCCAGGCGCTGGCCGTGCAGGCCGACGTGGCCGACCCGGCCGCGGTGCGCGCGCTGTTCGAGACCACCGAGCGCGAATTCGGTCGCGTGGACGTGCTGGTCAACAACGCCGGCGTGATGCCGCCCCAACTGCCGACGCTGGTCAACACCACCGACGAGGAGTTCGACAAGCTGTTCGCGATCAATGTGAAGGGCAGCTTCAATGCGATGCGCGAGGCCGCCCAGCGCCTGCAGCCGGGCGGCCGCATCGTGAACTTCTCCAGCAGCCTGGTGGGTACGGCCTTGCCGGGCTACTCGGTCTATGCCGGCGGCAAGGCCGCGATCGAGACCATGACGCTGGTGCTGGCCCGCGAGCTGCGCGGCAAGGCCATCACGGTGAACGCGGTGGCCCCCGGCCCCACGGCGACCGCCCTGTTCCTGGACGGCAAGACGCCCGAACTGATCGCCCGCCTGGCCCAGGCCGCGCCGCTGGAACGCCTGGGCACGCCGGAGGACATCGCCAACGTCGTCGCCTTCCTGGTGGGCGAGCAGGGCGGCTGGATCAATGGCCAGACGCTGCGCGCCAACGGCGGCATGGTCTGAGAGATCGCCGTCTGGCTGCTGCGCGGCCTCATGGCGGGCCTGCGCGCCTCGCCGCACGGGAGTGCGGCAGCGGGGCTCGACCCACGCTGAGCCCGCTCGCGGCGGCAGCTACGCCGACCCTCAACGTCTTTCAACCAAACCCTAGATCAACCCTCTGGAGCAACTCATGAAATCCACTCTTCTCGTCACCGGTGCATCCAGCGGCATTGGCCGCCTCAGCGCGCAATCGCTGGCCGCGGCCGGCCACACGGTCTACGCCTCCATGCGCGGCGTGGACGGCAAGAACGCCGCGCGGGCGCGCGAGCTGCGCGACTGGAGCTTTGCGCGCGGGCTGGACCTGCGCGTGATCGAACTGGATGTGCTGTCCCAGGCCAGCGCGGACGCGGCCATTGCCACCATCGTGCGCGAACAGGGCCGGCTGGACGTGGTGATGCACAACGCCGGCCACCTGGTCGTCGGGCCCACCGAGGCCTTCTCGCCCGAAGAGATGATGGCCGCCTACGACACCAATGTGCTGGGCGCCCAGCGCGTGAACCGTGCGGCGCTGCCGGTGCTGCGCGCGCAGCAGCAGGGCCTGCTGCTGTGGATCAGCAGCACGACGACACGCGGCGGCTTCCCGCCCTTCCTGGGCCCCTACGCGGCCGCCAAGGCCGCGATGGATTCCATCGCGGTGACCATGGCCGCGGAGCTGGCGCGCTTCAACATCGAGACCGCGCTCATCGTGCCCGGCGCCTTCACCAGCGGCACCGATCACTTCCCCAACGCCGGCAAACCCGCCGACCAGGCCACCGCCGACGCCTATGCGCGCTATGCCGGGCTGATGGACCAGGTGGGCGCCCGCCTGGCCGCGCTGATGCCGCCCGAGGCCGACCCGCGGGCCGTGGCCGACGCGGTGGTGCGCGTGGTGGGCCTGCCGCATGGCCAGCGCCCCTTCCGCACCGTGGTGGACTTTCTGGACGACGGCGCTGGCGCGGTCACCGAGGTGGCGGAGCGGGTGCGCGTGGAGTTCGCGCACCGCATAGGCATCGCCGACCTGCTGCATCCCGCTGTTGCCGGCCCGGGCACCGCGGCCTGAGCGGGGGCCGCCATGCGCAGCCTGCAATTCCTGGGGGTGGGCGCCCTGCTGCTGGCGGCGGCCCTGCTGCTGGGCCGGCTGTTCCAGGCCGAGTGGCCGCAGGCGCCCGCGGTGGCCCGCGCGGCCTTCATCGCCGCCAGGGCCGCGCTGACGCTGTTCAACCTGTGGGTGGGCGTGAGCCGCGCCGGCTACACGCTGGCCGAGGAGCTGCCCATCTTCCTGGGCCTGTTCGGCCTGCCGGCGGCACTGGCGCTGGGGCTGGTCAGGGCCTGAGGCCCTGTATGCCTCAGCGCCACTTCAGCGCCGTCTCGGCGCCGGCTGACCCAGCTCCTGCGGGCTCAGCAGCCAGGCCGGGTTGCCGGCGATGCGGGCCACGGCCAGGTCGATGAAGGCCCGCACGCGCGCCGGCTGCGCGACCCGGCTGCCGTAGTACAAGTACAGCCCCAGGTGCTCGGCCACATGGGCGCCCAGCAGCGGGCGCAAGCGGCCCGCGCGTATCAGCGGCGCGGCCACCAGGCCCACCAGCTGGCCTATGCAGTGCCCGTCCAGCACCGCCTGCTGCTCCAGCTCGATGTCGTTGACGCACAGCGCCGCCGGCAGCTCGCGCGACACGATGTCGCCATCCACCAGAAACTCCCAGTCCATCAGCCGGCCGCTGCCGGGGCGCCGGAAGCCGCTGCAGCGGTGGCCGGCCAGCGCGTCCAGGCTGGCCGGCTCACCATGGCGCTGCAGATAGGCCGGCGCCGCGCAGACCACCAGCTGCAGCGGCAGCAGCCGGCGCGCGATCACGCCCTCCTCGGGCGGCCCGCCGGCACGAAAGCCCACGTCCACGCGGTCCTCCACCCAGTTGACCAGCCGGTCGTCCAGGCGCACATCGGGCTCCACCTCGGGGTGGGCGCGGCAGAACTCGTCCAGCACCGGCCACAGCAGCTCGCGCGCGATGAAGCGCGGCGCCGCGATGCGCAGCGGGCCGGCCATCTGCTGCTGGTCGCGCCGCGCGTCCCGCAGCGCGCGCTGCAGGCTGTCCAGCCCGGGCCGGGCGCTCTCCAGAAAGCGCGCGCCCTCCTCGGTGAGGCTGAGCCGGCGCGTGGTGCGGTGAAACAGCCGCACGCCCAGAAAGGCCTCCAGCTGGCTCAGCGCCTGGCTGGCCGCCTGCGGCGTGATGGCCTGTGCGGCCGCGGCGGCGCGCAGGCTGCCCAGCTCGGCGGCCTTGGTGAAGGTCGCGATCGCTCGAAGCTCATTGAACGCCATGGCGGATTCTCACGATTGGCTTGCTAATCAATGAAGGGATTCTGGGCTAGTTCAAGGTCTATCGCCTGCCTACATTGGCTTCATCGGCCGATACACACCCCCTGTTTCCTCTTCTCCCTGGAGCTATCGATGACCACGAGCCAAACCTCTTTCAAGCGCGTCTGGATGATCACCGGCGCATCGCGCGGCCTGGGCGCCCGCATCGCGGCCGCCGCCCTGGCCAGCGGCGACGCGGTGGTAGCCACGGCCCGCCGCGCCACCGCCATCACCGAGGCGCTGGGCGCCGACCATGCCGGCCTGCTGGCGCTGACGCTGGACGTCACCGACGAGGCCCAGGCCCGCGCGGCCGTGGACGCGGCGCTGCAGCGCTTCGGCCGCATCGACGTGCTGGTGAACAACGCCGGCTTCGGCCTGCTGGGCGCGGTCGAGGAGGCCAGCGCCGACGAGGTGCGCCGCGTCTACGAGACCAATGTGTTCGGCCTGCTGAACGTGAGCCGCGCGGTGCTGCCGGCCATGCGCGCCCGCCGCGCGGGCCATGTGATCAACATCTCCTCGCTGGGCGGCTACCGCTCGGCCGCGGGCTTCGGCGTGTACTGCTCCACCAAGTTCGCGGTCGAGGGCCTGACCGAGGCGCTGCATGCGGAGCTGGCACCGCTGGGCATCCATGCGACCGTGGTGGAGCCGGGCTACTTCCGCACCGAGTTCCTGGAAGGGCAGTCGCTGACCACCTCGCCCACGGTGCTGGACGACTACGCCGCCACCGCCGGCGCGGTGCGCCAGCGTGCGCGCCAGATCAGCCTGAACCAGCCCGGCGACCCCGAGCGCCTGGCCCAGGCCCTGCTGACGCTGGTGGACGCGCCCCAGCCCCCGCTGCGCCTGCCGCTGGGCAGCGACACCCTGCAGGCCATTGCGGACAAGAACGCCCGGGTCGCACAGGAAACCGCCCAGTGGCAAGACCTGGCCCGGTCCACCGACTTCCCGGCCGGCACCTGAGCGCGGCTCAGCCGCGCCCGCGCCGCTGCCCGCTGTCCATCACCACCTGGCCGTTCTCCAGCGTGAAGGGCGGCAGCGGCCCCACCGGCAGCAGCGCCAGCACCCGCTCCGGCGGGCGGCACAGCGCGGTGCCCAGCGGGCTCACGACCAGGGGGCGGTTCAGCAGCACGGGATGCTGCTCGACGGCATCCAGCAGCGCGTCATCGCTCAGCGACGCATCGGCCAGGCCCAGCTCGGCGAACACCGCCTCCTTGTCGCGCAGCAGCGCGCGCAGCGGCTCGCCGGTGGCGGCGGCCAGCGCGCGCAGCTGCTCGCGGCTGGGCGGGGTCTGCAGGTATTCGACGATGCGGGGCTCCAGCCCCGCGTGGCGGATCAGTGCCAGCACGTTGCGGGAATTGCTGCAGCGGGGGTTGTGGAAAAGGGTGATCTCAGCGGTCGTCATGCGCCGATGTTCCCAGAAGCCGGTGCAGCGCCAGGCCCAGCAGTGCCCCGGCCAGCTCGGCCAGCGCAAAACCCGGCACGCTGGCGGGCGCGATGCCCGCAAAGCTGTCGCTGAACATGCGCCCCAGTGCCGCGGCCGGGTTGGCGAAGGACGTGGACGCGGTGAACCAGTAGGCCGCGCCGATGTAGGCCGCCACCAGCGCCGACGCCCGGCCGGCCGGCGCGCGCAGCACCACCAGCAGCAGGCCGGCGCTGGCCACCGCCTCGGCCAGCCACTGGGCCGGCCCGCTGCGCACATGCTGCGAGAACTGCAGCAGCGGCAGCTCGAACATCGCATGCACCAGCCAGGCGCCCAGCACCGCACCCAGCATCTGCGCGCCCACATAGGGCGCCAGCCAGCGCCGGGGCAGGGCGCCGCGCAGCGCCTGCACCAGCGACACCGCCGGGTTGAAATGCGCGCCGCTGAGCGGGCCCAGCAGCTCGATCAGCACGAAGAGCCCGAACACCGTGGCCAGCGTGTTGGCCAGCAGCGCCAGGCCCGCATTGCCGCCGCACAGGCGCTCGGCCATCACGCCGGAGCCGATCACCACGGCCAGCAGCGCCGCCGTGCCCAGGCCCTCGGCCAGCAGCGGCCGGGCCATGCCACGCGCGCCCATCAGCTGGCGGCGATGCGGGCCAGCTCGGCGCGCAGCGCCGCGTCGTCCAGCTGGTCCAGGGGCAGCTGGACCAGCTGCAGCATGCGGTAGGCAATGGCCTGGCGGGTCAGCTCGAAGGCCTGGGCGCGCTCGGCCTCGGGCGCGCGCGACGGGTCGGCATAGCCCCAGTGCATGCGCAAGGGGCTGCCCGGCCACAGGGGGCAGGTCTCGCCCGCGGCGCTGTCGCACACGGTGATGACCACGCGCAGCGGCGGTGCATCCGCCTGGGCGAACTCGTCCCAGCTCTTGGAACGCAGGCCGGCGGTGTCCACACCGGCCTGGGCCAGCGCCTGCAGCGCGAAGGGGTTCACGCGGCCGCTGGGCGCACTGCCCGCGCTGTAGGCCTGTACCGGCCGGCCCAGGCGCTGGGCCCAGTGATTGAGCATGCCCTCGGCCAGCACGCTGCGGGCCGAGTTGTGGGTGCACAGGATGAGGATGCCGCTCACGGTCAGCAGCAGCCGGACGAGGGCGTGCAGGCCGACGCGGGCTTCACCGCGATGGCCACGGGCTTGGCGCGCGGCGCATCGCCCGGGCAGCAGGCGGACGCCGCCGGCGCCGGGGTGGGCTCGCCGCCGAAGGTGGGGATGTCGGCCAGCGTGTGGAAATGCTCCCAGGCAATGCCTTGCGGATCCAGGATCCAGTGCTTCTCGCTGCGCGCGTAGCAGCAGGCGGCCTCGCCCACGCCCTGCAGCGACAGGTCCGCGGCCTCGGCGCGCGCCTTCAGCTCGGCCAGTTCGGCCTCGCTGTCGGTCTGCAGGCCCAGGTGGTCGATGCCGGGCTTGCCGCCGCGCGTGGAGATCGCGAAGTTGATGCGCGGGTCGTCCAGCATCCACTTGGCGTAGTCGCTCTCCAGCTTGGTGGGCGGTGCGCCGAACAGCTTGGCGTAGAAGGCCACGCTGGCCTGCAGGTCCTCGACATGGGCATGGACATGAAAACGCTTCATCGCAGCAACTCCGGGTTCAGCAGCAAGAGGTGGAAGAGGAGGAAGAGGCCGCCGGCAGCGCGCAGCCCGCGCCCTGACAGCAGTTGTCGGTGAGATAGGTCAGCAGCGCGTTCATCTGCCCGTAGGCGGCGCGATAGACCAGGTTGCGGCCCAGGCGCTCGGTCTGCACCAGGCCGGCGTTGGCCAGTTCCTTCAGGTGGAAGGACAGCGTGTTGGCCGGAATGCCCAGGCCCTCGGCCATGGTGCCCGGCGTAAGCCCGGCCTCGCCGGTGACCACCAGCGCACGGAACACCTGCAGGCGCACCGGCTGGGCCAGCGCGGCCAGGGCCTTGACGACGTCTTGTTCATCCATAGTTCCAGAATACTCGAATTATTCAGGTCTGGAAAGCTGGTGCGTCGCAGATACGCTCCACCGTATGCTGGGGCGCATGAAGCTGCTGCACCCCGAGGCCTACCAGGCCGCTGCCGAAGCCGCCTTCCGTATGGAGGCCTCACGGCTGCAGGCCTTGCTGCCCGAGGCGCACATCGAGCATGTGGGCTCGTCCGCGGTGCCAGGCCTGCTGTCCAAGGGGGATCTGGATCTGTGCGTGCTGGTGGCGCCGGACGCTCACGCCAGCGCGGTGCAAAGCCTGGTGCAGGCGGGCTATGCGATCAAGCCCGACACGCTGCGCACGCCCGAGCTGTGCATGCTGCTGCCGCCCGAGCCTGGCGCAGCGCCCGGGCTGGACCTGGCCGTGCAACTCGTGGCCCGGGGTTCGCGCTTCGAGTTCTTCCTGCACTTTCGCGACGCGCTGCGCGCCGACCTGGCCCTGGTGGCTCGCTACAACGAGCTCAAGCGCGCCCATGAACAGGCCGACCCCGCACGCTACCGGGAGGCCAAGGCGCAGTTCGTGGCCGAGGTGCTGGGCCTGCCGCGCAGCTAGGCCCTCAGCGCCAGCATCTCCAGCGCCCGCCGCGACGAGGCCTGGCTGGCTTCGCCCAAGGCCTCGCGCAATGCCAGCGCCTGGGTGAAGCGCTCGCGGGCCTCGTGCACACGATCCTGTTCGACCAGGCTGCGGCCCCAGTGGTGCAGCGCCATCGCCTCGATGCGCGACCAGGCTCCGGCGCGCGCCACGGCCACCGCCCTCGCGAACACCGGCTCGGCCTCGTCGCGCCGGCCCAGGTATTGCAGCGCCGTGGCCTGGGCAGTCCAGAACCAGGCGGCCGGCTCGTGAGCCGACAGCGCCTCGGCCTGCGCCTGATGCGGCGCCAGCACGGCCAGCGCCTGGGCTTGCTGGCGCGCCTGGGTCAGCAGGCCGGCCAGATCCGCACTGGCGTCCACCTGGGCCAGGGCGTCATCGCCGCGCAGCAGCTCGGCATGGCGCTCGCTGTGCGCGGCGATGGCCTGGCTCAAAGCCTGGGCATCGGGAGGCACAAAGCGCATGAACTCGGGCGGGTTGGCATCACTCATGGCCGTTGCTCGAACGACGACCCGCCAGGGAGCGATGGCCCTTGTCCACCACCCCCAAGCCCTCGGCCACCCGGGCGCCCAGCGCCTGGGCCTGGGCCAGCGCGTCGGCAGCACTGCGGGGCAGGCGCTGCAGCTCAAAGGTTCGGTAGCCGCTGGTGCCGGCTTCCACCAGCCACAGATCCTCGGTGCCCAGCTCACGCACGCGCACCCAGGCCACGTCCGACAGATCCTGCCGGCGCGTGTGCACCGGCCAGCCGAACAGGCGCAGGCGGCGCGTCAGGCAGCGGGTGCCCAGATCCAGGCCCGCCCTGCGGCGAAAGCCGCGGGCCAGAGGCAGCGCCCCCACCGCCAGCACGCTGACCACGGCGGCCAAGCCGACGCTCAAGCCCAGCGCCACGGCTGCCCAGACCTTCACCAGCGCCGCGGCTGTCGCCAGCGCCGACGCCCACCAGGCCCGCGGGGCCACCAGAGCCTGTTCGCCAAGATTCAGTTCGTGCATTGCGCGTGCGCTGCCGGGTCAGGCCTGCAGCAAAAAGGCCAACGGCGTCTCCAGGCGCTGGGCCCAGGCGCTCTCGCTGTGGCCCTTGCCCTCGAACACCAGGCTCTGGAAGTTGCGCCCGTCCACATAGCCGCGCTCGCGCACCAGGTTGTCCACCAGGGTCTGGTAGGGCGCGTAGAGGGCGTCCAGCTCGATGCTGCCGCGGTCCTGGTAGAGCCGGTGGGTGGCGGGGTCGGGCAGCCGGGCGCGCAGGTAGTTGAACGCGGCCAGCGGGATGGCGGCATTGGGCTGGAAGCTGCCGACCCAGTGGGTGGACAGGCCGGCCGCGCCGCCGAAGGTCTCGGGGTGCTGGCACAGGCCGTAGGTGGAGATCAGGCCGCCCATGCTGGAGCCCATCAGCAGGCAGTGCTCGCGCTCGGGGCGGGTGGCATAGCGCGCGTCGATCGCGGGCTTGAGCTCTTCGACGATGAAGCGCAGATAGGCATCGCTCTGGGCCTTGCCGCGCAGCGCATCGGCAAGAAAGCGCTGGCCCATGGCCTCAGGCAGGCCCGGCAGCCAGGCCTGCGGGAAGTACTCGCTGTGCCGGTAGGCGCCGTTGTTCCAGATGCCCACGACCAGGGTGTCGCGGATGCGGCCGGCCCGCGCCAGCCGGGTCAGCGCCTCGTGCACGTTCCAGGCCTGGTGGTTCCAGGTGGTGGCCGCGTCGAACAGCATCTGACCGTCGTGCATGTAGAGGACCGCATGCGGCTTGCGGCCGTCGTAGCCGTCGGGCAGCCACACGTCCACATGGCGGGCGTCCACGTGGCGGGACGCCACCCGTGACCAGCGCTCTACGCGGCCCGCGCTCACGCGCGGCAGGGGCGCGTTGGCGGGGCTGGGCTCGGGCGGGGCATCGGCCCGGGCCTGGCGGGTGAGCAGGGGGGCGGCCAGGGCGGGGCTCAGGGCCAGCAGATGACGACGTTTCATGAGCGGCAAAGCGTGAGGGTGGGCCGGATTTTGCGGCGGACCGGCGAGCCCGGCACGCGCGCCTGTGTTCCACTTCCGCCGTGAAGACTGAAGTTCCCCAGAGCAAACCCGCGCGGCCGCCCGCCCCGGCCTATCCGCTTCCGCAACCCCGCCACGCCGCCCGGCTGCCGCAAGGCCTGACCCCGGAGGACTGGCAGCGCATACGCCAGGCCGCCTATGTGCTGCCCCAGGTGCTGACGCCCGCCGACCTGGACGAGGGCACGGACGAGGCGCTGGAGCGCCTGGGCGCGATCCAGATCTCCAAGGCCGCCGGCGGCGCCCGGCCCAGCCGCTGGATACTGCCCGCCCACATCCCGGCCGCGCTGGCGCAGCTGGACGCCACGCCCATGGCCAACACGCTGCGCGCGCTGATGCAAAAGCGCCTGGCGCAGCTGGAGTCGCTGGGCCTGCGGCGCGAGGGCCTGGTGTTCACGCGGCTGTGCGTGCACCCCGTCAAGCTGGCGCATGAGGACTGGCGCATCGAGCTGTCGCACCGGGTGCCGGTGCCCGAAGAGCCGGTCTGGGCCTTCATGCGCGATGGCGAGGCCGGCGCGCTGCGTCATGCGCTGGGCCAGGCGCCCGAATACTCCTTCCAGGCCGAGCTGGCACTGCACCTCAACCACCTGATCGCGCGCAGCGCCGCGCTGGGCAGCGACGCCCAGCTGGCCTCGCTGCTGCCGCGCCTGCAGGCCGAGTGCGGCGTGCCCATGGGCTTCGAGGAACTCAAGCTGGCGCTGACCCGCGCGCAGGACCGCTGGGAGCAGCAGGTCGAGGAGCAGGACGCGCTCACCAGCCTGGGCCGCGAGCTGGCCTTCCAGGGCTACCCGGACAGCTTCGACGCAGCACGCAAGCTGGGCCGCAAGGTCACGCTGTACCTGGGCCCGCCCAACAGCGGCAAGACCTATGCAGCCTTCGAGCGCCTGAGCCAGGCGCTGGACGGCGCCTACCTGGCGCCGCTGCGCCTGCTGGCGCTGGAAGGGCGCGACCGCCTGGTGGGCCGCGGCGTGCCCTGCTCGCTGCTGACCGGCGAGGAGAACGTGCCGGCCAGCAACGCCCGCGTGATCTCCAGCACCATAGAGATGGTCAACACCCGCGACGTGGTGGACGTGGCCGTCATCGACGAGGCGCAGATGATCTTCGACGACTCGCGCGGCTGGGCCTGGACCCAGGCCATCGTCGGCGTGCCGGCGCGCGAGCTCATCATCATCGGCTCGGCCTATGCGGCACCGGCCATCGAACGGCTGCTGCAGCTGTGCGGCGAGAAGCCCGAGCGCCGCGTGTTCGAGAAGAAACAGGCGGTGCAGCTGATGCCCGCGCCCGTGCCCATGACCCAGCTGCAGGCGGGCGACGCGGTGGTGGCCTTCAGCCGCCGCGACGTGCTGATGCTGCGCGACCAGATCGCGCAGGGCGGGCATGCGGTCAGCGTGATCTACGGTGCGCTGCCACCCGAGGTGCGGCGCCGCGAGGCCGAGCGCTTTGCGGTGGGCGCCAGCGACATCCTGGTGGCCACCGACGCGATCGGCATGGGCCTGAACCTGCCGATACGCCGCGTGCTGTTCTCCACGCTGACCAAGTTCGACGGCGTGGGCGACCGCGAGCTGTCGGTCAGCGAGGTGCACCAGATCGCCGGGCGCGCCGGCCGCTACGGCCTGCATGACGAGGGCTTCGTCAGCGTGCTCAAGGAGGCCGAGGCCAGCGCGATGAAGACGCTGCGCGAGCTGCTGCCCAGGGAGCCGCGCGCGCCACGCGACTTCAAGGCCCCGGTGGCGCCCAACTGGCGGCACGTGGACACCATCTCGCGCCGCATGGGCGTGAACAAGCTCTACGCGGTGCTGAGCATCTTCATGCAGCAGCTGCGCCTGGACGACGCCCACTTCGCGGTGGCCGAGCTGGAGCAGATGCTGGAGCTGGCCGAGATGCTGGACCGCAACGCCGGCGCGCTGAGCCTGCAGGAGCGCTTCCGCTACGCGCAGGCGCCGGTGGACGCGCGCCTGCCGGTGGTGGTGGACCAGTTCCAGGGCTGGGTGCTGAACCACGCGCAGACTGGCCAGGCCGGCGAGCCCCACTTCCTGGACGACTACGACCAGCACGGCCGCCTGGACCGCATGGAGCAGGCGCTGCGCATCTGCACGCTGTGGCTGTGGCTGGACCTGCGCTTCCCCGGCGTCTACGGCCATGTGGAGGAGGTCATCGACCTGCGCAGCCGCCTCAACGACGGCATAGAGCGCCACCTCAAAGGCAAGAAGCCGCTGTGGCAGCGGCGCGGGCGCTGAGCGCTCGCATCACCACTCACAGCGGCCAGCCCCGGGGCTCAGGCCACCGGGGTCGGGTGGGCGGCCAGCGCCCCGTTGAGCGGCTTGCTCAGTGCGCAGCGGCCGTGTAGCGGGTGGCCGGGCTGCTGCCGCCCAGCTGGGGCGCCAGGGCCTGGCGGGCATCCTCCAGGCGCTGCCAGGCGGACTCGTCCTGCAGCGGCGGGATGGTGACCAGCTCGCCGCGGTCGAAGCCCACCAGGGCCGCATCCACCATGGCCTCGGCCGACATCACGATCTCCTTGGGCAGGTGCTCGACCGGCAGGCCGCCCTTGCTCCAGAAGTCAGTCGCGGTGGCGCCGGGCAGCACGGCCTGCACGCGCACGCCCTGGCTGGCCAGCTCGTGGTGCAGCGACTGGCTGAATGCGGTCACGAAGGCCTTGGTGCCGCCGTAGACGCCGTTGAGGATCTCCGGCGCGATCGCCACGATGGACGAGATGTTGATGACCGCGCCGCGGCCGCGGGCCACGAAGCCGGGCATGACGGCATAGGTCAGGCGGGTCAGCGCGGTGACGTTGAGCTCGATCATGCGGCTCATCTGGTCGACATCGCTCTCCAGCAGCTTGGTGTGCGTGCCCAGGCCGGCGTTGTTGACCAGCAGCGTGATGCTGGCGTCCTCACGCAGCTTGGCCTCGACGCGGGCCCGGCCGGCAGCGTCGGCCAGGTCGGCATCCAGCACCTCGATGGTGCGGCCGGTGGCGGTGCTCAGGCGGTTGGCCAGCTCGGCCAGGCGGGCGCGGTCACGCGCCACCAGGATCAGGTCGTAGCCGCGGCGGGCCAGGCGGTCGGCGTAGACCGCGCCGATGCCGGAAGACGCACCGGTGATCAGTGCCGTGCCAAGATGGGAAGTCGTGTTGCTCGTCATGTTGTTTCTCCTGTCGCGGGGAAGCGTTGGAACATGTCGTCATGGTAGGAATCAGGGCCTCCGTCTTAAATGACGTATAAAGTGCTGATTCGAGACACCCATATCTCAAAAGGACAGGATTACCGTCATGCACAAGCTGGGCTTCGTCATGAGCGACGGCTTCCAGGTGATGGCCTTCGCCGTCCAGACCGTCTTCGAGTTGGCCAACCTGGCGCTCGGTGACCGCTTCTATGCCTTCCACTGCTACAGCCTGAACGGCGGTCTGGTGCGCTCATCCAACGGCATGAGCCTGATGACGCGGCCGCTGGGCACCATCTCGCAGGCCGACACCTGGCTGGTGGCCGGCGTTCTCGCGCCGCTGAAGGAGCCCACGCCGGAGCCGGTGCTGCGCTTCCTGCGCCGCGCGGTGACGCACTCGCGCCGCATCGCCGGCCTGTGCACCGGCGGCTTCGTGCTGGCCGAGGCCGGCCTGCTGGACGACCGCCGCGCCACCACCCATTGGGGCTATGCGCGCAAGCTGCAGCGTCACTTCCCGCGGGTGCGCGTGGAGGAAGACCGCATCTTCATCATCGACGGCCCGATCTGGACCTCGGCCGGCATGACCGCCGCGATGGACCTGGCGCTGGCCATGGTGGAGAAGGACCTGGGCGATGAGGTGGCGCGCTCGGTCGCCCACCGGCTGGTGATGAGCCAGCGCCGCGCGGGCGGCCAGAGCCAGCATTCCGAGCTGCTGGAGCTTGCGCCCAAGTCCGACCGCATCCAGCAGGCGCTGGACTACGCGCGCAGCCACCTGCGCGAGCCGCTGTCGGTGGAACAGCTGGCCGAGGTGGTGCACCTGAGCCCGCGCCAGTTCAGCCGCGTGTTCACCGCCGAGACCGGCGTCTCGCCCGCCAAGGCGGTGGAGGGCCTGCGCCTGGAAGCGGCACGCCTGATGATCGAGCAGAGCCGCCACCCGCTGGAGGTGGTGGCGCGCGAATCGGGCTTCCGGGACCGGCGCCATCTGCGCGAGGTCTTCATCCGCAACTTCGGCGTGCCCCCGCAGGCCTCGCGCCGCCAGGCCCGGGCCGCAGCCTGAGGGCCGGGTGGTGCGCCGGCTGGCCCTCGCGCTGATTCGGCTCTATCAGCACCACCTGTCGCCCCGCAAGGGCTTCAGCTGCGCCTACCGGGCGCACACCGGCCGCGCCAGCTGCTCAGCGCTGGGCTGGCGCGCGGTGCGGCGTCACGGCGTGCTGCGCGGCCTGGCGCTGATCCGCGAACGCACCCGGCGCTGCGGCGTCGCCCACCGCCGCTACGGCCCGGCAGCACGCCCGCTGCATGGTCAGCAGGGCGTCTGCGACGCGGGCTGCGACCTGCCGGTGGACGCGCACTGCCACAGCCCCTGTGATGGCCCCTGCGACGGCCCCGGCCCGCGCGGTGGCCGCTGCCTATCCCAAGCCTGCGACGTCGTCGAATGCTGTGGCTGCGACTGGTCCTCACGCGATCGGCGCAGCCGCCACGCCGGGCGCGAACGGTCGCAGCACCTGCCGCCCAGACGTTGAGCGCAGCGCGCCGCCCTAGACCGCGCAGTAGCGCTCCTGGATGGCGGCGTCGGCCAGCATGGCCTCGGCGTCGCCCTCGTAGACCATCTCGCCCTGATCGAGGATGTAGGCCCGGTCCGCGATGCGCAGTGCCAGTTCGACGTTCTGCTCGATCAGCAGGATGGTGACCCCCCGCTGCTTGAGTGCGCGGAAGAAGCTGAACATCTCGTCCACCAGCAAGGGCATGATGCCTTCGGAGGGCTCGTCGAGCAGGATGAACTTGGGCTTGGACGCGACTGCGCGGGCGATGGCCAGCATCTGCTGCTCGCCGCCGGACATCGTGATGGCCTGCTGATCCAGCCGCTCCTTGAGCCGCGGAAAGGTCTCGGCAATCTCCTCGATCACCGCGGCCTCATGCCGGCGCAGCGGCGAGGCCAGCAGCCCCAGCCGGATGTTCTCGCGCACGGTCAGGCCCGGCACGATGCGGCGCTCTTCGGGCACATAGGCCAGGCCCATCGCGTAACGGGCGTGGGCGGGCAGGTGCAGGATCTCGCGGCCCTCGAAGCGGATGGAACCGCGCACCTTGGGCAGCAGGCCCGCAATGCTCTTGACGGTGGTGGTCTTGCCCGCGCCGTTGCGCCCGACCAGGCACACCAGCTCGCCCGCATTCACCGTGAGATTCACGTCCTGCAACACATGGCTGCTGCCGTACCAGGCGTGCAGGTCTTGGACTTGAAGCATCGCCGCCTCCCTGTTCAATGCTGACCCTGGCCGAGGTAGACCCGCTTGACCATGTCGTTGCTGCGGATGTCGTCGGGGCCGCCTTGCGCCAGCAGCTCGCCGTGATGCAGCACGACGATGCGGTCGCTGATGCCCATCACCATCTTCATCTTGTGCTCCACCAGCACGATGGTGCGCTCTCCCACCAACCGGCAGATCAGGTCCATCATGCTGCGGGTCTCCTCGGGGCTCATGCCCGCGGTGGGCTCGTCCATCAACAGCAGCTTGGGGCGCGCGGCCAGCGCAACCGCGATCTCGAGTGCCCGCTGCTGGCCATGCGCCAGCTCACGGGCCTGACGCGCCGCACGATCCACCAGGCCCACGGTGCGCAGCAGGTCCATGGCCTCGTCCCTCAGCGCGCCGAGCTCCGCACGACGCCGCCACAGCCCATAGCGCGACACCTTGGCCTGCAGCGCGATGCGCACGTTCTCCAGCACCGTCAGGTTGGGAAACAGGTTGGTGATCTGGAAGGACTTGGCGATGCCTATGTGCGCAAACTCGTGCGGCCGCAGCCCGGTCACGTCGCGCCCGTCGAACAACACCTGACCCTCGCTCGGCGCGAAGGCGCCCGACAGCAGATTGAAGTAGGTACTCTTGCCCGCGCCATTGGGGCCGATGATGGAGGTGAGCTGCCCTCGCTGCATGCCGACGGACACGTCCTTGAGCGCGGTGAAGCCGCCAAAGCGCTTGGATACGGCGCGGGTCTCGATGATGTGCTCAGCGCTCATGGGACATCTTCTCCAGCAAGGTGCCCCAGACTCCCTTGGGGAAGAAGAGCACGAAGAACACAAACACCGCACCGACGTAGAGCTGCCAGTTCTCGGTGTACTCCGACACCAGGTCCTGCATCAGCAGAAACAGGGCCGCGCCGACAAAGGGGCCGAAGAAGGTGCCCATGCCACCCAGCAGGCACAGCATCACGACCATGCCGGACATCTGGTAGCTCAGCGTTTCGATGGGCACGCTGGACAGGTGGATGGCGCTGAGCGCCCCCGCCAGCCCGCAGAACGCCGCCGACAGCACGAAGGCCAGCAGCTTGCTGCGCTCCACATCGAAGCCGCAGGCCCGCGCCCGCGACTCGTTCTCGCGGATGGCCTCGATGACGCCACCGAAGGCGGAGCCGAGGATGCGGGACAGCAGCAGCAGCGCCAGCGCCACGAAGGCCAGCACGAAGTAGTACTTCTGCAAGGGATCCAGCAGATCCAGCTTCAGGCCCGGCATGGCGACCTCGTCCACATTGACGCCGGTCAGGCCGTTCTCGCCGCCGGACGCCGGCATCTGATAGACGAGGAAGTACACGCACTGGGACAGGGCCAGCGTGACCATCGCGAAGTAAATGCCGCGGGTGCGTATGGCCAGCAGGCCCATCAGCAGGGCCACCAGGGAGGCCATGAGCACGGCGGCAGGCACGGCGACATACCAGGCCAGCCCGTGCTGGGCGATCAGGATGCCCGCCGTGTACGCCCCCACGCCCAGGAAGGCGGCATGCCCGAAGGACAGCAGGCCGGTGTAGCCGAACAGCAGGTTGAAGCCCACGGCATAGAGCCCGTAGATCAGGATGTTGACCGCCACCGACTGGTAGGGCATCCACAGCGGGAACACCGCGAAGAACGCCAGCGTCGCCAGCACCCGGTGCCTGGACAGCCACTGCGCGGCCCGCAGGGGCAGCGCGGGCGCCGTGGCGCTCGCAGGGGCGGGGGTGGGAAGGGATTTGCTGAGCATGTCGATCTCCCTCATGCCATGAGGCCGGCACGGCCGAACAGACCCTGGGGACGCAGCAGCAGCACCAGGGCCATGATGACGAACATGGACACCTTGGCGGCCTCCGGGAAGAACAGCACCGACAGGCTCTCGACCATGCCCACCAGCAGGCCGGCCACCACCGCCCCCAGCAAGGAGCCCATGCCGCCCACCACCGTGACGACGAAGGCGACGATGAGCACGGACGTGCCCATGTCGGGTGAGACGCCCTGCAGGGGCGCGGCCAGCACCCCCGCCAGCGCGGCAATGCCGGTTCCCAGGCCGAACACGATCAGCCAGACCCGCGACACGTCCACGCCGAGCACGCGCACGATGACCGGATCACGCGCACCGGCGCGAACGATCAGGCCGAACGAGGTGCGCTCGATGAAGAACCACAGCGCCGCCAGCATGACCCCGACCACCGCGATGACGAACAGGCGGTAGGTGGGGAAGTCGGCAAAGCCCAGGCTGGTCGAGCCCTGCAGCACGGCCGGCGTGTCGAAGGGCAGGCCGGCCTTGCCGAACACCATGCGCATGGCCTCGACCATCATGTAGGCCAGCCCGAAGGTCAGCAGCAGCGGATAGTCCAGCCCCCGCCCGTACAGCGGCCGGATCAGCCAGCGCTCCACCACCACCCCCACCGCGGCCACCATCAGCGGCGCCAGCAGCATCGCCAGCCAGAAGCTGCCGGTCTTCTCCAGCACGAACAGCCCGGCATAGGCCCCCAGCATGAAGAAGGCGCCGTGCGCGAAATTCACGACGGTCAGCATCCCGAAGATCAGCGACAGCCCCACGGCCAGCAGCACATAGATCGCGCCCAGCGCCAGGCCGGTGAACAGCTGCAGCGCGACAAGGTCCAGAGTCATGCAAGTCTCCTCAGCCGTTGAAGCCGAGCTGCTGGCAGGAGCGCAGCAGCTTCTCACTGGGCGGCTCCACATGCAGAACCTTGAACACATCGTCGGGCCGGCTTCCCGCCTCCGGCTTGGACTCGACGACCAGCACCGACTGCACGGACTGCTGATCACAGGCGCGGTAGTACTGCGGCCCTTTGTAGGTGTCGTACTTCAGCGCGCGCAGCGACGCCGCGACCTTGTCGGTCTCCACGGACCCGGCGCTCTTCACCGCCATCAGCAGCGACTTGACCGCCGAGTAGGCCATCGCGCCGTAGTCCGAGGGATTGCGCCCGCCGTTGGCCGCCTGGAAGGCCGCATTGAAGGCCTTGGCCGTCGGGGAGCCCTGCTCCATCTGCCAGGTGTATTGCGTCCCGCCCACCACGCCTTCGTAGGCGGCCGCGCCGCCGGCCATGCGCGCGGTGAAGGTCAGGATGGGGGTGACGAACTTCATCTGCTTCTTGATGCCGAAGTCCCCCGCCTGCTTGATGGCGATGCGGTTGTCGGCGCCGAAGTTGTTGAAGATCAGCACGTCGGGATTCATCGCCTTGAGCCGCGGCAGAAAGGGCGAATAGTCCGTGGCCCCCAGCGGGTGACGCACCTCGCCCACGATGACCGCTCCCACGTCCTGGGCCACCTCGGTGAAGCCGCGCGTCATCTCGTGGCCATAGGCGTAGTCCGCCGTCAGAAAGGCCACGCGCATGCCCTTCTTCAGCACGTAGCGCCCCACCGCCTGGCTGGTCATGCGCGGGTTCAGCGCCTCGTGGAAGGTGTAGGGGCTGGCCTCCTTGGCCTCGTTGATCGCATCCGACTGGCTGATCGAGATGTAGAGGACCTTGCGTCGCTTGGTCACGTTGTTGATGGACAGCTGCGTCGCGGCCGACAGGCCGCCGACGATGAAGTTGGCGCCGTCCTTTTCAATCAGCTGCAGCGCACGCGTCGCCGCCTCGCCGGGGTTGAGCTTGTCGTCGCGCACCAGCAGCTCGGCGCGCCGGCCGTTCAGGCCGCCGGCGTCGTTGAACTCCTTCACGGCGAGCTCGGCATTCCTGACCTGGTCGCCGGCCTCGGCGCCGTACGGACCGGTCAGCGGCACGGGCAGGCCGATCTTGATGGGAGGGTCCTGCGCCAGCGCGGCACTGCAGGACAGCAACGCCGTGATCGCGAGGGGCGCGAAACGCGAGAAGGGGGAGCGGATCGTCATGCTTGTCTCCATCAGGTGTGGCCTGGCTTTGGCGCTATTCTGTTTATCGCCTGCTAACTTTGAGTGATCAAAATTTAGTTGTCAATCGATAAATAGGCAAGGAAAACCCGTGGAGAGAATGGTGACGAAACGCACAAGCGAGGACCCCAAGGACGCGGGCGGCACGCGCCGCCGCCTGTCACCGGAAGACCGAGAACACCAGATCCTGCAGGCGGCGATCGCCTTCTTCGCCAGGCACGGCTTCGAGGCCAGCACCCGCGACTTGGCGCGCGAGCTGAACATCACACAGCCGCTGCTCTACCGCTACTTCCCGACCAAGGAGGCCCTGATCGACCGGGTCTACGACGAGGTGTTCGTGCGGCGCTGGAACCCCGAATGGGAGGAGTGGCTGGCCGACCGCTCCCAGCCACTGCGCGAGCGCCTGCTGCGCTACCTGAAGGACTACGCCCGCTTCATCCTGCGCAGCGAATGGGTGCGCATCTTCATCTACGCGGGCCTGAGTCGCGGCGGCATCAACCAGAAGTACCTGAACCGCCTGCGTGACCGCCATTTCCGCGTCATCGCGGCCGAACTGCGGCACGAGTACGGCATCCCCGAGCCCCGGGACGAGAGCGAACTCGAGGACGAGATCGAACTGGTATGGGCGACGCACGCCAGCGTCTTCTACATCGGCGTGCGCAAGTGGATCTATGACTTCCCGACGCCGCGCCATCTGGACCGCCTCATCGAGCAGCGCGTCGACGTCTTCCTGACCGGCACCCCGCCGGTCCTCAAGGCCGCACGCCAGCGCTGACCCGCGCGCCGAATGGCGCTTGCCAGCAGCTCCGACATCGCCTAGTATTTATCTAACGATAATTTGAAGGCACACAGGAGGCTGCAGATGCCGATCAGCAAGCTCGCTCACTTTTCCGTGCGTACGACCTCGCTGGAGGCGTCCCGACGCTTCTACACGGAGGTCCTGGGCTTCAAGGAGGGCTACCGGCCGGCCTTCAAGTTCCCCGGGCTGTGGCTGTACCGCGGCGGTGACGAGGCCGACTTCGGCGTCGTCCATCTGATCGGCATAGACCGGGACGACCCCAGCGGCCTGGTCGACTACCTCGGCGACAAAGACGAAAGCGCGCTGTTCGGCAGCGCCGCGGTCGACCACCTGGCCTTCCTGGCCACCGACCTCCAGGACATGCGCCAGCGCCTGCAGCGCGCCGGCCTGGCCTGCCGGGAACGCACCGTGCCGGATCTGGGGCTGCACCAGGTCTTCGTCGAAGACCCCTCGGGCGTGACCATCGAGCTGAACTTTCCTGCCACCGAGGCGCTGTCCACCTAGGACCGATCGCGCCGTGCAGCACATGAACAAGCATCTCTGGAGACAAGCATGGGTGAACAAGGCAAGCTGGTAATCGTCGGGGGCTCGCTGGGCGGGCTGTTTGCAGCCAATCTGCTGCTGCGCCAAGGGTGGGATGTGCAGGTCTACGAGCGCTCTGCCGATGAGCTCGAAGGCCGCGGCGCCGGCATCGTGACGCACCCGGAACTGATGGAGGTGCTGCAGCGCGCAGGCATCTCCACCGACGATGAGGTCGGCGTCACCGTGGCCGAACGCGTGACGCTGGCCACCGACGGCTCGGTACTCGCTCGCCGCCCGCAGCCGCAGCTGCTGACGGCCTGGTCGCGGCTTTTTCACCTGCTCAAATCGGCCTTCCCGGCCGAGCGATATCACAGCGGCCATGGGCTGGAACACTTCAGCCAGGACGCCGATGGCGTGACGGTGCAGTTCTCCAGCGGCCACGAGGTCCGGGCCGACCTGCTGATCGCAGCCGACGGACTGCGCTCCACGGTGCGCCAGCAGTTGCTGCCCGAGGTGCGCCCGGTCTATGCGGGCTACATCGCCTGGCGGGGCCTGGTCGAGGAGTCGGCACTCAGCGAGCGGGCGCGTGAGGAGTTGTTCCCTTACTTCGCGTTCGGCCTGCCCCCGCAGGAACAGATGATTGCCTACCCGGTGGCGGGCACGGGGAACCAGATGACGCCCGGCAAGCGCCGCTTCAACTTCGTCTGGTACCGCCCCGCGGACGAGCACGGCACCTTCCGCGCGATGGTCACCGACGTCAACGGCAAGGTGTGGATGGACGGCATTCCGCCGCCGCTGATCCGGCCTGAGGTGATCACCGAAGCCCGCACCGCGGCCCGGCGCGTGCTGGCGCCACAGTTCGCCGAGGTGGTTGAGAAGACCGAGAACCTGTTCTTCCAACCCATCTTCGACCTGGAGAGTTCACGCATTGCCTTCGGTCGCGTGGCCTTGCTGGGAGACTCGGCCTTCGTGGCTAGGCCTCATTGCGGCATGGGGGTCACCAAGGCGGCCGGCGATGCGCAGGCGCTGCTCACCGCGCTGCAACAGCAGCCGGGCGACCCGGCGGGTGCACTGCAGGCCTATGAGCGCGCCCGGGTGGACTTCGGCTCCTTCATCGTCGGTCATGCACGCGCGCTGGGCGCCTATATGCAGGCCCAGCTGAGCACACCCGAGGAGCGCGCAATGGCGGAACGCTACCGAAGCCCGGAAGCCATCATGCGCGAGACCGCCATTTCGCCCCGGCGCGCCTGAGCGGCGGCGCCGCTTCAGACCAACCCCAGCGCGATCAGGTCGCGCGCCGTCTGCACGATGGCCTCGCGCGGTGGCCGCGGCACCCAGCCCAGGCGCTCGCGGGCGTGGTCGCTGCGCTGGTGGCGCACCACGCCCAGTTCGGCCGCGGCGGCGCGCACCGTGGGGCTGACGAGGGCCAGCAGGCGCACGCTCCAGTCGGGCAGCTCGCGCGTAGGTACCTTGCGGGCCTGCTCGCCCAGCTCGGCGCGCAGCACGGCAGCGATCTCGCGCAACCACCAGAAGCCGCCGCAGGCGATGAAGCGCTCGCCGGCCAGGCCGGGCGCGGTCAGCGCGCGCCTGTGCAGCTCCGCCACGTCGCGCACGTCCACCACGCCGAAGCCCACGCGCGGCAGCGCCGGGATGCGCCCCTGCAGCAGGCTTTGCACGATGACGACGCTGGCCGAATGGTCGGCGCTGGCCACCGGCCCCAGCACCACCGAGGGGTTCACGGTGCAGAACTCCAGGCCGCCACCCTCGCGCGCCACCCAGTCGCGCGCGGCGCGCTCGGCCAGGGTTTTGGACTGCACATAGGGCGGCACGCCTGGGGCGGCGAGCTGGGTCCAGTCGGCTTCGGTCAGCTGGTGCTCGCCGGGGCCATGGCCATAGGCGATGGCTGCGACCGACGAGGTCATCACGAAGCGCTGCACGCCAGCATCGCGGGCGGCGCGCAGCACCCGCAGCGCGCCATCGCGCGCCGGCACGATGAGCTCGTTCGCGTCACGCGGCACGCCCACCGGCAGCGGTGAGGCCAGGTGGGCCACATGGCTGCAGCCGGCCGCGGCCTCAGCCCAGCCGGCATCGGCCAGCAATTCGGCCCGGAAGCAGCGCAGTTGATCGGCCGTGTCACCGGTGGCCGCACCGAGCTGCCGGCGCAACGCCGGCTCGCGGCTCGGGTCGCGCAGCGTGGTGTGGACCTGCCAGCCGGCGTCCAGCAGCTGGCGGATCAGCACGCCGGCGATGTAGCCGCTGCCGCCGGTCACGAGGATGCGCGAAGGTGAAGTCATGCAAAGCATTGTCCGGCCCGCCCCATGAGAACGCGGCGCAAGGCCTGGCCCCGGGGCCGGCCCGCCTTGCCAGCACTGCCGCCATCGCGGACAGTCGCGGCTTTTCGCGAATGACCGGGATCCCGTCTTGACCTCCGCCACCCTTGATCCGGGCGCCGACCTGCGCGCCCGCCATGACCGCGCCTTCCTGGGCCACCCCGCCGGCCTGGGCTGGCTGGCCGCCTGCGAGCTGTGGGAGCGCTTCAGCTACTACGGCATGCAGACGCTGCTGGTGCTCTACCTCAGCAACTACCTGTTCCTGCCGCAGAACATAGGCCCGGTGATGGGCATGGACGCGCTGCGCGCTGCGATAGAGAACGTCACCGGCGCGCGCTCGCCACAGCAGCTGGCGTCCATCGTGTTCGGCCTCTACGCGGGCCTGGTCTACCTGACGCCCATCTTCGGCGGCCTGCTGGCCGACCGCGTGCTGGGCCGCACCCGCACCGTGGTGCTGGGCGCCAGCCTGATGGCCTTCGGTCACTTCCTGATGGCCTTCGAGACCGCGCTGCTGCCGGCGCTGGCCTGCCTGCTGATAGGCGTGGGCTGCTTCAAGGGCAATATCGCGGCCCAGGTCGGCGACCTCTACGACCCCAAGGACAAGCGCCGCGCCAGCGCCTTCCAGATCTTCATGCTGGCGGTGCAGATCGCGGTGATCGCCGCGCCCATCGTCTGCGGCACGCTGGGCGAGAAGGTGGCCTGGCACTGGGGCTTCGGTGCGGCCGGCGTGGGCATGGTGATCGGCCTGTTCGTCTACCTGGCGGGCCGGCGCTGGCTGCCGCCCGAGGCGCCGCGCCGCGCCGCCGCCAGCACCGAGGCGCGCCCGCCGCTGGGTCGCCGCGCCTGGCTGCAGGTGGGGCTGCTGGTGGCCATACTGCCGCTGCTGATGCTGTCCATCGTGGGCAACCAGCAGTTCCAGAACGCCTACCCGCTGTGGGCCGAAAAGCACCTGGACCTGCTGCTGTTCGGCTGGGAAGTGCCGGTCACCTGGCTGCAGGCCATCGATGCGCTGCTGAGCACCGGCACCATGCTGGCCTCGCTGGCGTTCTGGCGCTGGTGGGCCACGCGGCGCCGCGAGCCCGATGAGATCGGCAAGATGGCGCTGGGCTGCTTCATCGCCGCGGCTGCGCCGGCGCTGCTGATGATCCCGGCCGCCGCCGCGGACGGCGGCGCGGGCAAGGCCAGCCTGGCCTGGACGCTGGTCTACACGCTGGTGAACAACCTGGGATTCGCCAACATCCTGCCGGTGGGCCTGGCGCTGTATTCGCGCGCCGCACCGCGCGGCCTGCAGGGCGTGATGATTGGCATCTACTACCTGCACCTGTTCTTCGGCAACAGCTTCGTCGGCTGGCTGGCCGGCTTCCTGAGCGAGATGCCCGGCGCCCGTTTCTGGGGCCTGCATGCGCTGCTGGTGGTGGCGGCCGGCGTGGGCCTGCTGGCGGTGAAGCTGGTGTTCGGCCGCCTGCTGGCGCCTCAGGCCGAGGCACCCGAGGCGCCCGAAGCCGGCGAAGGCTCGCTCAGATCAGCGGCGTGAGCTTGACGATGTCCAGCGTCGCGCGACCGCGCAGCTGGGCGGCCAGCTTCACGAAGGCCGGGGCCTGGGCGTGGCGCTCCAGGTCTTGCGCGCTGCTCCAGCGCTCGATCATCACCAGGCGCTCCGGCCGGGCCGGGTCCTGGTGCAGCACATAGGCTTCGCAGCCCGGTTCCTCGCGCACCGCGGGCACGGCCTCGCGCAGCGCGGCCAGCAGCGTATCGAGCTGGCCCTCATGGGCGGTGATGGAGGCGACCACGGCGACGGCCGTGACGGACGAGTTGTCGGACTGGGACATGGTGTGAACGGGTAGGCGGCCCGGAGCGGGCGGAGCCCGCATCATGCGGGCGCGCCGCCTCCCGGCGCTCGGGCGGGGGCTTGAGGGTCGGCCCCTACACTGGCCGACGGCCGCCTTTGCGGCCACCGTCCTTGCCCCGCAGGCCTGCCGCCGCGTGCCGACACCCGGCCGCCACGGCCCCCGTGCTGCATCGCGGCCCTACGCAGCACCACGGAGCGCCCATGCCCGGCTATGAAGTCAAGGTCCAGACCCTCCCGATCGAGGGCGCGGCGGACCTGCAGATACGCTCCCTGCGGGACCACCAGCAATACGCCGACCCGGCCGGCGCCGCCGAGGCGCTGGGCATCTCATCGGCGCAGTGGCCGCTGTTCGGCCAGGTCTGGCCCTCGGGCCTGCAACTGGCCGCCGCGATGGCGATGAGGCCCATGCTGGCGGGCGAGAGCATCCTGGAGATCGGCTGCGGCCTGGCGCTGGCCAGCCTGGTGTGCCACCGGCGCGGCTCGCTGGTCACGGCCAGCGACATCCACCCGCTGGCCGGCGCCTTCCTGCTGGAGAACCTGAAGCTCAACGAGCTGTCGCCCATGCGCTACTGCAATGGCAACTGGAGCGAGGACGCTGCCGACGCGCCGGAGGGCGCGCCGCGGGTGCAGGGGCGTTTCGACCTCATCATCGGCAGCGACGTGCTGTACGAACGCGACGACGGCGGCGCGCTGGCGGCCTTCATCCAGCGCCATGCGCTGCCGGCCTGCGAGGTCTGGATCGTGGACCCCAACCGCGGCAATCGCCCGGCCTTCACCCGCGCGCTGGCGGCGCTGGGCTTTGGCTGTGAGGAGACGCTGCTGGACGGCGGCGGCTACCGCGGCCGGCTGATGCGCTTCGGTCGCCCCGCGCCCGGCGCTCCTGCCTACACTGCGGCGCCATGATCACCGTCCACCACCTGAACAACTCCCGCTCGCAGCGCGTGCTGTGGCTGCTCGAAGAGCTGGGCCTGCCCTACGAGATCAAGCACTACCAGCGCGATGCGACCACCTCGCTGGCGCCGCCCGAACTGCGCGCGGTGCACCCGCTGGGCAAGAGCCCGGTGATCACCGACCAGGGCCTCACGGTGGCCGAGAGCGGCGCCATCATCGAGTACCTGGTGGAGCGCCACGGCCAGGGCCGGCTCAAGCCCGCGGGGGAGCAGGACCTGCTGAACTACCGCTACTACCTGCACTTCGCCGAAGGCTCGGCGATGCCGCCGCTGCTGATGAAGCTGGTGTTCAACCGCATCAAGCGCGCGCCCATGCCCTTCTTCGTGAAGCCCATTGCCAAGGGCATTGCCAACAAGGTGCTGGGCGGCTTCGTGCAGCCCAACATCGACGCGCAGCTCAAGTTCCTGGAGAGAGAGCTGAGCGCCCGCCCCTGGTTCGCCGGCGCCGAGTTCTCGGCCGCCGACGTGCAGATGAGCTTCCCGCTGGAAGCCGCCGCGGCCCGCGGCGGCGCGACGGACGGCTACCCCAAGATCAAGGACTTCCTCGCCCGCATCCATGCGCGGCCAGCCTACCAGCGGGCGCTGGAGCGGGGCGGGCCGTATCAGTTGCTGGGTTGAACACGCGCTGAATGTTCAGCCACCCGTGCACCATTGCTGCTCACAGGGCACGCCGTCATGGTCGCCGTCCATCTGCGTTCCGGGGCAGTGATTGATGAACCAGGTGGCCTCGGCGCACGAGGTCATCTGGGAGCAGTGCGTGCGGCCATCACAGCGGTAGGGCGACGCGCCCGGTGTTGCGTCGGGCAGGGCGGGTGAGATGGTCGGAGGCAAGCGCTCGAGATCCATCCGGTGGCTGGCCCGCCGGTAGTGTTGCCAGGCCCACTGGCCCAACACCAGCAGCAGCACCAGAACCAGCAGACCGCCTAGCAACCTCGGCACATACACACCGCCGGCCCGGGCTGCGCACCGGCGCTGTGGTGGCTGCGCCGAGACGCCCACGGCCAGCCGCGTCACCTTGGTAGCCTGGACCCGCCCATCGGCGCCACGGGCCAGCTCATAGCTGAGGGTCTCACCCTGCAAAGGCCGCGAGCCATCGCGCGGAAAGGCACTGATGTGGACGAACAGCTCGGCACCACCCTGCGTTGGCGCTATGAAGCCGAAACCGCGATCGTCGTGCCAGGTGCGCAAGATGCCCTGTGCTCTCATGCTTGTCCTCCCCGGACGGACATGTTAGCCAGAGCCGATCTCGCGAGCGCTCAGTCGCCGGACCGGGCCCCATGCAATGCGCCGCCCGCCGACACCGGACGGCTGCGGTAGAACCGCACCGGCTCCGCCTTGAGCTCGGCCTTCAGCTGCTTGAGCACATGCTTCTGCATCGCGCCCACCACATGCATCTCGCAGGGCTTGCAGTCGAAGCGCAGCGTGAAGCAGTCGTCGCCATGCTGCAGCGTCAGCGGCTCGGCGCGCACCGTGCCCTGCACGCCGGTCACGCCCTTGGCCTGCTTGGGGCACAGGCTCAAGGACCAGCGCACGCAATGCTTGGTGATCATCAGCGACACCTCACCCAGCTCTTCGTGGCTCTCATACGCCGCAGCGATGAGCTTGACGCCATGGCGGGCGTAGAACTGCGCGGCCTTGTCGTTGTAGACATTGGCCAGATAGCTCAGCGTGTCTTCGGGGTAGGGCACGGGCGGCGCCACCGGCGCGTGGCGCGGCAGGCGCTCGAAGGCGGCGGCACGCGCGGCCTCCAGCGCGGCCAGGCCGTCGCGGCGCAGTGCATTGAGCCGGGCCAGCGGCAGGAACAGCGGCTGGCCGCGCATCGCCAGGCGCACGCGGCGGGCCTCGAACGCGGTGTCGCCCAGACGGCTCAGCGCCTCCTTCATCTGCGCCTCGGCCTGGCGGGCGTCGCGCGCCGGTTCGTGCGCGTGCGCCAGCTGCACCGCAGCCTTGATGCCGCGCTCGTCCTTCAGCGTCAGCTCGAAGCCGTCGGCCACCTGGGCCAGCGTCAGGTCCACCGCGATGCGACGCTCGCTGCTGGGCCTGGCCAGCAGGCGCTCCCAGGCCATGTCGCGGTTGCGGCTGATGGCGGTGCCGGGGAGAAGGTCCTTGAGGTCGCTGAACGCCTGGCCCTTGGACAGGTTGGGCGTGATGCGCCAGCGCGTGCCGACCTGCTGGCCCCCCGGCGCATCGAGCGGCTCGGCCACATTGACCGGCACGCCCTGCAGCTCGCCCTGGCGGTCCCACCAGGTCAGCGCATCACCGTTGTTGACCACCCGCGTGGCGTCGCCGGTGTCGAGGTCGAAGTCCTCGGGGCCCACCCGGCACACCTCGCCCAGCGGCATGCCGGCATGCTTGGGGCTGTCGAAGGCGCCGATGTCGATCTTGCGGCCGTTCACGAAGTAGTCGGTGCCACCGCGGTTGAAGGCTTGCTCGGGCTCGGGCGTGAAGCTGTAGCGGCAGCGGCCGTCGCTGCTGGCCGCCAGCTCGGGGCGGCGCTCGAACAGCGTGTCCAGCAGCGTGCGGTAGTGGGCGGTGACGTTCTTGACCGTGGCCATGTCCTTGTAGCGGCCCTCGATCTTGAAGCTGCGTATGCCGGCGTCGATCAGCGCCTCCAGGTTGGCGCTCTGGTCGTTGTCCTTGAGGCTGAGCACATGCTTGTCATGCGCCACGATGCGGCCGGCGCCGTCCGTCACGGTGAAGGGCTGGCGGCATTCCTGGCTGCAGGAGCCGCGGTTGGCGCTGCGGCCGGTCATCGCATGGCTGATGTAGCACTGGCCGCTGTAGGCCACGCACAGCGCGCCGTGCACGAAGAACTCCAGGTGCGCGCGCTGCACCTGGGCCTTGATCGCGCGGATCTGGCCCAGGTCCAGCTCGCGGGCCAGCACCATCTGCGAGAAGCCCACGTCCTGCAGAAAGCGCGCCTTCTCGGGCGTGCGGATGTCGGTCTGGGTGCTGGCATGCAGTTGCAGCGGCGGCAGGTCCAGCTCCAGCAGACCCATGTCCTGCACGATCAGCGCATCCACGCCGGCATCGAACAGCTGCCAGGCGAGCGCGCGGGCCCCCTCCAGCTCGTCGTCGCGCAGTATGGTGTTGAGCGTCACGAAGATGCGCGCATGCCAGCGGTGGGCTTCAGCCACCAGGCGGGCGATGTCGGCCACCGGGTTGCCGGCCTTGTCGCGCGCACCAAAGCCGGGTCCGCCGATGTAGACCGCATCGGCGCCGTGGCGAAGGGCTTCGATGCCGATGTCGGCATCCCGGGCGGGGGCGAGCAATTCGATGCGGCGACGTTCCATGTCGGAATTCTAGGAAGCGCGGCCGGCCGGCGGCCCGACGCCCGGGCAGCTACGCGGCTGCACCGGCCGTGGCGGATCCGCTGCACCGCGATGTCGTCAAGGCAGGCTGGTCCCACGAAGAAGGGCCAGCGCTGACGCGCATCAACCCGGCGGCGACCATGGACTGCTAACCTGACCCTTCGACGCTGGCAGGTCACCGGCGCGCTAGGGAGTACGCATGAAGACATGGCTGGAGCGTCAGAGCATTCGCACCAAGCTGGCGTGCATAGGCGGCGTGGCCGCGGTGCTGGCGCTGATTCCCACCGGCCTGTTCATGGCCAAGGCCTGGCAGGCCCATGAGCAGCTGGTGGCAGAAGCGCAGGCCACGCCGCTGGCGGACCAGGTGCTGCAACTGGCCCGCCTGACGGCCCAGCACCGCGGCCTGGCCAACAGCGCCCTGAACGGCGACGCGGCAGCCCAGGCCAAGCGTGCCGCGGTCTGGACCGAGCTGCAGGCGCTGCAGAAACCGCTGGATGCTCAACTGCCCGAGCTGCCCTCGGACCGCCTGCGCCAGGGCCTGCGCGACTACTGGCGCGACATGGGGCAACTGGTTGGCGCGGTGCAGTCCGCCAGCCTGCCCGCCCCCGAGAGCTTCAAGCAGCACACAGCGCTGGTCGACGCACTGCTGGGCTGGGTCTACCAGCTCAGCATCGAATCCCAGCTGGTGCTGCACCCGCTGGCGGACGGCTATTTCCTGCAGGACGCCGCGCTCAACCACCTGCCGCTGTCGGCCGAGCTGCTGGGCCGACTGCGCGGCGCCGGCATGGGCCTGCTGGCCAAGGGTGAGCTGCAGCCGGTGGACCGGCAACGCCTGAGCGTGCTGCTGGAGCGCACCAGCAGCAGCTACGAGCTGGCGCGCCGGGCGTTCGCGCAGGTGGACCCGGCGCTGACCCGCAGCGGCCCGCTGGCCGAGCTGGACCGGCGCGCCCAGGAGCAGCTGGCCGCGGTGCGCGCGCTGCTGGCCCAGACCGATGCGATCGCGCCCGCCGCCTGGTGGGCCACGCTGACCGGCGCGGTCGACGCGCAATACGCGCTGGGCGCGGCGGCCACGCAGGCGCTGCAGCAGGACATCGACGGCCTGCTGCGCGCGGACCGCCACACCATGGCCTGGGGCCTCAGCGCCATCGTGCTGCTGGCGCTGGGCGGCGTGGCGCTGCTGTGGACCGTGGCCCAGCAGACCGCAGCCTCCATGCACCGGGCGCTGGCGCTGGCCCGCACCGTGGCCGAGGGCGACCTGGTGATACGCAGCGCCGCGGTGGACGAGCGCTCGCGCGACGAGGGCGCGCGCGTGACGCTGGCGCTGCAGGACATGGCGATCCAGCTGGGCCGCGTGGTGCAGACGGTGCGCGGCAATGCCGACCAGGTGGCCACCGCCAGCAGCGAGATCGCGCACGGCAATGCCGATCTGTCGGCCCGCACCGAAACCCAGGCCAGCGCGCTGCAGCAGACCGCCGCGTCCATGGACCTGCTGCGCCAGACCATCGCGCAGGGGGCGGACAACGCGCGCCTGGCCAGCGAGCTGGCGTCGGATGCCCGCGGCCAGGCCCAGCAGGGCGGTGGCGCGGTCGCGGAGCTGGCCGGCACCATGCAGCAGATCCAGGCCAGCTCCCAGCGCATCGCCGAGATCATCGGCACCATAGACAGCATCGCGTTCCAGACCAACATCCTGGCGCTGAATGCGGCTGTGGAGGCTGCGCGCGCCGGCGAGCAGGGCCGCGGCTTCGCGGTGGTCGCCAGCGAGGTGCGCGCGCTGGCCCAGCGCTCCGGCACGGCCGCCCAGGAGATCCGCTCCCTGATAGGCGCCAGCGTGGAGCGCATCGCACTGGGCAGCCGGCAGAGCGAGACCTCGGCAGCCGCCATCCAGCAGCTGGTGGCCTCGGTCGCGCGCGTGGATCAGCTGATCCAGGAGGTCAGCGAGCTGTCGCGCCAGCAGAACCTGAGCGTCGGCGAGATCGGCGAGGCCATACGCCAGATGGACGGCGTCACGCAGCAGAACGCCGCGCTGGTGGAGGAGAGCGCCGCCGCCGCCGAGAGCCTCAAGCGCCAGGCGGCCGCGCTGCAGCAGACCGTAGCGGTGTTCCGCACGCAGGCGGGCTGAGCTCAGGCCGTGCTGAACAGGTCCGCGCTGCGCCTCACCGTCAGCCGGCTCTCGCGGCACCAGGCACTCAGGTCGGCCGGCGCCTCGCGCGGCGACAGGCCGTGGGCCTGCACCGCGCCCACGAAGCCGTTGCGGCCCTGGGCCTTGGCCGCGTAGAGCGCCGAGTCCGCCAGCGACAGGCTGGCGCGCCAGTCCCACAGCCGCGGGTGGGCCGGGTCCAGCGGGAAGGCGGCAAAGCCCAGCGACACGCTCACGCACACGGTCTCGCCGGGCGCGATCTCGAAGGGCTGGTCGTGCACCGCGGCGCAGACGCGCCGGGCCAGCTCGGCCGCATCGGCGCGCTCGGTCTCGCGCACCAGCACCAGCAGCTCCTCGCCGCCCCAGCGCACCAGCGAATCGGTCTCGCGGAACACGCCGCGCAGGCGCTGGGCCAGCTGCACCAGCACCGCATCCCCGGCCGCATGGCCGTGCACATCGTTCACCCGCTTGAAGTGGTCCAGGTCCAGCAGCATCAGCAGCAGGTCGCTGTCGGGGCCGGGCGGGCTGCCGTCCTGGGTCTCGAAGCGACGCAGACACAGGCGCAGGTCGTCCTCCAGACGCAGCTCCAGGTAGCGGCGGTTGCGCAGCCCGGTCAGCGCATCGGTGAGGCTGAGCTCGCGCAGCTCGGCGGTGCGCTCGTCCACCAGCCGCTGCAGCGCGGCCTCACGCTGACGCAACCAGCGCGTGCGCCAGTTCACCCAGCCCCAGATGGCCAGCAGCCCCAGCAGCCCCGCGGCCAGGCGCGCCCACAGCGTCTCCCACCAGGCGGGCAGCAGTTGGATGGGCAGGGACAGCTGACGCTCACCCCACAGCGCCGGATGGGCCGAGGCCCGCACCTGCAGCTGGTAGTGACCGGGGCGCAGCGGACCGAAGCTGGGGTTGCGCGCGCCGGCGTCCACCGTGGTCCAGTCGCTGTCCAGGCCCAGCAGGCGGTACTGGTAGCGCAGGCGCTGCGGGTCGGCATAGTCCAGCGCGGCGAATTCCACGCTGAGGCTGCGCGCGCCGGCCGGCAGCTCCAGGCCCCGGGTGGCGTCAAGGGTCTGCGACGGCAGGCGCTGGCCGTTCACGCGCAGGCTGCTGAGCACCAGCGGCGGGTTGCTGGCCTGCGGCACATAGGCCTCGGGCCGCACGCGCAGCAGGCCGCGGCTGCCGCCGAACAGCAGCGCACCGTCGGGCAGCCGGGTGCTGGCGAAGAACCAGTAGCTGCCGAAGGCCGCGCCCTCGGCGCTGCCGAAACTGTCCACCCGCCGGGCATGCGGGTCATAGACATGGAGCTGGCTCCAGATGCGGCCCTGGGCGTCCTCGTGCAGGTTGCCGCCATACACGCCCTCCAGGCCCAGACGCTCGCCGACACGGTCGAAGCGCGCACGGCCCTGGTCGTCCCAGCCGATCAGGTGGTGCAGACCGCTGACCGGCGTGTCCACCCACAGCGTGCCATCCCGCCCCCACAGCAGGCCCAGCACCACCGGGCTGCCCAGCGTGGCACCCGGTGCCTGGGGCACGAGGTCCAGCCCGCCCTCACGCCAGCGAAACAGCCCCTGCTGGCCGCCCACCCACAGCGCACCGCTGCGCGGCTCCAGCGTCAGCGCGTAGACGCCGCCATGCAGCGGCCGCCCGCCGGCCAGGCCCACGCGCTCCAGCCGCGGCGCATCGGGCGTGGGCAGGCGGTACAGACCCTCCTGCATGCCCAGCCACAGGCTGCCGTCCACGCCGAACAGCAGGCGCTGCGCCCGCCCGCCGTCCAGCGGCCAGTCGCGCAGCAACCGGCCATCGGGCCGGCGGTGCTCCAGGCGGCCGGCTGCGGCCAGCCAGACGCTGCCATCCAGCGCCTGAGCCAGCTGCTCGACCACGCTGTGGCGCTCGCGCGCCCAGCGGCCCAGCGTCGCGAGCTGCTGGCCGGGCCGGCCATCCAGCCTCACCACGTCGCCCGCCTGCGTGGGCGCCAGCACCTCGCCGTTGTCCAGCGTCAGTAGCGCGCGCACATCGGCGTCCGCCAGCGGGCTGCTCGGGTCCACGTCGGGGCCGCGCACCGCCAGCGCGCGGTGGAACAGATGGCGCTGCACGCCCAGGCCGTAGCCGCTGACCCACATCGCGCCGCTGCGGTCGCGCAGCAGCGCGCTGATGTCGTTGCCGGCCAGGCCGGTGAGGCGCCGCGGATCGTGGCGCAGGCGCTGCTCGATGGCACCGGTGGCCGCATCCACCCACAGCAGGCCACGCTTGGTGCCCACCCACAGCCGGCCATCGGCCGCCTCGGCCAGCGCCTGCACGGGCGTCTGCAGGTCCTGCACCCAACGCAGCCGGCCCTGCTCCACCACGCCCAGCTGCCCGCCCTGCGTACCCACCCAGATCCGGCCGTCGCGGGCCTGGGTCAAGGCCAGCACGGCGGCCAGCTCGCTGCCGGCCGGCAGCGCCAGCGTCTCGCAGGCCTGGGCGCTGCAGCGGGCCAGGCCGCGCCAGTGCCCCACCCACAGCGCGCCATCGCGAGCCGGCAGCAGCGCCAGCACGCGCTGCTCGGCCTCGCCCTGCACCTGCAGCGGCCGGCTCTCGAAGCGCTGCGCGGCCGGCTGGTAGCGCCACAGCCCGCGGCCCAGCGTGCCGACCCAGATCGCACCATCTCCGGCCTCGGCCAGCGCGCGTATGGGGGCGCGCAGCGCCTCACTCCCGGCGAGGGCGTCATGGCTGATGACGCGATCCTGCGCGGGGTCATAGACCTTGAGGCCCAGGAATTCCGTGCCTATCCACATGCGGCCGTCGCGCGCCGGCGCGAGCGCGCGCACCCAGCCCAGGTTGCGCTGCGTGCTGGTCTCGCCGGCCAGCTCGATGGGACGCAGGCGGTAGCCGTCATAGCGCGTCAGGCCCTTGCTGGTGGCAATCCACAGAAAGCCCGCACCATCCTGGGACAGCATGGGCACGCTGTTCTCCGGCACGGGCACGCTGCGGAACTGCACCTCCAGCGGACCGGCACCGGGCTCCGGCGACGGCGCAGCCCGGGCGGTGGCCACCCCCAGCAGCAACAGCCCGGCGGCCAGCCCTCGCATCAGAAATTGCATGGCCCGGATACTAATGGGCGGCGCTTTCAGCCCGCCCCGGCGACCTGTGCAGTTCTGCCGGCTTGCGGCCGGCACTGCATCCGGGGGCCCGCCGGGCGATCTCGGGGGCCATGAGCAGCGCCGCGATGGTAGGCTGATCGACTCACACAAGAGGCTGGAGATGGTTCAAGAGTTGCAGGAGCTGCTGGGCGCCTACCTGATGCCGGTGCTGATCGCGATACCGCTGGCGATCATCGTGCTGATCGCCGCGTTCAAGCGCGACGACTACGGCCGCCCGCCGCGTGAGTACACGCCCCCGCCTGCACCCGGCGAAATCCCCGGCCTGCCGCCGCTGCCCGGCGTGCCCGGCCCCAGCATGGCCAGCCCTTTCGTGACCGCGCCCACGCCCACGCCGCTGGCCCCGCCGCCCGTGGCCGAGCCGCCGGCCCCCCCGGTGGTGCTGGTGGCGGACGACTCCGCCGTGGTGCGCACCAAGCTGCGCCGGCTGCTGGAAGGGGCGGGCCTCACCGTGCTGCAGGTCAACGACGGCAACGAGGCCCTGGCCCAGCTGGAGGCCCGGCCCGAGGTGGCGGTGCTGATCACCGACCTGGAAATGCCCAACAAGGATGGCTTCGAGCTGATCGCCGACGTGCGCGGCGCGCTGGCCACCGAAGACCTGCCCATCATCGCGATCACCGGCCACGACGAGCTGCACGGCCGTGTGGGCCAGATCGAAGGCGTCTACGGCATCTTCAAGAAGCCCTGGAACGATCGCGAACTGCTGAAGCGGGTCGAGTCCCTGCTGCCGCTGCGCCAGGGCGGAGCCCGCCGCGCCCGCCGGCTCTCCCAGCCGCCGGCCGCCTCGGCCTGAGGTCGACCAGCCGGCCGCGTCAGAACGGCAGGCTCAGGTAGTGCCGCCCCAGCGCGGTGAGCTGGCCGTCAGCAGCCAGCAGGCTGGTGTGATGCACGTCATTGGTCCAGCGCCCGGTGAACCACGCATAGCGCAGCACGTCGGCACGCGACTCGCAGACCTTGACCATCTCGGTCATCTGGGCGATCTGCTTGTCCTCGCTGTCGATCTGCGCCGAGCCGTCGCCGTTGTGCCAGTTTGCGAACTCGGTGACCCAGAAGGGCTTGCCGTACTTCAGCAGGCGGTCGAGCTGGTCGTTCAGCCCGTAGTCGTACCAGTGGAAGGCCAGCGCATCGATCTGCGGTGAACGGCCGCCGTGATCGGCCTGGTAGGCAGCGATGAAGGCATCCATCCACACCACCGGGTCCGCATAGCCCGGCAGCGTGCCCCAGGTGATGGCCGGGCCGACGATCTTCACGCCGGTCCGGGCCGCCAGCGCCTCGAAGCGCGGCCACAGCTGGGCCGCCTGCTGCGGGCTCAGATGAGCCTGGTCGGTGAGGTTGGGTTCGTTGACCACCAGCAGGTGGCGCACGCTGCTGTCGGCCTTGAGGAGGACCTCGATCGCCGCATCGTCGAAGTTGTCGTTCCACAGCATGGGCACGAAATCCATGCCGTAGCGGGAGCCGGCGTCCGCAGGCGCTGCGGTATTGCGCTTGGCGCTCCAGTTGTACCACCAGCTCAGGCCCGGGGAGAGCGCCGCCAGGTCCGCCGTGGAGGCCAGGTCGTAGGCGATGCCGCGCTTGGCACTCTTGGCCACGGGAGCTGGCGGATTGGGTGCCGGCGCGGGGCCATTGACCGGCGCATTGCCGGGCGTGGTGGGGCTCGGCACGGCATCGCCGCCCCCGCCACCACCGCAGCCGGCGAGTGCGCCCGTCAAGCCAGCCCCCAGGCCCGCCAGCACCAGCCGGCGCCGCAGTCCCTGTATCTCATCCGGGTTGTCGTTCTTCATTGCACTCCGCCTGCCCCTGTTCGTATCTGTGGCCGCGGACACCACCGATGACGGCGTTCGCGGCGCCAGGCAATCTAGCAGCGCGACCGTGCAAGACCTGGCACGTCAGGCGCCAACTGTGCAGTGAGTCACGAAGTTAACAATGCTTGCAATTTGGACTGCCGTATCGGGCTCAAGGCTGGGGCCGCAAGGCCCGCGGGCTGGCGACGGCGGCCAGCACGGCCAGGCCCAGCGCCAGCAGCAGCACCGGCAGCACCTCGCGCGAGACCGGGTCGAACAGCAGGCCGGCCAACGCCAGTGCGGCGCTGCTGGTGAGCGCATCGCTGAGCTGCAGCGCCGAGGTGTTGGCCCCCTGCTGCTCGGGCGCCGAGAGCTTGAGCAGCAACACCGACAGCATGGGGAAGGACAGGCCTATGCCCAGCCCCACCAGCGACCAGCCCAGCAGCACCAGGCCCGAGGGCAGGGCCAGGCGCAAGGGCGCGATCACCACCAGCAGCCCCAGCGCGGCCAACGAGAAGCCGGCCGGCAGCAGGCGCCGCCGCGCGGTGGCGCCCAGCACGCGCGCCTGCAGCGCGCTGCCCACGCTCCAGGTCACCGCGCCGGCGCTGAGCGCGAAGCCGGCCTGCGTGAGGCTCCAGTCGAAATGCTGGGTCAGCAGCAGCGGCAGAAAGGCCTCGGCGCTGGCAAAGGTAGCCGCGATCAGGCCGCGCAGTGCGATCACGCTGGGCAGGCCCGGCGCCGCTCTCAGCGTGCCCGCCGGCAGCAGGCGCTGTGCGGCCAGCAGCACCGCCACCAGGCCACCGGCAAACCAGGGCGAGGCCTGCAGGCCCGGCGCCTGGCTGGCGCCATGCAGCGCCAGCGCGCCCAGGGCCGCCAGCAGCGCCCAGCCCAGCGGCCGCCAGCGCAGCGGGGCGCCGGTGCCACCGCCCACGCGGCGCAGCGCGGGCAGCATCAGCGCCGCCGCGAAGGGCACGACCGCGGCCACGGCCAGAAAGACTGAGCGCCAGCCCAAGGTCTGCACCAGCAGCGAGGCCAGCGCCGGCCCCACCAGACCCGGCACCACCCAGGCGCCGGCAAACAGCGCGAACAGGCGCGGATGCAGCGCGGCCGGCACGACCCGGCCCACGCCCACGTAGAGCGTGACCCCCAGCACGCCGCTGCCCAGGCCCTGCAGCGCGCGACCCAGCACCAGGCCGGGCATCGCGGTGGCCAGGCCGGCCAGCAGCAGGCCGGCGAGAAACACCGTCAGCCCTGCCAGCGCCGCCTGCCAGGGGCCGCGGCTGTCGCACAGCTGGCCGGCCGCGGTCATGCCCAGCACCGAGCTGGCCAGCGTGGCGCCAAAGGCCAGCGCGTACAGCGACAGCCCGTCCAGCGCCTGCGCGACAGCCGGCATTGCCGTGGCGACCGCGATGGACTCGAAGGCCAGCATGGAGATCAGCGCAACAGCGCCCAGACAGGCGGCACGACGGCCGGGGGCGAACAGGGATTCGGGCGCCGACACGGGCGCGGCAACAGGGACGGACAGGCTCATGGGCGACAGCCTAAAAGCTCAAGCCTGCTTGAAGTCAAGCACGGCGCGACAATTGAGGCATGTCAGTTTCCGTCTTGCACTGTGGTTCGGCCGGCTTCGAGTCGGCCTGCCGCATCCCCGCCCTGCCCGCCACGCATCGCAGCCACGGCCTGCATGGCCACAGCTATTTCGCGACCGTGCGCGCCGATCTGCGCCCCGACTGGGCGGCAAGCGTCGGCGGCTTTGCGGGCGGCGAGGTCGACGCGCTGCGCCAGCTGATGACGTCCGCGGTCGCGCCGCTGGACCACCAGCTGCTGAATGACCACCTGCCCGACCCGACCGACGAGAACCTGGCGCGCTGGGTGCGCGCCCAGCTGGCCACCCAGGTGCCGGGCATACGCCAGGTGGGCGTGCAGAGCACCACGCACAGCGGCGTGGACCTGGATGCCGCCGGCCAGGCCCATGTGTGGCGGCGCTACCGCTTCCAGGCCGCGCACCAGTTGCCCCATGTGCCGCTGGGCCACAAGTGCGGCCGCATGCACGGCCATGGCTTCGAGGTCATCCTGCATGCCAACGCCGACCTGGGCGAACGCGCGCTGGCCATCGACTACGACCACCTGGACGAGGTCTGGGCGCCGCTGCACATGCTGCTGAACTACCAGTGCCTGAACCAGATTCCCGGCCTGGAGAACCCCACCAGCGAGGTGATCTCGGCCTGGCTGTGGCAGCGGCTCAAGCCGGTGCTGCCCGAGCTGAGCTGGGTCACGGTCTACGAGACCGGCTCCAGCGGCGCCAATTTCGACGGCGCGAACTACCGCATCTGGAAGGAGATGACTCTGGACAGCGCGGTGCGCCTGAACCACGCACCCGCAGGCCACCCGCTGGGCGGCATCCATGGCCACACCTTCACGCTGCGACTGCACCTGGCCGCGCCGCTGGACGCGGTGATGGGCTGGACCGTGGACTTCGGTGACGTGAAAACGCTGTTCAACCCGCTGTTCAAGCGCCTGGACCACCACCCGCTGCACGAGCTGGCCGGTCTGCCCGACGGCGATGCAGCCAGCCTGGCGGCTTGGGTGCTGCGCGAGGGCGGGGCGGTGCTGCCGCAGATCGACCGCGTGGACCTGTACGAGACGCGCGGCTGCGGCGCCATCGTGAGCCGTGCGGACGCGCAGGAACTGATCCCGGTCTGACGGAGCGCCCCATGTATTCGGTCAAGGAACTCTTTTTCACGCTGCAGGGCGAGGGCGCGCAGGCGGGTCGGGCGGCGGTGTTCTGCCGCTTCTCGGGCTGCAATCTGTGGAGCGGCCGCGAACAGGACCGCGCGACCGCGGTCTGCACGTTTTGCGACACCGACTTCGTCGGCACCGACGGCGAGGGCGGCGGCAAGTTCGCGACCGCCGAGCAGCTGGCCGACATGATCGCGTCCAAGTGGCCCCGGCCTGAGCCCGACCAGGGTCAGGCCTTGCCCGGCAAGCCCTATGTGGTGTGCACCGGCGGCGAGCCGCTGCTGCAGCTGGACGAGGCGCTGATCGAGGTCCTGCATGAGCGCGGCTTCGAGGTCGCGGTGGAAACCAATGGCACGCAGCCCGCGCCTCCCGGCCTGGACTGGATCTGCGTGAGCCCCAAGGCCGATGCCGAGCTGGTGCTGACCTCAGGCCACGAGCTCAAGCTGGTCTATCCCCAGCCGCTGGCCCGGCCGGAGCGCTTTGCCGGGCTGGACTTCCAGCACTTCTTCCTGCAGCCCATGGACTCGGTGCTGCAGCGCGAGCACACGCGCGCTGCGGTGGACTACTGCATGAAGCATCCGCAGTGGCGGCTGTCGGTGCAGATGCACAAGGTGGTGGGCATCGCCTGAGGCCTGCCGGCCGATGAATAAAGGGAGCCCGTGGGCTCCCTTTTGTCTGGGCAGGCGTCTGGCGTCGGCTCAGAACTTGTAGCCTATGCCGAACTTGATGGACACCGGGTCCAGCGTCGCGTCTATGCGCTGGCCGGTGGACAGCTGGCCGGTGGTCTTGATGAAGGTCTTGGTCAGCGACAGGCTGGCGGACCAGTCCTGCGTCAGCCGCCAGGCCGTGCCCAGTTCCACCGTGGGACCGCCCGCGCTCTTGAGGCTCAGCAGCGTGGGGTTGGCCGGCGTGCCGCCGGTGATGCCGCTCAGCACGGCCGTCGCCTCAGGCTTGAAGAAACGGCCATAGGTGTAGCCCGCGCCTATGAAGGGGCGCAGCGTGCTGGTGGGCGAACCGAAGCGGTACTGGCCCAGCAGCGTGATGGGCATGGACTTCACCGTACCCAGCCGGCCCACGCCCGCGATCGCGCCCGCGCCGACGATGTCGTGCTTGAAGGGCGCGCCAATGGGCAGGTCGATGCTGATGTTGTCGGTCCAGTAGTAGGTGATGCCACCCACGAAGGCGCTGGCCTTGTTCACGTCGATCTTGGTGCCGGCCAGGCTGGGCGCGCTGAGGTCGCCGCTGTCCACCTGGGGTCGCACCTGCACGGCGCCGCCGTAGACGACGAAGTTGCCGGCCGACTGCGCGAACGCACCGGCGCAGCCCAGCGCCAGCACCCCGGCGAGGAGGAGCTTGGAATGCATGAAGAGTCTCCTTGAGCGATGAGCCGGGGGCTTAGAGCCAGCCCTTGATGGACAGGGTCTTGGCGATCAGCTGCTGCGTGAGCTGGTGACCGTAAGGCGTGGGGTGGAAGCCGTCGGCAAAGGCATAGGTCTTCCACCAGTTCGGGTCGGTCACACCGGTGGGCGGCGTGGCGGACAGCTTGTCGGCGGTGCAGGTGGGGAAGTCGTAGGTCGGCAGGCCGCTGCTGTCCACACCCACGGCCGGGCAGGCCGGCGTCTTCACGTTGCTGAGGCCGAACTGGGCCGGCGTCGCGACCTGGTCGTTGAAGCCACCGTAGAAATCGACCAGCGCCACGCGGGTGTCGCTGCCCAGCTTGGCGGCCAGCTCGGTGTTGAACGCGCTGATCCAGGCCTTGAACAGCGTCTCGGCCGCCGCGCGTGCGGTCGCACCCGTGGTGCCGCCGCCATTGGCCGCGGCGATCGCGTCCAGCGCCAGCTGGAAGCGCGGCGTGTTGTTGATGCTGGGCATGTTCATCAGCACCACATGGGTCGCGCCCTTGTCCAGCACATTGGTCTGGATGGAGGCGGCGAACTTGTCGGCCAGTGCCGTCATGTAGGTGCCGCCGATCTGCGCGATGCCGGCCTGACCGGCCTGCAGCGCGGTGGCGATCTGCGTGGGCGTCAGCAGCGTGGCCAGCAGGGCCTGCAGCGACTGCGCCTGGTCCTTGGGCACGCTGAGGTAGGCGCCTATCAGGTCGGCCGCATCGTTGCCCCCGCCGTCGACGATGACCAGATCACCGGCCGAGTAGCTGGCCAGCGACGCATAGGTGGCCATCTGCACGCCGATGTTCAGCGGGTTGGCTGCGCTGGCGCCGGCACCGGTGTAGGTGATGCGGCTGCCGCCGATCGCGAAGTTGGTGCAGCCGGCCTTGCTGTTGGGCACGAAGGTCGTGCCGGTGAAGCTGAAGAAGTTGCACAGCGTCTGGCCGTAGTTGGCCGCGATGCGCTCGACGTAGAGCTGACTGTCGCTGCCCTGCACGGTGAACTTGTAGCCGAAGGTGCCGCTGTCCTGAAGGCTGTCGCCGAAGACCTTGACCGAGCTGATGGTCAGCGCCGGCGTGGTGTTGGCCGAACTGCCGCCGCCGCAGGCGCTCAGCAGCAGAGCCAGCGCAGCCGCGGATGCGGCCGCCAGGCGGGTGGCGATGGGTTTCATTCTTGTCTCCTGATGGCCGTCCTGTGACGGTTCGATGAACGCGCGCCACTCTAGAGCGAGCGGGCAGGCCGGATTGCGCCGCTGCGTTGCCGTTGTGTAAAGAAGCCGGTTCAGCGGGCTTTCGGCACGCTGACCTGACCCCCGGACAAGCCTGTGGATGGTTGTTGAACAAGCCCACGGATATCCACAGGCTCGGCGACTTCGGCCAAGTTGTTCCCTGTTATGCACCGCGCAGACCCGGGCTGGACGCACAGACTTTGTGTGCAGGCAAGTGATTGTCGAAAAAAGGATTTCTCGACTTGTCCACAGACCTTGCCGCCCTCTACTACCACCACCAATTTGAAATCTACAAATGCATTGGAATAACAAGGGACACTTTTTCCATGAACATCCCTGAACTCCAGGCCCGCCTACGGCGCTTCGCGGCCGACCGCGACTGGCAGCCCTACCAGACCCCCAAGAACCTCGCGATGGCCATGACGGTCGAAGCCGCCGAGCTGCTAGAAATCTTTCAGTGGCTCACACCGGAGCAGTCGCTGCAGCTCGATGAAGCCCAGCGCCGGCACCTGGGCGAAGAGTTGTCCGACGTGCTGCTCTACCTGCTGCAGATCGCCGACCACAGCGGTGTCGATCTGGAAAGCGCGGTGGAGCGCAAGCTGCAGCTCAATGCGCTGAAGTACCCGCCCAAGGCCGCCTCGGAGCCTCGGCCGTGAGCGATGCCCGCGCCGAGACCATCGCGGTCGTCGATTTCGAGACCACGGGCATGAGCCCCAACGGCGGCGGCCGCGCGACCGAGGTCGCCGCCGTGCTGGTGCGTAATGGCGAGGTGGTCGATGCCTGGTCCAGCCTGATGAACAGCGGCGCCTGGGTGCCGCCGCAGATCCAGGTCTTGACCGGCATCACCAATGCGATGCTCGAACAGGCGCCCGACGCCGCGACCGTGATGCGCGAGCTCGCTCGCTTCACCGCCGGCTGCCCGCTGATCGCGCACAACGCGAGCTTTGACGAAGGCTTCTGGCGGGCCGAGATGCGGCGGGCCGACCTGGCACCCGACCCGGCGCATCGCTTCGCGTGCACCGTGCTGCTGTCGCGGCGACTGTGGCCGGAGGCGCGCAGCCATGCGCTGGGCGCGATGACCGAGTTCCTGGACCTGCCGGTGTCAGGTCGTGCGCACCGTGCACTCGCCGATGCCCAGGTGACCGCCCATCTGCTGCTGCAACTGCAGCGCGAGATCGCCCGGCGCTTTGCGATGGACCTGGGCGACGTGGCGGTGGACCATGCGCTGCTGAGCCACCTGCAGCGCGTGCCGCTGCGCTGGCTGCGGCGCGGGCTGGTGGAGCATGTGAGGGAGCGCCGCGCGGTGGCCTGAGGTCTGGAGCACAAAAAAGAATGCTGTCAAGTGCGCATGGAAGCCGTTAGCGCTGGGACAATCTTGCCCTTTCGCGCCCGGCGTCGTGCCGCAGGCGCTTTCTCGGTTCCGAAGAGCAATATGTCCGTGATCCAGGTTCGTCCCGCCACTCTGCGCGATGCCAAAGCCATCGCCGAGATCCATGTCGCTTCCAGTCAGGATGCCTACAAGGCCCTGCTGCCCGCGGCGGCTCTCGACGGCATGTCCGTGCAGAAGCGCCAGGCGTTCTGGCGCGAAGCCATCGATCTGTGCGAGCCCCAGGTGATGGTGGCCCACCTGGACAACAAGATCATGGGCTTCGTCGGCTTTGATCGTTCGCGCGACAAGGGCACGCCGGCCACCACTGGCGAGATCTGGGCGCTGTTCGCCAGCCCCGAGCATCTCGACAAGGGCGTGGGCCTGGCGCTGTGGGATGCCGCGCGCGACGGTCTGCAGGAAGAAGGCTGCACCAAGGTCACGCTGTGGTGCTATCTGCGCAATGACCGCGCGCTGCGCTTCTTCGAGCTGGCCGGCTTCAAGCGTGAAGTGGGCAGCGCCCGCACCGCCGAGGTCGGCGGTTCGCGTATCGAAGAAATCCGTCTGTTCCGCTCGCTGGTCTGAGGCCGGCGCAGCCGCTCAGACCACGAAGCCGCCGCTGGCCAGCGCCCAGCCCTCGGTCGCGTCCTCGTGACGCTGCACATGGACCGGGCTCAGGCGCTTGGCCGCCGCGCGTTCCACCAGCGCCTCGGCCTGTTCAGGCGTCAGCTGCAGCGCCAGGCGGGTCCAGCGCTTGAGCACCAGCGGCTGGGCCCAGGCGTCTTCCAGCGCCCAGCGCACCTGGTGGGGCTCGTCCAGCTCATGGGCGGCCAGCACCCGCGGCGCCAGCGCCAGCAGGAAGCGGTTGAAGTCGGCGCGCAGTGCGTCGCTTGGCAACAGGGCTTCCAGCCGGGCCAGGCGGGCACTCCAGCCCGGCGTGGCGAGCTGCCGGGTCACGAAGGCCTGCAACGCCTGGATGGGGTTGAGCAGGCGCAGCCGGTTGGGCGGCAGCACATGCAGCGGCATGCGCGCGGCCTGCTCGTGCGGCAGCGGCGTGACCAGGCTGCTGAGCGCCGCCAGGCGCCGCCACTCGATCTCGCTGAGCCCGCCTATGCGGTGGATGGGGCCGGTGGCGCAGCTGTCGGCCAGCGCCAATAGCTGCTCGTGGTTGCGGTTGCCCTTGGCCTGGTTGGCCTGGCGGCTCATCTGCGCCAGGTTGCCGGCCGCATAGCCGGCGTCGTCCCGCACGCGGTCTAGGGAGCGGTTGTCGTCGCCCAGGCGTTCGCGGGTGATGGGGCAGTGGCTGCTGTCCAGCTGGGCCAGGTGGTGGGGCGTGAGCTGGATGTCCTCGAAATGCCGGCCGCGCGTCCAGGCATGGGTGCGCAGCGCCAGCCATTGCAGCACTGCGGGTGTGGCCGCTGAGCGGGCCGCGCGGCCCGGGCGGGCGGCCAGCCAGCCGCGCTGCAGCGGTGACTGCGGGTAGAGGTGGGCGATGGGCGGCGTGACGCCGTGCAGCGCGTAGTCGCGCCCCAGCGCCAGGCCTATGCGCTCGTGCGCGCTGACCGCAGTCTCGGCGGGGCTGTCCATGTCCAGGCTGAACTGGACCAGGGCGTTGTTGTGGCTGGCGGTGTCGGGCTTGACGCGGGTGACTTGCATGACGGGCTCCTTGAGTCAGAGGCGCCGCCTGGATCGGGTCGCGGGCCTTGGAACACAGTCTGTGCGCCAGCTGGCTCATGAGATGATCCACCTGGAAACCACTGTGAAAAATTTCAGGGGCCCGCATGGACCGCACCGAGCGCTTCTACAAGATCGAGATGCTGATCCGCAGCCAGGGCTGCGTGAGCTTTGCGGCGCTGCTGGCGGCGCTGGAGGTGTCGCCCGCCACGCTCAAGCGCGATCTGGCCTATCTGCGTGAGCGCCTGGACGCACCCATCGAGTACGACGCAGCCGCCAACGGCTACCGTTTCGGCCAGCAGTGGCGGGGTGGCAAGCACGAGCTGCCGGGCGTGTGGTTCAACGAGGCCGAGCTGCATGCGCTGCTGACCATGCAGCAGATGCTGGCCGGCCTGGACGAGCAGGGCGTGGTGGGCCGCCACCTGCAGCCCATGTTCGACAAGATCACCGGCATGCTGGGCGTGGACCAGGGCGAGGCCCAGGAGCTGCGCCGGCGCGTAAAGCTGATAGGTACGGCGCGGCGGCGCATCGTGGGCGAGAGCTTCGAGACCGTGGGCAGCGCGGTGGTGAAGCGCCGCCGCCTGCACATCCGCTACCGCAAGAAGAAGGGCGGCGAGCTCAGCGAGCGCGAGGTGTCGCCCCAGCGCCTGGTGCACCACCGCCATGCCTGGTATCTGGATGCCTGGTGCCATGCCAGCGAGGGTCTGCGCCGCTTCGCGCTGGACGGCATCGAGGCGGCCACCGCGCTCGAGACGCCGGCCCGCGCCGTGCCCATGGACGAGCTGGAGGCCGAGCTGGACCGCGGCTACGGCATCTTTGCCGGCGGCACGCCGCGCGAGGCCGAGCTGCTGTTCACGCCCGAGGCGGCCGCCTGGGTGTCGCGCGAGGAATGGCACCCGCGTCAGCGCAGCGAATGGCTGGCCGACGGCCGCTGGAAGCTGTGGCTGCCCTATGTGGACGACACCGAGCTGCTGATGGACCTGCTGCGCCATGCGGGCCAGGTGGAGGTGCTGGGACCGCCGGAATTGCGCGCCGCCCATGCCCGGCGTTTGCGTGCCGCAGCGGCCGCGCTTGACCCAGACCAAACTCAGGTCACCGACGCGGGCTAGGATGGGGTCGTGCCCGTTCCGGGGACGTCTGTCATTCGAGGAGGACGAAATGAGCGATACCACCGTGGCCAAGGAAAAGCTGGCGGCCGATTTCCGTGCCGTGATGGACGACATCGATGCGCTGATGCACGCCACGACGGCCAAGGCCGATGGCGAGGCCAAGGCGCTGCGCGCGCGCATCCTGGAGCGCCTGGACGGTGCCAAGGAAAAGCTGGTCGATGCCCAGCACGAGGCGGTGCGTCGCGCCCGGGCGGCCGCGACCGCCACCGACGACTACGTGCACGAAAAGCCCTGGCAGGCGATTGGCATCGCCGCCGCCGTGGGCCTGGCGCTGGGCGTGCTGATCGGCCGCCGCTGAGCCGGCCTTGGCTGCCTTGAACGAGGATCAGCAACCCGTCTCCGCGCCGCTGCGGCGGCTGGGCGCTTCGCTGCTGGCCCTGGGTCGCATACGGCTGGAGCTGTTTGCGATCGAGGTCCAGGAGGAGAAGGACCGCATCGCCAGCCTGCTGCTGTGGGCCGTGGTGGCGGCGCTGCTGGTGGGCTTCGGCCTGGTGATGGCGGTGCTGCTGATCACCGTGGCGCTGTGGGACACCCATCGCCTGCTGGCGCTGGGCCTGGCCACGCTGCTGCTGGGCGGCGCGGCGCTCTATGCGCTGCTGCAGGTGCGCCGGCTGGTCGCCCTGCCCGCCACGCTGTTCCAGGCCAGCATTGCCGAGCTGCGTGAAGACGCCGCCACGCTGCGGCGCGAGTCCGGCCCATGATTCGCAAGCCGCCCGCCGATCCGGTCGAGCGCGCCCAGCGCAAGGCCGATCTGCTGCTGGCTTCCCAGCTGCTGCGGCTGCAGGCCGATGTGGCGCTGGACCAGGCCGGCCAGCAGGCTGACCGCTGGGCCTTGCGTTGGCAGGCCTTGCGCGGCTGGGTGGCCGACGCCCGTGTGCTCTCGGCCGCGGTGGCCACGGCAGGCCTGTGGGTGGGGGCCGGTTCGCGCCGGGGCCAGCTCTTGCGCGGCCTGCGCTGGTGCTGGGTGGCCTGGCGCGGCTGGCGGCTGTGGCGGCGTGCGGCCGAGCCGCCGCCGCGCTGAGCCCCGGCGGCCGCTCAGTCCTCGGCGTCCAGGCGCTTGAGGCGCTCGCTGTGCCAGTACACGTCGTCGCCGCCCTTGCCGTCGAGGTTGGCGCGGTTGAGCACGCGGGCCAGCACGAACAGCAGGTCGGACAGGCGGTTCAGATACTGCCTGGGCGCCGCGTTGATGGCCTCCTGGGCCGCCAGCGTGACCACCGCGCGCTCGGCGCGGCGCGCCACCGTGCGGCACACATGGGCCAGCGCGGCGCTGCGCGTGCCAGCCGGCAGGATGAATTCCTTCAGCCGCGGCAGTGCGTGGTTGTAGTGCTCCAGCGCCTGATCCAGGCGCAGCACAGCGGCGTCCTTCAGCAGCGCGCCGCCGGGCCAGGAGAGCTCGCCGCCCAGATTGAACAGCTCGTGCTGGATGGTGACCAGCAGCTCGCGGATGTCGTCGGGCAGCGGCTCGGCCAGCAGCACGCCCAGGTTGGAGTTGAGTTCGTCCACGTCACCCATGGCCTGCATGCGCAGGTGGTCCTTGGGGACGCGGCTGCCGTCGGAGAGGCCGGTCGTGCCGTCGTCACCGGTGCGGGTGGCGATCTGGGAGAGGCGGTTGCCCATGGGGTCGCAGAAGAGAAGCCGGGATGCGGCATTCTCCGCTGCGGGGCCGTGGGCGCTGTCAGTGGCGCTTGCCGCGGCGGTGGAAGTCGGGCTTGTGAACCGGCGGTGCCTCGTGCGGACGCAGACCGGTGGCGGGCGGCGTGGCCTGTGCGGGCGGGCCGTCGCGTGCATCGCTGCGTGGGCGGGTCAGTTCGCGCCAGCGGGCGATCAGCACATCGAAGCGCAGCGCGCTGAACACGATCAGCGCCGCGGCCAGAATCAACAGCAGCCAGGTGAAGCTCATGGGTCCTCCCGTGGGTTGGGCTCCATGCTGGCAGTTCGCGGGCGGGGCTGCAACACAATCGGCTGATCTGGATCAGGAGAGCCGTCATGAATGCGCCCCGCCCCGCCCTTGTGCGGCCGCTGCCCGCCGCGCTGCTGCAGGCCCTGCAGCAGGCGCTGGGGGAGCGGTGCTCCACCGCCCAGGCACTGCGCGAGCAGCATGGCCGTGACGAGTCGGTATTCGACGTGCCGCCGCCCCAGGCGGTGGTGTTTGCCGAGTTCGAGGCCGAGGTCGCGCAGGTGGTGGCCCTGTGTGCGCAGTACCGCGTGCCGGTGATTCCCTATGGGGCCGGGTCGTCGCTGGAGGGTCACTTGCTGGCGGTGCAGGGCGGTATCAGCCTGGACGTGTCGCGCATGAACCGGGTCTTGCGTGTGGACGCGCAAGACCTGACCGTGACGGTGCAGCCGGGCGTGACGCGCCGGCAACTCAACGAGGCGCTGAAGCACGAGGGCCTGTTCTTCCCCATAGACCCGGGCGCCGATGCGTCCCTGGGCGGCATGGCGGCCACGCGCGCCAGCGGCACGAATGCGGTGCGCTACGGCACCATGCGCGAGAACGTGCTGGGCCTGCGTTTCGTGAACGCGCAGGGTCAGGTGGTGCGCACCGGCTCGCGCGCGAAGAAGAGCAGCGCGGGCTACGACCTGACCCGCCTGCTGGTGGGCAGCGAGGGGACGCTGGGTGTGATCACGGAGCTGACGGTCAAGGTTCATCCGCTGCCCGAGGCCGTGTCGGCTGCGGTGTGCTTCTTCCCGGACATCGCGGCGGCGGTGCAGACCGCGATGCAGGTCATACAGATGGGCGTGCCCATCGCGCGCTGCGAACTGCTGGATGCGAATGCGATCCGGGCGGTCAATGCGCATGACCGGCTGGGCCTGAAGGAGCAGCCCATGCTGCTGATGGAGTTCCACGGCAGCGACGCGGGCGTGGCCGAGCAGGCCACGGTGGTGCAGGAGGTGGCGGCCGAGCTAGGCGGCGAGGCCTTCGAGTGGGCCACCACGCCCGAGGCGCGCACGCGGCTGTGGACCGCGCGCCACCATGCCTATCTGTCCGGCCTGCAGATGCGCCCCGGCTGCCGCGCGGTGACGACCGACACCTGTGTGCCCATCTCGCGGCTGGCCGAGAACATCGAGGCCTCGGTGGCCGAGGTGGAGGCCGCAGGCCTGCCCTACTTCATCGTCGGCCATGTGGGCGACGGCAACTTCCACATGGCCTATCTGATCGACCCGGCCCGCCCCGAGGAACTGGCGACCGCGGAGCGGCTGAGTGCGCAGATGGTGGCGCGGGCGATTGCGCTGGAGGGCACCTGCACCGGCGAGCACGGCATAGGTCTGCACAAGCAGGGCTTTCTGCTGGACGAGACCGGCACCGAGGCGGTGGCGCTGATGCGGGCGTTGAAGGCGGCGATGGACCCGCTGGCCATACTCAACCCGGGCAAGATCTTCGGCGCCTGAGCCTGGTCCGATACTGACAGGCTGAATCAACCAGACCAGGAGACAGGCATGTTCAACCATGTGATGGTCGGCAGCAACGACATCGAGCGCAGCAAGCGTTTCTACGACGCGGTGCTGGGCGTGCTGGGTGCGCCCGAGGGCATGCGCAATACCGCGTCGACGGGCCATCTGCGGGTGTTCTACCGCCATGCGGGCAACAGCTTCTGCATCAGCCAGCCCATCAACGGCGAGGCGGCCTGCCATGCGAATGGCGGCACGATAGGTTTCAAGTGCGAGTCGGCCGAGCAGGTGAAGGCCTTCCATGATGTGGCGGTGTCCCATGGCGGCCAGTCCATCGAGGAGCCGCCGGGCCTGCGCGACGGCGCCATGGGCCCCATGCACCTGTCCTATGTGCGCGACCCCGATGGCAACAAGCTGTGTGCGGTCTATCGCGTGCCCAAGGACTGAACACCGTCCTGCACGGCCCATGAAAAACGCCGCCCGAGGGCGGCGTTTGCACAAGCGGCAGTCAGGCTCAGAACAGGGCCTTGAGCTGCACACCGTAGGTGCGCGGATCGTTGATGAAGCCGGTCAGGTTGTTGAAGTCGATCGCACCGGTCACGCGGATCTGGTTGGTGATGTTGCGCACGAAGCCGGCGGCCTCGTACTTGCCATTGCCCCAGATGTAGCCCACGCGCAGGCCGCCTTCGGTCAGCGCCTTGCCGGTGAATTCGGTGGCGTCGTACAGGAAGAAGTTGACCTTGGAGCGGTAGGCCCAGTCGGTGTAGACATAGACCTCGTTGCCGCTGGGCAGCGGGAAGCTGTAGCGGGCGGTCAGGTTGACCGTGGTCTTGGGTGCGTTGGGCAGCGGATTGCCGTCCACCAGCGCGTTGCCGCCGACCATGGGGTCGTGCACGGTCGGGAACACGCTCGGCTGGCCGAACGGGGCGACGTTCAGCGAGCCACCCGGCGGCACGCCCAGCGCGGCGTCCTTGATCTTGGTGTTGTTCAGCGAACCGCCCAGGGTCACCAGGAAGTCGGGCGTGATCAGCGCTTCGAGGTTCAGCTCGGCGCCGTTGCCGCTGGCCTTCTTGGCGTTCAGCAGACGGGTGGCGTTGCTGCTGCCGCCCACGGCCGTCAGCTGCAGGTCCTTGACCGTGTAGCTGAACAGCGCGCCGGACACGCGCAGCGTGCGCTTCAGCAGTTCGCTCTTGAAGCCGATCTCGTAGGAGTTGATGGTTTCCGGGCTGGCCTGGGACTGGCCGGCGAAGGCCGACGCGTTCTGGATGGACGAGGCACGGAAGCCATTGGCCCAGCGAGCGTAGACATTGGTGTTGGCGTCCACCTTGTAGGTGGCCGACAGATCACCGCTCCACTTGCCGTCGTCGGTGCTGGCGCTGACGCCGGCGGAGGTGTTGAAGGCACCGCTGCCCACGTGCCAGGTGTTCAGGTCCTTCTTGTCCTTGGTGTAGCGCAGGCCACCGCGCAGCGTGATGTCCTGGCTCAGCTTGTAGTTCACCGAGCCGAACAGCGCCCAGGCCTTGTTGGTCTGGTGCGTGTAGATGTCGTCGTTGGCGACATGGGTGCTGGTGTCGTACGTGATGTTGTCGATGGTGTAGCGCTCATCGAACAGGTACACGCCGCCCTGCCAGCTCAGCGGGCCGCTGGTATTGGACTCCAGGCGCACTTCCTGGGTCAGCTGGCGGTGGCCGTTCATGCCGCTGCCGGTTTCCGACTGGAAGGGGATGCCCGCGCCGCCGGCCGGGCCGCCGTCGATGTCGCCGCGCGACAGCGGCTTCACGTGCTCGTAGCCGGTGATGGAGTAGATGTTGAGCTCGGGCAGCGACCACTTCAGGCGCAGGCTGCCGCCGGTCTGGCGCAGCGTCTGCTCGTTCACGCCGTTGAGCGCGACCTTCTCGGGGTCGAAGCCGTCCACGATGTCGTTGGTGCCGCGCTTGATGATGTTGGCGCGGAACAGGCGGGGGCTGCCATTCAGGTCACGGGCGTGCAGGTTGGCCAGCGCGCTGAACTGCTGGTGCGGCTGGAACAGCACCTGGGCGCGCACGGCGGAGTCGCGGTAGCCCTCGGTCTTGGACGTGGGGGCGCCCACCACGGTGTTGTCCACCCAGTCGCTGCGGCGCTGGTTCATCGCCGAGATGCGGGCTGACCAGTCACCGGTCAGCGGCAGGTTGGCCGCGCCTTCCACATTGACCGTGCCGTAGTTGCCCACGGTCACGCTGGCATAGCCGTCCTGCTTCTGGCTGGGCTTGACCGAGTCGAACTTCACCACGCCGGCCGGCGTGTTGCGGCCGAACAGCGTGCCCTGCGGCCCGGCCAGCACTTCGACGGCCGAGGTGTCGAAGATGGGGAAGCCCTTCAGGATGGGGTTCTCCTGCACCACGTCGTCCATCACGACGCTGACCGGCTGGGAGGCGTTCAGGCGGAAGTCGGTGTTGCCGTAGCCGCGGATGTAGAAGCGCGGGAAGGCCCGGCCAAAGGAGGATTCGATGTTCAGGCTGGGCACGCGACCCGACAGGAAGCGGATGTCCTGACCGCCGGAGGCCAGCACGTCCAGCTTTTCGCCGCTGAGCTTGGTGACGGCGCTGGGCACGTCCTTGATGTTCTCTTCACGGCGCTCGGCCGTGATCACCACGGTGTCGAGCTGGCTGCGGTCTTTGGGCTGGGCTTCCTGGGCCATCACCGGCAGGGCGGTGGCAAGGGCCAGGGCGAGCAGGCTGAGTCGCGGGGCGGTCATCGATCAACTCCAAAAAAAATGGCCCCAAACAGGTCTTGGGGCAGCAATCCGTATTGTCCCGGGGACGACAGGCTCGGTGGAGTTTTCACGAAGGCGTTGTTGCGCTGTGCCGACGGAGTATGTCGCGATGTTTCTGCCTGTCCGAGCGGGCCTGCGTTGCGTTGGTGCGCGGGTGCTTCTTGTTGGGGCGATGGGCCAGGAAACTGCACCGAGCCGGGGTTTGGTCTCGGCCCGACATGCCGGTGGCGCTTGTTTGAGCCAGGGCTAGTGGCATTCCCGAACTGCGCGTCACCGGTCAGGATGACTACGCTGTCAATAACGGCGCAGAGCGTGAACTATGCACGCTGCCGGATGGCTGAAGGCATGCGCAGACCTCTCGCCGGGGAGGGGTCATGGGCCCGCTGATCCTGTCCACCCGCTCAACCTCTCCATGCGTCGTTGCTCCTCCCGGACTCTGTGATCAAACCCGAACAAGGATGGTTGGATGAACGCGACGATGAACAAACTGCTGCTCGGCCTGGCGCTGGGGGCGGGTGTGGCGCTGCCTATGGCTGCCCAGGCAGACAGCTATTACGAGAACCCGGCGGATTTCGCGATGGCGCTGCTGGGCCAGTACAGCTACCAGGACTTCTCCGGTTCCTATGTGCAGAACGGCACCTCCTGGACCTGGGGTGACGTGACCTTCTCCTGCTCGCCCGTGATGTGGTGCGGCAGCGGCAACCCCTATTTCAGCGGCGGTCCCTCGGACCACTTCAACTTCGTGGAGGGGCATTTCGTCTATTTCGCGAACCCCGACGTTGCGACCTTCTCGTTCGCTCAGCCGGTGCGCTCCTTCGGCATCCAGGTGTTCGGCAATGGCCAGATCTCGGATGCCAACGGCCTGATTCCGTCACCCATGACCGTGACCTATGCCGATGGCACGCACGATTTCTTCCCCGGCTACGTGACCAACTGGAACATCAGCCAGCCGCTGTTCGCCGGCATCGTGTTCGACAAGCCGGTCACCTCGGTGCAGATCCAGGGCGCGGTCGAGGGCAATGGTCTGTTCCTGGCCAACCTGGTCTACACGGTGGCTGCCGTGCCCGAGCCGTCCTCGCTGCTGCTGCTGGGCGCTGGCCTGGGTGTGCTGGGGCTGCGCCGCCGCCGTCCGGCCTGAGTGCATGAAAGCGGGGGCCCAGGGGCGGGTCAATCGCGGCACACTGCGGGCACACCCTCAACCACTGCTGCTGCCATGCCCCAGTCCTCGTTTCGCCCATTGCTGATCGCGGCCGTGATCGCCGGGGCGGCGGCCCTCGCTCCCATGACACCAGCCCAGGCCCAGTCCGGCGCCGATTCGGCGCCCGCCCAGTCCCAGCATCTGGCCAAGGGCCGGTTCACGGTACAGATGAAGCCGCTGTCGGACAGCGGCCTGGCCGGCGGCAACGCCAAGCTGGGCCGCATGTCGCTGGACAAGGTCTTCGAGGGCGACCTGGCTGCCGTGGGTCAGGGTGAGATGCTCACCGCGATGACCCAGACCCAGGGCTCGGCCGGCTACGTGGCGATCGAGCGGGTGACCGGCAACCTGCAGGGGCGCCAGGGCAGCTTCGTGCTGCAGCACTCGGGCCAGATGGACCGTGGCGCGCAAAGTCTCAGCATCCGTGTCGTGCCCGACTCCGGCTCGGGTGACCTCATCGGTCTGCAGGGCGAGCTGAAGATACGCATAGAAGGCGGCCAGCACTTCTACGAGTTCGCGTACACGCTGCCCGACCTGGTCCGCTGACGGGCGGGCCTCAGTGGGCCTGGGGCGGTACGTTCCAGCGCCGGGTGATCTCGCCGCGGCTGTTCACGCTCTCCAGCTGCACGCCAAAGCCCCACAGCCGGCCCACATGCTTGAGCACCTCCTGGGCGCTGTCGTGCAGCGGGCGGTTCAGGTGCTGCACATGACGCAGCGTGAGGGACCGGTCGCCACGCAGGTTCACGTTCCAGACCTGGATGTTGGGCTCGCGGGTGGAGAGGTCGTACTGGCGTGACAGCGCCTGGCGCAGGTGGCGGTAGCCGGCCTCGTCGTGGATGGCCGAGATCTCGTACTCGGTCTTGGCCTCGTCATCCAGCACCGCGAACAGCCGGAAGTCGCGCATCACCTTGGGTGACAGGTATTGCCCGATGAAGCTCTCGTCCTTGAAGTTGCGCATCGCATGGTCCAGCGTGGGCAGCCAGTCGCTGCCGGCGATGTCGGGGAACCAGGTACGGTCCTCGTCGGTGGGCGCCTCGCAGATGCGCTTGATGTCGGTGTACATCGCAAAGCCCAGCGCATAGGGGTTCAGCGGCGCGCTGGGGTGCTGGTAGACCACGTTGGTGTGGGACTTCAGCCACTCGATCATCATGCCGTCGGCCAGATAGCCATCGTCATACATCTGGTTCAGCAGCCGGTGATGCCAGAAGGTGGCCCAGCCCTCGTTCATCACCTGGGTCTGGCGCTGCGGGTAGAAGTACTGCGCGATCTTGCGCACGATGCGCACGATCTCGCGCTGCCAGGGCTCCAGCAGCGGCGCGTTCTTCTCGATGAAGTACAGCAGGTTCTCCTGCGGCTCCTCGGGAAAGCGGCGGCTCTCGGCGGCCTCGTCGGGGCGGTCGGGCTTGCGTGGCAGCGTGCGCCACAGGTCATTCACCTGCAGCTGTGCATGTTGCTCGCGGTCCTTGAGGCGCGCGCGCTCCTCGGCCAGGCTGAGCTTGGCCGGGCGGCGGTAGCGGTCCACGCCGTGGTTCATCAGTGCGTGACAGCTGTCCAGCAGTGTCTCGACCGCGTCCAGGCCGTGGCGCTCCTCGCAGTCGGCCACGTAGTTCTTGGCATAGACCAGGTAGTCGATGATGGAGGACGCGTCCGTCCACATGCGGAACAGGTAGTTGCCCTTGAAGAAGCTGTTGTGGCCGTAGCAGGCATGGGCGATGACCAGCGCCTGCATGGCCAGCGTGTTCTCCTCCATCAGGTAGGCGATGCAGGGGTCGGAGTTGATGACGATCTCGTAGGCCAGGCCCATCTGCCCGCGCTTGTAGTTGCGCTCGGTCGCGATGAATTCCTTGCCGTAGCTCCAGTGCCGGTAGTTCACCGGCATGCCCACGCTGGCGTAGGCATCCATCATCTGCTCGGCGGTGATGACCTCCAACTGGTTGGGGTAGGTGTCCAGCCCGTAACGCTCGGCGGTCTGGCGGATGACCGCGTGGTAGTCCTCGATCAGCGGGAAGGTCCAGTCGTTGGGTGAGGGCAGGGGCTGGGCAGGGCGCTGAGTCAGCGGCAGCATCTGGCGCAGCGGCTGGCGCTGGCGGCGCTCCACGCCGCGTGGCGGCGTCGCGGCCCGCTCGTGATGGCGACGGTCTTCCTTGCAACTCATGTCAGCCCCTCGTCCAACGGCTACGTTGACTGGCCTTGTAGGCCGCAGCTCGGTGCACGGGCCTCATGCGGAGGCCCCTTCCTTCTTGAACAGATCACGGAACACCGGGTAGATCTGCGAGGCCTCGACCGCCTTGCGCATCGCGAAGTGGGGTTGCTCCTCCACCAGGCGCTCGTACTCTTCCCACAGGTTCTGCTCGGGCTCGGCTACCTGCACATAGGCGAAGTAGCGGCACAGCGGCAGGATCTTGGCGGACAGCAACTCGCGGCAGCGGCCGCTGTCGTGGTGCCAGTTGTCGCCATCGCTGGCCTGGGCGCCGTAGATGTTCCACTCGGTAGGCGAGTAGCGCTCGCGGATGATCTGCTCCATCAGCACCAGGGCCGACGACACCACGGTGCCACCGGTCTCGGTGGCGTGGAAGAAGTTCTGCTCGTCCACCTCCTGCGCCTGCGTGTGGTGGCGGATGAAGACCACGTCGATCTTCTCGTAGTGGCGCGTGAGGAAGAGGTAGAGCAGGATGAAGAAACGCTTGGCCAGGTCCTTGCGCGCCTCGTCCATGGAGCCCGACACATCCATCAGACAGAACATCACGGCTCGCGTGGTGGGTACCGGCACGCGCACGCGCGAGCGGTAGCGCAGGTCCAGCGGATCCAGGAAGGGAATGGCTTCCAGCCGAGCACGCAACGCGGCGATGCATTCGCGGGTTTCGGCCAGCAGGCGCGGGGTCTCGGGGCGGTCTTCCTTCAGTAGTTCCTGCTCGCGGGCCTCGAGCTCGTGCAGTTCGCGGCGCTTGCTCATGCCCAGCGCGATGCGCCGGCCCAGGGCGCCGCGCATGGAGCGCACCACGTGCAGGTTGGTGGGTGTGCCGTCGGACACGAAGCCGGCGCGGTGGGTCTTGTATTCCGGCGTGTCGGCCAGCGTGGTGCGTGCGAGGTTTGGCAGGGCCAGGTCGTCGAAGAAGACCTGCATGAACTCCTCCTTGCTGAGGTGGAAGACGAAGTCATCCTCACCCTCGCCGGAGTCGCTGGCCTGCCCGCCGCCTGCGCCGCCCCCCTGGCCGCCCTTGGGCTTGGCGACCCGGTCGCCCTTCACATACTCCTGGTTGCCCGGCCGCACGACCTCGCGCACGCCGCCGTCCCCATGGCTGAAGATGGGTTCGCTGAGGTCCTTCTTGGGGATGTGGACCTCTTCACCGCGCTCCATGTCACGTATGCCACGGCCATCCACCGCGCGCTTCACCGCCTCGCGGATCTGCTCCTTGTGGCGGCGCAGGAAGCGCTCGCGATTGCCTATGGACTTGTTCTTGCCCGAGAGACGGCGGTCGATGATCTGCTGCAGAGACATCAGGAGCCTCCCTGCGGGCCGAGCGCCGGGCCGCCCCAAGCCGGCCCGCATCCCCTCGGGGGATCGGCCGGCGTACCCGCCGGACGAGGGGCGCCATGACCGCGGCGCAGGAAGCGCTCGCGATTGCCTATGGACTTGTTCTTGCCCGACAGCCGTCTGTCGATGATTTGCTGAAGCGACATCGCTACCTTTCCGCGGGCCGAGCGTCAGGCCGCCGCGAGCCGGCCCTCATCCCCTGCGGGGGATCGGCCGACATGCGCGTCGGACGAAGGGCTCATGTTCAGCTGCTCTTCCTCACGCGCAAGTACCACTCGCACAGCAGCCGCACCTGCTTGGCCGTGTAGCCCTTGTCCACCATGCGCTGCACGAAGTTCTCGTGCTTCTTGGCGTCCTCCGCGCTGGCCTTGGCGTTGAAGCTGATGACCGGCAGCAGCTCCTCGGTGTTGGAGAACATCTTCTTCTCTATCACCGTGCGCAGCTTCTCGTAGCTGGTCCAGTTCGGGTTCTTGCCCTGGTTGTTGGCGCGCGCGCGCAGCACGAAGTTGACGATCTCGTTGCGGAAGTCCTTGGGGTTGGAAATGCCCGCGGGCTTCTCTATCTTCTCGAGCTCGGCGTTCAGCGACACGCGGTCGAACACCTCGCCGGTGTCGGTGTCGCGGTACTCCTGGTCCTGGATCCAGTAGTCGGCGTAGGTAACATAGCGGTCGAAGATGTTCTGGCCGTACTCGGAATAACTCTCCAGGTAGGCGGTCTGGATTTCCTTGCCTATGAACTCCGCATAGCGCGTGGACAGCTGCTCCTTGATGAAGCCGACGTACTTCTCCTCGGTCTCCTTGGGGTACTGCTCGCGCTCGATCTGCTGCTCCAGCACATACATCAGGTGCACCGGATTGGCCGCCACCTCGGCCGCGTCGAAGTTGAAGACGCGCGACAGGATCTTGTACGCGAAGCGCGTGCTGATGCCGCTCATGCCCTCGTCCACGCCGGCGTAGTCGCGGTACTCCTGGATGCTCTTGGCGCGCGGGTCGGTGTCCTTGAGGTTCTCGCCGTCATAGACCTGCATCTTGCTGAACAGCGACGAGTTCTCGGGCTCCTTCAGGCGGGTCAGCACCGCGAACTGCGCCATCATCTTCAGCGTGCCCGGCGCGCAGGCGGCCTGGCCCAGCGAGGAATTGCGGATCAGCTTCTCGTAGATGCGCACCTCCTCGGTCACGCGCAGGCAGTAGGGCACCTTGACGATATAGACCCGGTCCAGGAAGGCCTCGTTGTTCTTGTTGTTGCGGAAGGTCTTCCACTCGCTCTCGTTGCTGTGCGCCAGCACGATGCCGTCGAAGGGGATGGCGCCGAAACCCTCGGTGCCCTTGTAGTTGCCCTCCTGCGTCGCGGTCAGCAGCGGGTGCAGCACCTTGATGGGCGCCTTGAACATCTCCACGAATTCCAGCAGGCCCTGGTTGGCCAGGCACAGGCCGCCGGAGTAGCTGTAGGCATCGGGGTCGTCCTGCGCGTAGGTCTCGAGCTTGCGGATGTCGACCTTGCCGACCAGGGACGAGATGTCCTGGTTGTTCTCGTCGCCGGGTTCGGTCTTGGCCACACCGATCTGCTTGAGCACGCTGGGGTAGCGCTTCACGACGCGGAACTTGCGGATGTCGCCGCCGAACTCCTCCAGCCGCTTCACCGCCCAGGGGCTGAGGATGCGGTTGAGGTAGCGGCTGGGGATGCCGTATTCCTTCTCCAGCAGCGGGCCGTCCTCGGCCGGGTCAAAGAGGCCCAGCGGCGACTCGTTCACCGGCGAGCCCTTCAGCGCGTAGAAGGGCACCTGTTCCATCAGCACCTTGAGCCGCTCGGCGATGGAGCTCTTGCCGCCGCCCACCGGGCCCAGCAGGTAGAGGATCTGCTTCTTTTCCTCCAGCCCCTGCGCCGCGTGGCGGAAGTAGCTCACCACCTGCTCTATGGCCTCTTCCAGGCCGTAGAACTCGGCGAAGGCCGGGTAGATCTTGATGGTCTTGTTCGCGAAGATGCGCGACAGCCGCGGGTCGTTGCGGGTGTCCAGCATCTGGGGCTCGCCTATGGCCTGCAGCATGCGCTCGGCCGCGGTGGCATAGGCCAGCGGGTTGCGCCGGCACTCGGCCAGGTAGTCCTCGAGGCTGAGTTCCTCGACCTTGGTGCGCTCGTAGCGCGCCGCGAAATGGCTGATCACATCCATGCCGATCTCCTGGGCTGTGAACTCCACAGGAGCAGCCGGGCACCGAATGTCCGCTTGCTGCTGGGGGGTTCTGATCGCGCCTCAACTGCAAGGCGTCATCAGAACTCTCCACTCGGCTTGCGACCAGCGTGTCATGGTTCGCAAGGCATTGGTCGCAAGAATAAGCCGCCGTCCGCCTGTCAACAATCCGCACCGGATTTCGGTTGACATCTGCGGGCCAGCATACGCCCCCGAATCAGGCAAGACCTGGCACCGTGCGGACAAACCACACGTATCGGGGGGGCATGTGGGGCGCGCCCTACAGGGGCGCGTCATCGACGGTTCAGCCCAGACGGCGCTGGCTCTGGGCGTCGAACAGATGGGCGGCCTGCGGCGACCAGCGCAGCCGGATCGCGTCGCCCACATGGTGGGGCAGGGAGCCCGGCACGCGGGCGGTCAGCGGGCCCAGCGGCGTGTCGGCGCTCACATAGGTCTCGGGGCCGGTGGGCTCGATCATGCGTATGCTGCCCGGCAGGCCCTCGTCGGCCAGCTCCAGCGCCTCGGGGCGCAGGCCGTAGAGGTAGTCCTGGCCCGCATTCAGCGCGGTCCGGCCCGGCAGCGCCAGCGCCTGGCCCTGGGCGCTGAGGCCCTGGCCGTCGGCGGTTGCGCGTATCCAGTTGATGACCGGCGAGCCGATGAACTCGGCCACGAAAACCGTGGCGGGCTGTTCGTAGATTTCCTTGGGCGTGCCGAACTGCTGGACCTGGCCGTCCTTCATCACCGCGATGCGGTCACCCAGCGTCATGGCTTCCACCTGGTCGTGGGTCACGTAGACGGTGGTCGTGCGGGTGCGCTGGTGCAGGCTCTTGATCTCGGCGCGCATCTCCACGCGCAGCTTGGCGTCGAGGTTGGACAGCGGCTCGTCGAACAGGAAGAGCTGCGGGTCGCGCGCCAGTGCGCGGCCCATGGCGACGCGCTGACGCTGGCCGCCGCTGAGCTGGGCGGGGCGGCGGTCCAGCAGGTGCTCGATCTGCAGCAGCGCCGCGACCTGCTTGACCTTGGCCAGGCGCTGGGCCTTGGGCACCTTGCGCATTTCCAGCGCGAACGCGATGTTCTCGGACACCGTCATGTTGGGGTAGAGCGCATAGCTCTGGAACACCATCGCGATGTCGCGGTCCTTGCTGGGCAGGTGGGTGATGTCGCGCTCACCCAGCAGGATGCGGCCCTGCGTGGGCGAGTCCAGGCCCGCGATCATGGACAGCAGCGTGCTCTTGCCGCAGCCCGAGGGACCGACCAGGATCAGGAACTCGCCGGGCTCGATCGCGATGTCGATGCCCTTGAGGATTTCGGTCTCGTGGAAGGTCTTGCGTATGCCTTCGATCTGGAGGCTCTTCATGGTTCAGCCCTTGATGGCGCCCGCGGTCAGCCCGCGGACAAAGTATTTGCCGGCCAGCACGTAGACCAGCAGCGTGGGCAGGGCGGCGATCAGCGCGCCGGCCATGTCCACGTTGTATTCCTTGACGCTGGCGGTGGTGTTGGCGAGGTTGTTGAGGCCCACGGTGACGGGCTTGTAGTCGAAGCCGCTGAACACCGCGCCGTACAGGAAGTCGTTCCAGATCGCGGTGAACTGCCAGATCACGGTGACGACGATGATGGGGCCCGACAGCGGCAGCAGCACACGCTGGAAGAAGGTCCAGAAGCCCGCGCCGTCCAGCTGGGCCGCGCGCAGCAGCTCGCCGGGGAAGCCCACGTAGTAGTTGCGGAAGAACAGCGTGGTGCTGGGCAGGCCGGCCAGCACGTGCACGATGATCAGGCCCACCAGCGAGTCCGACAGATCCAGCCAGCCCAGCACCTGGCTCATGGGCAGCAGCACGACCTGCATGGGCATGAACACGCCGAACAGCATCAGCGCGAACATCAGCTCGCTGCCGCGGAAGCGCCACTGCGCCAGCACATAGCCGTTGAGTGCGCCCAGCGCGGTGGAGATCACCACGGCCGGCACCACCATCAGCAGCGAGTTGATGAAGTAGGGCTTGAGGCCGCTGCACTGCATGCCGGTGCAGGCCGCGCCCCAGGCCTTGGCCCAGGGCGAGAAATCCAGGCTGGGCGGCAGCGACAGCAGGCCGCCGCTGCGCACCGCGTCCATGCTCTTCAGCGACGTGGTGAGCATCACGTAGAGCGGGGTCAGGAAGAACAGGGCGAGCGCCAGCAGCAGCGCCCACAGCAGCAGGCGGTGCGGCTTCATCGGCGGGTCCTCAGTTCGGAATACAGGTAGGGCACGACCAGGGCCGCGATGGTGGCCAGCATCATGGTGGCGCTGGCGGCGCCCAGGCCGATCTGGCCACGCGTGAAGGCCATGGTGTACATGAAGGTGGCGGGCAGGTCGGTCGCATAGCCCGGGCCGCCGGCGGTCAGCGCCATCACCAGGTCAAAGCTCTTGATCGCCAGGTGGGCGGTGATCATCAGCGTGCTGAAGAACACCGGGCGCAGGCTGGGGATGAGGATGCGCCAGTACACGCGCGGCAGGCTGGCGCCGTCCACCTGGGCGGCCTTGACGATGCTGTCGTCTATGCCGCGCAGGCCGGCCAGGAACAGCGCCATCACGAAGCCGCTGCTCTGCCAGATGGCCGCGATCACCACGCAGTAGATCGCGCGGTCGGGGTCGATCAGCCAGTCCAGCTTGGCGTGGGTGAAGCCGGCGTCTATCAGCAGCTTCTCCAGGCCCTGGCCCGGGTTCAGTATCCATTTCCAGGCGGTGCCGGTCACGATGAAGGACAGCGCCATGGGGTAGAGGTAGATGGTGCGCAGCGCACCCTCGGCGCGCACCTTCTGGTCCAGCAGCACGGCCATCAGCAGGCCCAGCGCCATCGCCCCGCCTATGAACAGCCCGCCGAACACGGCCAGGTTGCGCAGCGCCAGCCACCAGCGCTCGCTGGCCCACAGGGCCTCGTAGTGCTGCAGGCCGGCCCACTCGTAATTGGGCAGCAGGCGCGACGCGCTGAACGACAGATAGCCGTTCCAGGCCATCAGTCCGTAGATGAAGGCCATCGCCAGCACGAAGCTGGGCGCGATGACCAGCTTGGGCAGCCAGGGGCCGGAGGGGCGGGGGGAAGTCATGGACAGGTGCGAATCAGGCCCGGCGGGCATGCCCTTGGAAAGACGCGGGGCAGCGGCCGGACCGGGCCGACCGCCGCCCCGCCAAACGACGTCAGAGGCTCTTGGCGGCGCTCAGCAGGCGCTGCTTGGTCTGGGCCACGGTGACCGTGTCGTTGTTCCAGAACTGGCTGACCACGTCCTTGATCGCGCCTTCGGCCGCCGACGGCACGGCCATGCCGTGGGCAATGGACGGCACCAGGCTGCCGCTCTTGGCGGTGGCCAGGAAGTCGGCATTGCTGAGCTTGGCGCAGTCGTCGAACTTGTCCATCTTCAGGTCGGTGCGGACCGGGATGGAGCCTTTGTTCAGGTTGAACAGTTCCTGGAAGGACGGCGACATCACGGCCGACGCGAAGTCGCGCTGGGCCTGTTGGTTGGCCTTGTTCTTCAGCTTGAACAGCGCAAAGCTGTCGATGTTGAAGGTGAAGGACTTGGCCGTGCCCGGCGCAGCGGCGCAGATGAAGTCCTTGCCCGGCGCCTTGCCCGCGGCGATGAACTCGCCCTTGGCCCAGTCGCCCATCAGCTGCATGCCGGCCTCGCCCTTGATGACCATGGCGGTGGCCAGGTTCCAGTCACGGCCGGGGGCGTTCTTGTCGGTGTAGGACTTGACCTTGCGGAAGGTCTCCAGCACCTTGTCCATGGTGGGGCCGCCCAGCGTGGCCGGGTCCAGCTGCACCAGCGCCTTGCGGTAGAAGTCGGCTCCGCCGACGCCCAGCGCCACGCTCTCGAACACGGTGAAGTCCTGCCAGGACTGGCCGCCGTGGGCCAGCGGGATCACGCCGGCTTTCTTCAGCGCCTCGGCGGCGACGAAGAACTCGTCCCAGTTCGTCGGCGCGGCCTTCACGCCGGCCTTCTTCAGCACCTCGGCATTGGCCCACAGCCAGTTCACGCGGTGCACGTTGACCGGCGCGGCGACGTAGTGGCCCTGGTACTTCATGATGTCGCTGACCACCTTGGGCAGCACGCCGTCCCAGTTCTCGGCCTTGGCGACCTCGTCCATGGGTTGCAGCAGACCTTCGCGCGCCCATTCCTGGATGGACGGTCCCTTGATCTGCGCCGCGGCGGGCGCATTGCCCGACACCACGCGGCTCTTCAGCACGGTCATCGCGGAGTCGCCACCGCCGCCGGCCACCGCGAAGTCCTTCCAGGTGTGGCCCTTGGCCTGCAGGCTGGCCTTCAGGCCCTGGGCGGCCTTGGCCTCGCCGCCG
>NZ_CAJYPS010000025.1 GCF_913777145.1 uncultured Roseateles sp.
AAGCAATTTTGAAAAGATTTTTAATCAACTCAAACTGCTTGGCGATCAATCTCGCCGGCCAGATCAATTACTCAACCCAGCCCCTCCACCAAACTCTCCGCGCCGCCAGAACTCTTCAGCTCCGAACCGCGCTTTGTGATCAGCGAAGCCCGTAACTATAGCGCAACTAACCGAAAGCGCAAGCCCCTTCTGCGACTTTTTGCGCTGCGGCCTCTGACCTGCTCAGACGGGCGCGGCTTGCCCTCGCCCGCGCACCCAAGCATTCGGATGCGACGGGGCTACGGGGTCTCTCTCAGCTCACTCCCGCCTGCTGCTCAAGCAGCCAGCTCGACAGCGCCTTGGCGCCGTCCTGCGCCTCGCGGGCACGACGGTGCTGGCGCTCTCGGAAGCGGCGGAACTCCGCTTCGGAGGATTTCAGCAGGGCCAGGCGATCCATCAACTCTGGCAGGCCATGCCGGGGGACAACCCGCTCATCGACGATGCTCCATTCAGACCAGCCCAACGGCCGAACTTCCGCCTGCATCACGGCCAGGCCTTGCTGCACCAGATCCTGCAGACCCGAAGTGGGCATGTCGTAGCCCACACAACAATCGCAGCTGCGCGCAAAGTCCAGCAGGCTGCCCTGGGCCAGCTGCATCAGCTCGTCCATGTCCAGCCCCAGGCGCTCCACCAGCAGCGCCACAGGCGTCTCCGCCATGCGCACCCTCAGCTTGAGCACCACGCCCGCCTGCCTTGACCAGTCACGCAGTTCACGCAACCCCTCCACATAGCGCTCGAAATGCACACAGCACATGCCGTTGCTGCTGATGCCGTTGAGCACCACGCCCAGCGTCCTCAGAGGCCCGGGGGCCTGCGACTCGGGCTCAGGCTCGGGATAAGCCAGCAGGCCGGCAGGCAAGGCTTGTCCGGCGATGTCCAGGCTGGGGCCGTCCTGCAAGCCGTGATGCAGGCATAGCGGCCGGGTTGCCGCCAGCTTCAGGGTCTGGTTGTGCACGCGGGAGTGCGGCACAACCGTCAACGCAGCCCCGCTCTGCAACGCAAAGCTGGTCAGGGCACCATGCATCGTGGCGTCGTGATTGGAGATCAGCAGCTGACGAGGGCAACGCTGGCGGAAGTGCTGTTCCAGCCAGACGTAGAGCAGCGCCTGCGCCTCCAGCGCCTCCCAGAGCGCCTGAACCTGCAGCTCCAGGAAGCGTGCTTGTTGAATATGGGGGTGGAGGTGGGCTGCCAGCACGGCGCGCAAGCCAGGCTCCAGTGCCTGCACGCGCGCCAGCTGGTGCGCCTCCAGCAGTTCCCGCACGCCAGTCAGCGGCACCAGCCCACTGGCGGGCAGACCCGGCAGCGGCTCGTCGTAGACCTGCGCCGTCAGCACCCCGGCCCTGAGCCCGCTGGCCTGGATCTCCGCAGCAAAGTGGGCCGCGTCATAACGGCAGGTGGGCAGGTGCACCAGCAGCTCGGTGTCGGGCGCGATCTGGCGCAGGTCGGGCAGCTGATAGGCATCCATGCCCGGGCAGTCGTAGCCATAGGCACCGAAGGGCACGCCGCGCTCACGCAGCTGATTCAGCAGCTGCAGACCCGGGGCGAAGGAATGCGTGCCATAGGTATGGGCTTGTTGGGGCAACAGCACGTGCCAGTGCGCATGGGTGTGCTGCGCCAGGATATCGGCCCAGATGCGACGGTAGCCGTGCAGCGTGAGAAAAAGCTGCGAGATGCGATGGCCGCTCCAGCATCCCTCCACCGCCTTGGGCGCGAGGGCCACCAACTGTGCGCCGAGATCACGGCACAGCGCCTGCGTCGACTGCTGAGCCTCGCGATAGGCCAACCGGGAGATATCGGCAGCGGAGCGGGTGTGCACCAGCGGATCCACCACGCCCGCGGCGAGCGCACGCCCGTGCAGCGCCGGATCGGCCAGAAAGACCCGGGCACCGCGCTGGGCGGCAAGACCTTGTGCGACGGGCAGGTCGAAGCGATGCAGGGCCGTGACGACTTCGCTCACGCGGACTCCACGCGGGATCAGGAAACAGGGGGAGGACGGCTCAGCGCAGCGCGTTCATCACGCCCGGGCCCAGGGACCAGAGCAGGGCCAGCGACTGCTGGGCCTCGAACAGCGTGCTCAGATGAGCCACACGCAGGGAATAGTAGTCGGACTCGGCACCCATCACGTCGAACAGCGAGCGGCGCCCCATCTGCTGCCACTGCACCAGGGTCGCGGCGCGCAGGCGTTCGCTGTTGCGCAGGATGTCCACGATGCGCCGTGAGCGGTCCAGCGCCGCCTGGGCGCTGGTGTAGAGATCGCTCATCTGGTAGGTCTTGGTCGTGACCGCATCCCGCACCTGCATCTCGGCGGCTTCGGCACGCTGCACGGCCGCACGCTCGGCGGATTTCTGGCCTGGCTGCAGGATGGGCACGCTGACGCTGACGCCGGCACTCCATTCGCCCACCTTGGAGCCGGCGGTGGTCGTGGTCGCAGTACCGGACACCGCCAGGCTCACCTGCGGCTTGCCCTGGGCCGACACACCGTCTGCATAGCTGCGCTGCGCACGCGAATTGGCCTGCAGCGACTGCACGTCGGCCGCCTGGGCGGCCATCTGCTTGAGGCTGTCCAGGTCGGGCAGCTGGGTCAGCACGTTGGCATAGCTGGCCGACGGCGGCAGCTGGTCGCCCACCAGGCGCTTGAGCTTGAACTCGGTGGAGCGCAGCGAGCTGAGCGTCTGGTCCATGGACAGCTCGGCAGTCATCTGGCTCTTCTGTGCCTGGATCAGCTCGCTGGCCCGACCCTTGTCCACCTTGACCACGCTCTCCAGTGCGTCCACCAGGCAGGCCATGCGCTTCATGTACTGGCGGTAGATCTGCGCCTGCAGCAGCAGGCGCCCGCGGTCCAGCGCGTAATTGACGACCTGCACCGCCAGCTGCTGTTCCGCATTGAACAGGCCCTGTCGTGACGCCTCGGCCAGCTGCGCGCGCCAGGCGCTGTTGTAGGCGATGCGACCACCATCCCACAGCGAGGCGCTGGCTCCCAGCGTCAGCTGGGTCTGGAACTGCTTCTGGCGCAGGCCGGTGGTGCGCTGGCCGGCTTCGGCACCGGTCAGCGATGCGGTCACCGTCGGCTGGCGCGCCTCGTCGGCGCTGACCCAGTCCTCGCGCGCCGCCTGCGCCAGCAGTGTGGCGGCACCGATCTGCTCGCTGCGCCGCATCGCGGTGTCCACCAGGGCCAGCAGCTGACCACGCGGGTCATCCGACGAGATGGAAAGGTCCTGCCCCTTGTCCTTGAGGGCCGGCGAGTCGTCGTCGTTGCAGCGCAATTGCGCCCAGGCCGGCGTGAGTGCGCCACAGGCGATCAGCACAGGCAGCAAGCGGAAGAAGCGGCGCATCGGTCGGAACTCGGTCATCGGCAGCACACCTGCCACTAGACCATGCGGGTTGTTCCGGAGAACGCGGGAGTAGCGCCGCCCTCCCCCCTCAATTCCGGCGCCGCCGCCTCAGCGCTCCTTGAGTGCTTCCTTGCTCTTGAGCAGCGGCAGCAGCAGATAGCTCAGTACCGTGCGCTCGCCGGTCTTGATCTCCACGGTCGCACTCATGCCGGGGATCACCGGCAGCGGCTCGCCATTGCGCTTGAGGGTGTTGTTGTCGGTGCGCACCAGCGCGCGGTAGTAGCGCGAGTCGCCGGTGGGCGTGATCTTCTCGTTGTCACCCAGCGTGTCGGCACTGACGGTCTCGATCCGGCCCTCCAGGCCGCCGTTGACGTTGTAGTCGTAGCCCGCGATCTTCACGATGGCGCGCTGGCCGATCTGCACGAAACCCACATCGGTCGGCGGCACGCGGGCCTCGATCAGGATGGTGGCGTCGATGGGGATGATCTCCATGATGGGCTGGCCCCCACCCACCACGCCCCCCTGGGTGGTGATGCGGATGTTCTTCACGATGCCGTGCACCGGCGAGCGCAGCACCGTGCGCTTCATCGCGTCCTGGCGCACCACCTGCTGCTCTTCCAGCGCGCTGAGGTCGCTCTCCTGGCGCGTCAGTTCCTGGCTGGCTTCCTGGCGGAAGCGACTCACGCGCTCCTGGCGCTGCTGGCGCATCTCGTTGATCTGGCGGTTCAGCCGCATCACCTCGACCTCGGACATCAGGCCCTTGGCCGACAGGTCCTGCGCGACCTTCATCTCCTTGCCCAGCAGGCCGATGCTGCGATCCAGGCTGGACACCGCCTCATCCAGCAGGCGCTGGCGGGCCTCGTAGGCCTGGCGCTCCAGCGCCACAGGCTCGGCCTTGGGGTCGATATCGTTCGGAATCTCGAAGCGGCCGCCATAGGCCTCGGCGCGCAGACGGGCCACGGTCACACGCAGCGACAGGCGACGCAGCGCGCCTTCGTTCTCCTGCGCCTCGGCGCGGGTCGGGTCCAGCCGTGCCAGCTCTTGCCCCGCCTGCACCTCCTGGCCCTCGCGCACCTTGAGTTCGGCCAGGATGCCGCTGTCCAGGCTGGCGATCACCTGCTCACGGCCCTCGGGAATCACGCGGCCCTGCACGCGGCTGATCTGGTCCACATGGGCGAGCGCCGCCCAGGTGATCGCCACCACCAGCGCCGCCGCAAGCAGGTACAGCGCCCACATGGAACGCGGCAGCGGCTCGTCGGCCAGCGCCGAGGCCAGCGCGCTGGTGAACATCCCGTCCTTGTGACCGGCCATGCGTCAGGCCCCCGCCATCACGCGCATGAGGCTCAGACCGAGGCCTTGCGCTGCACCGGCTGCGCGCTCGGGTGCATGTGGACCTGGGTGCCGTCGGCATCGCGGCCGGGCTGAACCGCGGCCGGGCGCACGCCCGACAGCGTCGCCAGCACCTTGTCGCGCGGGCCATCCAGCACCACCTTGCCGCTGTCCATCACGACGACTCGCGTGACCAGCTCCAGCACCGCCGGCCGGTGCGTCACTGCCACCAGCGTGACGCCCTGGGACGCCTGCTTGAGCTGCCGCAGAAAGCTCATCTCGGACTGCGCATCCATGGAACTGGTGGGCTCGTCCATCAGCAGGATCTTGGGCCGGCTGACCAGCGCGCGCGCCAGCGCCACCAGCTGCCGCTGGCCGCCGGACAGCATGCCGCCCATCTCACCCACCGGCAGATCCCAGCCCAGCGGATGACCGGCGACCACGCGGTCCAGCCCCGTCAGCTGCGCCACCTCCACCAGGCGCGCCGCGTCCACGTCGCCGCGGCCCATCACCACGTTGTCGCGCAGCGTGCCGTGGAACAGGCGGGGCTCCTGCGACACGAAGCCCACATGCGAGCGGTATTCGGCCGGGTCCACCTGGCGCAGGTCTATGCCTTCCACCTCCACCATGCCCTCGGTGGGCTGGTAGAGGCCGCCCAGCAGGCGCAGCACCGTGGACTTGCCGCTGCCTATGCGCCCCAGCACCGCGATGCGCTCGCCCGCCTCGATGCGCAGCGACACATTGCTCAACACCTTGGGCGCGCTTTGGCCGGGCTGGCTGGGCGGGTAGCTGAAGGCCACGTCCCGCAGGCCCACGCGGCCGCTCACCTGGGTCAGCGGCACATAGTTCTGCCCCTGATCGCGCTCGGTGGGCTTTTCCATCAGGCGGTCCAGGCTCTGCAGCGCGGCGCGGGCCGCCTGGTAGCGCGTGACCAGGCTCACCAGCCCGCTCAGCGGCGCCAGCGCCCGGGTGGAGAACATGATGGCGCCGATGAGCGAGCCCTGCGTCAGGTGCCCGTCGCGTATCAGGTAGACCCCCACCAGCAGCATGGCCAGCGTGTTGATCTGGTACATGGAATGCGTGAGGTGGCTGATCAGGCCGTGCATGCTGCGCGTGCGGTGACCGGACTCGGCCGCCACCGCGTTGCTGACCTCGTAGCGATGCTGGAACTGCGGCGCCGCACCCGAGGTCTTCACGTCCTCCAGCCCCTCCAGCGCCTCCACCAGGTTGCCCTGCAGCTCGGCATGCTCGGCCATGCCGGTACGCACCGCGCGCCGCACCAGGGACTGCAGCACCAGGATGCTGACCAGCATCAGCGGCACGATCAGCGTGATCACCCAGCCCAGCTGGCCGCCCACGATGAAGACCATGGCGACAAAGACCGCCACGAAGGGCAGATCGCTGAGCACCGACATGGAGGCCGACGCGAAGAAGTCGCGCACCGTCTCCACCTGGCCCATGTAGTGCGCGCAGGAGCCCGCCGACGCCGGCTTGTGCTCCATGCGTATCGACAGGATGTGGCGGAACAGCTTGGCGCCGATGATGAGGTCGGCCTTGCGCCCGGCCATGTCGATGAGATCGGCACGCAAATGCTTGGCAAACAGGTCGAACAGCACCGCCAGCACGCCGCCTATGACCAGCGTCCACAGCGTGGCCAGCGCGTCCTGGTGCGGGATGACCTTGTCGTAGATGACCGCGGTCACCATGCCGGTGGCCAGCATCAGCACATTGCTGATCAGCGCCGCCAGCATCGCGCCCCGGTAATAGGGCATGAAGCGCTTGAGCGTGCCCCACAGCCAGTGGTCGGTGCTGTCCAGGTCGATCAGGTGGTGGTGGGCACGCGTGTGGGAGCGCGGCGCCTCGCGCGGGCTGATCAGCAGGCACACGCCGCTGAACTCGCCCTCCAGCTCGGCCAGCGAGGCCTCGCAGAGCTTGGCATCGCTGCCGGGGAAAACCACCTCGTAGCGCTCGCCCTCCAGTGCACGCACCAGCACGCAGGCGTCGCCGCCGTTGAGCAGCAGCACCGCGGGCAGCATCATGGGCTTGAGCTGCTGCAGCGAGCGGCGCTGCATCGCGGCCTCGTAGCCGGCCTCGCGCATCAGGCGCACCGCCTGCTCGGGCGTCAGCGCACCGTCGGCCGCGCCGTTGGCGCGCAGCGATGCGGCCGAGCGCGGGCGGCCATGGTGCTGGGTCAGCCACACCAGCGCCTGCATCAGCGGATCGACCAGGTCCGACGCCAGTTCGGCCGCCACCTGGGCCGTGGCCTGGGCCAGCGGATCCTGCGTGGGTGTCTCGGCCAGGCGCAGGCCGCCCCGACCCGAGCCGGCGCCCGGCGGGTCGAAGAAATCATCGCGGCGGGGCGGCTGCGGCACCTAGATCACTCCTGAAGCGGCCTCAGGCCGCAGGCGCCTGCGCACGTCGTGCCAGCGCCATCTGCTCGAACTGCTGTTCCATGTCGCGCACCAGCGCCTCCATGTCGAACAGCGGGGAGGTCCGGCCGAACTCGGCCAGATACCGTTTGTAGGATAGTGCGCGCGCGGGCTGGCGGCCGATCTGAATCGCCATGCGTTCGTACTCCTGCAGGGAATTTGTCGCCAATTCCGGCAATCCGACGGCATTCAGCAGGCTTCCCGCCATGCGCGAGATGTAGCTGCGGCCGCTGAGCGTGAGGATGGGCGTGCCCATCCAGAGGCAGTCGTTGGCGGTGGTGCCGGCGTTGAACGGAAAGGTGTCCAGCACCAGATCGGCGAGCTGAAAGCGCGCGAGATAGTCCGGCGGCGCGGCGCGCGGCGCGAAGAACAGCCGCTCCGGCGCCACACCCATGCGGCGGGCATTGGCCAGCATGTTCTCGCGCGCCTTGTCGTTGTCCGCCAGCAGCCACAGCACCGAGCCCGGCACGGCCGCCAGGATGCGCATCCACGCATCGAACATCTGCTGCGTGTACTTGTGGTTGTTGTTGAACGAACAGAACACGAAGCCCTCGTCCGGCAGGCCCACCTGGGCGCGCGTGGGCTTGGCGCCCACCGGACGCTTGCGGTCGCTGGACTGGTAGCAGTGCTGCAGGTAGATGGGCCGCTCGGTGCAGTAGGGCAGGTATTCGGGCGGCATCACGTAGCGGTCCGCGATGATCCAGTCCACGCCCGGCAGCGCCGACGTGGCCGGCAGGCCCAGGTAGCCCACCTGGATGGGCGCCGGCCGGTAGGCCAGGATGTTGGGGCGGGCACCGCTGGTCAGGCCCTGCAGGTCCACCAGCACGTCGATGCCGGCCGCGGCGATCAGCTGCGCGGCCTCCTCGTCGCTGCGGCCCTGGATGGGGATCACATGGTCCATGCCGGCGCGTATGCGGGCGCGCTGCGCGCTGCCGTCCTCGCCGCTCCAGCAGAACGCGAACACCTCGAAACGGCTGCGGTCATGCAGCTCGAAGATCTCGGGCGTCAGGAAGCCCACGGCATGCATGCGCAGGTCGCCCGACAGATAGCCTATGCGTATGCGCCCTTCCCGCTTCACGCGGGCATGCAGCGGCGGGCCCTTGTACTTCACCACCTTCTCGGCGACGAAGCGCTGCGCCACCATCAGCTGCAGCGCCGGGTCGTCGCTGTAGCTGAGCATGGCCAGCAGCGAGGTGTTGGTCAGCAACTGGTTGAGCGTGACCTCGCCCACGGGCTCGTAGATGGGCCAGGCACACTGCTTCTGGCGGATGTGCACATAGTGCTGCAGCACGTCGGGCTGCTCGGCCTGCAGCGTCAGCGCCTGGCGCATCAGCGCCTCGGACTCCGGAAAGCGTCGCTCCTGCTCCAGCAGCCGCGCCATGTTCTTCAGCGCATGCAGGCGCATGTCCAGCGGGTTAGCGCCCATCACCTCGGCCGTGGCGGGGCTGTCGACCACCGCCTGCCAGGCGCTCAGGGCCTCGTCCTTGCGCCCCAGATGCTCCAGCTGGTGCCCGAGGTTGACCTGGGCCTGCAGAAAGTCGGGCTTGAGCGCCAGCACCTCGCGGTAGACCTGCTCGGCCTCGTCGTAGCGCTTCAGCGAGGACAGCACCGTGCCCTGGTTGTACAGCGCGACCAGCCGCATAGCGCCGTCGTTGTGTTGCAGCCAGGCCCGGTAGAGCTCCACCGCCAGCGCCGCCTGGCCCTGGGTCTGCCACTGGCCGGCCACCGACATCAGGTCCTGCAACGACAGACTGCGGTCGCCGCAGCCCGCCATCAGGCGCTCCCACTCGGGCAGGAGGGCATCGGGGACACTCAGGGTCTGCATGCTCGGACTGGCGATGTCCATGAGGATTCGGTCGGGTTGATCCGTGGCCGTGCCGCACCGCCCGCACGGTTGCACGGTCCGGGGCACTCTGGGCGCGATTGTGCAGCGCCCCGCCCGCGCCTATCCAAGCAATTGGGGGCCGGGCCGCACACTATTCGGCCCGCCGCCCCGGCTAGGCTCAGGCGCCGAGATAGTCCATCTTGCCCAGCGGTACGCCCGCCTGGCGCAGCAGCGCGTAGGTCATGCCGGCATGGAAGTAGAAGTTGGGCAGCGCGAAATGGCGCAGGTAGTCGATGCCGCTGAACTTGAACGGCTCGCCATTGCGGCGCGGGATGCTCACCTCACGCGCCTCGCTGCCGTCCACGGCCTCGGCCGGCACCGACAGCACATAGTCCCGGGTCTTGCGCAGCCGCTCGATCAGCTCGTCCAGCGTGGCCTCGTTGTCCTCGAAGCTGGGCGCGGCCTGGCCGGCCAGGCGGGCAATACAGCCCTTGGCAGCGTCGCTGCAGATCTGGATCTGGCGCGGCAGCGGCAGCATGTCGGGCGCCAGGCGCAGCTGCAGATAGACGTCGGTGGAGAACGGCTTGGCCTCGGCATGGGCCTTGGCCTTGAGCAGCCACTCGGTCATGTTGTCCAACATGCGGACGAAAACCGGCGCACTGGCGCTGTGCATGGAAATAGTCATGGAAGGGCTCCTTCAAAGGGGCCGGATGCTAGCCAGACTGCCGCCAGGGTGGAGCGGAGCACGGCACAATCCCCTCGCCCATGAATGTGATCATCCTTGACGACTACCAAGATGCGGTGCGCAAGCTGCACTGCGCGGCCAAGCTGGAACACCTCAACGTCAAGGTGTTCACCAACACGGTCAAAGGCATAGGCCAGCTGTCCATACGGCTGCGCGAGGCCGAAGTGATCGTCGCGATCCGGGAGCGCACCGCCTTCCCGCGCCAGCTGCTCGAAAAGCTGCCCAAGCTCAAGCTGATTGCCCAGACCGGCCGCATGGGCTCGCACATCGATATCGAAGCCTGCACCCGGCTCGGTATCGCGGTGGCCGAGGGCTCGGGCAGCCCCTATGCGCCGGCCGAGCTGACCTGGGCGCTGATCATGGCCGCCATGCGCCGCCTGCCGCAATACATCGGCAACCTCAAACATGGCGCCTGGCAACAGGCCGGGCTCAAGGCCGCCTCCATGCCGCCCAACTTCGGCGTGGGCGTGCTGCTGCGCGGCAAGACGCTGGGCATCTGGGGCTACGGCAAGATAGGCCAGCTCATTGCCGGCTACGGTCGGGCCTTCGGCATGAACGTGCTGGTCTGGGGCAGCGAGGCCTCGCGCCAGCGCGCGGTGGCCGATGGCCACCAGGCCGCCCCCAGCCGCGAGGCCTTCTTCGCCGACAGCGACGTGCTGAGCGTGCACCTGCGCCTCAACGACGCGACCCGCGCCATCGTCGGCCCGGCCGACCTGGCGCTGATGAAGCCCACCGCGCTGTTCGTGAACACCTCGCGGGCCGAGCTGGTGGAAGACGGCGCGCTGGTGTCGGCACTGAACCGCGGCCGCCCCGGCCTGGCCGCCATCGATGTGTTCGAGAGCGAACCCATCCTGCAGGGCCACCCGCTGCTGAGGCTTGAGAACGCGGTCTGCACGCCGCACATCGGCTATGTGGAGCAGGACAGCTACGAGCGCTATTTCGACGGTGCCTTCGACAACGTACTGAACTTCATCAACGGCCAGCCCAGCAACATCGTCAACCCCGAGGCCCTGAAGGTGCTGCGTTGAGCACCGAGGCCGCGCCCGAGGCTGCGGCCCGGCCGGCCTCGCAGACCGCCCTCTTCCTCGCGTTCACGCGGCTGGCGCTGCAGGGCTTTGGCGGCGTGCTGGCGGTGGCTCAGCGCGAACTGGTGGAGCGGCTGCGCTGGCTCAGCAAGGAAGAGTTCGTCGAGCTGCTGGCCATCGCCCAGGTGCTGCCCGGCCCCAACATCGTGAACCTCTCCATGATGATAGGCGACCGCTTCTTCGGGCTGCGCGGCGCCTTTGTCGCGCTGGGCGGCATGCTGTTGGCACCGTCGGTGCTGGTGCTGGTGCTGGCCGCGCTGTACGGCGAATTCGCCAGTCACCCGCGCGTGGCCGACGCGCTGCGCGGCATGGGCGTGGTGTCGGCCGGTCTCATCCTGGCGACCGGCATCAAGCTGCTGCCGGCGCTGCGCAAGAACCCCATGGGCCTGGCGGCCGGACTGGCGCTGGCCGGCCTGTGCATGGCGCTGATCGTGGGCTGGCGCGCGCCGCTGCCGCCGGTGCTGCTGGGCCTGGGCGCTGTGGGCATGGCGCTGGCGTGGAGGAAGCTGCGATGAGCGCGCTGCCCACGCTGGTGCCGGTCGACCTGTGGAGCCTGTTCCTGCACTTCCTGACGCTGTCGCTGCTGGCCGTGGGCGGCGGCATCACCACGGCGCCGGAGATGCACCGCTACCTGGTCGACCAGACCGGCTGGCTCAGCGACACGCAGTTCACCAGCTCCATTGCCCTGGCCCAGGCCGCGCCAGGGCCCAACATCCTGTTCGTCGCGGTGCTGGGCTGGAATGTGGCCGGCCTGCCCGGCGCACTGGCCACCATGGGCGGCATGCTGCTGCCGTCCACCGTGCTGGTCATAGGCGCCACCCGCTGGGCGCGCGCCAACCGCGAGCATGTGGCGGTGCGCGCCTTCTCGGCCGGCCTCACGCCGCTGACGCTGGGCCTGATGCTGGCCACCGGCTGGCTGCTGGCCCAGCCCTACCTGAGCCAGCCGCTGCACCTGGCCAGCACGCTGGCGCTGATGGCGGCCACCATCGTGCTGACGCTCAAGACCCGGCTGGGCCTGGTGTGGATGGTGCTGGCCGGTGGCGTGCTGGGCACGCTGGGCATCGTCTGACCCAGCTCAGCCTCTGAGCGCCGACGCAACGGTCGGCCGGAACGCCGCCGGGGGCCGCCCCAGCAGGCGCACGAAGGCGCGGCGCATGCGCTCTGCGTTGCCAAAGCCGCAGTCCAGCGCCACCTTGAGCACCGACACCGCGCCGCCCTCCAGCGCGGCGCGGGCACTCTCCACCCGCAGTCGCTCCACCACCTGGGCCGGCGTGGCGCCAGTCTCGGCGCGGAAGCAGCGCGCGAAATGCCGCGGGCTCATGCAGGCGCGTTCGGCCAGCGCCTCCACGCCCAGGTCCTGGCGAAGATCGCGGCGCAACTCGTCCAGCAGCGCGCCGAAGCGCCCCTCGGGCCGCTGCAGTTCCAGCAGCGGCGAGAACTGCGACTGACCGCCCGGGCGCCGGCGCTCCACCACCAACTGGCGCGCCGCCTCGCGCGCCAGTTCCTCGCCATGGTCGTGCGCCAGCAGCGCCAGGCACAGGTCGATGCCGGCGGTCATGCCGGCGCTGGTCCAGAGTTCGGGCCGCGGCTCGTCGTGCCCGCGGCGCTGCGCGGGCTCGCGCACATAGATGCGGTCGGGCTGCAGGCGCACGTCGGGATAGTCGGCCTCGAACTGGCGGCTGCGTGACCAGTGCGTGGTCGCGGTGCGATGGTCCAGCAGGCCGGCCGCGGCCAGCAGCAGGCTGCCGCTGCAGATGCTGGCGATGCGTGCACCCGAGCGCGCCGCCCGCTGCAACCAGGCCACCAGACGCCGGTCCGCGCAGGCGGCGTCCACGCCGTCGCCGCCTATCACCATCACCAGATCCAGCGCGCCCAGCTGGCGCGGCAGGCCCTGCACCGGCCAGGCGACGCCGGCCGAGCTGCGCACCGCGGGCGGCGCACTGCCCACCAGGCGCCAGTCATAGCTGCCCGGCCGCGCCAGCCGCGCGACCTCGAACACGGCCATGGGGCCGGCCAGGTCCAGCTGCTGGAAACCGGGGAAGAGCACGAAGGCGATGCGGCAGGCCATGGCCGCACTATCGCAGAAGGCTGCGCCGCGCGCGATGGCAGAAAAGGTGGGAAGCGCGTCCTGGCGGCCACAGGCCGCGCGCCGCACACTGCGCGCCATTCGCACTCGGCGCGGCATGGAGGCCGCATCGCATGAACATAGGCATCCTGCTCTTCGACGCGGTGGAACTGCTGGACATGGCCGGCCCCTACGAGGTGTTCACCACCGCGGCCCGCGTCTGGGCGCGCCAGCAGCCGGCCGGCGCTGCGCCGCTGTTCCGCGTGCTGACGCTGGCCCGCGATGCCGCACCGGTGCAGGCTCGCGCCGGACTGCGGCTGCAGCCCGACCATGGCCTGACGGATCACCCGCCGCTGGACTGCGTTCTCGTACCCGGCGGCGTCGTGGACGCCGAGCTGGCGCGGCCCGAGCTGATCGCGTGGATCGCGCGCCAGCAGCGCGAGGCCGGGCTGCTGGCCTCCGTGTGCACCGGCGCGCTGCTGCTGGCACAGGCCGGCGCGCTGGACGGGCTGGAGGCCACCACGCACTGGGAAGACCTGGATGCATTGCGAGCGCTGCGCCCCGCGGTGCGCGTGCGCGACGACCAGCGCTGGGTGGACCAGGGCCGCGTGCTCAGCAGCGCCGGCATCTCGGCCGGCCTGGACATGAGCCTGCACCTGGTACGCCGCCTGCACAGCGACGCGCTGGCGCGGCAGACCGCCCGCCAAATGGACTACGACTGGAAGGACCACCCATGAACGACGCCCTCGATCGCCACCTCATCACCATCACCCAGCGCCCCGAGCTGGTGTTCAGCCATGGCCAGGGCGCCTGGCTGCACGACGAGCAGGGGCGGCGTTATCTGGACCTGGTGCAGGGCTGGGCGGTCAACAGCCTGGGCCACAGCCCGGCGCTGATCACCGAGGCGCTGCAGCGCCAGTCGCAGCAGTTGCTCAACCCCAGCCCGGCCTACTACAACCGGCCGCTGCTGGACCTGGCCGCGCGACTGAGCGCCCTCAGTGGCCTGGAGCGCGTGTTCCTCGCCAACTCGGGCGCCGAGGCCAACGAGGGTGCGGTGAAGCTGGCGCGGCGCTGGGGCAGCCGCCAGCGCGGTGGCGCGCACGAGATCATCGGCTTCGAGCAGGCCTTCCACGGCCGCACGCTGGCGATGATGAGCGCCTCCGGCAAGCCGGGCTGGCAGGCCATCTACCCGCCCATGCCCACGGGCTTTCTGAAAGCCCGCTTCAACGACCTGGCCTCGGTGGAGCGCCTGATCGGCGAGCGCACGGCCGCCGTGATGCTGGAGCTGGTGCAGGGCGAAGCCGGTGTGGTCGTGGCCGACCCGGGCTTTGTGCGCGAGCTGCGCGCGCTGACCGCCGAGCGCGGTGTGCTGCTGATCGTCGACGAGGTGCAGACCGGCGTGGGCCGCTGCGGCACCGCCTTTGCGTGCCAGCACTACGGCATCACACCCGACCTGATGACGCTGGCCAAGGGCCTGGGCGGCGGCGTGCCGCTGGCGGCCCTGCTGTGCGCGGAGCGCTTCAACTGCTTCGAGCCGGGCGACCAGGGCGGCACCTTCTGCGGCAACCCGCTGATGGCGGCCGTGGGCCTGGCCGTGGTGAACGAGGTCTGCCGCGAGGACTTCCTGGCCGGCGTGCGGGCCCGCGCCGAGCAGCTGTCGGTCGGGCTGCAGGCCATCGCCCGCGATCACGGCCTGCTGGGCGAGCGCGGCCTGGGCCTGCTGCGGGCGCTGGAACTACCCACGGACTGCGCCCCTCAGGTGGTGGCCGCCGCGCAGTCGCTGCAACCCGTGGGCCTGCTGCTGAACGCGCCACGGCCACATCTGATACGGCTGATGCCAGCGCTGAATGTCAGTGCGGCCAAGCTGGACGAGGGCTTGGGGCTGTTGCGGCGGGCGTTGGAGATCGTGCTGCGCTGAGGCGCAAGACCTGACGTCAGATCATCGCCCAGCGTCGGACAAGCCGCAGGGTTCAGGCCTCCTCGCTCGCAATGCCAGGCGTCCTGCAGGGCGCCTGGCCAACGTCTGAGCGTCGGACAGGCCCCAGGGCGCACGTCTCCTCGCGCCTCATGCCCGGCGCCCTGCGTGGCGCCGGGCCTTCCTCGGGCGTCGGACAAGCCGCAGGGCTTGTCCTCGGTCCCGAGTCAGCCCTCTTTCGTGCCGAAGATCTTGTCGCCGGCGTCGCCCAGGCCCGGGATGATGTAGCCGACCTCGTTGAGGTGGCTGTCGATGGCGGCCGTCCAGCAGCGCACGTCGGGATGAGCCGCGTTGAGCTTGGCCACGCCCTCGGGCGCGGCCACCAGCACCAGCGCGCGGATGTCGGTGCAGCCCTTGCTCTTGAGCAGATCGATGGTGGCGATCATGCTGCCCGCGGTGGCCAGCATGGGGTCGATGATCAGCGCGGTGCGCTCGTCCAGCTGACCCACGAAGCGGTCGAAGTAGTTCACCGGCTTCAGCGTCTCGTGGTCACGGGCCAGGCCCACGACCGACACCTTGGCGTTGGGCAGGATGTCCAGCACGCCGTCCAGCATGCCCAGGCCGGCACGCAGTATGGGCACGACCGTGACCTTGCGGCCCGAGATCTGGTCCACCTCGGCCGGGCCGCTCCAGCATTCGATGGTGACCTTTTCCAGTGGGAAGTCGGCCGTGGCTTCGTAGCACAGCAGTCGCGCCACTTCGCCTGTCAGCTCACGGAACTTCTTCGTCGAGATGTCGGCCTCGCGCATCAGGCCTATCTTGTGTTTGACGAGGGGGTGTTTGACTTCGATGACGGCCATGAGGGGTCCTGCTGATTTTTTCTGAACAGTCGAAATTATCGACTGCCCTCTGGACCGCCCTATCGGCTGCCCTCACGGCTGCGCTGGCGCAGCGCCTCGTACAGGCACACGCCGGCCGCGACCGACACGTTCAAGCTCTCCACCGCACCGGCCATCGGAATGCGCACCAGCTCGTCGCAGGTCTTGGCCGTCAGCTGGCGCATGCCCTCGCCCTCGGCGCCCAGCACCAGCGCCACGGGGCGGGACAGGTCCAGGTCGTAGATGGAGCGCTCGGCCTGGTCGGAGGTGCCCACCACCCAGATGTCGCGCTCCTTCAGCTCGTTCAGCGAACGTGCGAGGTTGGTGACCATCAGATAGGGCACGGTCTCGGCCGCGCCGCTGGCCACCTTGGCCACCGTCGCATTGAGGCCGACCGCGCGGTCCTTGGGCGCCAGCACCACATGGGCGCCAGCCCCGTCGGCCACGCGCAGGCAGGCGCCCAGGTTGTGCGGATCGGTCACGCCGTCCAGCACCAGCACCAGCGGCGGGCCCTCGACCGCGTCCAGCACGTCATCCAGCGAATGCGGCTGCGCGATCGCGGCCACGCGCGCCACCACGCCCTGGTGGCGCGGGCCGCCGGCCAACTGCGTCAGACGCTCGTCGCTGCTCTCCACCAGCTTGGCACCGGCCTCCTTGGCGCGCTCGATAAAGGCACGCATGCGCTGGTCGCGCCGGGCCGGGTCGAAATGCACCTCGGCGACGGAATCGGGATGGGTCTTGAGACGGACGGTGACGGCATGAAAGCCGAACAGCACGGCCTTGGGCGCGGACTTGGGGGAACTCATGCCCGCATCCTAGCTGCCCGACCGCACCAAGCCGCTCGCCAGGGGCTCAGTGTGGCCTCAGCCCCAGCGCCTGCGCCCCCATCAGCAGGCCGATCAGCACCGGCTGGTGCAGCATGTAGAAGCTCAGCGACCAGCGCCCCAGCACCGCCAGCGGGCGCAGCGGTCGGGCCAGCGTGCCGGCCCACAGCGAGGGCCAGCGCCGCGACACCGCAAAGCCCAGCAGCATCACGCCCAGCCAGGGCAGCACCGGCACATAGTCCTCGGTGATGGGCTTGTGCGTGACCAGGCCCACCCAGTTGGTCCAGCGCGTGTCGAACCACGCATGGCTCAAGAGCTGCGGCACCAGCAGCGCCGCCGCGGCCAGTGCCAGCAACCACGGCGCCGCCGCACGGCTCAGGCCCATGCGCAGCAGCACCAGCATCACCGCGATGCCGTGCAGCACACCGAAGCTGATCCAGCTGTTCGGGAACATCAGCGCCGAGCCGGCCGACACTGCCAGCGCGCAGCCCGCCACCTGGGCCCAGCGTCGCCAGAAGCGCCGCGCGCCCTGCCCGCCCAGCACCGCCAGCGCCTGGCCGCCGCCCGCGCAGAACAAGAAGAGGCTGACGATGGCGGTGCGCTGCAGCGTCCAGAAGGGGTCGCGGTAGAAGTTCTCGCGCAACCAGCCGAAGTGGTTGAGGTCGAAGCAGAAATGAAAGGCCGCCATCCAGACGATGGCAAGGCCGCGCAGGGCGTCGAGGCGGTCGGAGCGGTTCACGGGCGGTCGGGCGTTGGCCGCGCAGTCTAGGGCCTGTTAACGCCACGGCAGCGGGCCGGCCCCAGCCTCAAAATAAGCGCCCATCCCGTCATTGCCAAGACCCCGTGCTCCGCAAGACCCGACCCCTCGCCCTCATGCTGGCCCTCGTGCTGGCCCTCCTGCCTGCCCTGCTGTGCGCTCCACTGCCCGCCCACGCCAACGGCAGCACCCAGCCGCGCGCCATCACGCCGCGCGGCCCGTTGGATGCGGAGGAGAGCAACAACATCAATGTGTTCCGCAAGACCTCGCCGTCGGTGGTGCACATCACCACGCTGGCCTACCAGCGCGACCTGTTCTCGATGCGGGTCACCGAGCAGCCGCAGGGCACGGGCAGCGGCTTCATCTGGGACGAGGCCGGCCACATCGTCACCAACTTCCATGTGATCCAGGGCGGCGATCGCGCCACCGTCACGCTGGCCGACCAGAGCTCCTTCCCGGCCAAGCTGGTGGGCGCCTTCCCGGACCGCGACCTCGCGGTACTGCGCATAGACGCGCCACGCGCCAAGCTCACGCCCATCGCGCTGGGCAGCAGCCGCGAGCTGCAGGTGGGGCAGAAGGTCTACGCCATCGGCAATCCCTTCGGGCTGGATCAGACGCTGACCACCGGCATCGTGTCGGCGCTGAACCGCGAGATCGAGTCGGTCACGCGGCGCACGATACGCGGCGCGATACAGACCGACGCGGCCATCAACCCCGGCAACTCCGGCGGCCCGCTGCTGGACTCGGCGGGGCGGCTGATAGGCGTGAACACCTCCATCTACAGCCCCAGCGGCGCCAGCGCCGGCATTGGCTTTGCGATCCCCGTGGACGAGGTCAACCGCATCGTGCCGCGGCTGATACGCGATGGCCGCGTGATCCGCCCGGCACTGGGCATCACCTCGGGCGCGGCCAACCTGGCCCAGGCGCTGGGCGCGCCCAAGGGCGTGCTGCTGGTGGGCGTGGCCAGCGGCGGCCCGGCCGCCAAGGCCGGGCTGCAGCCCTACGCCCGCGACCGGCTGGGGCGCATCGTGCCGGGCGACGTGATCACCGCGGTGGATGGCCAGCCGGTAGCTGACCTCGACGATTTGCTGTCGCTGATCGAGCAGCGCCAGATCGGGGAGAAAGCCAGCCTCACCGTCTGGCGCGCAGGGCAGACGAGGAAGGTGGTGGCGACCTTGGGAAGTTCGGACTGAACTCAAGCCCACCCCCCCGCGAAATGGGCGGCGGCAACCCTCAGCCATGGATGGCAATGCACAGGGCGCCCAGCGCCTGCCTGCCCACCACGTAAAGTAGCGCCCCTTGCCCAACGCGCCGGACCGCGGCGGGCTCACTCGATCACACAGGACACACCCCATGGGCGCGCAATGGAAAGCCAAACACAAAGACATCGCCGCCAATGCAAAGGGCAAGCTCTTTGGCAAGCTGGCCAAGGACATCATGATCGCGGCGCGCAACGGCGCTGACCCCAAGGACAACGCCAAGCTGCGCATGGCCGTCGAAGCCGCTCGCAAGGTGTCCATGCCCAAGGACACGCTGGACCGCGCCATCAAGAAGGGCGCCGGGCTGACCGGCGAGACCGTGCACTTCGAACAGGTCATCTACGAAGGCTTTGCGCCGCACCGCGTGCCGGTGATGGTGGAGGTGCTGACCGACAACACCAACCGCGCCGCATCCGACATGCGCGTGCTGTTCCGCAAGGGCCAGCAGGGCACGCCGGGTTCGGTGAGCTGGGACTTCGACCACCTGGGCCTCATCGAAGCCGAGCCCGCGACGCCCGGTGCGGACGCCGACCTGGCCGCCATCGAGGCCGGCGCGCAAGACCTGGTCCCGGCCGACGAAGACGGCATCACGCTGTTCCTCACCGACCCCGCAGACCTCGACCTCGTCAGCCGCGCCCTGCCCGCCCAAGGCTTCACGGTGCTCAGCGCCAAGCTGGGCTACCGGCCCAAGAATCCGGTCGCCGCAAGCAGCCTCAGCGCCGAACAGCTGGAAGAGGTGGAGAGCTTCCTCGCGGCCATGGACGACAACGACGACGTGCAGCATGTGTACGCCGGCCTGGCCGGCTGACAGCCGAGTTGGCGGCGCCGTCGTGGTGCGCGGCATCTCCAGACCACCCACCCGGCCATGCCGCGCATGAAGCGCCTCGCCGTCGCGGCCCTGCTGATGGTGCTGGCCCTCGCCGGCGCGAGTCTGGCGGCGGGCGAATGGCTGAGCCGCCCGGCGCATCGGTCCATAGGCGCACCACCGCCCGAGCTGATAGGCGCCGAGGCCTTACAGCTCCGCAGCGCCGACGGGCTCACGGTCAGCGGCTGGTTCGTCCCGGGACGGCCCGGCCAGGGCGCGGTGCTGCTGCAGCATGGCGTGCGCAGCAACCGGCTGCAGATGCTGGCGCGCGCCCGCTGGCTGCAGCGCGAAGGACTGGCCAGCCTGCTGATCGACCTGCCCTCGCACGGCGAGAGCGCCGGCGACCGCATCACCTTCGGCCATCGCGAGGCGCGGGCCACCGAGGCGGCGCTGGCCTGGCTGCGAACGCGCCTGCCGGGTGAGCGCCTAGGCGCGATCGGCGTGTCGCTGGGCGGCGCAGCGCTGCTGTTTGCGCAGCGCCAGCCCGAGCTGGACGCACTGGTGCTGGAGTCGGTCTACCCCAGCATCGAGCTGGCAACGCGCAACCGGCTCGCGATGCGACTGGGCGAGCCCGCCGCGCAACTGCTGGCCCCGCTGCTGCTGGTGCAGTTGCCGCTGCGGCTGGCGCTGAGCCCTGCGCAGTTGCGGCCCATCGATGCGCTCGCTACCGTGCGCGCGCCGCTGCTGATCGCCGCCGGCACCCGCGATGAACACACCCGCTGGAACGAGACCGAGAGCCTCTACGCGGCGGCCAGCGCGTCGGCCGACCGGACGCTGTGGCCGGTGCCCGGCGCCGCCCATGTGGATCTGCACGCCTTCGATGCCGACGCGTATGAGGACTTCGTCGGCGGCTGGCTGCGACGCCAGCTCCGCAAAGCCCCGGCCTGACAAGGGCTGGGGCGTGTCGGCAAGATGCCAGCATGTCTGCCCTGCCCCTGCTTTCCGTTCTTGATCTGGCCCCCGTCGTCGACGGCGCCAGCACCCGCGACGCGCTGCTGAACAGCCTGGACCTCGCCCGCCTGGCCGACGAGCTGGGCTACACCCGCTACTGGGTGGCCGAGCACCACAACATGGAAGGCGTGGCCAGCTCCGCCACCGCAGTGCTGATCGGCCAGCTGGCGCGGGTCACACAGCGCATACGCGTGGGGGCCGGCGGCATCATGCTGCCCAACCATGCGCCGCTGACCATCGCCGAGCAGTTCGGCACGCTGGCCGAGCTCTTCCCCGGCCGCATCGACCTGGGCCTGGGCCGCGCGCCCGGCACCGACCGACCCACCATGCATGCGCTGCGCCGCAGCCTGGACACACGCGGCGAAGACGCCTTCCCGCAGGACGTGCTGGAGCTGCAGCACTACCTCGGCCCGGCGGACCCGCGCGCCGCGGTGCGCGCCGTGCCCGGCCAGGGCACCGAGGTGCCGATCTGGCTGCTGGGCTCCAGCCTCTACGGCGCGCAGCTGGCCGCCCACCTGGGCCTGCCGTTCGGGTTCGCCTCGCATTTCGCGCCCGACATGCTGATGCAGGCGCTGGCGCTCTACCGCGACAACTACCGCCCCAGCGCCCGCCATCCCCAGGCCCATGCGGTCGTGGGGATCAACGTGGTGGTGGCGGACACCGAAGCCGAGGCGCGCCGGCTGTTCAGCTCGCTGCAGCAGCGCTTCCTGGGCATGGTGCGGGGCGTGCGCGGCAAGCTGCCGGCGCCGGTGGACGACATGGACGCGCTGTGGACCCCGGCCGAGGCGGCCCAGGTGGCGCGCATGCTGGCGGCCTCGGTGGTGGGCGACCCGGCCCAGGTCCGCGCCGGGCTGCAGGCCATGGCGGAGCGCACCGGGGCGGACGAGTTCATCGTCGCCTGCGCGCTGCACGACCACGGCGCGCGCCGCCGCTCCTACGAGTTGCTGGCGGGGCTGGCCGGGCTGGCCTCGGCCTCCCGCTGAGCCGGGGGCTCGGCCGCGGGCGGCGGCAGGCGGCCCAGTTGCAGCTGCGTCAGCGCGCGGTACAGCGGCGTGGAAATCAGGCGCGACACGCCGCTGGCCACCAGCGAGCAGGCCATCAGGCTGAGCACCATCGCGTGGCCGTCCACCATTTCCATCACGATGATGAAGGCGGTCAGCGGTGCCTGCGTGGTGGCGGCCAGAAAGCCCACCATGCCCATCGCGATCAGTGCCGGCGCCTGCGCATGGCCCAGCAGCGCGGCCACGTCCGCGCCCCAGGCCGCGCCTATGGCCAACGAGGGCGCGAAGATGCCCGCGGGCACGCCGGCCCACGTAGTCAGCCAGGTGGCCAGCAGCTTGAGCGGCGCGTAGAGCCAGCTCGCCAGATGCTCGCCCTGGAGCAGCGCGTGGTTGTAGCCATAGCCGCTGCCGAAGGTGGCGCCGTCGGTGACCAGGCCGATCACCGCCACGCCCAGGCCGCAGGCCAGTGCAAAGCTCAGCGGCCGCAGGCGCCGCCAGCGGCTCCAGCCGTCACGGCCGTCGCCACGCAGGCTGTTGATCATCAGGCGCGAGAACAGGCCGCCCATCAGGCCGCAGCCCAGTGCCAGCAGCAGCCCGGGCCAGAACAGCGACAGGTCCAGCCCCTGCACATGGATGACGCCGAAATAGCTGCCGTTGCCGTTGATGGACGCGCCCACCAGGCCGGCCAGCACGATGCCGGCGATCAAGAGACCGCTGCTGCGCTGCTCGGGGCGGCGCGTGAGTTCCTCGATCGCGAACATCACACCGCCCAGCGGCGTATTGAAGGCCGCGGCGATGCCGGCCGCGCCGCCGGCCACCAGCAGGCCCTGGGCCGACACCGCGGTGCGGTCCGGCAGCCAGCGCCGCGCCGCATGCATCATGCCGGCGGCCACCTGCACCGACGGGCCCTCACGGCCCAGCGACAGGCCGGCCAGCAGGCCCCAGGAGGTCAGCAGCATCTTGGCCAGCGACAGCCGCAGCGACACGAACAGCCCGCGCTGCTCGGGCGCGACCGCCGGGTCCAGCGCGGCCATCACCTGCGGAATGCCGGAGCCGCCCGCGCCCGGCCAGAAGCGTCGGGTCAGCCAGACGATGGCGACGGTGCACAGCGGCGTCCACACCAGCGGCGCCCAGGCCCAGTGCCCGCGCAGGGCGGAGAAGCGCTCCAGCGCCCAGTCGCCCAGCCAGGAGAAGGCCACGATGCTGAGCCCCGCCAGCGCGGCGAACACGATGACCAGCGCGCGTGTGAGCCACAACCGCCAGTCGGCCAGCTCGCGCTGCAGCTTGAACCACCAGAACCAGGCCTTCATGAGCAGATAGTTTCGTACAAATCTATCTGCTGCGGCTGTCGCGCCGCTGGCCACCGAGGCCCGGCGTCGGCTATTTGATGCGCTGCTTTTCCAGCTTGCGCGCCAGCGTGCGCCGGTGCATGCCCAGGCGGCGGGCGGTTTCGCTGATGTTGAAGCCGGTCTCGGCCAGCACCTCGTGGATGCGCTCCCACTCCAACGTCTTGATGGACGCGGTCTGGCGCTCGGTGACCTCCACGTCCGCATCACCCTGGCGGCGTGCGAACGCGGCCTCGATGTCGTCGGTGTTGGCCGGCTTGGCCAGGTAGTGGCAGGCGCCCAGCTTGATCGCCTCGACCGCGGTGGCAATGCTGGCGTAGCCGGTCAGCACCACGATCAGCACCTCCGGGTCCCAGGCATGCAGGTGCTGCACGCAGGCCAGGCCGGACGCGCCGCCAGCCAGCTTCAGGTCGATGACCGCATGGCCCAGCTCCTCGTCGTCCGAGAGGGCGTCCAGCACGCCCTTGAGCTCGTCCAGGCTGGTGGCGCGGCGCACCCGCCAGCCGCGGCGCTCGAAGGAGCGGGACAAGGTGCGGGCAAAGCTGTCATCGTCCTCGACGATGAGCAGCAGGCGATCCAGGGACTGTGCTTGCATGGGGTCGGGATTGTCGGGGCATCAGCGAAGCCAGCGGCAGCGTCAAGGTCACCGCCGCGCCGCCCTCCTCGCGATTGCGCGCCTCCAGCCGCCCGCCCAGCGTGCGTGCCACGTTGGCGGACAGGAACAGCCCCAGGCCGCGCCCCGGCTGGCCCTTGCTGCTCTGGTAGGGCGTGGCGAAGCGCGCCAGCATCGCCGGCTCGAAGCCGGGGCCGTCGTCCAGCACCGCCAGGCTGAGCTGGCTCTCGTCGTCGTCGCACTGCACGACCAGGCGCAGACAGGTGCCAGGTGCGGCCTCGGCGGCGTTGTCCAGCAGATTGCCTATGACCTGCTGCAACGCGCTGTCGGACACCACCTGCAGCTCAGGCAGACCCTGACGTTCCACGCACAGCTCGGCGGCACGGCGCCGCTCGCGCCAGTGCTCGGCCACACCGTCGATGAAGGCGCTGAGCGTGGTGAGCCGCGGCGCCTCGCCGCGCATCTCGCCGGCCGACATCAGGATGCCGCTGACGATGGCCTTGCAGCGCAGGATCTGCTGCTGCATCTCCTCGATCTCTTCGCGCAGCTCGGGCTCGGCGGCAAACGGCGCCATGTGGGCCCAGTCGCCCAGGATCACGCTGATGGTGGCCAGCGGCGTGCCCAGCTCGTGCGCCGCGCCGCTGGCCAGCAGACCCATGCGCACGATGTGAACCTCCTCGGCCGCGCGTTGCTGGGCCTCGGCCAGCTCGGCGTCGCGCTGACGCAGATTGCGGCTGATGCGCACGATGAACACGCTGAGCAACACCACGTTCAGCACGAAGCACAGCAGCAGGCCGCCCACGTAGTTGGGCGGCAGCGAGCCGGAGAACTGCGGGTCCAGCGCCAGCGGGCGGTGCCACTGCGTCAGAGCCAGAAAGCCCGCGACCGCGCTGACCACCACGATCCACAGCGCCCCCGGGCGCAGCAGCACCGAGGCCACCGCAACCTGCAGCACGTAGAGGTAGATGAAGGGGTTGTCGCTGCCACCGGAGAAATAGAGCTGGCCGGTCAGTGCGGCCACGTCCACCAGCAGCCCCACGCAGAGCTCGGCCTGCGACACCGGCCGCGGCCAGCGCGAGCGCCACAGGCACAGCAGATTGAACAGCGCCAACGCCGCCAGCAGCGTCAGCATCTCGAACTTGGGCAGCGGGATCAGCAGCGGCCCGTCCACCGCCAGCACGGTAGCGAGTTGGCCGGCGACCGCCAGCGCGCGCATCTCGATGAGCTGGCGCAGGTTCTTGCGGCCCGCCCGGCTCTCGGGCGCGGCGGCCGGCTCGGTCAAGGCATCGGCGGCGAGCTCAGGATTCAAGCGAGGCCGCTCCGGCACCGGCCCGACGGCGGCGCTCCTCGAACAGCAGGTAACCGGCCGCAGCCGCCACCATGGCCGCGAGCGCGAACCAGGTGGCCGCATAGACCGCGTGGTTGTTGCTGAAGCGCAGCACGGTCAGGCCGGGACGCGGCCAGCGCTGCGGCTGGGCGGCATCGGCCGCCTCGTCGACGAAGAACGGGGCGACCGGGCCGCGCAGGCCCAGCCGGGCCGCGATGGCGCCCACGTCGCGGGAGTACCAGCGGTCCTGCTTCGGCTCGTTCGCGCGCAGCACGCCACCGTGCGGCTCACTCAGGCGCAGCAGGCCGGTGAGTTGCACCAGGCCGTCACCGACGGCCTGGCGCTGCTCCACCGCACGCCGCTCCGGGGGCACGAAGCCACGGTTGACCAGCACGACCGCACCGTCGTCCAGACGCAGCGGTGCGAGCACCCAGAAGCCGCCGCCGAGCTCGGTGCTGGCCTGCACGAGCACCTCGCCCGGCTCGAAGCGGCCCTGCAGGCGCAGGCGTCGGTACTCGTCGGGCTTGGCGAGCCCTGCCCACTGGGCGGGCTCGGGCGGAGATTGGGGCGGGGCCTGCATCTGGCGCTCGACCCGGGCGATCAGCTCACGCTTCCACGCCAGACGTTCGACCTGCCAAATGCCGAGCGCCGCGAAACCGGCCATGGCCAGCAACGCGGCGCCCACCCACGCAATGCGCGCGGTCTGCTTCATCAGCGTCTTACATATTGCGCATCGCCGCAGGATCGGGCGTGGGCATCATGTTGGTGTTCATGTGGAACATCACCCAGATCGAACCGGCCAGCATGATGAACACGGTCGCGATCGTGAACAGCAGGGCCATCATGGACCAGCCGCCCTCGACCTTGGCGTTCATGTGCAGGAAGTAGATCATGTGGACGACCATCTGCACCGCGGCAAAGGCCAGGATCACGAAGGCCGTCATGCCCTTGGGCAGCACCTTGGCCATCACCAGCCAGAACGGGATGGCGGTCAGGATGACCGACAGCAGGAAGCCGATGACATAGCCCTTGACGGTGGCGTGGTAGCCATCGTCGCCATGGTCATCGTGGTGGTCGTTGTGCAGTTCGGCAGCCATCACAGGACTCCCATCAGGTAGACGAAGGTGAACACGGCAATCCAGACGACGTCCAGGAAGTGCCAGAACATCGACAGGCAGATCAGGCGGCGGCGGTTCTCGGTGGTGAGACCCATCTTGCTCACCTGGACCATCAGCACGACCAGCCAGATGCAGCCGAAGAACACGTGCAGACCGTGCGTGCCCACCAGCGTGAAGAAGCTGGACAGGAAGGCGCTGCGCTGAGGGCCGGCGCCCTCATGGATCAGGTGGGCGAACTCGTACAGCTCGATGGACAGGAAGCCCAGACCGAACAGGCCGGTGATGGCCAGCCACACCAGCACCTGGCTCTTGCGACGGTGCAGCATCGCGATCATCGCCATGCCGTAGGTGATGGACGAGAACAGCAGCAGGGCCGTGTTCAGCGCCACCAGCGGCAGTTCGAAGAGATCGGCCCCCGACGGGCCGGCCGCGTAGTTGCGGCCCAGCACGGCGTAGGTGCCGAACAGCACCGCGAAGATGAGGCAGTCGCTCATCAGGTAGATCCAGAAGCCGAGCATGGTGCTGGGCTGCGGATGGTGCTCGCTGCGGTCGTAGAAGACCGGCGCGCCCGAGGCGTTGGCAGTCACAGAAGCAGTCATACGAGTCTCCCGGTCAGGCAGCCGACGCCAGTGCGCGGGTGCGCTCGGCCTCGGTGCGGGCGACCTGGTCCGCCGGGATGTGGTAGTCGCGGTCGTAGTTGAAGGTGTGCACGATGGCCGCAATCACGGTGGCGGCAAAGGTGACGCCGGCGATCAGCCACATGTGCCAGATCAGTGCGAAGCCCATGGCCGTGGCCAGCATCGCGATGATGAAGCCCGCGCCCGTGTTCTTGGGCATGTGGATGGACAGGAAGCCATCCAGCGGACGCTGGGCGCCGCGCTTCTTCATGTCGGCCCAGGCGTCCAGGTCGTGGACCACGGGCGTGAACGCGAAGTTGTAGTCCGGCGGGGGCGACGAGGTCGACCACTCCAGCGTGCGGGCTTCCCAGATGTCGCCGGTCACGTCACGCAGTTGCTCGCGGCGCTTGAAGCTGACGAACAGCTGCACCAGGAAGGCGCCGATGCCGCAGGCAATGATGGCGGCGCCGCAGGCGGCGATCACGAACCAGATCTGCAGGGACGGGTCGTCGAAGTGGCTGACGCGACGGGTCACACCCATCAGGCCCAGCACATACAGCGGCGAGAACGCGACCCAGAAGCCGATCAGCCAGCACCAGAAGGACACCTTGCCCCAGAACGCATCCAGGCGGAAGCCGAAGGCCTTGGGGAACCAGAAGTTGATGCCCGCGAAGGCGCCGAACACCACGCCACCGATGATGACGTTGTGGAAGTGGGCGATCAGGAACAGGCTGTTGTGCAGCACGAAGTCCGCCGCCGGCACCGCCAGCATCACGCCGGTCATGCCGCCGATCACGAAGGTGACCATGAAGCCGATGGTCCACAGCATGGGCACTTCGAACTTGATGCGGCCACGGTACATCGTGAACAGCCAGTTGAAGATCTTCGCCCCGGTCGGGATCGAGATGATCATCGTCGTGATGCCGAAGAACGAGTTCACGCTGGCGCCGGAGCCCATCGTGAAGAAGTGGTGCAGCCACACGAGGTAGGACAGGATGGTGATCACCGCGGTCGCGTAGACCATGGAGGCGTAGCCGAACAGCTTCTTGCGGCTGAAGGTGGACACCACTTCCGAGAAGATGCCGAACACCGGCAGGATCAGGATGTACACCTCGGGGTGGCCCCAGATCCAGATCAGGTTCACGTACAGCATGGGGTTGCCGCCCAGGTCGCTCGTGAAGAAGTTGGTGCCCAGGTAACGGTCAGCCGTCAGCAGTGCCAGCGTCGCGGCCAGGATGGGGAAGGTCGCGACGATCAGGATGTTGGTGCACAGCGAGGTCCAGGTGAAGACCGGCATCTTCATCAGCGTCATGCCCGGCGCGCGCATCTTGATGATGGTTGCGATCAGGTTGATGCCGGAGAGCGTCGTGCCCACCCCCGCGATCTGCAATGACCACAGGTAGTAGTCCACCCCCACATCCGGACTCGCCATCAGGCCCGACAGCGGCGGGAAAGCCAGCCAGCCGGTCTTGGCGAACTCACCGATGAACAGCGAAGCCATCACCAGGATGGCGCCACCGGCGGTCATCCAGAAGCTGAAGTTGTTCAGGAAGGGGAAGGCCACGTCGCGCGCACCGATCTGCAGCGGCACCACGTAGTTCATGAAGCCCGTCACCAGCGGCATGGCGACGAAGAAGATCATGATCACGCCGTGCGCCGTGAAGACCTGGTCGTAGTGGTGCGGCGGCAGGAAGCCGGCGTTGTCACCGAAGGCCATGGCCTGGTGGGCGCGCATCATGATGGCGTCCGCGAAGCCGCGCAGCAGCATCACGATGCCCAGCACCATGTACATGATGCCGATGCGCTTGTGGTCGATGCTGGTGAACCAGTCGCGCCACAGCGTGCCCCAGAGGCGGAACTTGGTGATCAGCGCCAGCAGCGCCAGACCGCCCACCGCCACACCGGCGAAGGTGCCGATCAGGATGGGCTCGTGGTAGGGAATCGCCTCGAGGCTGAGGCGTCCCAGGATGGGATGCAGAGTTTCAGACGACATCTTGGTGCTCAGTTCTGGGGCGCTTGAGCGCCGGCAACTTCGGAGGGCAGACCCAGCAGATTGGTCGGCGTGCACAGGGCCGCCACCACCTTGCGTTCGCGGCGCACACCCTCGATGTCACGCCAGGCGCTGGGCATGATGCCCGCCACGCCACCCTTGCCGGCACCGCCGGCAGCGTCGATGGCCATCATCTGGTCGGAGCACATCTTGCGGCCGTCGACGCAGCGATTCAGGATCGCGCCCCACAGGCCGGCTTCGACGTTGGCGTAGTGACGCACCGGCTCCTTGATGCTGGGTTGCTCCAGCTGGAGGTAGTCCGCACGGCTCAGCGCCGCGCCGGCCGAGCGGCTAGCCTCCACCCACTTGGCGAAGTCGTCGTTGCTCAGACCGTGGAACTTGAAGCGCATGTCCGAGAAGCCAGCGCCGCTGTAGTGGGCCGACAGGCCGTCGTACACGCCGACCTTGTTGATGACCGCGTTCAGCTGCGTCTCCATGCCCGGCATCGCGTACACCATGCCGGCCAGCGCGGGCACGTAGAAGGTATTCATCACCGAGGTGGCGGTCATGTGGATGCGCACCGGGCGATCCACCGGCACGGCCATCTCGTTGACCGTCGCGATGCCCTGCTCCGGATAGATGAACAGCCACTTCCAGTCCATGGCCACGGCCTGCACGACCAGCGGCTTGACATCGGCCGCCACCGGGCGCCCCTCGGCCACGCGATCCAGCGGACGGTAGGGGTCCAGCTTGTGCGTGGTGATCCAAGTGATCACGCCCAGCACGATGATGATCAGCAGCGGCGCGCCCCAGATGATCAGCTCCAGACGGGTGGAGTGATCCCAGTCGGGCTCGTAGGTCGCCTCCGTATTGGACTGCCGGTAGCGGTACGCGAAGTACAGCGTGAGCGCGATCACCGGAACGATGATCAGCAGCATCAGCAGCGTGGAGGTGACGATCAGCTGAGACTGCTGCTTCGCGATGTCGCCGAAAGGCTTCATCACGACCAGGTCACAACCACTCAGGGCCAGACTGGACACCAGGGCGGAACCCCAGGTCAGGGCACGAGACAGGGAGGGCAACTTGTGGTACATCCGAGTAAACGCGCGAGGGTTAACGATCTTGCACGTGGGTCCGAAATGTAAGTTGATTGATGCAAATCAACGATAGGACATTTTGTCCTAGTGACATAAGGAGACAAGTGGCTATGACGAGCGCAAGCAGTACCCTGGTCCCCCCGCAATCCGGCTCCGCCAAGCCCTCGGACGAGGATCTCGCTCCAGGCGATATCGCGGTCGGCGTCATCATCGGACGCGCGTCGGAATACTTTGATTTCTTTGTGTTCGGGATCGCGTCAGTGCTGGTATTCCCGCACCTGTTCTTCCCGTTCGAGGACCGCCTCACCGGCACGCTTTACGCATTCCTCATTTTCGCACTGGCTTTCGTGGTCCGACCGGTGGGAACGCTGATCGGCATGTCGATTCAGCGGCATTTCGGCCGTTCTACCAAGTTGACCGTCGCATTGCTGCTACTCGGCTGCTCCACCGTCAGCATGGCCATGCTGCCGACCTACCAAAGCGCAGGCAGCACCGCGATCTGGTTGCTGGTGCTGTGCCGCATCGGGCAAGGCCTGGCACTGGGCGGCTCCTGGGACGGCCTGCCCTCGCTGCTGGCCCTGAATGCGCCCGAGCACAAGCGCGGCTGGTACGCCATGCTGGGGCAGTTGGGAGCTCCGCTGGGCTTCTTCGTGGCCTCCAGCCTGTTCCTGTACGTCTACAGCAGCCTGGACAGCAAGGACTTCCTGTCCTGGGGCTGGCGCTTCCCCTTCTTCACCGCGTTCACGATCAACGTGGTCGCGCTGTTCGCTCGGCTGCGTCTGGTGGTCACGCATGAATACGAGCGTCGCATGGAGGAGCATGAGCTGGACCCGGCCCCGCTGGGCGAGCTGATCTCCGCCCAGGGCCAGCACATCGTGATCGGCGCATTTGCGGCCCTGGCCAGCTACGCGCTCTTCCACCTGGTCAGCGTGTTCCCGCTGTCCTGGATCGCGCTGTACTCCGAACACCGCGTCGAGGACTTCATGAAGGTGGAACTGCTGGGCGCGGCCTTCGGTGCCGTGGCCATGCCCATGTCCGGCCTGATCTCCGACAAGATCGGGCGCCGCAGCTTCCTGGGCACGCTGGCGGTGGCCATCGGCGTCTTCAGCCTGTTCGCGCCACTGATGCTGGGCGGTGGCGCGCCGGGCCAGGCGGCCTTCATCCTGATCGGCTTCGTGCTGCTGGGCCTGTCCTATGGCCAGGCTTCGGGTGCGGTCACCGCCAACTTCCTGCCCCACTTCCGCTACCTGGGTGCGGCGCTGTCGGCCGACCTGGCCTGGCTGATAGGCGCGGCCTTCGCGCCGGCGCTGGCGCTGTACCTGTCGGCCCGCTTCGGACTGGTGGCGGTCAGCATCTACCTGCTGTCGGGCGCGGTCTGCACGCTGCTGGCCTTGCGCATGAACAAGAAGCTCAAGGCGGCCGCCGTGGTGCAGGACTGACACCAAGGGCAATCCCATGAAGAAAGGCGGGCCTGGGCCCGCCTTTTTTGTGAGCGTCTGAAACGCCGGAACCGACCGCTCAGCCCAGCGCCTTGCGCGCGTTCTGGAACATGCGAAGCCAGGGGCTGTGCTGGGCCTTGTCGCCCGAGGTCCAGCTCATCTGCACATTGCGGAACACACGCTCGGGGTGAGGCATCAGCGCGGTGAAGCGGCCGTCGGCCGTGGTCACCGAGGTCAGGCCGCCCGGGCTGCCGTTGGGGTTGAACGGGTAGGTCTCGGTCGCCCGACCCTGGTGGTCCACGAAGCGCATGGCCGCGATCACGCGCGATGCATCGCCCTGGCGCGCGAAGTTCGCAAAACCCTCGCCATGCGCGACCGCAATCGGCAGGCGGCTGCCTGCCATGTCCTGGAAGAACAGGCTGGGCGAATCCAGCACCTCGACCAGCGACAGCCGCGCCTCGAACTGCTCGCTCTGGTTGCGCGTGAAGCGCGGCCAGGCCTCGGCGCCCGGGATGATGGGCGCCAGAGCGGCCAGCATCTGGCAGCCGTTGCAAACACCCAGCGCCAGCGTGTCGGGCCGCGAGAAGAAGGCGCGGAACTGCTGGTCCAGCACCGGGTTGAACATGATGGACCGCGCCCAGCCTTCGCCTGCGCCCAGCGTGTCGCCATAGCTGAAGCCGCCGCAGGCCACGAAGCCGGCAAAGCCGTCCAGCTTGACCGCGCCGGACTGCAGGTCGCTCATGTGCACGTCGTGGCTGTCGAAGCCGCCCAGCGCCATCGCGTAGGCCATCTCCACATGGGAGTTCACGCCCTGCTCGCGCAGGATGGCCATGCGGGGCTTGGCCCCGGTGGCGATCATCGGCGGCTGGGCCGGATCAAAGCTCAGTTGCACCTGCAGGCCCGGATCGTCCGCCTGGCCCACGGCGGCATGCTCGGCGTCCGCGCAGGCCGGGTTGTCGCGCAGGCGCGCGATGCGCCAGCTGACCTCATCCCACACCTGCTGCAGCGCGCCCAGATCCGCACCGAAGACCTTCTTGGCATCCCGCCACACGTCCACCTGACGGTTCACATTGGGCTTGCCGATCACATGGCTGTGCTTGGACAGGCCATGGGCACGCAGCACCTGCATCACCGCATCGCGGTCGGCCGCACGCACCTGGATCAGCGCGCCCAGTTCCTCGGCGAACAGCGCCTTCAGCGTCAGCTCCTCGCGGCGCGCGCCCACCTGGGACGCCCAGTTCTTGGAGTCGCCATGGTCGGCACGGCTGTCGCTGATGCCGTCGCCTTCCATGACCAGCAGGTCCACGTTGAGGCTCAGACCGGTCTGGCCGGCAAAGGCCATCTCGCAAGCCGCCGCCCACAGGCCGCCGTCCGAGCGGTCGTGATAGGCCAGCAGCCGGCCCGCCGCGCGCAGTTCGTTGATGGCATTGACGAGCGACACCAGCAGCTGCGGGTCGTCCAGATCGGGCACCTCGGCGCCGAACTGGTTCAGTGTCTGCGCCAGGATGGAGCCGCCCAGGCGATGACGACCCTGACCCAGGTCGATGAGGATCAGCGCCGAGTCCTCGCGCTGCAACTGCGGCGTCAGCGTGCCACGCACGTCGGTGATGCTCGCAAACGCGCTGACGATCAGCGACACCGGCGCCGTGACCTGCTGGCCATCCCACTTGGTGCGCATGGACAGCGAATCCTTGCCGACCGGGATGGAGATGCCCAGCGCCGGGCACAGCTCCATGCCCACGGCCTTGACCGTGTCGAACAACGCGGCGTCTTCGCCGGGTTCGCCGCAGGCGGCCATCCAGTTGGCGCTGAGCTTCACGCGGGCGAGTTCAATGGGCGCGGCCAGCAGGTTGGTGATGGCCTCGGCCACCGCCATGCGGCCCGAGGCCGGCGCGTTCACCGCGGCCAGCGGCGTGCGCTCGCCCATGCTCATGGCCTCGCCCGCAAAGCCCTTGAAATCCGCCAGCGTGACCGCGCAGTCCGCCACCGGCACCTGCCAGGGGCCGACCATCTGGTCGCGATGGTTCAGGCCCCCCACGGTACGGTCGCCGATGGTGATCAGAAAGCGCTTGCTGGCCACGGTCGGGTGGCGCAGCACATCCAGCGCCGCCTGCTCCAGCTGCACGCCGGTCAGGTCCAGCCTGCCACCCTCACGGGCCACGCGGCTCACGTCACGGTGCATCTTGGGCGGCTTGCCCAGCAGCACGTCCATGGGCATGTCGATGGGGCGCTCACCGCCCTCACCGTCTTCCAGCACCAGCTCGCGCTCGGCGGTGGTCACACCCACCACGGCGAACGGGCAGCGCTCGCGCTCGCACAGCGCCTGGAACTGCGCCAGGCTCTCGGGCGCGATCGCCAGCACATAGCGCTCCTGGCTCTCGTTGCACCAGATTTCCTTGGGCGCAAGACCTGACTCCTCCAGCGGCACTTTGCGCAGGTCGAAGCGCGCGCCGCGGCCCGCGTCGTTCACCAGTTCGGGGAAGGCGTTGGAGATGCCGCCAGCGCCCACGTCATGGATGGCCAGGATGGGGTTGTTCCCGGCCAGGCCCCAGCAGTGGTTGATGACCTCCTGCACGCGGCGCTCGATCTCGGGGTTACCGCGCTGCACCGAATCGAAGTCCAGGTCCGCGGTGTTGGTGCCGGCCGCCATGGACGAGGCGGCACCGCCGCCCATGCCTATGCGCATGCCGGGGCCACCCAGCTGAACCAGCAGCGTGCCCGCAGGGAATTCGATCTTCTTGGTCAGGTCCGCACGGATCTGGCCCAGGCCGCCCGCGATCATGATGGGCTTGTGATAGCCGCGGCGCACGCCGTCCACGGTCTGCTCGTAGACGCGGAAATAGCCGGCCAGGTTGGGGCGGCCGAACTCGTTGTTGAACGCGGCGCCGCCCAGCGGGCCGTCGATCATGATCTGCAGCGCACTGGCGATATGGGCCGGCTTGCCCACCGGATCACGCTCCCAGGGCTCCTCGAGGCCCGGCAGGTGCAGGTTGGACACCGAGAAGCCGGTCAGACCGGCCTTGGGCTTGGAGCCGCGGCCGGTGGCGCCCTCGTCGCGGATCTCGCCGCCGGCGCCGGTGGAGGCGCCCGGGTGCGGGGAGATCGCGGTCGGGTGGTTGTGGGTCTCCACCTTCATCAGCACCTGGGCCTGTTCGGCGCGGGCCGCGTAGGCCGCACCGGCCTCGGGCGCGGGCTGCCAGCGCTCGATCAGGTGGCCCTCCATCACCGCGGCGTTGTCCGAGTAGGCGATCACCGTGTGCTGCGGATTCAGCTTCTCGGTGTTGCGGATCATGCCGAACAGGCTCAGCGGCTGGGCCTCGCCGTCCACCGTGAAGTTGGCATTGAAGATCTTGTGCCGGCAGTGCTCGCTGTTGGCCTGCGCGAACATCATCAGCTCGACATCGCTGGGGTTGCGGCCCAGCTTCTTGAAATTGGTCTCGAGGTAGTCGATCTCGTCAGCCGACAGCGCCAGGCCGAATTCGACATTGGCCTGCTCCAGCGCCACACGCCCCTGGCCCAGCACGTCCACATGGGCCATGGGCTCGGGCTCGCGCTCGTCGAACAGATGGGCCGCCGCGTCACGCGAGAAGCAGACCGATTCGGTCATGCGGTCGTGCAGCAGCGCGGCACAGGCCTGCAGTTCCTCGTTGCTCAGCGGCTTGGTGCCCCCCAGCAGGCCGCTCTTGGTCTGCAGGCGGTACTCGACCACGCGCTCCACGCGCTTCAGCGACAGCCCGCAATTGCGGGCGATGTCGGTGGCCTTGGAGGCCCAGGGACTGACCGTGCCGACCCGCGGCGTGACGACGATCAACTCACCCTCAGCCACCACGGCGGGTTCGCCATAGGTCAGCAAGGCGGCAAAGCGCTCTCGCTCCGCGGCCGCCAGCGGCGCCTCGGTCCAGACCCAGTGCACCGCACGGGCACTGACGCCGACGATGCGGCCACTGACCTCTTGCAAGCGGGCCAACAGGGCCTGGGCTCGGAAATCGGACAGAGCGTTGCCGCCCTCGAAATAGGTCAGATGCGGGGTCAGGGCCATGGATTCCGGGAGGCTGGGCGCGGCGCAGGCGCGGTTTCGGGTGACGCACCCCCTCCGAATCGGCAGGGCGGCGTACGGAAGACCGGGATTCTACTGAGCGCCCTCCCCTCGCCGCGGCAAAGCCCCGCCGGACACACCCCAGGCCCGGGGCGTGCCATAGGCAAGACCCGCCCCCCAAGGGTTGCCAAGCGCCAACGCAGCGGCCGAGCCACCGGAAACAACTGGAAACAGCACGACAGCCAGCCAACAGCCTCGTTCATCAAACTTTACGAGCACTCCCCCCGAGCTGCACCCCGACAACCAGGCCCCGGCGATGGGCCGCAGCGTCAACGAGCAAGCCATGAAACTCCCACAGAACCCCTTGAAGCCCGCCCTGCTGGCGCTGGCCTGCACGCTGGGCGCCGCCCTGCTGAGCGCCTGCGGCGGCGGCGGCGGCACCTCGGCCGGCGACCCGGCCACTCCCGCGGCGCAGCCGCCGTCGGCGCCTAGCGCCAGCGTCACTGGCGTCGTCGATGGCACCATCACCGGCTTTGGCAGCGTGGTCATCAACGGCGTCCGCTATGACGACAGCCAGGCCAAGGTCGCGTTCTCCAACCGGCCCGACGCGCAGACCGCCGCCACGCTGGGCGATCTGCACACCGGCATGCGGGTGCAGGCCACGCTGAAGGACGGCGTGCTGCAAAACCTGCTGGTCAATTTCGCGCTGGTGGGGACGGTGGGGGTGGTGGACAGCGCCGCCGGCACGCTCAGCGTGTTCGGCCAGACCATCAAGACCGTCACCTCCGGCCAGTTGCCCACGGTGTTCGAGGGCTTCACCGCGCTGTCGCAGCTAGCGGCGGGCGACCTGGTCAAGGTCAGCGGCAGCGTGGCCAGCGACGGCAGCATCACCGCCACGCGCATCGAACGCAAGCTCAAGGACGGCAGCGAGCTGTTCCGCCTCAGCGGCGCGGTGCAGGGGCTGGACAGCACGGCCAAGACCTTTGCCCTCGCCGGCAATGCCACGATCACCGTGGACTACAGCAAGGCCAGGCTGCTGCCCGATGGGGCCGTGCTGGAGAACGGCAAGCAGGTCAGTGTGGTGTCGGCCAATGCGCCGGCCACCAGCGGCGGCAAGACCGTGCTGATGGCCAGCGCGGTGGAGATCAAGGCGCGCAAGCTGCCCGACTCCGGCGACACCACCGTGGGCGGCCCCATCAGCGACTTCCAGAGCCTGGCCAGCCTGCGCGTGGGCGATGTGGTGGTGGATGCCAGCACGGCCAGCCTGAAGGACGGCACCGTGGCCGCCGATCTGGTCAACGGCGCCCAGGCCCTGGCCCACGGCACACTCAGCGGCGGCACGATGAAGGCCGACTGGATCAAGGTGCTGAAGAACGACACGGCCATCAAGGCACTGCTGATCGGCCAGATCACCGACTTCGTGTCGCTGGCCAATTTCACGCTGCGCGGCACGCCGGTGGACGGCAGCAACGCGCGCTTCAGCAAGGGCAGCGCGGCCGACCTGGGGCTGGGCGCCTGGGTCACGGTGGTGGGCCAGCTGACGCCCACCGGCGTGCAGGCCACCGAAATCGCGGTGCAGCCGCCCCCCGCCGACAAGCCCCAGCGCCTGGCCGGCGCCATCACCGCGGTGGACATCAGCGCCAAGACCTTCACCGTGCTGGGCACAACGATCAAGTGGAGCGATAGCACCAAGATCAGCCCCGACGGCAAGACGCTGGCCGGCCTGGCGGCAGGCGCCGTGGTCAATGTGGAAGGCAGCTACTCGGCCAGCAGCGGCGTGTTCACGGCCACCAGCGTCAGCGTGCTGGCCTCGGCCGGTGCCACCAAGACGATAGGCTTCTCCGGCATCGCGTTCAACGTGACCGATACCAGCCTGCAGATCGGCAGCTACACGGTGCAGCTCACGGCCAACACCCAGCTGCTGCCCACGGGCACGCAGCGCGCCGACCTGGTGAATGGCGCGCGGCTGAGCATCAAGGCCACGGTCAGCGGCAGCGCCGGCAGCGTGACGCTGACCGCGATCAGCCTCGAGCTGCAAAAGCCCGAGAAGGACGATGGCGGCAACGACTACCTCTACCTGGCCGGCCTGGTCAGCGACTTCAACGGTGCGGCCGACTTCAAGGTCGGCAGCCAGAGGGTGAATGCCGCCGGCAGCGGCGTGCGCTTCATCGACGGCGAGGTCGGCAAGCTGGCCAACGGGGTCAAGGTCGAGATCAAGGGCTCGGTGAAGGACGGCGTGCTGGTGGCCACCCAGGTGCACTTCATGCCGGGCTGAGCCCCAGCCCCCGCAGGAAAGCAAAAGGCCTCGCGATCAGGCGAGGCCTTTTCAGGGGTGCAAGGCCGTCGGCTGCACGGCGGCGGGCCTCAGCCCTGCTGCATGCGGCCCACCACGTCGCGCACTTCGGCCAGCAGCGACGACACGTCCAGCGTGGTCGGCTGGCGGTCCTTCAGCAACTGACGGCCACCCACCCAGACGTTGCTGACATGCTCGCGGCCTGCCACGTAGACCAGCTGCGCGGCCGCGTTGTAGACCGGCTGGCACTCGATGCTGTCCAGCGACACGGCCACGCAGTCGGCCAGCTTGCCCACCTCCAGCGAGCCCAGGTCGTCGGCACGGCCCATGGCCTTGGCGGCGCGTATCGTGGCCATCTCCAGCGCGGTGCGAGCGGATGCCACGGTCGGGTCGCCGGTGATGCCCTTGGCCAGCAGCGCGGCCGAGCGGATCTCGCCGAACATGTCCAGGCGGTTGTTGGACGCGGCGCCGTCCGTGCCCAGGATGGTGTTCACGCCCGCAGCCTCCAGCGCCTTCAGGGGCATCACGCCCGAGGCCAGCTTGAGGTTGGAGTTGGGGTTGTGGACCAGATGCACACCCTTCTTGGCCATCAGCGCGATCTCTTCCTCGTTGAGGTGGACCATGTGGACCGCGATCATGCGCTCGCTGAACAGCCCGAGCTTGTCCAGGCGCGCGATGGGACGCACGCCGTACTGCTTCAGGCCCTCCTCCACCTCGCCGGCGGTCTCGTGGATGTGGCAGTGCAGCTGGATGTCCAGTTTCTCGGCCAGGTCGCGCAGCTTGATGAAGGTCTCATCCGACACCGTGTAGGGCGCATGCGGTGCGCTGGTCCAGTCCAGCAACTTCTCGCCCTTGAACTGCTCGTAGGCGGCCACGCCCTTGGCGATGTAGTCGTCCGGGCCGGAGGCATAGCCAGTGGGGAAGTCGATCACGTTCATCGACACGGCGGCACGCACGCCCGAGTCGATGGCGGCGCGCGCCATCGCGGTCGGGAAGAAGTACATGTCGTTGATGTAGGTCGTGCCGCTGCGCAGGCCTTCGGCCGCGGCCAGCTTGGAGCCGAGATACACCCAGTCCTCGCTGACCCACTTCTTCTCCAGCGGCCAGATGTGGTTTTGCAGCCAGTCCATCAGCGGCACGTCGTCGGCCACGCCGCGCAGCAGCGTCATCGCGGAGTGCGCATGGGCGTTGATCAGGCCCGGGATCAGGACTTGCTCGGGCAGTTCGACTCGCGCGGCCTGCGGGTATTGCGCCAGCAGGGCCTCGCGCGGGCCCACGGCCGCGATGCGCTCGCCGTCTATCAGCAGCGCATGGTTTTCCAGCGTGCCTTCACCGGCCTTCATGGTCAGCAGCCAACGCGGCAGCAGCAGGGTCTGGGACATGTCGTTCTCCTTGGAATTCAATCTTGGGCCAGCAGGGCATCCACCTCGTGCCGGCGGGGCATCGCATCCTGCACCCCGGGTCGCGAGACCGCGATGGAGGCGGCCGCCTGCGCGAAGGCCAGCGCCGCATCCAGCGCCTGCCCCTCACTCAACGCGGTGACCAGCGCGCCCACCAGCGTATCGCCGGCGCCCACGGTGTCCACCGCCCGCACCGGGCGGCAAGCCTGGCGGCGCACGCCGTCGGCATCCACCCAGCACAGGCCGTCGCCGCCCAGCGACACCAGCACGGCGGACGGACCTTGGGCCCGCAGCGCCTGGGCCAGTTCCTCCGGCGCCGCATCCGCACGCAGCCGGGTGCCGGTCTCCAGCACCAGCGACTGGGCCTCCAGCGCATTCACCACCAGCAGATCGCACAGCGGCAGCAGCGCCTCGCTGCCAGCGCGAAAGGGCGCGGCATTCAGCACCGTCTTCACGCCCGCGGCGCGCGCGCGCTCGAAAGCCCGCGCCACGCTCGCCAGCGGCAGTTCCTGCTGCGCCACCAGCCAGCGCAGGCCACCGAAGTCCAGCGCCTCCACCTGGTCCAGCGGCAACGTGCCGTTGGAGCCGGCGACCGTCACGATCTGGTTCTCGGCGTCTTCCGCGCCGACCACGATCAGCGCGACACCGGGCGTCTCGTCCGGCGGCTGGGCGATGTCGCGCACATCCACGCCCTCGCGCTGCAACTGCGCCACCAGGGAGGCGCCGTCCTCACGCAGGCCGACGCGCGCAGCCAGTGCCACGCGCGCACCCAGCCGTGCCGCGGCGACGGCCTGGTTGGCCCCCTTGCCGCCCAGACAGGACACAAAGCGCTGCCCACGCAGCGTCTCGCCCGGCAAGGGCAGGCGTGGCGCGTGCACGACCAGGTCGCGATTGACGCTGCCCAGCACCAGGATCTCAGGACCGGATTCCATGCGGACCCCCAAAAAACAACCCCCCGGACAAGCCGAGGGGCGTAGTGTGCCGTGGGTGCCAGGGCTTGCGCGCCAGCACCCGTCACCGTCCGGCGATCAGCGCTGGGCGATGGGCTTGACGTCGCGGGCGGTGGCGCCCACGAACAGCTGACGCGGACGACCGATCTTGTACTCGGGGTCGGCGATCATCTCGTTCAGCTGGGCGATCCAGCCGACCGTGCGGGCCAGCGCGAAGATCGCGGTGAACAGCGGCACCGGGATGCCGATGGCGCGCTGCACGATGCCCGAGTAGAAGTCCACGTTCGGGTAGAGCTTGCGGGCGACGAAGTACTCGTCTTCCAGCGCGATCTTTTCCAGCTTCATGGCCAGCTCGAACAGCGGGTCATTCTGCAGGCCCAGCTCGGTCAGCACCTCGTGGCAGGTCTCGCGCATCAGCTTGGCGCGCGGGTCGTAGTTCTTGTAGACGCGGTGACCGAAGCCCATCAGCTTGACGCCGGAGTTCTTGTCCTTCACCTTGTTCACGAACTCGCCGATGCGAGCCACGCCGCCCTGCTTCTGGATGTCGCCCAGCATGTTGAGCGCCGCCTCGTTGGCGCCGCCGTGAGCCGGGCCCCACAGGCAGGCCACGCCTGCCGCGATCGCGGCGAACGGATTGGTGCCCGACGAACCGCACAGACGCACGGTGGACGTGGACGCGTTCTGCTCGTGGTCGGCATGCAGCGTGAAGATGCGGTCCATCGCACGCACCAGCACGTCGTTGGGCTGGTAGTCCTCGCAGGGCGTGGCGAACATCATGCGCATGAAGTTGCCGGCGTACGAGAGATCGTTCTTCGGGTAGATGTAGGGCTGGCCGATGGTGTACTTGTAGGCCATGGCCACCAGCGTGGGCATCTTGGCGATCAGGCGGATCGCCGCGATGTCGCGGTGCTCGGGGTTATTGATGTCGGTGCTGTCGTGATAGAAGGCCGACATCGCGCCCACGAGGCCGGTCATGACGGCCATCGGGTGGGCGTCACGGCGGAAACCACGCAGGAAGAACTGCATCTGCTCATTCACCATCGTGTGGTGCATGACCTTGTTCTCGAACTCGGCCTTCTGGCTCTCGTTCGGCAGCTCTCCGTACAGCAGCAGGTAGCAGGTTTCGAGGTAGTCGCAGTTCACCGCGAGCTGCTCGATGGGGTAGCCGCGATACAGCAGCTCGCCCTTGTCACCGTCGATGTAGGTGATCGTGGAGTTGCACGACGCGGTGCTCAGGAAGCCCGGGTCGTAAGTGAACTTGCCGGTCTGGCCATACAGCTTGCGGATGTCGATGACATCGGGGCCCACCGAACCCTTGTAGATGGGCAGGTCCATCGAAGGGCTGCCGTCGGAGAACGACAGGGTGGCTTTCACGTCGGACGGATTCATGGTGAGTCCTTTGAGGCTGGGATTCGTTTCAGGTGCGCAACTGGCTGAGGACCTCGCGCACCGCGGTGCTGTCGATTTCACCACTGGGCTCTTTGCGGCGCAGCAGCAGGTCCAAAAGGTCGTTGTCGGACAGGTCCATCAGCATCGTGAGCCCTTCGGCTTGCATGACGCTGATGCCCGTCTGCTCGTGGCGGGCGAAGAAGCGTTCGATGAAGAGATCGTTCTCCAGCAACCCGCGACGGCAACGCCAGCGCAGCTTGGACAGCGCCCGCTCGTCGATCAGGTCGTCGGAAATGGCCGCCATCATCAGACCGCCCGGCGAACCATCAGTTCCTTGATCTTGCCGATGGCCTTCGTGGGGTTCAGGCCCTTGGGGCAGACATCCACGCAGTTCATGATGGTGTGGCAGCGGAACAGGCGGTAAGGATCCTCGAGGTTGTCAAGACGCTCGGCCGTGCCTTCATCGCGGCTGTCGGCGATGAAGCGGTAGGCCTGCAGCAGGCCGGCCGGGCCGACGAACTTGTCGGGGTTCCACCAGAAGCTCGGGCAGCTCGTGGAGCAGCTCGCGCACAGGATGCACTCGTACAGGCCGTTCAGCTCCTCGCGCTCCTCCGGCGACTGCAGACGCTCCTTCTCGGGCGGCAGCGTGTCGTTGATCAGGTAGGGCTTGATCGAGTTGTACTGCTTGAAGAACTGCGTCATGTCCACGATCAGGTCGCGGATCACCGGCAGGCCCGGCAGCGGCTTGAGCACGATGACATCCGGCAGCGTGCGCATATTGGTCAGGCAGGCCAGACCGTTCTTGCCGTTGATGTTCATCGCGTCGGAACCGCACACGCCTTCACGGCAGGAGCGGCGGAACGCGAGCGAGGGATCGACCGCCTTGAGCTTCAGCAGGGCGTCCAGCAGCATGCGCTCATGACCGTCGAGTTCGATCTCGATGGTCTGCATGTAGGGCTTGGCGTCCTTGTCCGGGTCGTAGCGGTAGATCTTGAAGGTGCGCTTGGTCATGTCGTGATACTCCTGGCCCCGATCAGAAGGTCCGGACCTTGGGCGGGACGCTGTCGACGGTGAGCGGCTTGAGGTTCACCGGCTTGTAGGAGAGGCTGTTGGTCGCGCTGTCCCACAGCGTGTGCTTCATCCACTCCTTGTCGTTGCGGCCCAGCGGGAATTCCGCATCGTCGGCGCCACGCTCGTAGTCGTTCACCGTGTGGGCGCCGCGGCATTCCTTGCGGGCGGCGGCCGACACCATCGTGGCCTGCGCGGCCTCGATCAGGTTGTCGACTTCCAGCGCCTCGACACGGGCGGTGTTGAAGACCTTGGACTTGTCCTTCAGCGTGATGTTCTTCACCCGCTCACGGATCTCGGCGATCTTGACCACGCCCTCATCCATCATGGCCTGGGTGCGGAACACGCCGGCGTGCGACTGCATGGCCCCACGCAGGTCGTTGGCCACGTCCTGCGCGTACTCGCCGGACGTGCTGTTGTCCAGGCGGGCCAGGCGGGCCAGCGTGAAGTCGGCCGCGTCCTTGGGCAGCGGCTTGTGCTCGCGCGGCGCCTTGGCGATGGACTCGACGATGTGGTTGCCGGCCGCACGGCCGAACACCACCAGGTCCAGCAGCGAGTTGGTGCCCAGGCGGTTGGCGCCGTGCACCGACACGCAGGAGCACTCGCCCACCGCGTACAGACCCTGGATGGGGCTGCGGTGGTCGTCACCCTTGGGCACGGCGACCTGGCCGTGGATGTTGGTGGGGATGCCACCCATCTGGTAGTGGATGGTCGGCACCACCGGGATAGGCTCCTTGGTGATGTCGACGTTGGCGAAGTTGTGGCCGATCTCCAGCACCGAGGGCAGGCGCTTGGCGATGGTCTCGCCGCCCAGGTGGGTCATGTCCAGCACGACGTAGTCCTTGTTGGGACCGCAGCCGCGACCTTCCTTGATCTCCTGGTCCATGCAGCGCGACACGAAGTCACGCGGCGCCAGATCCTTCAGCGTCGGCGCATAGCGCTCCATGAAGCGCTCGCCATTGGCATTGCGCAGGATGGCGCCCTCGCCACGGCAGCCTTCGGTCAGCAGCACGCCCGCGCCGGCCACGCCGGTGGGGTGGAACTGCCAGAACTCCATGTCCTGCAGCGGGATGCCGGCGCGCGCCGCCATGCCCAGACCGTCGCCGGTGTTGATGAAGGCATTGGTGGAGGCCGCAAAGATGCGGCCCGCGCCACCCGTGGCCAGCAGCACCGTCTTGGCCTGCAGGATGTGGATGTCACCGGTTTCCATTTCCAGCGCGGTCACGCCCACCACGTCGCCCTCGGCGTCGCGGATCAGGTCCAGCGCCATCCACTCCACGAAGAAGTTGGTGCGGGCCTTCACGTTCTGCTGGTACAGCGTGTGCAGCAGCGCGTGGCCGGTGCGGTCGGCCGCGGCGCAGGCGCGCTGCACCGGCTTTTCGCCGTAGTTGGCCGTGTGGCCGCCGAACGGGCGCTGGTAGATGGTGCCGTCGACATTGCGGTCGAACGGCATGCCGAAGTGTTCCAGTTCGTAGACGACCTTGGGCGCTTCCCGGCACATGAACTCGATCGCGTCCTGGTCGCCGAGCCAGTCGGAACCCTTGACGGTGTCGTAGAAATGGAAGTGCCAGTTGTCCTCGGACATATTGCCCAGGGACGCCCCGATGCCGCCCTGAGCCGCGACCGTGTGCGACCGGGTCGGGAAGACCTTGGACAGCACCGCCACGTTCAGGCCCGCACGGGCCAGTTGCAGGGAGGCTCGCATGCCGGAGCCACCGGCTCCGACGATCACCACATCGAACTTACGCGTCGCAAGCGCCGCCATCACAGTCTCCACAGAACCTGGATCGCCCAACCGGCGCAACCCAGCAGCCACACGATCGTCAGCACCTGCAGCGCAAGGCGCACACCCACGGGCTTGACGTAGTCCATCCAGATGTCGCGCACACCCACCCAGGCGTGGAAGGCGAGCGACAGGATGGTCACGAAGGTCAGCAGCTTCATCCACTGCTGAGAGAAGATTTCCGCCCAGCGGTCGTAACCCAGCGTACCGGGCATCAGCACCTGCACCAGCAGGGCGACCGTGAACAGGGCCATCAGCACGGCGGTGGCGCGCTGCGCCAGCCAGTCACGCAGGCCGTAATGCGCGCCGACGACGACGCGCTTGGAACCGTAGGTAGTCATTGCTTGGGGTCCTCAGTACAAACCGAACAGCTTGGCGCCCAGCAGCGCCGTCAGCACGAGGCTCAGCACCAGGGTCAGCACCGCCGAGCTCTTGCCCTGGGCCTTGCTGACGCTGTGCGTGGCGTCCATCCACAGATGGCGCACGCCGGCGATGAAGTGATGCAGATAGGCCCAGATCAGGGCCAGCGCCACCAGCTTGATGAAGCCGCCCGGCAGCCCGGCCGCGCCGGCCACGAACACGTTGGTGAACGCGTCGAAGCTGATTTCCGAACTGAGACTGTTGTCCAGCATCCAGACCACGAAGGGCAGCAGCGCGAACAGCAGCAGACCGCTCACGCGGTGCAGGATGGACACGATGCCGGCGGGCGGGAGGCGATAGGACAGGATCTCAGTGATGTGGATATTGCGGTAAACCGGTCTTGTCTTCGCACTGTCCGTCATGGTCGAGCCTGCATGTCAATGAAACCGAACGATTCTAGGCCAGAGATTGACCCCAATTGCGATTGAGATATCCCTGCAAAGACGTCAGCTTCAGTTCAACTCATTGCGATAGTGGTCCGCATCGGTGCGGTAAAGCCCCTTGCGAACCTCCACCGGACGGTCGCCATAGGTGTAGGCCACCCGCTCCACGCTGAGCAGCGGCGCCCCCTGCGGCAGACCGAACAGCGCCGCCTCGTCCGGGCCCGCCGCGATGGCGCGCAGCTTCTCCTGCGCCCTCACCATGTGCACGCCGAAACGCTGCTCGAACAGCGCGTACAGCGTGCCGGCATGGGCCCTGGCCACGGCCTCGGTCAGGCCCTCGAACTGCCGCTCGGGCAGCCAAAGATCATCCAGCACCACCACCGCGCCCCGCCGACGCAGCACGCGACGCAGCTCGATCACCGGCGCGGTCGGCGGCAGCTGCAGCTGCTGCGCGATCGCCGCACTGGCCCGCGCACGGCGCGCATGCAGCAGCTCCCGCTCGAAGCCCTGCGCGCCGTCATCGGCCACCAGGCGCAGGAAGCGGTAGGAGTCGCGCGGCGCCGTGTGCGTGGCCACGAAGGTGCCCGCGCCCTGGCGCCGCTCCACCAGGTTGAGCGCGGCCAGCTCGTCCAGCGCCCGCCGCACGGTGCCAGGACTTGCGCCATAGCGCTGGGCCAGCGCGGCCTCGCTGGGCAGCGCCTCGCCGGGGCGCCATTCGCCTGAGGCCATCGCGCTGACGATGAGCTGACGGATCTGTTCGTAAAGCGGCGCGGTGGCGCGCGCAAATGTCTTGGGCATGGGCGCATTCCAGCACGCCGCAAGGCCTCGGGTAAGCCCGTACACTCCGCGGCTGTCATCGACTTCATAACTGCCTTCGGAGATCTCCATGAGCAAGAAACCCGTTCGCGTCGCCGTCACGGGCGCAGCCGGCCAGATCGGTTATGCGCTGCTGTTCCGTATCGCCTCCGGCGAAATGCTGGGCAAGGACCAGCCCGTCATCCTGCAACTGCTGGAGATCCCCGACGAGAAGGCCCAGAACGCGCTGAAGGGCGTGATCATGGAGCTCGAAGACTGCGCCTTCCCGCTGCTGGCCGGCATCGAAGCCCACAGCGATCCGATGACCGCCTTCAAGGACACCGACTACGCGCTGCTGGTCGGCGCCCGTCCGCGCGGCCCCGGCATGGAGCGCGCCGACCTGCTGGCCGCCAACGCGCAGATCTTCACCGCCCAGGGCAAGGCCCTGAACGCGGTCGCCTCGCGCAACGTCAAGGTGCTGGTGGTCGGCAACCCCGCCAACACCAACGCCTACATCGCGATGAAGTCGGCCCCGGACCTGCCGGCCAAGAACTTCACCGCCATGCTGCGCCTGGACCACAACCGCGCCGCCTCGCAGATCGCCGCCAAGATGGGCATCGCCGTGGGTGACATCGAGAAGCTGGCCGTGTGGGGCAACCACTCGCCGACGATGTACGCCGACTACCGCTTCGCCACCGTGAACGGCAAGTCGGTCAAGGACGCGATCAACGACCACGACTGGAACGCCAACGTGTTCCTGCCCACCGTGGGCAAGCGTGGCGCCGCCATCATCGCCGCCCGCGGCCTGTCGTCGGCCGCCTCGGCCGCCAACGCCGCCATCGACCACATGCGCGACTGGGCCCTGGGCACCAACGGCAAGTGGGTCACCATGGGCATCCCGTCCAACGGCGAATACGGCATCCCCAAGGACGTGATGTTCGGTTTCCCCGTCACCTGCGAAGGCGGCGAGTACAAGATCGTCGAGGGCCTGCCCATCGATGCATTCTCGCAAGAGTGCATCAACAAGACCCTGGCCGAGCTCGAAGGCGAGAAGGACGGCGTCAAGCACTTGCTGTGATGCCGGCGTGCGCCTGACGCACTGATGCCAAGATCGACGGGCCTCGCTGAGGCCCGTTTTCATTTGCGACCGCCATGACCCAAGCCCCTCATCCCCGCGACGCCCTGTTCGGCCAGGAGCCGCCCCGCCCGCTGCTGCCCGTGGTGGACCACTACTGCGGCGTCGAGGCCCGCATGCGCAAGAGCCTGGCGCTGCAGGCCGAGCTGGGCCCGGTGTTCGACATCACGCTGGATGCCGAGGACGGCGCGCCGGTGGGTGGCGAGGCCGAGCATGCGCTGCTGATCGCCGAGCTGGCCACCAGCGCGGCCAACTGCCACGGCCGCGTGGGCGCCCGCGTCCACCCGTTCGGGCACCCGGCCTTCGAGGCCGATGTCGACACGCTGATCGCCCGTGCCGGCCAGCGCCTGGCCTACCTGATGCTGCCCAAGCCCGACAGCGCCGAGGACGTGGAGCGTGCGGTCGCCTTCATAGACGCCACCTGTGTCCGCCACGGCCAGCCCCTGCTGCCACTGCAGACGCTGATCGAGACCCATGGCGCGCTGCGTGATGCCTTCCGCATCGCGGCCCACCCGCGCATCGAGTCACTGTCCTTCGGGCTGATGGACTTCGTGTCCGCCCACGGCGGCGCCATCCCCAAGAGCGCGATGGAACTGCCGGGGCAGTTCGAGCACCCGCTGGTGCTGCGCGCCAAGCTGGAGGTGTCGGCCGCTGCCCACGCCTACGGCAAGACGCCTTCGCACTGCGTGGTCACCGAGTTCCGCGACCGCGAACGCCTGGCGGCGGCCGCGCGCCGCGCCGCGCGCGAGCTGGGCTACACCCGCATGTGGAGCATCCACCCGGACCAGATCCAGCCCATCATCGACGCCTTCGCGCCGGCCGACGAGGAGATCGCCGAAGCCACCGAGCTGCTGCTCGCCGCCCAGGCCGCGCAATGGGCGCCCATCGCCTTCCAGCAACGCCTGCACGACCGCGCCAGCTACCGCTATTTCTGGACCGTGCTGGAGCGCGCCCAGCGCACCGGCCGGGCACTGCCCGAGGCCGCGCGGCAAGCCTTCTTTACCGAGATCTCGGGTAAAGCACCACTTTGAGGCGCCTGACCACCGCCGACAATCGAACACATCTGCTCACCCCTGGGGACGCCACCGGCCGCGATGATGCCGGCCGCCCCATGTACCCAGCCGGATCGATCCCATGTTGAAGACTTCCCTCAGCGTCGCCGCCCTGTTCCTGTGCGCCGCCCTGCCCCTGCAGCAGGCCCAAGCCAATCCCTCGGTCAAGCATCCCCGCCCGATCGCCAAGAAGCAGCCCCAGCCCGCACCGGCCCCGGTGCTGGAACCCGCCAGCGAAGAACAGCTGGCGGCCGCCCAGCGCGCCTACCTGGGCGACTACGTCTGCGAGGCCAAGCAGAGCGTGCGCATCGAGCCCAACGCCAAGACGCCCGGCTACATCGACGTCAGCTTCCAGAAGCAGCTGATCACGATGAAGCCCGTGCTGTCCTCCACCGGTGCACTGCGCCTGGAAGACGTGACCGGCCGCACGCTGATGATCCAGATCGCCAACAAGTCCATGCTGCTGGACACCAAGCTGGGCCAGCGCCTGGTGGACGACTGCGTGCACCCCGAGCAGGCCCGCCTGATGGCCGAAGCCCGCGCGGCTGCGGCGGCCAACCCCGAGGCGGTCAGCAACGGCCTGGGCATCTCCGCACCCGCCGCCCGCTGAAACGCGCCGGCAGGCATTCCCGAGCAAACCGCGCCGGTATCCGGCGCGGTTTGTTTTTTGGGGCGTCGGTACGTAGAATTCATGCATACTTTTTGATGCATACCGTCTAGCCCATCAGGGCCAAGGACGGCCGCCGCAGGAGAAAGCGCCATGGAAGCCACCGTCGCCGAGCGCGGGCAGATCACGCTGCCCAAGGCCGTGCGTGATGCCCTGGGCCTGACCAAGGGCAGCGTGCTCAAGGTCGAGCTGGAGGGCGGCCGCATCATCCTGCGCAAGAACGTCGACGACGCGCTGGCCAAGCTGCGCGGCCGCTTCAAGCTGCCCGAGGGCACCAGCACCGACGACGTGATGCGCGAACTGCGGGGCCGCGCCCCGGGCGACCCGGTGGACCTGTGATCGCGATCGACTCCCCGGTGCTGATCGACCTGCTGGGCGGCGATGCGCGCGCCGAGGCCGCCGAGGACAGCCTGCGCCAGGCGCTGGCACGCGGCCCGGTCGTGGCCTGCGACGTGGTGCTCAGCGAGGTCGTGTCCGGCCTGGGCTTCGGCGCCGAACTGCTGGACGCGCTCGAGGGCGTGGGCATCGTCTACTCCCCCATCGAATCCCGCGCGGCCGTGCGTGCCGGCGAGATGCAGCGCCGCTACAAGGAGCGGCGCGCCACCACCTCCCTGCCCGGTGCGGCCTCGCGCACCGTGCCCGACTTCCTGATCGGCGCCCATGCCCTGCTGCAATGCCAGGGCCTGATCACCCGCGACGACAGTTTTTTCCGCGACTACTTCAAAGGCCTCAAGCTCATCGTGCCTGGGGCCAGCAGCGCATGACTTCAAAGGAGAACCACATGCTGACCGCCTATCGCCAACATGCTGCCGAGCGCGCCGCGCTGGGCATTCCGCCGCTGCCGCTGGATGCCAAGCAGGTGGCCGAGCTGATCGAGCTGATCAAGAACCCGCCGGCGGGTGAGGATGCCTTCCTGCTGGACCTGCTGACCCACCGCGTGCCCCCGGGCGTGGACGACGCCGCCAAGGTCAAGGCCAGCTTCCTGGCCGCCGTGGCGCACGGTGACCTCAAGGTCGGCCTCATCTCCAAGGCCAAGGCCACCGAGCTGCTGGGCACCATGGTGGGCGGCTACAACGTACATCCGCTTATCGAACTGCTGGACGACGCCGAAGTCGCTGGCGTGGCGGCCGAGGGTCTGAAGAAGACCCTGCTGATGTTCGACTACTTCAACGACGTGGCCGACAAGGCCAAGGCCGGCAACGCCAAGGCCAAGGAAGTGATGCAGAGCTGGGCCGACGCCGAGTGGTTCACCTCGCGTCCTGAAGTCGAGCGGAAGATCACCGTCACCGTCTTCAAGGTGCCTGGCGAGACCAATACCGACGACCTCTCGCCCGCCCCCGACGCCTGGAGCCGCCCGGACATCCCGCTGCACTACCTGGCGATGCTGAAGAACACTCGCCCGGACGCGGCCTTCAAGCCCGAGGAAGACGGCAAGCGCGGCCCGATGCAGTTCATCGAGGACCTGAAGAAGAAGGGCAACCTCGTGGCCTATGTGGGCGACGTGGTCGGCACCGGCTCCAGCCGCAAGTCCGCCACCAACTCGGTGATCTGGGCCACAGGCCAGGACATCCCGTTTGTGCCGAACAAGCGCTTCGGCGGCGTGACGCTGGGCGGCAAGATCGCCCCCATCTTCTTCAACACCCAGGAAGACTCCGGCTCGCTGCCCATCGAGGTGGACGTGTCCAAGCTGGAGATGGGCGACGTCATCGACGTGCTGCCCTATGACGGCAAGCTGCTGAAGAACGGCGAGACCGTCGCCGAGTTCAAGCTCAAGAGCGACGTGCTGTTCGACGAGGTGCGTGCCGGCGGCCGTATCAACCTCATCATCGGCCGCTCGCTGACCGCCAAGGCGCGCGAGTTCCTGGGCCTGCCCGCCTCCACCGTGTTCCGCCTGCCGCAGGCCCCGGCCGCCAGCAAGGCCGGCTTCACGCTGGCGCAGAAGATGGTCGGCCGCGCCGTCGGCCTGCCGGAAGGCCAGGGCGTGCGCCCCGGCACCTACTGCGAGCCCAAGATGACCACCGTCGGCTCGCAGGACACCACCGGCCCCATGACCCGCGACGAGCTGAAGGACCTGGCCTGCCTGGGCTTCTCGGCCGACCTGGTGATGCAGTCCTTCTGCCACACGGCCGCCTACCCCAAGCCGGTGGACGTGAAGACCCACCGTGAGCTGCCCGCCTTCATCAGCAACCGCGGCGGTGTCGCGCTGCGCCCGGGCGACGGCGTGATCCACAGCTGGCTGAACCGTCTGCTGCTGCCCGACACCGTCGGCACCGGCGGCGACTCGCACACCCGCTTCCCCATCGGCATCTCCTTCCCGGCCGGTTCGGGCCTCGTGGCCTTCGGCGCCGCCACCGGCGTGATGCCGCTGGACATGCCGGAATCGGTGCTGGTGCGCTTCAAGGGCGAGATGCAGCCCGGCGTCACCCTGCGTGACCTGGTGCATGCGATCCCGCTGTACGCGATCAAGGCCGGTCTGCTGACCGTCGCCAAGGCCGGCAAGAAAAACGTGTTCTCGGGCCGCATCCTGGAAATCGAAGGTCTGCCGGACCTGAAGGTCGAACAGGCCTTCGAGCTGAGCGATGCCTCTGCAGAACGCTCGGCCGCCGGCTGCACCATCAAGCTCAACCCCGAGCCGATCAAGGAGTACCTCACCAGCAACGTCGTGCTGATGAAGAACATGATCGCCGACGGCTATGCCGATTCCAAGACGCTGGCGCGCCGCATCGAGAAGGTCGAAGCCTGGCTGGCCAAGCCCGAGCTGCTCGAGGCCGACAAGGACGCCGAGTACGCCGCCGTCATCGAGATCGACCTGGCCGACATCAAGGAACCCATCGTCTGCTGCCCCAACGACCCGGACGACGCCAAGTTCCTGTCTGAAGTGGCCGGCACCAAGATCGACGAGGCCTTCATCGGTTCCTGCATGACCAATATTGGCCACTTCCGCGCCGCCGCCAAGCTGCTGGGCGGCCAGCGCGACATCCCGGTCAAGCTGTGGGTTGCCCCGCCGACCAAGATGGACCAGAGCGAGCTGATCAAGGAAGGCCACTACGCCGCCTTCGGCACCGCCGGTGCACGCACCGAGATGCCGGGCTGCTCGCTGTGCATGGGCAACCAGGCCCAGGTGCGTGAGGGTGCCACCGTGATCTCCACTTCCACCCGCAACTTCCCCAACCGTCTGGGCAAGAACACCAATGTGTTCCTGGGCTCGGCCGAGCTGGCGGCCATCGCGTCCCGTCTGGGCCGCCTGCCGACCAAGGAGGAGTACCTCAAGGAGATGGGCGTCATCGATGCCGACAAGGCCAGCGTCTACCGCTACATGAACTTCGACCAGATCGAGGAATACGCGGAAACCGCCAAGTCGACCGCTGCCGCCTGCTGAACGCTGGCGGCACCCGCCGCCTCAGCCACCCAGCCCGCCGAGCATCTGCCCGGCGGGCTTTTTTCATGGCGGCGACCGGCACGCCCATGCCCTCGTCGTGCGGCCCATGCCGCCGACGCCGCCGTTCATCGCAACGAACGCGCGGCCGTCGGCCCTGGCCGAAAGAATCGCCGCTCCACCCCCAGGAGACCCGACCCGATGCCGCGATTCGTCCGCCTCACGCTGCTGTTCCTGGCCCTGCCGCTGCCCGCAGTGGCCGGCAATCTGCTCGCCGGGCTGGACGAGGGCATGGCCGGCCCGCGCGCCCAGGTGCTGGTGCTGGCCACCACCCATCTGCGATACATGCCGGCGGGCTTCGACGCCCAGGCTCTGGGCCCGCTGATGCGGCGGCTCGAGAAGTTCCGGCCGGACATCATCACCGTCGAGCTGCAGCCGCCCGCCGAGTGCGATCTGGTCAAACGCCGGCCCGAGAAATACGGCGAGGGCTACAACTGCCCCAAAACCGACGCCGCCAAAGCGGCCACCGGACTGGACATCCCTGCCGCCTTGCTGGCGGTAGAGCAGACGCTCAAGACCTGGCCCGCCCAGCCCACCGCCGCTCAGCGCCGCACACTGGCCGCACTCTTCCTGGCCACGGGCGACACGCCCTCGGCCCTGGTGCAGTGGTTGCGCCTGCCGGCCGAGGAGCGCATCGCGGCCGAGCAGTTGGACGCAGCGCTGGTGGCCCAGCTTGAAAAGCTCGCCCAGCAGAACGACGAGAGCCTGCTGATAGGCGCCCGCCTGGCCGCCCGGCTGGGGCTGGAGCGCGTGTACGCGATCGACAACCACACGGGCGATTTCATCGAGGTCGAGGGCGAGGAGGAAAAGCTTTTCTGGGCCCAGCTGCAGGCAGCGTGGCAGCGCAAGAGCGCCCAGGCCAGCCGGGATGAGGCCCAGACCCAGGCCCTCAAGCAGGCGCCCGACCTGCTGCCCTTGTACCGTCATCTGAACCGGCCCGACGTGCTGCGGCGACTGGCCGAGTCCAACGTCAGCCCCGCCATGCGCGATCCGTCGTCGCAACGCTACCCGCAGTGGTGGGTGGCGGGCTGGGAGATCCGCAACCTGCGCATGGTGGCCAACATTCGCGAGACCTTCCGCGAACGGCCCGGCGCCCGCGTGCTGAGCATCGTCGGCGCCTCGCACAAGCCCTGGTTCGACCACTGGCTGGGCCAGTTGCAGGGCGTGAGCATCGTCGATGCAGCCCGGCTGCTGGACTGAGCCCGCCGCCGAACAACCGGCTGTTACCCACGCGCGCCGCGGCCTTTCCAGAATCGGGTCTCCAATCACACAAGGAGACAAGCATGGGCAAGAAACTGCTGCTGCTGGCCGGCGACTACGTCGAGGACTACGAGATCATGGTGCCCTTCCAGGCGCTGCAGGCGGTGGGCCACCGCGTCGACGCGGTCTGCCCCGGCAAGCAGGCCGGCGACTTCGTGTTCACCGCCATCCACGACTTCGAAGGCGCGCAAACCTACTCCGAGAAGCCCGGCCACCGCTTCGTGCTGAACGCCAGCTTCGACGCGGTCAAGCCCGAGGACTACGACGGCCTGGTCATCCCCGGCGGCCGCGCGCCCGAGTACCTGCGCACCGTGGCCGGCGTGCTGCCGCTGGTGCAGCACTTCGCCAAGGCCGACAAGCCCATTGCCGCGATCTGCCACGGCGCCCAGCTGCTGGCAGCGGCCGGCGTGATCCGCGGCAAGCAGGTCTCGGCCTACCCGGCCTGCGCGGCCGAGGTGGAACTGGCCGGCGCCAGCTACGCCAGCATCCCGGTGGACCAGGCGGTCACGGATGGCAAGCTGGTCACGGCGCCCGCCTGGCCCGCCCACCCGGCCTGGATCGCGCAGTTCCTCGCGGTGCTGGGCACGCGCATCAGCCACTGAGCGCGGCGCACAATCGCCGCCGGAGGTGAGAACCATGTGCGAGGTCTTTGTCAGCGCCAACCCCGAGTCCTACGAGTCGCGCACGCGCTCGGTGCGCCTGCACGGCGTGATCACCAGCGTGCGGCTGGAGAATCTGCACTGGGAGGTGCTGGAGGAGATTGCCGCGCGCGACGGCCTGAGCGTGGTGCAGCTGATCGAGAAGCTGCACGACGAGCTGGTGCAGGCGCGCGGTGCGGTGGGCAATTTCGCGTCCTTCCTGCGGGTGTCTGCGCTGCGCTACATGGCGCTGCTGGCCCACCAGCGCATTCCCGCCGACCTGGGCGTGCCCATCGCATCGCTGGATGCGCGCGCGGTGCTCAGCGACCTGCCCGCGAGTTGGACACGCCCGCCGCGGGCGCCCGCGCAAGCCCCGCAGCGCTGAGCGCCCAACGAAAAAGCGGCCCGAGGGCCGCTTTTGCTTTCCGGTGAGGGCCGCCGCTCAGGCCTTGATGTCCAGCAGCGCACCCGTGGTGTTGAGCTGGGTCTGCAGCACCTTGAGGTTGGCGACGAAAGCATAGGCCGCCGACTGCTGCTCCACCACCTCATTGGCCGGGTTGATCTCGCGCTCGGGCACCTTGTCCACATTGGTGGGCTCGGCGCTGGCGCGGGTCTGGTTGGTCGCGGCCAGGTTCGCGATATTGGCGGCCGACGCCCGCAGCCGCTCATTGGCGGCCGAGATGCCGGTCAGGGGCGTGCTGAGATTGACGTTCATGGCGGGCCTCGCTGGTCTGGCACTGAAGCCAACAGCCCGAACTGTAGAACAAAGTCCGGATCAGCGGGCTTTTCAGGCTTTGGGCGTGCGCTGGGCCGTGCGGTCCGGCACGCTCAGCCAGCGAGTTCCTCGTAACCCCCGGCCGACACGAACACCCGCACGCTGTCACCACCGGCCGCCTTGGCCTCGGTGCAGGCCAGCGCGGCCGCGCCCAACACCGCATCGACGCTCACCAGCGTCGGCTGGATCTGCACCACGCCCAGGCTGGCCTTCACGCGCGTGCGGTGCAGGCCCCAGCGCAGGCGGTAGCTGGCCACGGCCGAGCGGATCTTCTCGGCAATGATCTGCGCGTAATGCTGGTCGCAGTCGGGCAGCAGGATGGCGAAATGATCGTCCTCCAGGCGCGCCACCAGGTCGGAGGCCCGCACCTTGCCAATCAGCATCTGGCCCAGGCCGTACAGGAAATGGTCGCCCACCTCCGCGCCCATGCCCTTGATGACCTCGCCGAACTTGTCCACATCCAGCCACAGCACCGACACCGGCTCGTTGCGGCGGCTGCCCACATGCTCGGACAGCCGGCGTTCGAACTCGCGGCGGTTGGCCAGCTCGGTGAGGCCATCGTGCTTGGCGGTCCAGGTCGGCTGCAGGCGCAGCGCGCGCGCGGCGGTCACGTCCTCGATGATCCACAGCGCCTCGGCCAGCGGCTGCGCCCAGTCCAGCGGCGTGGCCTGCAGCCGACCCCAGAAACGGTGACCGTCCAGGCGCACATATTCCACCTCCTCGTCCAGCGGTCGGCCGGCGGTGAAGGCCGCCGCGGCACGCTCGGCCAGGCTGGTGTGGGCGAGGTCCGTGGTGTGCACCACCCGGGTGGGCTGGCCGCCCAGGTCGGTGTCGTCGCCATGGCCGAACAGGTGGTTGAACTGTTCGCTGACCACCTCGAAGCGCTGCTGATTCACAAAGGCCACGGCCACCGGCGAGCGCACCAGCAGCGCATGCATGCGGGCGGCGGTGAGGTCCTCGCTGGGAACGGGCTGGGCGGGGCTGCTCATGAAGTCTCCTCGGTGGATCATGTCGTCGGTGGTGATGATCGCAGGACTGCCGGGCTTAGGCCACCGCCACGACGCCGGGAGAACCCGGCCGGCAACACCCGCGCTCAGGGCGCGATCTGCTCCGCGTAGTCGTACAACGCAGCCAGGATCTCCTCACCACGCTCGTCGGCGCTCTCGCCCAGTTGGTCGATGCGCTCCATGAAGGCGGCCAGCGTCTGCGCACCGCCCTGGCCCTCGTGCAGCCGGGCGCCGCAATGGGCCTGCCAGCGCTCGGCCTCCTCGGGCGACAGGCTGGCCGGGAAGTTGCGTGCGCGCCAACGGAACACCAGCTCGTCCAGCCGGGCGTCCTGGAAGGCCAGCTTGCCCTGGGCGGCGCGGTCGGCGAGCTGCTCGGGCGACAGCGTGTGCAGCCGCGTCAGCGCACGCCGGTCCTCGGTGCCGATGAAGCCACCGTAGAGGTCCTCGTCCACATCGGCGGCGGCGAACGGCTCGCGCTGAAACACCTCGCCCCACAGGCCGTCCAGCAGGCGGCCGCGCTCGGCCAGCGTGCGTGCATTCACGAGCTGGGCCTCCACGTCCAGGCCCCAGCGCTCGGCCATGGCGGGCGACAGCGTCTTCAGGTTGCCGATCACGATGGGCGACTTGTTGACGTGGATGGTCTTGATCGGCAGGCGTGTGACGCCCTCGGGCAGCTCGTCCTGCTTGGTGAACATGCGGGCGCGGATGTCGGCCGCGTTCAGCGTCAGCAGTTCGTCCGGCGCCACCGCGCAGTCCCACACGATGAGCTCGTTCTTGTTGGTCGGGTGCGGCGCCAGCGGCCACACCAGTGCGATGCAGCCGCGCTCCGGGCCGTACATGCCGGAGATGTGCAAGAAGGGCTTGCCCACGCCGATTTCATCCCACACCGCCTGCTTGCTGCGCAGCTTCAGGCAGAAGTCCCACAGCCGCGGCTGGGCCTGGCGCAGCTTGCGGGCCAGTGCCACGGTGGCGCGCACGTCCGACAGCGCATCGTGCGCCGCCTCGTGGGCCAGGCCGTTGGCCGCGGTGAGGTGCTCCAGCTTGAAGCTGGGGCGACCGTCCTCGTGCTTGGGCCATTCCAGCCCGTCAGGGCGCAGCGCATAGGCACAGCGCACGACATCCAGCAGATCCCAGCGGCCGCAGCCGTTCTGCCACTCGCGGGCATAGGGGTCGATGAGGTTGCGCCAGAACAGGAAGCGCGTGACCTCGTCGTCGAAACGGATGCTGTTGTAGCCCACGCCCACGGTGCCAGGCTGGGCCAGTGCAGCCTCGATGGCCGCCGCGAATTCATGCTCCGGCACGCCGCGCTCCAGGCAGTGCTGGGGCAGGATGCCGGTCAGCAGGCAGGACTCGGGGTCGGGCAGGTAGTCGGGCGCCGGCTGGCAATAGACCATCAGCGGCCCGCCGACCTCGTTCAGCTCGGCATCGGTGCGCAGACCGGCGAACTGCGCCGGCCGGTCACGGCGCGGCACGCGGCCAAAAGTCTCGTAGTCGTGCCAGAAAAAGCTCAAATCACTCATGCCGGCACGATAGCGCAGGCTGGTGGCCTGCCTATAGTCAGTCCGGCCTAACCGGGAGGTGACATGAACATGCGCGCGCTGAATCTGCCTCTGAGTCTGCTGTTGTGCCTGCTGCTGTGCCAGGCCAAGCCGGCCCAGGCCGACGACGGACTCTCCACCGACCGGCCGGACTTCACCGAATCGCCCGAGGTGCTGGCCGCCGGGCGCTTCCAACTGGAGACCAGCGTCGCCTGGCAACGCCAGAAAACCGCCGGGCTCACCACCCGCCTGCGCTCCACGCCGACGCTGCTGCGCCTGGGTGTGGGTCATGACGTGGAGCTGCGGCTGGAGACCGACGGTGCGCTGCGGCAGACGGGCGACGGTGAGCCGTCTGCCAGCGGCCGTGGCGATGCCTCGCTGGGGCTCAAGTGGCAGTTCGACGAGGGTGGCGACCAGCGTCCGGCGCTGGCCTGGCTGCTGCATGTGGACACGCCCAGCGGCAGCGGGCCGTTCAAGGGCCATGGCCTGAGGCCGTCGTTGCGCCTGGCGGCGGAGTGGGAACTGCCGGCCGGACTGTCGCTGGGCGCCATGGCCGGCGTGCTGACAGACCGCAACGAGGACGACCGTCGTTACACGGCTGGCGTGGCCTCGGCCAGCCTGGGGATTCCGCTGGCCGAGAACCTGCGCAGCTTTGCCGAACTGGCGGCCCAACAGGTCGCGTCGGCGCGCAATGGCGGCAAGGTGCTGACCGCCGGCACCGGCGTGGCCTGGCAACTCAGCCGCGATGCGCAACTGGACACCGCGGTGTTCCGCGGCCTGAACCGCAACACGCCCGACTGGGCCTGGACCGTCGGGCTGTCGCTGCGCTATTGATCAGCGCTTCTTCACCACCACGCTGCCTATGGAGTAGCCCGCGCCGAAGGAGCAGATCACGCCCGCATCGCCGGCCTCGAGGTCGGCCCGGTGCTCGTGGAACGCGATGATTGAGCCGGCCGACGAGGTGTTGGCGTACTCGTCCAGGATCAGCGGCGCGGTCTCGCTGCCGGCCTCGGCGCCCACCAGCTTCTTGATGATGAGCTGGTTCATGCCCAGGTTGGCCTGGTGCAGCCAGTAGCGCTGCATCTGCGTGGGCTCCAGGCCCAGCGCGGCCAGCTGCGCCTCGATGTGGGCCGCGGCCATGGGCACGACCTCCTTGAACACCTTGCGGCCTTCCTGGCGGAAGGTCAGGTCACGGTCGCCGGGGTCGCGATCCTCGGAGCGGTTCAGGAAGCCGAAGTTGTTGCGGATGTTGTTGCTGAACTGCGTGGCCAGCTTGCTGCCCAGCACCTCCCACTGGTCGGCGCTGGTGGCGGTGTCGGCACGCTCGACCACCAGCGCGGTCGCCACGTCGCCGAAGATGAAGTGGCAGTCGCGGTCGCGCCATTCCAGGTGGCCGGAGGTGATCTCGGGGTTGACCACCAGCACGCATTTCGCGGTGCCGCTGCGCACTGCATTGACCGCCTGCTCCAGCGCGAAGGTGGCCGAGGAGCAGGCCACGTTCATGTCGAAGCCGTAGCCGCCCGCACCCAGCGCCTGCTGGATCTCGATCGCGATCGCCGGGTAGGCGCGCTGCATGTTGGAGGCGGCACACAGCACCGCGTCCACGTCGGCGCCGGTCTTGCCGGCCTGGGCCAGTGCCTTGCGGGCCGCGTCCACGCCGATCTCGGCCAGCAGCGAGATCTGCTCGTCGGGGCGCGGCTCGAAGCGGGGATACATGCGTGCAGGGTCCAGCACGCCGTCCTTTTCGATCACATAGCGCTGCTTGATGCCCGAGGCCTTCTCAATGAACTCGACGCTGGAGTGCGTGAGCGCCTGGCGCTCGCCGCGCGCGATCGCGTCGGCGTGCTGCTCGTTCTGCAGGTCGGCATAGCGGTTGAACGCCTCCACCAGCTCGGCATTGGTGATGACGTGCGGCGGCCGGTACAGGCCGGTGCCGCTGATGACGACGGCCGGGAATGCTGTTTGCATGATGGTCTTGGCCACCGGGGCGGCCTTGGAATGAGGACACAATTTTAGGGAGTCCCGCCCCCTTTCCGTGCATTGCGCCCGCCCACCATGAGCCCTGCCCTGCTTCCTCCCTCCGACGAGCTGCGGCGCGTGCTGCACGACGAGGTGCACGCCCGCCCCTCGGCCCGCATCGCGCTGCCGGCGCTGGTCACCTATGTGGCCGTGCTGAACACGGGCGTGAGCCGGGCCGACGACCTGACCCACCTGCGCGGTCTGCCCGGCCAGCAAGACCTGCACCTGGAAGCGCTGTCGGGCAACTTCCTGCGCCTGCGCTTCGAGGGCTTCTCGCTGAAATGGGAGCGCCACAGCGAATTCACCCGCTACTCCATCGTGCAGCCGCTGCCCGCGGACCTGCAGGCGTCGGGCGCGACGCTGGACGCGCTGCAGCCCGCCGTGTCGGCCGACTGGCTGCGCGCCATCCCGGGGCGCACCTTTGCGGCGATCAAGGTGCTGATGCTGGTGCGAGAGACGGACAACCCGGGTCATGCCTACCGCGAGGCCTGCGCCTGGTTCGACGACGATGCGGTACTGGCCTCCACCATGGGGGGCTGGCATTCGCTGGTGCTGGCGGACTTCCAGCTGCGTGACAGCGGCTTCGAGCATGTGGTGGTGATCGCCGAGCCCGGCATGCCGCCCTCGCGCGCGGGCCGCGTGTGCCAGCGTCTGCTGGAGCTGGAGACCTACCGGCTGATGGCGCTGCGCGGCCTGCCGGTCGCCAAGGCGCTGGGCCCCATGCTGGCACGCGCCGAGACGCAGCTGGCCGAGATCACCGAGGGGCTGGAGCGGCGCCATGTGTCGGAGTCGGCGCTGCTGGACGCGCTGATCGCGACCGCCGCCCAGGTGGAGCACGCCACCGCCGAGCATCAATACCGTTTCAGCGCCACCGAGGCCTATCACGCCATCGTGGAGCGCCGCATCGCCGAGCTGCACGAGGGCAAGCTGCCCGGCGTGCAGACGCTGGGTGAATTCATGCAGCGCCGGCTGTCGCCCGCCATCGCCACGGTGTCGGCCGCGGCGGGCCGGCTGTCGGGGCTGTCGGAGCGGATCGGGCGCATCAGTGCCCTGCTGCGCACCCGCGTGGACATCGCGACCGAGGCGCAGAACCAGCAGCTGCTGAGCCAGCTGGGCGAAGGCCAGCAGACCCAGCTGCGCATGCAGGCCACGGTGGAAGGCCTGTCGCTGGCCGCCATCACCTATTACGTGGTGAGCCTGGTGGCCTACGGACTCAAGGCGCTGAAGGCCGAGGGCTGGCTGCCCATCAGCCCCGAGCTGGCCACGGGCCTGGCCGTGCCGCTGGTGCTGGCCGGCGTGTGGTGGACCACGCGGCGCATACACCGCCGATTCTTCGGGCACTAAGGGATATCCCTGGGGCGCGCGTCGAAACGCGTAGAATCAATCACCGGGCCCAAATTTTGGCGTCCGGTTTTTTTTGCCCGCAACACGCCGGGCAAAGGCCGGAAGAGCCAAGTCAAGCGCTCGCAGCCGAGGTCGCGCACTGCCTCAACGCGCACCGACACATGCGAACTTGAACCATGGAAATCTTCGACTACGACAACATCCTGCTGCTGCCGCGCAAGTGCCGCGTGGACAGCCGCGCCGACTGCGACACCTCGGTGCAGTTCGGCCCCCATCGCTTCAAGCTGCCGGTGATGCCGGCCAATATGAAGACCGTGGTGGATGAAGCCATCACCGAACAGCTGGCCCGCGACGGCTACTTCTACGTGATGCACCGCTTCGACCTGGACAGCCTGGCCTATGCGAAGAGCATGCGCGCCAAGGGCCTGCTGGTGTCGCTGTCGGTGGGCGTGAAGCCGGCCGACTACGAGCTGGTAGACCGCCTGGCGGCCGAGGGCGTGGGCGCCGACTACCTGACCATAGACATCGCGCACGGCCACGCCGAGAGCGTGCAGCGCATGATTGCCCACATCAAGCAGAAGCTGCCCAGCGCCTTCGTGATCGCCGGCAACGTGGGCACGCCCGAGGCCGTCATCGACCTGGAGAACTGGGGCGCGGACGCGACCAAGGTCGGCGTCGGGCCGGGCAAGGTCTGCATCACGCGGCTCAAGACCGGCTTCGGCACCGGCGGCTGGCAGCTGTCGGCGCTGAAGTGGTGCGCCCGCGTGGCCACCAAGCCCATCGTCGCGGACGGCGGCATACGCCACCATGGCGACATCGCCAAGAGCGTGCGCTTCGGCGCGTCCATGGTGATGATCGGCTCGCTGTTCGCGGGCCATGAGGAGTCGCCCGGCCAGACGGTGGAGGTCGACGGCAAGCGGTTCAAGGAGTACTACGGCTCGGCCAGCGACTTCAACAAGGGCGAGTACCGCCACGTCGAAGGCAAGCGCATCCTGGAGCCGGTCAAGGGCCGCCTGGCCGACACGCTGCGCGAGATGCAGGAAGACCTGCAGAGCTCCATCTCCTACGCCGGCGGCACCCAACTGGCCGACCTGAAGAAGGTGAACTACGTGGTGCTGGGCGGCGAGAACGCCGGCGAGCACCTGTTCATGTAAGGCAACGCGGCGCGAGTCCCCCCGCGCCGCGCACGCCCGCCCCGCCCGGGGTCAGGGCGTGCCCTTGGCCGGCTTGGGATAGTGCCGGTTGATGTCTATGGGCACGGCGTAGGACGAACTCCAGGTCTGCTCGTGCAGCGCCGCCAGGCGCTCGGCCATGGCCTTGTCGCGCATCACCACCTCCAGGTTGCGCGACTTGTCCAGGTAGCCGCCGCTCCAGTTGCTGGTGCCCACCCAGGCCAGCTCGCCGTCTATGACCATGGTCTTGCTGTGGATCACACGGGCAAACGGGATGAAGCCGCTGCTGGCCTGCGGCAGCGTGACGATGCGGATTTCCACCTCGGGCAGCAGCGCCAGGCTCTTGAGGTGCTGGATGGCCGGCTCCTCGGTGTTCCAGTTCGACACCATCAGCTTGACCTTGACGCCGCGCGCCGCGGCCGAGCGGATCGCGTTGTCTATCACCGCATAGAAGGGCCGGCGGCCGGGCGCATAGCTCAGCGGCGCATAGTCCAGCAGCTGCACCCTCACCTCCTTCTGCGCCTGGGCCAGCAGGCGCGGCAGCACCTCCTCGGAGTCGCCCACGCCCGGCGGGTTCCAGGCCTTGGGGCTGGCCAGCAAAAAGGTCTTCTGCGTGATGTCGAAGGGCTGGGCGGGCTGGGCCAGCGGGGTCACCGTCTGGCCGGCCGCCAGCCGCGCCTGGGCCTGCCAGTCCTGCTCGAAGATGGCCTGGATCTGGCCCACCACGGTGGCATCGGTGATGCGCAGGCCGGTCTCGTGGATGTGCTTGAGCGCGCGCCAGTCGAAGTTCTGACTGCCCACGAAGGCGGTGCGGCGGTCCACGGTGAAGTACTTGGCGTGGATGATGCCGCCGCTGCTGAGCTTGTCGTAGGCCAGCACGCGGAAGTCTATGCCGGGGATGCGGCGCAGCCGCTCCAGCGTGGCCGCCTCGGACAGGCGCAGGCCGCGCTCCTCGATGAGGAAGCGGATCTTCACGCCGCGCGCGGCAGCCGCCTCCAGCGTCGTGATCAGCTCGTCCAGCGGCTCGCCGGGCTGGCCCGCCGCGTAGAACTGGGCGATGGAAATTTCCTCGCGCGCCGACTCGAACATCTCGCGCCAGACCTGCACCGGGCCGCGCAGATCGGGCGTGTCCAGCCGCGCCTCCACCGGCACCGTGTGCACCAGCTCGAAGCCGGGAATCGCGAAGTCCGCCTGCGCGGTCGCGCCCAGCAGACCCAGCAGCGCGCCCAGCGCCAGACGTTTGGGGAAGGAGGTGAAGGACATGAGCAGGCCTGTTGATGAACCGGGGCCGCAATATACGGACCCGCGGCGACTCTGCCAGCCGTCATGGCCGTGCGGGCCAGAATCGCGCCCGACACCCACCGCCCCTCCACCCCGCCGACTCACCGCGATGGACTTCCCCACCTACCGACAACACGACGCCACCGCCCTCGCCCAGGCCGTCGCCCAGGGCCGGACCACCGCGGCCGAGCTGCTGGCGCTGGCCGAGCAGCGCCTGGCCGAGGTGCAGCCCCACATCAACCCGGTCTGCCTGGCGCTGCCCGCCCAGGCGCGCGAGCAGCTGGCGCGCGGCCAGAGCGGCCCGCTGGCCGGCGTGCCCCTGCTGGTCAAGGACGCGGTGCACGACTACGCCGGCACGCCCACCGCCTGCGGCAGCCGCGCGCTGGCCGGCCTGCCGCCGGCGCGCGAACACGCCCACATCGTGCGCCGCCTGCTGGACGCGGGCGCGGTGATCTTCGGCAAGACCAACACGCCCGAGCTCGCGCTCAAGGGTGTGACCGACCCGCGAGCCTTCGGCCGCAGCAGCAACCCCTGGGATGTGAGCCGCACGCCTGGTGGCAGCAGCGGCGGCTCGGCGGCGGCGGTGGCCGCGGGCGTGGTGCCCATGGCGGCCGGCAATGACGGCGGCGGCTCCATCCGCATCCCGGCCGCCTGCTGCGGTCTGGTGGGGCTCAAGCCCTCGAGGGGCCGCATCTCCGTGGGGCCAGGTCTGAACGAGGTGTGGTTCGGCGCCAGCAGCGACGGCGTGCTGTCGCGCAGCGTGCGCGACACGGCGCTGGCACTGGACCTGCTGGCCGGCCCCGAGCCCGGCGACCCCATCGCGCTGCCGCGCCCGGCCACCGCCTTCGTCGACCAGAGCCACCAGCCGCTGCGCCGGCTGCGCATCGCTTGGTGCGCGGACTCGCCGATCGGCGAGCCGGTGCACGACGAGGCCCGGCTGGCGGTGGAACGCACGGTGCAGTTGCTGCGCGAGCTGGGCCACGAGGTCGAGCCCGCCGCGCCGGACATCGATGGCCGCGCGCTGGCACGCAGCTACCTGCACATCTACTTCGGCCAGGTGCCGGCGGACGTGGACCGCGCGGTGGCCGCCGGCGCCCGCGAAGCCGACTTCGAGCCGCTGACCCGTCTGCTGGCCACGCTGGGCCGCGCCACCAGCGCCGGCCGCCTGACCGCCGAGCTGCAGCGCTGGAACGATTACGCCCGCGCGCTGGCGCGCCTGCACGCGCGCTACGACGTCTACCTCACGCCCACGCTGGCCTCGCCGCCGGTCACCCACGGCACGGGCGACCCGCCGGCGCTGCAGATCGCCGCGCTGGGCGCGCTGCGCGCCAGCGGCCTGCTGTCGCTGCTGGCCCGTGCGGGCTGGCTGGACGGCGTGGTCAACCAGATGGCCAGCGACAACCTGCGCCATGTGCCCTTCACCCAGCTGGCCAACCTGACTGGCGTGCCGGCGATCTCGCTGCCGCTGCACTGGACGGCCGACGACCTGCCGCTGGGCCTGCAGTTCAGCGCGGCGGCCGGCGAGGAGGGCCTGCTGCTGCAACTGGCCACCGAGCTGGAGCAGGCGCGGCCCTGGTTTGACCGCATCCCCCCGCTTGCCTGAGTTCAGCTGAAGCGCACCGAGGCCTCGAAACCCGGCTGGGCATTGCGCAGCACCAGGCGCGTGCCATGGGCCTCGGCCACCAGCCGGCACAGGCACAGGCCCAGGCCCACGCCGCCGTCGTGCCGGGTGCGCGCCGCATCCGGCCGGTAAAAGGGCTGACCCAGCTGCGCCAGTGCCTCGGCCGGCACGCCGGGGCCGAGGTCGCGCACCGTGAGGCGCTGGCCGGCGCCCTCGCGGCTCAGGCTCAGCTGCACCTGGCCCTGCGCCGGGTCGTGGTGACGCAGTGCGTTGTGCACCAGGTTGCGCAGCAGCAGCTGCACGCGCAGCCGGTCCAGCATCAGCGGCGGCAGCCCGTCGTCGATGGACAAGGCGACACCGGGCTGGGCCTGCTCCCGCAGCAGCTCGGCCAGCGACACCGCCTCCCGCTGCAGCGCGCTGTGGCCAGCGCCCAGGCGCTCGCTCTCCAGCAAGGCGCTGATGAGGTCGCGCATCTGCGCCAGCTCGTCCAGCAAGGCGCCGCGCGACGGTCCCTCGGCCACCAGCTCCGCATGCAGGCGCGCACGCGTCAGCGGGCTGCGCAGCTCGTGGCTGATCGCCAGCAGCAGCGCGCGCTTGCCGTCCAGCATGGCCTGGATGTCGCAGGCCATCTGGTTGAAGCGCCGCGTCAGGTCGCCGATCTCGTCGCGGTGCACCACCGGCACGCGGTGGTCCAGCTCACCGCGGCCGAAGGCCTGGGCGCCCTGCGCCAGCAGTTGCAGCGGCCGCACCATGTGGCGTATCGCACCGAAGGCCGCCGCTGTCACCAGCAGCAGCGCGGGCACGGCCCACCACAGGCTCAGCGCATGACCCATCGCCGCCCCCAGGATGGCACTGCTGAGCAGGGCCAGCAGCAGAAAGACCGCGATCAGCCGCGCGCCCAGCGAGTGCTTGAAGCGCCCATGGTGATGGTGCCAGCGCCGGTGCCAGCGCTGCTTTACCCGCCAGCGCTGTTGCCAGCTGTGGCGGCGCCAGCGTCGCAGCCGCTGGCGGCGGCGCTCGCGGCCATGGTGGTCGTAGGCGTGCAGCCGCCTCACGCTGGACCTCATGCCGCCCCCAGGGCCGGCAGCGCCAGGCAGTAGCCGGCGTTGCGCAGCGTCTTCACCGCCTCCAGCGGCTCCAGCTTGCGGCGCAGCCGGCTCACCAGGATGTCCACCGCGCGGGTGTAGAGCTCGGCCTCCTGGCCGCGCAGCTGGTTCAGGATCTCGTCGCGCGACAGCACGCGGCCCGGCTCGCGGGCCAGCATCAGCAGCAGCTCGTATTCGGTGCTGGTCAGCTCCACCACCTGCCCGCGCACCTGCACCACGCGGCGTACCGTGTCCAGCTCCAGGCCCTCGAAGCTCAGCCGCCCGGGCGCGGACGGCGCCGGGGCGAAGCGCAGGCGGCGCAGCACGGTCTGCAGCCGCGCGGCCAGCTCGCGCGGCTCGAAGGGCTTGGGCAGATAGTCGTCGGCGCCCAGCTCCAGGCCCACGACGCGATCGGTCAGGTCGCCGCGCGCGGTCAGCATCAGCACCGGCATGTGCTGCCAGGACTCGCCGCTGGCGCGCAGGCGACGGCAGAACTCGAAGCCGTCCATCTCCGGCAGCATGCCGTCCAGGATCAGCGCATCGAAGCGCTGCTCGGCCAGCCGGCGCAGCGCCTCGCTGGGGCGGGTCACCGCCTCCAGCTGGAAATCGAAACGTGCCAGGTATTGCGCCAGCGGCCCGGCCAGCGCCTCGTCATCATCAAGCAGCAGCAGTCTTGCCATCGTGCAGTCCATTGTGCCCACGGCGCACCAGCGTGATGGCCCGCTCGGGGCAGGCGCTCACGCACAGCCCGCAGCCATTGCAGGCGTCCAGCCGCGGCGTCTGTGCCTGGCGCCAGCCGTGCGCATAGCCCTTGAGCAGGCCGCCTAGGCCCAGGCCCTGGCGCTGCTCGGGCGGCAGCACACCGACGCTGAACACCGCCTGCGGGCAGACGAACACACAGTCGCCCTTGCCCTCGCAACGCTTGCGGTTGATGCGCGGGGCCAGCGCAGGCTTGCCCGGCTCAGTCATGGTGGACGACCGAACGGCTTGTGCCCTCGGGGCGGTGCGGCGGCAACGGCCAGTGCCAGGCCGGGTCCTGGCCCGGCCCGACCTCGCGTAGTGGCTCGACCTCGCGGAGGCTGGCGGGCGGCAGCGCATCGGGCGCGAACGACCAGCGGCGGAAATTGGGATGCAGGGTCCAGTGTTGACGGTGGGCCATGGGGGCTGGGGCGCGGTGCGCAGGCAGGGGATTGGGGTGGCGCCATGCTCGCGAACCCCGGCCCAGGGGGCATCTCGGCGCGGTATCGCCGGGTTTCGTTTTGTATCGACGCCCCCACATTCCCAGCATCAGTGCGTGGCCGGCGGGCAGACGAGCGGCCATTCCCTAGAATTCCGCCCTTCCCTCAGACCCCTCGGCCCGCTGCGCCCGCAGCGTGCCTCACCCACAGAGAACGCTCCGTGACCGAACTCGCCAAGTCCTTCGAACCCGCCGCGCTGGAAGCCCAATGGGGTCCCAAGTGGGAGGCCAGCGGCGTCTACAAGCCCTCGCTGGACCCGGCCAAGCCCTCGTTCTCCATCCAGCTGCCGCCGCCCAATGTGACCGGCACGCTGCACATGGGCCACGCGTTCAACCAGACGGTGATGGACTCGCTGACGCGCTACCACCGCATGCTGGGCCACAACACGCTGTGGGTGCCGGGCACCGACCACGCCGGCATCGCCACGCAGATCGTCGTGGAGCGCCAACTGCAGAGCGCCGGACAGAGCCGCCATGATCTCGGCCGCAAGAATTTCGTCGCCCGCGTGTGGGAGTGGAAGCAGCAGAGCGGCAACACCATCACCGGCCAGATGCGCCGCCTGGGCGATTCGGTCTCGTGGGAGCACGAGTACTTCACCATGGACGAGAAGCTGTCCAAGGTGGTGGTCGAGACCTTTGTGCGCCTCTATGAGGAAGGCCTGATCTACCGCGGCAAGCGCCTGGTGTCCTGGGACCCGGTGCTGCAGTCAGCGGTGTCGGATCTGGAGGTCAGCTCCGAGGAGGAAGACGGCTCGCTGTGGCATATCCGCTACCCGCTGGCGGACGGCTCGGGCGAGCTGGTCGTGGCCACCACCCGCCCCGAGACGCTGCTGGGCGACGTGGCCGTGATGGTCCACCCCGAGGACGAGCGCTACAGCGCGCTGATCGGCAAGAAAGTGAAGCTGCCGCTGACCGACCGCGAGATCCCGGTGATCGCGGACGACTATGTGGACCGCGAATTCGGCACCGGCGTCGTCAAGGTCACGCCGGCGCACGACACCAATGACTATGCGGTGGGCCAGCGCCACGGCCTGCCCATGATCTCGGTGCTGGACCTGCAGGCCCGCATCAACGACAACGCCCCCGAGGCCTACCGCGGCCTGGACCGTTTCGTGGCCCGCAAGAAGATCGTCGCGGACCTGGACGCCCTGGGTCTGCTGGCCGAGGTCAAGAAGCACAAGCTGCAGGTGCCGCGCTGCGAGCGCACCGGCCAGGTGGTGGAGCCCATGCTGACCGACCAGTGGTTCGTCGCGATGACCAAGCCCGGCGCCGACGGCAGCAGCATCGCGTCCAAGGCCATCGCCGCGGTCGAGACCGGCGCGGTGAAGTTCCATCCCGAGCAATGGGTCAACACCTACAACCACTGGATGTCCAACATCCAGGACTGGTGCATCTCGCGCCAGCTGTGGTGGGGCCACCAGATCCCGGCCTGGTATGGCACGAACGGCGAGCTGTTCGTCGCGCGCAGCGAGGAAGACGCCCGCGCCCAGGCCACGGCCGCGGGCTACACCGGTGAGCTGAGCCGCGACCCGGACGTGCTGGACACCTGGTATTCGTCCGCGCTGGTGCCCTTCTCCACGCTGGGCTGGCCCGAGAAGACGCTGGAGCAGCAGCTGTTCCTGCCGTCCTCGGTGCTGGTGACCGGCTACGACATTATTTTCTTCTGGGTCGCCCGGATGATCATGATGACGACCCACTTCACCGGCCAGGTGCCGTTCAAGGACGTCTACATCCACGGCCTGGTGCGCGACTCGCAGGGCCAGAAGATGAGCAAGTCCGAGGGCAATGTGCTGGACCCGGTGGACCTGATCCAGGGCGTGGACCTGGACACGCTGATCCAGAAGTCCACCACCGGTCTGCGCAAGCCCGAGACAGCGCCCAAGGTCGCAGCCCGCGTGAAGAAGGAGTTCCCCGAAGGCATGCCCGCCTACGGCGCGGATGCACTGCGCTTCACGATGGCGTCCTATGCCACGCTGGGCCGCAACATCAACTTCGACACCAAGCGCTGCGAGGGCTACCGCAACTTCTGCAACAAGCTCTGGAACGCGACCCGCTTCGTGCTGATGAACACCCAGGGCCAGGACTGCGGCCTGGCACACGAGCAAGGCGTCTGCCCGCCGGGCTACAACCGCTTCTCGCAGGCCGACCGCTGGATCACCAGCGAGCTGCAGCGCGTCGAGGCCGCGGTGGCCCAGGGCTTTGCCGAGTACCGGCTGGACAACGTCGCCAACAGCCTCTACAGCTTCGTGTGGGACGAGTACTGCGACTGGTACCTGGAGATCGCCAAGGTGCAGATCCAGACCGGTGACGAAAGCCAGCAGCGCGCCACCCGCCGCACGCTGATCCGCGTGCTGGAGACCACGCTGCGCCTGCTGCACCCCATCGCCCCCTTCATCACCGAGGAGCTGTGGCAGACGGTGGCCCCGGTGGCCGGACGCAAGAGCGCCGAGTTCATCGGCCAGGCCGCCTACCCGGTGGCCCAGCCCGAGCGCATTGATGCCGCGGCCGACGCCTGGATGGCCCAGCTCAAGGATGTGGTGGGCACCTGCCGCAGCCTGCGCAGCGAGATGAACCTCAGCCCGGCCGAGCGCGTGCCGCTGCTGGTGGGCGGTGACCTGTCCTTCCTGCGCGAGGCCGCACCGGTGCTCAAGGTGCTGGCCAAGCTCAGCGCGGTCGAGCTGATCGAGGACGAGGCCGAGTTCGCCCAGCAAAGCGCCACCGCCCCGGTGCTGGTGCACGGCGCGGCCAAGCTGGCGCTGAAGGTGGAGATCGATGTCGAGGCCGAGCGCGCCCGCCTGGGCAAGGAGATCACGCGCCTGGATGGTGAGATCACCAAGGCCCAGGCCAAGCTGTCCAACGAGAGCTTCGTGGCCCGCGCGCCCGCCGCCGTGGTGGAACAGGAGCGCGGCCGCGTGGCCGAGTTCCAGGCCACCGTGGCCCGTCTGCGCGAGCAGCTGGCCCGCCTGCCGGCCTGAAGCACCTCACGCCGGGCCGCGGGGCCCGGCGGCATTCAGTAGCGCGCCACGCCGCGCGCGTCGAAGCGCGGCTTGACCAGCGGCGGCGCGCCCAGCAGCTCGTCGATGCGCCGCGCCACGGCCCAGGCGGCGCGGGCGCGCGACTCGCGTGTCGTGCCCGCCAGCCGCGGCGTGACCTGCAGCGTGGCCAGCCCATGCAGCGGCCGCCCTGGCTCCAGCCAGCCCGGCTCCAGGCTGTCGAACCATGCCGCGCGCAGGCGGCCGGTCTGCAGCGCGCGCGCCAGCGCGCCCTCGTCGAACACGCCCGAGTGGCTGAGGCACACCAGCACCTGGCCCGGGCGCACCGCATCCAGCTGGCGGTCGGCCAGCAGGCCGCGGTAGCGCTCGAAGAAGGGCAGCAGCAGCACCAGGCCGTCGCTCTGCTCGATCAGCTCGGCCAGACCCACCGGCTCTATGCCCCAGCGCTCCCAGATCGCATCGCTGGGATGCAGGGCCGGGTCGTAGCCGATCACGCGGGTGCCGAAGGCGGGCAGCAGCTGGGCCAGGATGCGCGAGGTCGCGCTCAGGCCCAGGATGCCCACGGTCGCGCAGCCCAGCTCGCGGCCCACCATCAGGCCGTCGCTGCCCTCCACCGGCACGCGGCGCAGCAGGCTCAGCAGCGAGCCGATCGCGAACTCGGCCTCGGCATTGGCGGTGGCGGTCTGCGAGCGCACCACGTCCACACCGGCCTTGCGGCAGGCCTCGATGTCGATGTTCTCGGCGCCGCCACTGGCCCGGCCTATCGCGCGCAGCGTGGGTGCGCCCAGCAGCAGTTCGGCATCGACGCGCACCTCGGGCGGCGCGATCAGTGCGCGCGCGTCCTGCAGTGCTTCCAGCAGCGCATCCAGGTCGCCCACCAGCTCGGGCGCGAAGCGGGCGTCATGCCGCTCGGCCAGCCATTGCACGACCTCGGTTTCCAGGGGTTCCAGAATCAGTACGGACATCTTTTCAGACTGCAACAGAGGGGCTGCGTGTCACAGGGCCCATGACACAATCAATTCGACTCATCTCAACCCTGCGCCCCACATGGCCACCAAACCTGCTGTCAACAAAGCCATCTTCCCGGTTGCCGGTCTCGGCACGCGCTTCCTGCCGGCCACCAAGGCCCAGCCCAAGGAAATGCTGCCGGTCGTCGACAAGCCGCTGATCCAGTATGCGGTCGAAGAGGCCTACGCGGCCGGCGTGCGCGAGATGATCTTCGTGACCGGCCGCCACAAACGACCGATTGAAGACCATTTCGACATGACCTTCGAGCTGGAGGTCGCGCTGGAGAACGCCGGCAAGCAGGAACTGCTGGACGTGGTGCGCAGCGTCAAGCCCGACGACATGGAGTGCATCTACGTGCGCCAGCCCCAGGCGCTGGGCCTGGGCCATGCGGTGCTGTGCGGTCAGCGCCTGGTCGGCAACGAGCCCTTCGCAGTGCTGCTGGCCGACGACCTGATGGTGGGCCAGAAGCCCATCCTCAAGCAGATGGTCGAGCAGTTCGCCGACTGGCGCGCGTCCATCCTGGCCGTGCAGGAAGTGCCGCCCGAGCACACCCGCCGCTACGGCATCGTCGCCGGCACGCAAGTGAACGAAGACCTGATGGACGTGACCCGCATCGTCGAGAAGCCCGCCCCCGAGGACGCGCCCTCGCGCCTGGGCGTGGCCGGCCGCTACATCCTGACGCCCGGCGTGTTCCACGAGATCGCCAACCAGCCGCGCGGCGTGGGCGGCGAGATCCAGCTGACCGACGGCATCGCCGGCCTGCTGCGCCGCGAGAAGGTGTTTGCCTACCGCTACCAGGGCAAGCGCTATGACTGCGGCAGCAAGGAAGGCTTTCTGCAGGCCAATGTGGAACTGGCGCTGGCCCACCCGCAGCTGGGTGCGGGCTTCCGGGAATTCCTGCAGGGTCTGGAGCTCTGAGCGCACCGGCGGCGGCCTCAGCGCCGCCGCAGCACGTGCAGGAACTCGCTGCCCACGGTCTGCTGTTCCACCAGCTCGTTGCCGGTCTGGCGCGCAAAGGCCTGGAAGTCGCGCAGCGAGCCCGGGTCGGTCGCCACCACGCGCAGCAACTCGCCGCTGACCATCTCGGCCAGCGCCTTCTTGGCCTTCAGGATGGGCAGCGGGCAGTTCAGGCCCCGGGTGTCGAGTTCGCGTTGAACTTCCATCTTGTTCTCAATCTCGGTTGGGTTGCATCCACTGCGGCTCCAGGCCGCGGCTGCGCAGCCAGGTGGCCAGCGCCTGCCCCGTGCCCTGGGGCCAGCAGCGCAGCTGCTCGGGCGGGAACAGCTTGTATTCCGCCAGCTCGGGAGACAGCCGGATCTCGCCGCGCGCCCGGGCATGGTAGGCAATGATGACCTGGTTCATGCGCTGGAAGTCCCACACGCCCAGCAGCGCGAGCGACTCCACCGTCAGGCCGGTCTCCTCGGCGATCTCCCGCCGCACGCCGTCCTCCGGTGCCTCGCCCGCCTCCATGAAGCCGGTGATCAGGCCGAAGAAGCGCTGCGTCCAGGCCGCGTTGCGGGCCAGCAAGACCTGGCCCTCGCGGTCCACGCACTCCACCACCGCGGCCAGCACCGGCGTGGGGTTGTTCCAGTGCGTGAAGCCGCAGGCCGGGCAGCGCAGCCGGGTCTTGTCGCCACCGTCCTCGGCCGCGGTCAGCCAGGCCAGCTCGGCCGCGCACTGCGGGCAGAAGCGGTAAGCCGGAGTGGACGGCTGCGCCTGGCTCATGCTGGGAACACGCCGGTGGACAGGTAGCGGTCACCGCGGTCGCAGACGATGAAGGCGATGGTCGCGTTCTCCACGCTGCGCGCGATCTGCAGAGCCACCCAGCAGGCCCCGGCAGCGGAGATGCCGGCGAACAAGCCCTCCTCGCGGGCCAGGCGACGCGCCATGTCCTCGGCATCGGCCTGGCTCACCAGCACCAGCTCATCCACGCCGGCCGGCTCATAGATCTTGGGCAGGTAGGCCTCGGGCCACTTGCGGATGCCGGGAATGCGCGAGCCCTCGGCCGGCTGGGCGCCGACGATGCGCACCCCCGGGTTCTGCTCCTTCAGGAAGCGCGACACGCCGGTGATGGTGCCGGTCGTGCCCATCGCGCTGACGAAATGCGTGATGCGCCCACCGGTGTCGCGCCAGATCTCCGGGCCGGTGGTCTCGTAATGAATGCGCGGGTTGTCGGGGTTGGCAAACTGATCCAGCACCCGGCCCTTGCCTTCGGCAGCCATCTGCTCGGCGAGGTCGCGGGCGTATTCCATGCCGCCGCTGCGCGGCGTCAGGATGAGCTCCGCGCCAAAGGCCTTCATGGTCTGAGCCCGCTCGATGGAGAGGTCCTCCGGCATGATCAGCACCATGCGGTAGCCGCGTATCGCGGCGGCCATCGCCAGCGCGATGCCGGTGTTGCCCGAGGTGGCCTCGATCAGCGTGTCGCCCGGCTTGATCTCGCCGCGTTCCTCGGCGCGCCGGATCATGCTGATCGCCGGCCGGTCCTTCACCGAGCCGGCCGGGTTGTTGCCCTCCAGCTTGGCCAGGATCACATTGCCGCGCGCGTCGCCGCCCGGCAGGCGCTGCAGGCGCACCAGCGGGGTCGAACCGATGACGTTTTCGAGGGTGGGGTAGCTCATGGCGCCGGATTGTCGCAGCGCTGCGAAAGCCCGCCGCCGATCGCGTGCATAATGCGACCCCTTCGACATCGTCGTTTCCGAGCTGCCCAGGTGGCGAAATCGGTAGACGCAGGGGACTCAAAATCCCCCGCCGCAAGGTGTGCCGGTTCGAGTCCGGCCCTGGGCACCACAGCTCCGACGATGGGCATTCCCTGCTCGCATACACTCGCCCGACAAGTCCCGGCCGTCCCGGGGCAGGCGTCCCCGATGACGCCTCAGTCGCGCGAACTCATGCCCTCCTTGCCTCCGGTCACCAAGGCCTTTTTGCTGGCCTGCGTCGCTGCCTTCTGCCTGTTCGAACTCGTGCCCTGGCTGGAGCCCTGGTTCGAGCTGTGGCCCCTGAACTCCGGTTACTTCCTGCCCTGGCAGCTGCTGAGCTATGCCTTCCTGCATGGCGGCTTCACGCACCTGCTGTTCAACATGCTGGGCCTGTGGATGTTCGGCAGCGAGCTGGAGCGGGTCTGGGGCGCGCGCCGCTATACGCAGATGCTGATCGCCAGCGCGCTGAGCGCCGCCGCGGTGCAACTGCTGTTCACGTGGGCGATAGGCTCCATGCAGCCCACGGTGGGCGCTTCGGGCGCGCTCTACGGCCTGCTGCTGTCCTTCGGCATGCTGTTCCCCAACCGCATCATCGTGCCGCTGATTCCGCCCATCCCGATGAAGGCCAAGGTCTATGTCGCCATCTTCGGCGGACTGGAGCTGTTCCTGGGCATCACCGGCGGCAGCGGCGTGGCCCACTTCGCCCACCTGGGCGGCATGCTGGGCGCCTGGCTGCTGATCCGCTACTGGCGCTCGCCCGGCCGGCGCCGCTGACCACGCCCGGCGCTACAGGCCCTCGCGCGGCGTGGGGTAGCGCAAAGCCAGCCGCAGCTCGCGCCGCAGCCGCCGGTTGGACAGGCGCCGGGACTCGCTCCAGAAGCTCAGCTGCATGGGGCTGAGCCGCTCGGCCGCCTGCTCGCGCGTGATGCGCTCGGGCCGCGGCAGGCCGGCCAGATCGGCCGCCAGATCGAAGTAATCCCCCATCAGCAGCTCGCTGTCGTCGCACACATTCAGCGTGCGCTGCGGCGCACCGCGCAGCAGCGCCAGCACGCAGGCGCGTGCGAGATCGTCGGCCTGGATGTGGTTGGTGTAGGCATCGTCCTCGGGCCGCAGCACCGGCGTGCCGCGCACCAGACGCTCGCGCGGATGACCGCCCACGCGGTCGCGCGCATAGATGCCGGGCACGCGCAGGATGACCACGCGCGTGCCGTGGCGCCGCCCGAAGGCACGCAGCTGCGCCTCGGCATCCACGCGGCGGCGGGCACGGTCGGTGGCCGGCGCCGGCGGCCGGGTCTCGTCGATGCGCGCGCCGCCGCAGTCGCCATAGACGCCGGTGGTGCTCACATAGACCAGCACAGCGGGCGGCTTGCGCGCCAGCGCGGCCAGCAGGTGGCGGGTGCGCTCGTCGGTCGCACCGGTGGACGCGGGCGGGGCCAGGTGCAGCACCCAGGATGCCAGGCCAGCCAGCCGGGCCAGCGTGGCGGGCCGGTCCAGGCTGCCCAGCAACGGCAGCGCGCCGGCGGCCCGCAGCTCGGGCAGGCGCTCGGGGCTGGACGTCAGCGCGCGCACCGGCCAGCGGCCGTCGAGCTCGCGCAGCACGCGCAGGCCCACGTCGCCGCAGCCAATGATGAGCAAGGATGGGGTCATGCGGGGTCGGGCAAAATGCGAGGCAGTCTACGGCCCCGGCCCCTCCTGCGGGGCCGCTTGCTTTTCAAAGAGCCCATGAGTCACCAGATCACCATCCAGCCCTCCGGCCGCACCTACACCACCGAGGGCGACGACACCCTGCTGGCCGCCGCCATCCGCCAGGGCATAGGCCTGCCCTATGGCTGCAAGGACGGCGCCTGCGGCTCCTGCAAGAGCAAACTGCTGGAGGGCCAGGTCGTGCACGGCCCGCACCAGGCCAAGGCGCTGAGCGCCGAGGAGGAAGCCGCCGGCTTCGTGCTGACCTGCTGCGCCCGCCCGCAGACCGACTGCGTGGTCGAGGCCCGCGCGGTGCCGGGTGCCGGCGAGTTCCCGGTGCTCAAGCTGCCCACCCGCGTGATCAGCCTGGACAAGCCGGCCGCCGACGTGGCCGTGCTGCGCCTGCAGCTGGCGGCCAACCAGAACTTCCAGTTCCGCGCCGGCCAGTATGTGGAGTTCATCCTGCGTGACGGCGCGCGCCGCAGCTACTCCATGGCCAATGCGCCCGAGACCCTGCCCGGCCAGATCGAGCTGCACATCCGCCACATGCCCGGCGGCAAGTTCACCGACCATGTGTTCGGTGCGCTGAAGGAAAAGGACATCCTGCGCATGGAGGGCCCGTTCGGCAGCTTCTTCCTGCGCGAGGACAGCAGCAAGCCCATCGTGCTGCTGGCCAGCGGCACGGGCTTCGCCCCCATCAAGGCCATCATCGAGCGCGCCCGCGGGGCCGGCTCCACCCGTCCCATGCAGCTCTACTGGGGCGCGCGCCGCCAGGCCGACCTCTACCAGGACGCCTGGGTGCGCGAGGTGGCTGCCGCCTGGCCGCTGCTGAGCTATGTGCCGGTGCTGTCCGAGCCGGATGCCGGCTGGAGCGGCCGCACCGGCTTCGTGCACCAGGCGGTGATGGCCGACCTGCCGGATCTGTCGGGTCACCAGGTCTATGCCTGCGGCGCGCCGGTGATGGTGGAGGCCGCTCAACGCGACTTCAGCGCCCAGTGCGGCCTGCCGGCCGACGAGTTCTACGCCGACGCCTTCACCTCGGAAGCCGACAAGCACGGCAACAACTGACCCCTTCGCCGAAAGCCCGCCCACCATGACCGCCCCGATGTTCGAACCACCCTGGACCGCGGCGGACGCGGTCATCGATGCGCTCAAGCGCGACGGACAGGCGGTGCTGGCGCCCGAGTCCCTGGGCGTGCTGGGCACCAGCGCGGCCGAGCTGGAGACGCTGCGGCCCTGCTGGGAGGAATTGCCGCCGGACGGCTACCTCAAGGACGGCGGCCGCTACCGCTTCCGCCGCCACGGCAACTTCGTGGTGGACGGCGACCAGGTGCGCGCCATGCCGCACCGCGCGCACTGGCAGCCGCTGGACTACAACGCGCTGCACGGTGGCATACAGCGCTGGTTCGTGCCGCTGCAGGCCGAGATGAACGAGTCGCCCACCTTTCTGGCGCTGCTGGCCGGCCTGGGCCGGGTGTGCTCGGCGCTGCGCGGCGACCAGCCCTGGTTCGTCGAGGCCCACCCGTTTCGCATCGACACGACCGACGGCATAGGCCGGCCCACGCCCGAGGGCGCGCACCGCGACGGCGTGGACCTGGTGGCCGTGCTGCTGGTGGGCCGCGAGGGCATCAAGGGCGGCGAGTCGCGCGTGTTCGACGCCCAGGGCCCGGGCGGCCAGCGCTTCACGCTGACCCGCCCCTGGACCACGCTGCTGCTGGACGACACCCGCGTGATCCACGAAACCACGCCCATCCAGCCGCTGACGCCGGGCGAGCGCGGCTGCCGCGACACCTTGGTCATCACCTTGCGAAGCGGCGGCTTCCAGGGGCCTGCGGCGATCTGAACCGGCGCCGCTAAACTGCCGCACGGCCACGCCACAAGCGTGGCCGTTTTTCCATCACTGCCGCGCTTACCCAGCGCCTTTGTCATGACCCCGACCTCGATCTTCGGCCTGCCCGACCAGGCTCCGCACGAGCGCGTGCTGCTCGCCACCGACCCCGCCACCGGCCTCAAGGCCATTCTGGCCGTGCACAGCACCGCCCGCGGCCCGGCCTTCGGCGGCTGCCGCCTGTGGCAGTACGACGCCGAGACCGCCGCGCTGAACGACGCGCTGCGCCTGTCCCAGGGCATGAGCCTGAAGAATGCGCTGGCCGACCTGCCCTTCGGCGGCGGCAAGGCGGTGATCCTCAAGCCGCAAGGCGAATTCGACCGGTCCGCGCTGTTCGCCGCCTTCGGCCGCGCGGTGCAGTCGCTGGACGGCGCCTACATCACCGCCGAGGACGTGGGCACGACCACGGCCGACATGCGCGGCCTGCAGGCCGTGACGCCCTTCGTCAGCGGCATCCCGCGCGACGGCGCCTTCGGCGGCGACCCCAGCCCCAAGACCGCCTGGGGCGTGTTCGTGTCGATACGCGCGGGCGTGCTGCGCGTGCTGGGCCGCGACTCGCTGGACGGCGTGAGCGTCGCGATCCAGGGCCTGGGCGCGGTGGGCTGGCACCTGGCCGAATTCCTGCACCGGGCCGGCGCCAAGCTGGTGGTCGCGGACGTGGACGCGGCCAAGGTCGAGCGCGCGGTCGCGCAGCTGGGCGCCACGCCCATGCATGTGGCCGAGATCCTCGCGGCCGAGGCCGACGTGCTGGCGCCCTGCGCACTGGGCGCGTCGCTGAACGCTCAGAGCATCCCGGCGATACGCGCCAGGCTGATCGCCGGCGCCGCCAACAACCAGCTGGCCACGCCCGCCGATGGCGACGCGCTGCAGGCGCGCGGCATCTGCTACCTGCCCGACTACCTGGTGAATGCCGGCGGCATCATCAGCGTGGCACGCGAGTACCGCGGCGAAGGCGAGGAGCAGGCCGTGATGGCCGAGGTCAGCCGCATCGCCGAGCGCGTGGAAGAACTGCTGGACCGCGTGCAAAGCGCCGACAGCACGCCGGCCCGCGTGGCCGACGACTGGGCCCGCGCCAAGCTGGTCCGCCCGGCCCAAGCCTGACGGCGGCCGTCGGCCGCGACAGCGCGGCCGGCAGGGCGCCACACTACCCAGCCAGTTCCACGGCATGAAGCGCCGCGGCGCTGGCCGCGTGAGCTTTCTAGAGAGAGCTCTCCAACTCAGGGTTTTCGCGGGGTCGGGTGCCATCGGCGCGCCACGACCACTGCCCACAATCCGACTCCATTACGCATTACCAACGGAGACAACCATGCGTCGAACCCCTTGCGCCACCTGGGCGCTGCGCCCGCTTCTGGCCGGCATCGTGCTGCTGCCGCTGAGCCTCACCGCCCAGGCGGCCGGCTACCGCTTCGGCACCCAGAGCGCCGCCGCCGAGGGCACGGCCAATGCCAATGCCGCCGAGGCCGCCGACGCGAGCACGCTGTTCGCCAACCCGTCCGGCATCCTGCGCCTGCCCAAGGGCTGGAGCTTCTCCGGCGTGCTGGACTATGTGGACGCCGATGTGCGCTTCACCGACCAGGGTTCCACCATCGCACTGCCGGGCTCGGGCCTGCAGCCGCGCGCGATCGCCGCGGTGGGTGACGTGACCTATGCGGCCAAGCCCGTGGTCGTGCCGCACAGCTACCTGAGCTACCGCGTGTCGGACGACCTGGCCTATGGCGTGGGCGTGTTCGTGCCCTGGGGCACCAAGCTCAAGTACGACGACAAGTGGGGTGGCCGCTACAACATCCAGAGCGTCGAGCTGCAGTCGCTGAACATCAACCCCAACGTGGCCTGGAAGGCCGCGCCGGGCGTGTCGCTGTCGGCCGGCTTCTCCTTCGAATACATGGACGGCAAGCTGCGCCGTGCCGTGCCCTATGGCTCGGTCTATGCGTCCGGCCTGCTGACAGCCGCCCGCCAGGCCGCAGCCGGTGGCGCACCCGGCCTGGCCGTGCAGTTGCAGCAACAGGCCGCCCAGGTCTTCGGTGACCCGCAGTACGACGGCTCCATCGTGATCAAGGGCAGCGACTGGGGCGTGGGCCTGAACTTCTCCGCGCTGTGGGAGCTGTCGGCCGACACCCGCATCGGCGTGGCCTACCGCAGCCCCATCCAGCACAAGCTGCGTGGCAGCGCCGACTGGACCCAGCCGTCCACGCTGCCGGCCAATGTGCTGGCCGCCGTGACCGCCTCGCCCTACAACGGCACCAGCGCGCTGGACCACAACGACTCGGGCGCCAGCCTGACGGTGCGCACGCCGGAGTCGCTGGCCTTCCACGGTTTCCACCAGCTGACGCCCACCATCGCCATCATGGGCGAGTTCGCGTGGACGCATGAGGCACGCCTGAAGCAGCTGCGCATCGACTTCAAGAGCACCACCGCCGACTCGGTGACCGCCGAGCACTGGAAGGACAGCACCCGCCTGTCGCTGGGCGCGCAATGGAAGGCCACCGACCGCCTGCTGCTGCGTACCGGCGTCACCAAGGACCGCTCGCCCGTGCCCTCGGCCACGCGCAGCCCCGCCCTGCCCGACTCCGAGCGCACCTGGTTCGCGCTGGGCGCCAACTGGGCCTTCAGCCCCCAGACCAGCATGGACCTGTCCATCGGTCACGTGAAGCTCAAGGATGCCGCGATGAACGCCACCGACGACGGTGACGGCGAACACGTGTGCAACTGCACCTTCGCAACCGCGCGCGGCAACTACAACACCAAGGCGAACATCTTCGGTGTTCAGCTGAATCACAACTTCTGAGGGGACAAGCCATCATGGATAGACGCAGTTTTCTCCGCCGCAGCGCGGTCCAGGCCGGTGCGCTGATCACCGCCTCCAGCGCGCTGGCCAGCCTCAGCGGCTGCGGTGGCGCGGGCGACCCCGGCACGCCCATCGAGCCCCTGCCCAGCACCTTCCCCGGCACCAGCACGCCGCTGCCCGACACGCCCGCCGCCACGGGTGCGTTCAAGTTCCCGCAGTCGGTCGCCTCGGGCGACCCCAAGCCCGACGGCGTCGTGCTGTGGACCCGCGTCGTGCCGGCCAGCGCCGATGACGTGACCAGCGCCACCGGCGCCGGCAGCTTCAAGGTCACGCTCAAAATCACCAGCGCCGACAACAGCGCCAACCTGGGCACGACCACCGCGCTCAGCGGCACCGCAGACGCGACCGTGGACGTGCCGGTCTACGAGTTCTACGACCACACGCTGCGCCACCGCATCAGCGGCCTGAAGCCGGCCACGGTCTACTACTACCAGTTCACCGCCGGCAGCGGCGTGTCGCGCGTGGGTCGCTTCAAGACCGCACCGGCCGTGGACGCCGACATCAGCGCGCTGAACTTCGCCTTCGTGTCCTGCCAGGACTGGAGCGTCAACCACTGGGCCGGCCTGGACGCGCTGGCGCAGGAGAACGTGGACTTCATCGTCCACCTGGGCGACTACATCTACGAGGCCGTGGGCGCGGACTACCAGGTCGGCGGCGTCGAGACCGCGCATGCGGCGCTGCAGCTGCCCAATGGCACGACCCTGCCCACCGGCGGCAAGTACGCCACCACCATCGCCGACTACCGCTATCTCTACAAGCGCTACCGCACGGACCGCCGCCTGCAGAACCTGCACGAGCGCTTCGCCTTCGTGGCCGTGTGGGACGACCACGAGTTCAGCGACGACTGCTGGCAGGACCGCGAGACCTACGACAACGGCAGCTTCGACGCCGCGACCCAGATCGGCGACAACACCGCACAGACCTCGCGCCGCCTGGCAGCCAACCAGGCCTGGTTCGAGAACATGCCCGCCGACATCAGCTTCACGCTGGACCCGGGCCAGGGCATCACCGCCATCCGCATCTACCGCGACCTCAAGTTCGGCAAGCTGATGCACCTGGTGATGACCGACCAGCGCCTCTACCGCGCCGACCACCTGATCCCCGAAGCCGCGCCCAGCCCGCTGACCGGCCAGCAACTGGGCTCCATCGGCTCGCGTTACTTCGTGCCGCAGAGCTCGCTGGCGACCGTCGAGGCCGCCAAGCTGAAGGCTGGCGCGTCGCTGCCCGACCCGCTGGCCCTGGTCAGCGTGTTGGGTGCGGCCCAGCGCCAGTGGTGGGTCTCCACCATGACCGGCTCGACCGCGCAGTGGAAGATCTGGGGCAACGAGGTCTCGCTGCTGCGCATGGGGCTGGACCTGGCCAAGGTGCCGACCGCACCGGCTGCGTTCAAGACCCAGTTCCTGCTGAACGCCGACCAGTGGGACGGCTTCAACGCCGAGCGCAAGTACCTGATGGGCCAGCTGCTGGCCAAGGGCGTGAAGAACGTGGTGGCCGTCACCGGTGACATCCACGCCTTCTATGCCGGCGTGGTGATGGCCGACTACGACGCTGCCACCCCGGTGCCCGCGATGGTGGACCTTGTGACCGCCGGCGTGTCCAGCAATTCCAGCTTCAACTACTTCTACGGCGCGGTCAGCACGCCCACCTTCGCGGCCCTCAAACCGCTGGTGGCCACCAGCGAAGCCGAGGCCGAGGCCGTCGCGATCCAGATGCTGAGCGCTGCCATCGCGCAGGCGGCCGGCGTGACCGACCTGAGCAACACCACCGCCATCCAGGCGGCGGTGCAGGCCGCCATCACCGGCGGCGTGGTGCCGGCCGCGGCCTTTGCCACCACGGCCAGCCTGTCCAAGGCCATCATCAACACCTTCGACGAAACCCAGGCGGGTGCCATGGGCAGCACGCTGGCCAGCACCATTGCGGGCCTGGCCGCGGCGTCCAAGTCGGTGGCGGCGATGACGCTGTACGGCCTGATCCAGCAGAAGCTCGCCACCGCGCTGGGCATCCCGGCCTCGGCCGTGCCGGCCAGCGAGATCGTGAAGCGCCTCAACCCCTTCGCGAACGCCACCACCGGCGCCGCACCTTCGGCCAACAACCCCTGGATGAAGCACGTGGACAGCGATGCCCAGGGCTACGCGGTGGTCACGCTCAGCAAGACCGAATTGCTGTGCGACTTCAAGAAGATGGTCCGACAGGTGGGCGGCGTCGCACCGAGTTCGCCCATTGCCAGCGTCAAGCGCGTGCGCGTGGCCGCCGGTGTGACGGATGTGACCGTGGTCTGAGGCCACTCAGCCCCCCGCAGGTCGGCACCGCCGGCCTGCCCTGCGCCGGGAACGTGGACACCACGTTCCTTTTTTTTCACCCTACCGCGCATAAATAAATCGCCTAGATAATAAATAATCGCACCCCAGAGAAGGCGCAACATATTTATTCCCAATTACCTGAGCAACACACTGGGCCATGACAGGACTTGGCACGTCAGCATGTCGACTATTTCACGACTTCCAGCGCGATATCCACCACCTGCGTGACCAAGGTCTCAAAACAGCAGGATAGGCCTTAAAACTGTCACACAACACATGTAACATCTGTATCAGCGGCGGAAAGATCATATTTTCTTGAATATCAATTCCAGCGCCCAGACTTGGGAATATTGCTTCGTCATCCCTGTTTTTTGACGAAAGCCCGGCGGGAGTTCAAAGGCTGGCGAGTTGCAGCGCCCCCATTCAAGTCGGCGGGTTTCATGGGCCCGTGATGAATTGTGAAATACACGGGCTGAGCAATCAGCCTTTCTCACGCTCACCGCACCCGCCGCCTCCCCCGCGCAGAGGGGCAGACAGCGCCGGCCGATCGCTACGGATGAGCCCCAAGGCCGCCAGCCCATTGCGCGGTACCTGACAGGCCTTGTTGCGCCAGCCGTGCACGGGAACATTCGTGCCGCCCGAAGCCGGGCTCGATGCGGTGTCTTTCCATGCCACCACGCCCAGCCCGCCCAGCATCATTTATGGCAGCGCCATGCGGCATGCCAAATTGGCGGGCATTTCGTGGAATCAGCTTCAGCGCCTTGCCGTGAAAGACGTCGCAAAGTTCGCCACTCAACCCATCCGGCGCATTGCTTTGTAAGTTAGCATACTCATCAAATAATATGGTAGATCTGGAGACATGACCAGATGATCGCGCAAGCGATTGAGTAGTTGGGGGGAATCGCATGCGACTTTCTGATTTGAAGATAGGCACCCGCCTGAGCCTGGCATTTGCCATCGTCATCGCCTTGCTGTTTGCGAGCGTGATTGCCAGTATCACCGTGCTGAACCGCGTGAGCGGCACCATGGAACAGGTGGTCAGCCAGAGTTATATGCAGATTGCGCTGAGCAATCGCATCAAGGATGTGGGCGACCGGGGCGCGCTGGTGCTGGGTCGCATGCTGCTGACCACGGACCCGGAACGCCTGAAGAAGTACCAGGACGAGTACGCCGGCATCCGCACCACGAATACGGAGAACCTCAAGAAGCTCGAGGAGTCGCTGGACGACAGCGAGGCTCGCGCGATCTTCGAGGAGCAGTCCAAGGCCCGCAAGGAATACGGCAGCTATGTGAAGAAGGTCATGGACCTCATCAATGCCGGCAAGCGCGACGAGGCGATGGCGATCTACGAGGGCGAGCTCGCCGCGCCCCAGGCGCGCTACTACGCGCTGCTGGACAAGATGATCGACTACAACGCCAAGGGCATGCTGGATGACGTCAACGACGCCAAGCTGCAGTCCCATCACGCGATCTACCAGATGGTCGGCGCCTCGCTGCTGGCCGTGCTGCTGGGCGCGGTGACCGCGCTGCTGATCACCCGCTCGGTGACCCGCCCCATCGCCCGTGCGATCAAGCTGGCCGAGGCCGTGGCCGCTGGCGACCTGACCTACCGCATCAAGGAGGTCAGCCACGACGAGGTGGGTCGCCTGACCGCCGCGCTGCAGCGCATGGTCGAGAGCCTGCACCATCTGGTGGAGCGCGTGCGCAACGGTGCCGACAACATCAATGCCGCCGCCGACGACGTGTCCCAGGGCAACCAGGACCTGGCCGCCCGCACCGAACAGCAGGCCAGCGCGCTGCAGGAAACCGCCGCCGCGATGGAGCAGCTGACCGCCTCGGTGCAGCTCAGCGCCGACAACGCCGGCCAGGCCAACCGCTCGGCCAGCTCGGCCTCGGGCGTCGCGGTCGAAGGGGGCCAGGTCGTGGGCCAGGTGGTCAACACCATGAACTCGATCTCGACCTCGTCCAAGCGCATCGTCGAGATCATCAGCGTCATCGACGGTATCGCGTTCCAGACCAACATCCTGGCGCTGAACGCGGCTGTGGAAGCCGCACGGGCGGGTGAGCAGGGCCGCGGCTTCGCGGTCGTGGCCTCCGAGGTGCGCAGCCTGGCGCAGCGCAGCGCGGTCGCCGCCAAGGAGATCAAGGCGCTGATCGACGACTCCGCCAAGCAGGTGGACGCCGGCAGCAAGATGGTCGAGCAGGCCGGCGCCACCATGCAGCAGGTGGTCACCAGCATCCACCAGGTCAGCTCGGTCGTCGCCGAGATCACCGCCTCCAGCCACGAGCAGAGCTCGGGCATCTCGCAGGTGAACGTGGCCATCACGCAGATGGACGACTCCACGCAGAAGAACGCCGCCCTGGTGGAGCAGAGCGCCGCCGCTGCCCGTGCACTGCAGGAGCAGGCCCGCGAGCTCAACCAGCTGGTGCGCACCTTCGTGCTCTGACCGAATCGTGGCGCGGCGCCCACCGGGCAGACCGCGCCCATCGCGAGACCGCAACGGGCTCAGACCCGGGTCTCACCCATGGCCTGCTCAAAGGGAACAGGCGCCCGACGCCGCGAACCCCTGAACAGGCCGCTCAACCCAGGGAGTTGTCATGCTCAGCCGTCTTCAGGCACGCCACTACGGTCGCGCGCTGCGCCGTTTCCACCCGAATTCCGACCTCGCCGCGCCCCCGCTGCCGGCCCGCCTGCACCCGGCGGTCGGTCACTTCATCGCCGCCCATCGCGCCGACGGCCACCGCTATGCGGATCTGGACCCACTGGGCATCGCCGACACCGCGCAGGCCGATGAGCAGCTCGCGCCGGCCGCGTTCGGCCTCTACGGCAGCGATGCACTGGGCCCCGAGCGCCCCAGCGTGCTGGGCGCCCGCGACGTGCAGGGGCTGGACCGCGAGCTCAAGCGCATCTACTGCGGCACGCTGGCGCTGGACGGCAGCGCGGTGCGCGACCCGGCCCGACTGGAATGGCTGCATGCCCGGCTGGAGGCCCTGCCCCATGCACAGGGCAACGCGGCACTGCTGGACCGGCTGATCCAGGCCCAGGCCTGGGAGCAGCATGTGGCGCGCCGCTTCCCGGCGGCCAAGCGCTTCTCGCTGGAAGGCTGCGAAGCCCTGCTACCCCTGCTGGACGCGCTGGTCGAGCAGGCCGCGCGCCAGGGCGTGGGCGAGCTCTTCATGGGCATGCCGCACCGTGGCCGCGTGAACGTGCTGGTCAACCTGCTGGGCCTGCCGGCCGCGCAGGTGCTGGACTATTTCGATCCCGCCACGACCACGCCCGAGGCCCACCGCGACCTGGTCTACCACCTGGGCGCCCAGCGCCGCCTGGACACCGCCCACGGCCCGGTGGCGCTGACGCTGGCCTACAACCCCTCCCATCTGCAGAGCGTCTACCCGGTGGTGCTGGGCATGACCTACGCCGCGCAGCAGCGCGGCCGCGCCGCGGCGCTGGTGCTGCACGGCGATGCGGCCTTCGCCGGCCAGGGCGTGGTGATGGAGTCGCTGCAGCTGTCGCAGCGCGAAGGCTATGCGGTGGGCGGCTGCGTGCATGTGGTGGTCAACAACCAGCTGGGCTTCACCACGCCCAACCCCATGGAGGCCGAGTCCGCCCGCTACTGCACCGACGTGGCCCGCGCGATCGATGCGCCGGTGCTGCGCGTGAACGCGGATGCACCCGAGCAGCTCGCCCACGCGGCGGCGCTGGCCTTTGCCTACCGCGCGCAGTTCGAGTCCGACATCGTCATCGACCTGATCGGCTACCGGCGACTGGGCCACTCGGAACACGACGAGCCGGCGCTGACCAGCCCGCGCCTCTATCCCATGGTCGCGCTGCGTCCCTCGGTGGTGGACGGTCTGGCCCAACGCCTGGTGGCCGCCGGCCGCTGCTCGGCCGCGGAGATGCAGGCTCACGTGGAGCGGGTGCGGCAGGCGGCCGAGCAGTCCTACGGGCTGGGTCGCAGCACCGCGCCCACGCCCAACCCACCGGTGCAGGCCCTGGGCCTGCCCGCCCTGCCCTCGCGGGCACAGTTGCAGGACTGGGTGGACCACATGACCCGGCTGCCGCGTGGCTTCGTGCCGCATGCGCGCATCCAGGCGCTGATCGGCCAATGGCGGCAGGCGGTGCAGGCGGCCGACGGGCGGGTGGACTGGTGCCTGGCCGAGAACCTGGCTCATGCCTCGCTGCTACAGGCTGGTGTGGCGGTGCGGGTGTCGGGCATGGATGTGCAGCGCGGCACCTTCCTGCAGCGCCAGGCCGTGTGGCACAACCAGTCGCTGGACGGCCCCGACCAGTTCATGCCGCTAGGCCGCCTGGGCTGCCCGACGCGGCTGGAGATCGTGAACTCGCCGCTGTCCGAGGAAGCGGTGCTGGGCTTCGAGTACGGCCACAGCGTGCAGCGCCCGCAGGACCTGACGATCTGGGAGGCGCAGTACGGCGACTTCGTCAACGGCGCCCAGGTCTTCGTCGACCAGTACATCGCCAGCGGCGAGGAGAAATGGGGCTGGCGCAGCCCGCTGGCCGTGCTGCTGCCGCACGGCTACGAGGGCGTGGGGCCGGAACATTCCAACGCCTACCTGAGCCGCTTCCTGCAGCTGTGCGGCGCCGGCAACCTGCGCGTGGCCTACCCCAGCACGGCCGCGCAGTGGTTCCACCTGCTGCGCCGCCAGGCGCTGCATCCCGAGCGCAAGCCGCTGATCGTGATGTCGCCCAAGGGCCAGCTCTACCAGGACCCCGACAGCCACTCGGCGCTGGACGCGCTGCTGCAGGGCCGCTTCGAGCCGGTGCTGCCGGACGAGGGCGTGGCGCCCGCGCAGGTGCGCCGCCTTGTGCTCAGCAGCGGCAAGCTGCATCACGAGCTGGCGCGCGCCCGCGCGGCGCAGCGTGAGGCGGGGCAGACGGTGGCGCTGGCGCGGCTGGAGCAGCTCTACCCCTTCCCGCAGGCCGAGGTGGCCGCGCTGCTGGCGCGCTATCCGGCGCTGGAGCAGCTGGTGTGGGCGCAAGAAGAAACGCTGAACCAGGGCGCCTGGCACTTCGTGCGCGACGAGCTCAGCGCGCTGACGCCGGCCGGCCTGAACTGGCAGGTCGTGGCCCGCGAGGTCACGGCCGCCGGGGCCGGCTCCTCGCTGCCGCTGCACCGCCAGCAGCAGGCGCGCCTGATCGCGCAAGCACTGGGCCCGGTCTAAGTCGAGCGAGGGCGGCCTCGCGCGCGGGGCCGCTCACTCGCCCAGGTAGGCGGCGCGCACCTTGGGGTCGGTCAGCAGGGCCTGGCCCTCGCCGCTCATCGTGACCTCGCCGGACTCCATCACATAGCCGCGGTTGGCCAGCTGCAGCGCGCGGCTGGCGTTCTGCTCCACCAGCAGCACGGTCACGCCCTGCTGGTGGATGTCGTTCACCACCTCGAAGATTTTGTCCACCATGATGGGCGACAGGCCCATGGACGGCTCGTCCAGCAGCAGCACCTTGGGGCGGGCCATCAGCGCACGGCCCATGGCCAGCATCTGCTGCTCGCCGCCGGACATGGTGCCGGCCAGCTGCTTGGCACGCTCCTTGAGGCGCGGGAACAGGCCGAAAACCTTGTCCATGTCCGCCTCGATCTCGCCGTCGCGGCGGTTGTAGGCGCCCATCTGCAGGTTCTCGGTGATGGTCATGCGCGTGAAGGTACCGCGCCCCTCAGGAATCATCACCAGGCCTTTCTTGGCCAGGTCCCAGGCGCCGCGGCCCTTGATGGATTCACCGAGGTACTGCACGTCGCCATCGGCCACCGGCTGCAGGCCGGTGATGGCCTTGAGCGTGGTGGTCTTGCCGGCCCCGTTGGCGCCGATCAGGCTCACCAGTTCGCCCTCGCGCACCTCGAAGCTCACGCCCTTGACCGCCTGGATGCCGCCATAGGCGACCTTGAGGCCGCTGACCTTGAGCAGTGTTTGCTTTGCGTCTGCCATGTTCTTGCTCAGTGTGTTTTGTGGCTGGCGCCGAGATAGGCCTCGATGACCTTCTCGTTGGCCTGCACCTCGGCGGGCGTGCCCTCGGCGATCTGCTTGCCGTAGTCCAGCACGGTCACGCGGTCGCACAGGCCCATCACCAGCTTCACATCGTGCTCGATCAGCAGGATGGTGCGGCCGTCCTTGCGGATGCGGTCGATCAGCTCGCGCAGCACCACCTTCTCGGTGGCATTCATGCCGGCCGCAGGCTCGTCCAGCGCGATCAGCTTGGGGTCGGTGGCCAGCGCGCGCGCGATCTCCAGGCGGCGCTGATCGCCATAGCTCAGCGTGCGCGCCTTGAAGGCCGCGTACTTGCCGATGCCGACATAGTCCAGCAGCTCCTGCGCGCGCTGCGTGATCGCGGCCTCCTCGGCCTTGAAGCCCGGCGTGCGGAACACCGCGCCCAGCAGGCCCGAGCCGGTGCGCACATGGCGGCCCACCATCACGTTCTCCAGCGCGGTCATCTCGGCGAACAGCCGGATGTTCTGGAAGGTGCGCGCGATGCCGGCCTTGGCGACCTGGTGGACCGCCTGCGGCCGGTAGGGCACGCCGCCCAGCGAAAAGCTGCCGCCATCGGGCACGTACAGGCCGGTGATGACGTTGAAGAAGGTGGTCTTGCCCGCGCCGTTGGGGCCGATCAGGCCGTAGACCTGACCCTGGCGGATCTGGATGCCGACGTCCGACAGCGCCTGCACGCCGCCGAAGCGCTTGGACGCGCCGCTGACGTTCAGCACGATGTTGTCTGGGGTGCTCATGGGGTGGTGCTCCTCACTTCGCCTGCGGGGCGGCCTTGCCGTGCTCGGGGGCGGGCCACAGGCCGCGCGGGCGTATCAGCATGATCACGATCATGGCCAGCGCCACCAGCAGCTGGCGCAGGATGGCGGCGTCGATGCGGCCGCCGGTCCAGGACTGGAAGTCGTTGGGCAGGTAGCGCAGGATCTCGGGCAGCAGCGCCAGCGCCAGCGCGCCCACGATGACGCCGGGGATGTGGCCTATGCCGCCCAGCACCACCATCGCGACGATGACGATGGACTCCTGCAGGCTGAAGGACTCGGGCGACACAAAGCCCTGGAAGCTCGCGAACATCGCGCCAGAAATGCCGCCGAAGGTCGCGCCCATGCCGAAGGCCAGCAGCTTGAGGTTGCGGGTGTTGATGCCCATGGCCTTGGCGGCGATCTCGTCCTCGCGGATGGCCATCCAGGCGCGGCCTATGCGCGAGTTCTCCAGCCGGTAGCAGACCAGCACCGACAGCACGACCAGCGCCAGGAACAGGTAGTAGTAAAGCGTCACCGACGGCAGCGCGAAGTCGCCGATCTGCAGCGTCTTGGCCAGGTCCACGCCGAACATGTGGAAGGAGTCGATCTGACCGATGCCGCGCGGGCCGTTGGTCACATTGATCGGGTACTCCAGGTTGTTCAGGAACACGCGGATGATCTCGCCGAAGCCCAGCGTGACGATGGCCAGGTAGTCACCGCGCAGCTTCAGCGTGGGCGCGCCCAGCATCACGCCAAAGAAGGCGGCAATGCCGGCACCCAGCGGGATGATGACCCACCACGGCGTGTGCAGGCCCTGCGGGAAGGCCGCCGCGATGGCCTCGAAGTTGTCGGTCAGGTGCGGGCTGGCCAGCAGGCCGAACATGTAGGCGCCGACCGCGTAGAAGGCCACATAGCCCAGGTCCAGCAGGCCCGCATAGCCCACCACGATGTTCAGGCCCAGCGCCAGCATCACGTAGAGCAGCGCCAGGTCGATGATGCGCACCGGGCCGTTGCCGAACTGCTGCGCGATCAGCGGCACGACCAGCAGCCCCACGGCGGCGGCGAGAAAGGTGATCAGCTTCTTGGATTGCATAGGAGCCTCTATTCAATGATCCGGTCGATGTCGGTCGCACCCGGGCCGAGCGCCGGGCCGCTCCCAAGCCGGCCCGCCAGGCGATGTGCGAGCGGGGCACGCCCCACGAGCATCGCCGTCCCCACGGGGGACCGACCGGGCTGGCCCGCGTTCAGCGCGGCGAGACTGGGCGAGGGGCGCTTCATCACGCGCGGTCGGCCACCCGCTCACCCAGCAGGCCCGAGGGGCGCAGCGTGAGCACCAGGATCAGCGCGATGAAGGCGAAGATGTCCGCGTAGTGGCTGCCCAGCACGCCGCCGGTCAGGTCGCCCAGGTAGCCGGCGCCAATGGCCTCGATCAGGCCCAGCAGCACGCCGCCCACCACCGCCCCGGCCAGGTTGCCTATGCCACCCAGCACCGCGGCGGTGAAGGCCTTGAGGCCGGGCATGAAGCCCATGGTGTGCTGCACCGTGCCGTAGTTGGCCGCCCACATCAGGCCGGCCACCGCGGCCAGCGCGGCGCCGATCACGAAGGTGGTGGAGATGATGAAGTCCGGCTTCACGCCCATCAGGCCGGCCACGCGCGGGTTCTCGGCGGTGGCGCGCATCGCGCGGCCCAGGCGGGTGAAGTTCACCAGGTAGACCAGCGCCGACAGGATCACCACGGTCAGCCCCAGGATCAGGCACTGCGTGACCGTGATCACCGGGCCGCCCAGGTTGATCGGGTCGGTGGGCAGCAGCAGCGGGAAGGGCTTGGGGTTGGGCTTCCAGATGATCATCGCCAGCACCTGCAGCAGCAGCGACATGCCCATCGCGGTGATCAGCGGCGCCAGGCGCGGCGCGCTGCGCAGCGGCCGGTAGGCGATCTTCTCTATCGTGTAGTTCAACAGCGAGCAGACCACCACGGCGCAGGCCAGGGCGATCAGCATCAGCAGCCAGCCGGGCAGACCGGCGCCGGCCAGCGCGGTGACCACGGTCCAACTGACCATGGCGCCGACCATCAGCACCTCGCCGTGCGCGAAGTTGATGAGGTTGATGATGCCGTAGACCATCGTGTAGCCCAGGGCGACGAGGGCATACATGCTCCCGAGCACCAGACCGTTGATGATCTGCTGAATCAAAGTCTCCATGAGGACCTCTGAGATGTGGAGGGACACGGCTGCTGCCGCGTGACAGGGGTCGAATCGCAACCCCCGTGCCAGTCTCGGACTTTCAAGGGTATACACCGACGGCCGACGGCCATCACCGATCTCGAATCCCTGGAAAACAACGAGCCAGCCGGGGTGGCGCGCAAGCCGCGCAGTGTGGGGGCATTCAGGGTGGGCGGAAATCCGCACAAACCGCAGCAGCCGCTGAGCGGTTTGCCGCCAGGCCCCAAAAAGCCCGCGCAACGACTGTCCCCACGGCCCCGCCATGGGCACACTACGGGGCCCCCGAGCCATGCCCCTGTCCGCCCCGCCCACCCGCCCGCTGCCCCGCCTGACCGGCCTGCTGAGCCGGCCCGGCGTCGCGCTGGGCCTGACCGCCCTGCTGATGCTGCTGGGCTACACGCTGGCCCACCGGCTCAGCGAGCGCAGCGGGCGCGAGCAGCTGTCGGCGCTGAGCACCGAGCGGCTGGAGCTCTACGCCACCAACCTCGCGGCCGAACTGGGCCGCCATGCCTACCTGCCCAGCCTGCTGGCCATAGACCCGGCGGTGCAGGCGCTGCTGCAACAGCCCGCCGACCCGGCCCGGCGCGCCGCCGTGGGCCAGATGCTGGCGCGCATCAATGTGCGGGCCGGCACCACGCAGATCTTCATCGCCGACCCGCAGGGCCAGCCGCTGGCGGCCAGCGAACCGCTGACGCCACCGGTGCGTCTGGCCGAGGCGCTGGCCCAGCAGCGCGACCACTTCTTCGCCGCCGACCCGGCCACCGGCAGCTCCGACTTCTACCTGCTGCATGCGGTGCGCCGCCAGGGGCTGAACGCCGGCGTCATCGTGGTGCGCTTCAACCTCGCGCCGCTGGAGGCCACCTGGGTGGACATGGGCCTGCGCAGCCAGGGCGAGCGCATCCTGGTGGCAGACGACCAGGACGTGGTCATCATGAGCTCGGTGCAGGCCTGGAAGTACGCGGTGCTGGACCGCGCGGACGCACCGCGTCGCGCGGCGCTGCAGGCCAGCGCACGCTACCCGCAGGAGCTGGGCCCCGACCTGGACCTGCCCGCCTCGCTGGAGAACCACCAGGGCGAACAGGTGCAACTGCCGCTGCCCGGCAGCCGCCCGCTGCTGGCCCAGCAGCGCCAGCTGCTGCCACTGGGCCTGCGGCTGGTGGCGCTGTCCGACCTCAGCGAGGTGCGGCGCGCCGCCCGCCAGGCCGCCTGGGGCGGCGCGGCGGCCGGCGCCAGCGTGGGCCTGCTGCTGCTCTACCTGGCGGGCCGCCGCCGTGCGCTGCGCCAGCTCTTCCTGGCCCAGAGCCAGCTGCAGCAGGCCCATGCGCAGTTGGAGCAGCTGGTGGACAGCCGCACGGCCGAGCTGCGCCAGACCAATGCGGCGCTCAAGACCCAGATCGCCCAGCGCCTGCAGACCGAGGGCGAGTTGCTGCAGGCCAGCAAGCTGGCGGTGCTGGGGCAGATGTCGGCCGGGCTGTCGCACGAGGTCAACCAGCCGCTGACCGCGCTGCGCGCGCTGGCGCGCAACTCGCAGCGCCTGCTGGAGGCCGGCCGCAGCGACGCGGTGGCCAGCAACCTGAAGATCATGGACGACATGGTCGAGCGCATGGGCCAGATCACGCGCCAGCTGAAGAACTTCGCGCGCAAGGCCGAGCAGGTCACCAGCGCGGTGTCGCTGCAGGACTGCGTGAACAACGCGCTGCTGCTGCTGGAGCACCGCAGCCGTGCGCTGGCGCTGCAGCCCGAGCTGGCGCTGCCCGCGGGCCTGCGCGTGCGCGCCGAGGCCAACCGGCTGGAGCAGGTGCTGGTCAACCTGTTCGGCAACGCGCTGGACGCGATGCGCAACCAGGCCGAGCGCCGGCTGCGCGTGCTGGCCGAGCCGCTGGAGCAGGGCCGGCGGGTGAAGATCAGCGTGCAGGACAGCGGCGAAGGCGTCAGCGAGGATCAGCTGCCGCGGCTGTTCGAGCCCTTCTTCACCACCAAGCCGGCCGGCGAGGGCCTGGGCCTGGGCCTGGTGATCTCGGCCAAGATCGTGCACGAGTTCGGCGGCACGCTGAGCGCGCGCCGCCTGCCGCCGCCATTGGGCGGCATGAGTTTCGAGTTCGACCTGGAGGTCGAGACCTGGCACGCCCAGGACGCGGTGGAGAGCAAGGATGTTTGAAGGCTACAAGGTGGTGTTCGTCGAGGATGACCTGCCGGTGCGGGTCAGCCTGACCCAGACGCTGGAACTGGAGGGTCTGACCGTGCTGCCCTGCCGCAGCGCCGAGGAGGCCCTGCCCCACCTGCAGCCCGGCGCCCAGGTCATCCTGATCAGCGACGTGCGCCTGCCCGGCATGGACGGCCGCGCGCTGCTGGCCCATGTGCAGGCCACCGACGCGGCCATCCCGGTCATCCTGATCACCGCGCACGGCGACGTGGCGATGGCCGTGCAGTCCATGCGCGACGGCGCCTACGACTTCATCGAGAAACCCTTTGCGCCCGAGCGCCTGGTGGACGTGGCGCGGCGCGCGCTGGACCTGCGCACGCTGCGCCACTCGGCCGACCAGCTGCGCCAGCAGCTGCAGCGCGCCAGCGGCATCGAGGCCGCGCTGCTGGGCAACTCGGCCGCGATGCAGCAGCTGCGCCGCCAGGTGCTCAACCTCGCGTCCACGTCGGCCGATGTGCTCATCGTCGGCGAGACCGGCACCGGCAAGGAGCTGGTGGCGCGCTGCCTGCACGACCAGAGCGCGCGGCGCGACCGGCACTTCGTTGCGATCAACTGCGGCGGCCTGCCCGAGGCGCTGTTCGAGAGCGAGCTGTTCGGCCACGAGCCGGGCTCCTTCACCAGCGCGGCCAAGCGCCGCATCGGCAAGATCGAGCATGCCAACGGCGGGACGCTGCTGCTGGACGAGATCGAGACCATGCCCATCCCGCTGCAGATCAAGCTGCTGCGGGTGCTGCAGGAGCGCCGCGTGGAGCGCCTGGGCTCCAACGAGGAGCTGCCGGTCAATCTGCGCTTCATCGCGGCCAGCAAGTCCGACCTGAAGGAGCAGTCCGCGCGAGGCGAGTTCCGCAGCGACCTCTACTACCGCCTCAACATCGCCACGCTGACGCTGCCGCCGCTGCGCGAGCGCCGCGAGGACATCCCGCTGCTGTTCGAACACTTCGTGGCCCAGGCCTGCGAGCGCTACGAGCGCAGCGCGCCCGAGCTGACGCCTGAGAAGCTGCGCGAGCTGATGGCGCACGACTGGCCAGGCAATGTGCGCGAGATCCGCAACGCGGCCGACCGCTTTGTGCTGGCGCTGGACGATCTGGACCCGGCCGCCGCACTGCAGGCCGTGCCCAGTCTGCCGCTGGCCAAGCAGATGGACGTCATCGAGAAGGCGCTGATCGAGCAGGCGCTGCGTCGCTGCGGCGGCAAGGTGGCCGCGACCATGGAGCTGCTGGGCACGCCGCGCAAGACGCTGTACGACAAGCTGCACCGCCACGGCATCCAGCTGGACAGCTTCCGCTAGGGCCTGTTAACACTACGGCAGTAGGTCGCGAAGGCCGGCCGCCCGCTGCCAATCAAGGCGCAGCGCGCAGCCTGCATTGATATGCAGGCAAGTGCTGCAACGCCGAGTGGCCGCGGGCGGCCAGCCTTCCCTTCGGGTTGCGGCCACTCAGATCGGAAGAGAACACGTCTGAACTCCAGTCACAAAGATACATCTCGTATGCCGTCTTCTGCTTGAA
>NZ_CAJYPS010000026.1 GCF_913777145.1 uncultured Roseateles sp.
TGGCGATCAATCTCGCCGGCCAGATCAATTACCCAATCCAGCCTCTTCACCAAACCCTCCGCACCGCCAGAACTCTTCAGCCCCGAACCGCGCTTTGTGATCAGCGAAGCCCGCAACTGTAGCACAGATTTTTCAGGCCGCGCAAGCACTTCGAAGAGTCGGCGAAAGAAAGAGGGTGGTGCGCAGTCGCGCACCACCCCCTAGCCTCTCTGATCGAGCTCCCGACGATGCCGCCGCTCTCAGACCAGCCGGCCAGCACGCCTGCGATCTCAGCCCTCTTCCTTGAACGCCTCTTCCCGCTTGTTCTTGATGGACGGCAGCATCACCACGATGACCATCAGCGCAGCGGCGATCAGCAGGCCGGCCGACAAGGGGCGCGTGAAGAAGGTCGTCCAGTCCCCGCGAGCCAGCAGCAGCGCGCGGCGCAGGTTCTCTTCCATCATGGGGCCGAGGATGAAGCCCAGCAGTAGCGGCGCTGGCTCGCAGCTCAGCTTGTAGAAGACGTAGCCGATCAACGCGAACAGCGCCGTGAGATAGACGTCGAAGCTGTTGTTGTTCAGCGTGTAGGTGCCTATGCAGCAGAACACCACGATGGCCGGGAACAGGAAGCGGTAGGGCACCGTCAGCAGCTTGATCCAGATACCGATCAGCGGCAGGTTCAGCACGATCAGCATCAGGTTCCCTATCCACATGGACGCGATCAGGCCCCAGAACAGTTCCGGGTTGCTGGTCATCACCTGCGGGCCAGGTTGTATGCCCTTGATAGTCATCGCCCCCACCATCAGCGCCATCACCGCATTGGGTGGGATGCCCAGCGTCAGCATGGGGATGAAGCTGGTCTGCGCGCCGGCGTTGTTGGCACTCTCGGGACCGGCCACGCCCTGAATGGCTCCCTTGCCAAAGGGCTGGCGCGGGTTGCGAGCCACCTTTTTCTCCAGCGTGTACGCGGCAAAGGAGGCGAGCAAGGCGCCGCCGCCCGGCAGCACGCCCAGCACCGAGCCCAGCGCCGTGCCACGCAGCACGCTGGGCCAGGCCTCACGGAAGTCTTCCCGCGTGGGCCACAGGCCCTTGACCTCACGGGTGAATACCTCCCGGTGCTCGGCCGGCTGGCCCAGGTTGGCGATGATCTCGCCGAAGCCGAAGATGCCCATCGCGATGACGACGAAGCCTATGCCGTCGGTCAGCTCGGGCACATCGAAGGAGAAGCGCGCCGTGCCGGTGATCACGTCGGTGTTGATCTGGCCGATCAGCAGGCCCAGCACGATCATCGCGATCGCCTTCAACAGCGAGCCCGAGGCCAGCACCACCGCACCGATCAGGCCCAGCACCATCAGCGAGAAGTACTCGGCCGAGCCGAACTTGAAGGCCAGCTCGGTCAGCGGCGGCGCAAAGGCCGCGATGATGACGGTGCCCACACAGCCGGCGAAAAAAGAGCCGAGGCCGGCCGCCGCCAGCGCCGCGCCGGCACGGCCCTGGCGCGCCATCTGGTAGCCGTCGATCGCGGTGACCACCGAGCTGGACTCGCCCGGCACATTGATCAGGATGGCAGTGGTGGAGCCACCGTACTGCGCGCCGTAATAGATGCCGGCCAGCATGATGAGGGCAGGCGTGGCGTCCAGCGAGTAGATGGACGGCAGCAGCATCGCGATCGTCGCCACCGGGCCCAGGCCCGGCAGCACGCCGATCAGCGTGCCCAGCACGGTGCCGAAGAAGGCATAGGCAAGGTTCTGCAGCGAGAGCGCGGTCTGGAAGCCCAGCGCGAGGTTGTTCAGCAAGTCCATGCGCGAGCCCTCAGCCGGTGATGAAGACAGGCCAGAGCGGAATGGTCAGCTTCAGGCCCAGGATGAACAGCGCCCAGCTGCCCACGGTCAGCACGATGCTGCTGAGCAGCACGTCGCGCCAGTGGAATTCGTCGCCCGCCAGGGAGGAGCTCAGCACCAGCAGCGGCAGCGTGCAAGCCAGGCCCAGCCGGGGCAACAGCACACCGAACATCGCGATGGAACCGACGATGACCAGCAGCGGGCGCCAGGCGATGCGGCCTATCGGGTCGCCGCCGGCGGACTCCAGCGTCAGCGCCTTGAACAGCACCAGCGCGCCCAGCAGCGCCAGCAGAATGCCCAGGCCGAAGGGAAAGTAGCCGGGGCCAGGTTTTGCCGAACTGCCGAAGGAGTATTCGGTGGAGCCCCACGCGAACACCACGCCCACCAACAGGAACAGCAGCCCGGACCAGAAGTCCCGCTGGCTCTTGATCTTCATCGCTTGTCGCCTCCAGGCGCACCCGTGGGTACGCAATGCTTGTTGGCGACGATTCTGTCAGCCGGCGTTTTGCCGCCGGCCTGTGGATTACCCCGGGCCTCAGCCCTCCCAGGCCGGCGTGCTGCGCAGCACTTCTTCCACCGTCGTGGCCCCTTCGGCCACCTTCATCGCACCGGCCAGGCGCAGCGGGCGCAGGCCCTCCTGCACCGCCTGGCGGCGCAGTGTCGGCAGGTCGGGCGACGGGTGCATGGCCGCCTTGACGCCCTCGCTGATGGTCAGCAGCTCGTACAGGCCAGCCCGACCGCGGAAGCCGGTGTTGCGGCACTCAAGACAGCCCACCGGCTTGTAGGGCCGCACACCACCGCCCAGCCGCCAGTGGCGCACCAGGTCGTTGAGGCTCTCCCGCGTGACCGTGGGGTCGGGCTGCTTGCAGTGCGGGCACAGCGTGCGCACCAGGCGCTGCGCCAATACGCCGATGACGGTGGCGCTGATCAGGTAGCTGGGCACGCCCAGATCGGTCAGGCGCGTGATGGCGGACACCGAGTCGTTGGTGTGCAGCGTGCTGAACACCAGGTGGCCGGTCAGCGCGGCCTGTATGGCCATCTCGGCGGTTTCCAGATCGCGGATCTCGCCCACCATGATGATGTCCGGGTCCTGGCGCATCAGCGCGCGCAGGCCCTCCGCGAAGCCGAAGTCCAGCTGGTTCTGCACCTGGGTCTGGTTGAAGGCGGGCTCGATCATCTCGATCGGGTCCTCGATGGTGCAGACATTGACCTCGTCGGTCGCGATGCGCTTGAGCGTGGAATACAGCGTGGTGGTCTTGCCGCTGCCGGTGGGGCCGGTCACCAGGATGATGCCGTGGGGCTGCTTGACCAGGCCCTCCCAGCGGTCCGCGTCGTGCTGGGAGAAGCCCAGCGAGGACAGGTCCTTGACCGCGGTGTCGGGGTCGAAGATGCGCATCACCATCTTCTCGCCGAAGGCGGTGGGCAGAGTGGACAGGCGCATCTCCACCTCATCGCCGGCGGGGTTGCGCGTCTTGATGCGGCCGTCCAGCGGGCGGCGCTTCTCCACCACGTCCATGCGGCCCAGCAACTTGATGCGCGAGGTCATCGCACTCATCACCGTGGGCGGCAGCTGGTAGACCGTGTGCAGCACGCCATCGATGCGGAAGCGGATCACGCCCATCTCGCGGCGAGGCTCCAGGTGGATGTCGCTGGCGCGCTGGTCGAAGGCGTACTGCCACAGCCAGTCCACCACCTGCACGATGCCCTGGTCGTTGGCATCGAGCTGCTTGTTGCTCTTGCCCAGCTCCACCAGCTGTTCGAAGCTGGCCACCTGGCTCTGCTCGCCGGCCTTGGCGGCCTGGCGCACCGAACGCGCCAGCGTGAAGAACTCGGTGGTGTAGCGCGCAATCTCCAGCGGATTGGCGATCACCAGGCGCACCGGTTTGCGCACATGGGATTCGATCTGCGCGACCCAGCCGGTGTCGAAGGGCTCGGAGGTCGCGATGGTCACGTCCATCATGCCGAACTGCACCGGCAGGCAGCGCTTGGCCTCCGCATAGCCTATGGACATCACGTCGCCCACGCGGCCCACGTCCACCTTCAGCGGGTCTATGCGCAGATAGGGCAGATTGGCCCGCACCGCCAGCCACTCGGACAGCGCATCCACATCCAGCGGCTTGCCGGTGCTGAGTCGCACCAGATCCGCATGGCCCAGACGCACCAGCGGGTGCAGCGAGCTGTCGCCGGCCGCGAAGCGTGCCTCGGTGCGCTGCACCTGGGCGTCATCGATGAGCCCGTCTTCCAGCAGCCAGCGCAGCAGCTGGCGCCACTCCAGGCGGCCCTCGGTCTTGGCGGGCGAGGCAGGCGGGGTGGCGGGCTTGGACTTGGTGGTCATCGGCGGCTCGGTGTCAGCGCGGTCTCACAGCGCGTTCAGGATGCTCATGGGCAGCGGGCGCACCAGGCGCAACCACTTGCGCGCCGGCAGCTTGTAACGCGCTTCGATGTTAGCCGCGCGCTGCTCCAGCACCTCCCGATGCGGCACCTGCACGCCACGCGCGGCCACCATCACGGTATTGCCCTCCTTGGTGGGCGCCAGGCTCCAGACCTGGTCCGAGCCGAAGGCGCGCGCGATGCGCAGCGCGCTGCGTGCAAAGCTGGCACTACGGCCGAACAGGTTCACCGTCATCAGCCCACCGTCGGCCAGCACGCCACGGCAGGCGGCATAGAAGGCGTCGTCGTCCAGCACCGGGGACTCGGCCTCATGGTCGTAGAGGTCCACGTTCAGCACGTCCACACTCTGCAGGTGGGTGTCGTCCGTGACCCAGCGGGCCGCGTCCTCGTTCACCACGCTCAGGCGCGCATCGTCCGCCGGCAGGCGGAACCATTGCCGGCAGGCCGCAATGACCGTGGGGTTGATCTCCACCGCGGTCGTCTTCATGCGCAGCTGCGAATGGCAGAAGCGGGTCAGCGCCGCCGCGCCCAGGCCCAGCTGCACCGCATGGCCCTGGCCCAGCTCGGCCGCGTCGCGCCACAGCATCCAGGCGCACATGCGCTGCACGTACTCCAGCTCGATCTGGTCGGGCTTGCGTATGCGCATCGCGCCCTGCACCCAGATGGAGTCCAGGTGCAGGAAGCGCACCCCGTCGAATTCGCTAAGGGTGGCTTCGGTCCAGTCGGTGGTGCGCGGTGGCATGGTGGTTCTGCGAGCAACAAGCCCGGCAGGATAAGCCAGCGCCCGGGACCTCAGCGCAGCAGCGGCCGCAACGCCGCCTCCCAGGCCTGGCGCTTGTCGGCCAGCCGCAGGCCCGCATGGGCGGGGCTGGTGGACGGCAGGCGCAGCAGCGGCAAGTCCTGACCCCGCAGCAGCCTCAGGGTTTCCTGATACGCCTTCGCACCATTGCAGGCAATGGCCCGCAGCGCCGGCAGGCGCGGCAGCAGGCTGGGCAGGTCGCTGGCCTGGGCGGCGGTGATGGCCGTGTCCAGGCTGCCTTCGCGCTCGCAGGACGCGACCGCGTCCCACAGCCCCACATGGCCGGCCAGCAGCCGGGCGAGGCGCTGCGCATAGGGCAGATCCGGCAGCTCGGGCGCGCCCAGCACGCCGGCCATCACCGGCCAGAACGCATTGCGCGGGTGGGCGTAGTACTGCGCCGCCTGCAACGAGGCCGCACCGGGGAAGCTGCCCAGCACCAGCACCTGGATGCCGGCGTCCACCACCGGCGCCAGCCCGATCAGGCGCGTGGACGCATCGGGGTTTGCGGGATTGGTCGACACCGGCGGCGGCTGCAAGGATGAGCGGGTTTTCAACGGCAAGGACGGATCATGAACACAGGGATGAACACCGAGGCGCTGTGGCAGTTTCTCAGCACCCAGGGCGCGGACTTCGGCTTGAAAGTGCTGGCGGCCATCGCCGCGTGGATCATCGGGCGGTGGCTGATCGCGCTGGCGCTGAAGGTCTTCTCGGCCGCGCTGGAACGCGGCCGGCGCATCGACTCGACGCTGGCCACCTACCTGCGCTCCATCCTGGGCGTGCTGCTGAACATTGTGCTGATCCTGGCGATCCTGGACATCTTCGGCGTCAAGACCACCTCCTTCGCCGCGCTGCTGGCCGGTGCCGGTCTCGCCATCGGCACCGCCTGGGGCGGGCTGCTCACGCACTTTGCGGCCGGCGTCTTCATGCAGGTGCTGCGGCCCTTCAAGGTGGGCGACTTCGTGCAGGCCGGCGGCGTGACCGGCACCGTCACCGAGATCGGCCTGTTCGGCACCACCATCACCTCGCCCGACAACGTGCACACCATCGTCGGCAACAACACCATCTTCAACGGCTCCATCCAGAACTATTCCAGCCTACCGCACCGCCGCGTGGACTGTGTGGCCAAGGTCGCCAACGGCGTGGACCCGCTGGACGCGATCGCGCGGCTGCGGCCGGTGGTCGCGGCCATCCCCCACGTGATCGCCAAGCCGGCGCCCGACATCGAGATCCTGCAGTTCACCCCCGAAGGCCCGCTGCTGTGCGTGCGGCCCTACTGCCACACCGATCACTACTGGCAGGTCTATTTCGACACCCACAAGGCCATCGTCGCGACCTTCGGGGCGGCGGGCTATCCGGTGCCGGAAACGCCAATCGCCCCCAGGACGCGGTAAACCCGCGCTCAGCCCGGATCCAGCGCAGCCAGCCGCGGCAGCGCGGCGCGGGCATTCGCGGACGTGCGCGCGGCCGTCTGCGATGCACTCCAGCCGCGCAGCTGTGCCAGTGTCTGGGCAATGCGCGGCAGCTCGGCCGGCTCGTTGCGACCCTGGGGCTGGCCGGCCTCGCGCTCGGCCGCGCTGCGGTAGAGCCACTGCGGCGGAATGTCGGGCGCGTCGGTCTCCAGCACCAGCGCGGTCTCGGGCAGCTCGGCGGCCAGGCGGCGTATCTGCAGCGAGCGCTCGAAGCTCAGCGTGCCGCCAAAGCCCAGCCGGAAACCCAGCGCGATGAAGGCCTGGGCCTGCTGCTCGCTGCCATTGAACGCATGGGCGATGCCGCCATGACTGAAGCCGACGCGGCGTAGGCCGGCCAGCAGCTGGTCGGCGCTGCGGCGCACATGCAGGATGACCGGCAGGCCGGCGCGCTGCGCGAGCTTGAGCTGCTCCCCATAGAAGCGCTGCTGGGTGTCGGCATCCAGGCCGGGCACGAAGAAATCCAGCCCGATCTCGCCCACGGCCACCAGGCGCGGGTCGGCCGCATGGGCCTGCAACTGCTGAGCCAGCAAGGCCAGGTCGGCCTCGGCCGCGCGCATCACATAGAGCGGATGTATGCCCAGCGCGTAGGCGTAGCCATGCCGGTGGGCCAGCGCCCGCACGGTGTCCAGATTGGCGGCCTCCACCGCGGGCAGCACGATCTGGCCGACGCCCGCGGCGCGCGCGCGCGCCACCACGGCCTCACGGTCGGCATCGAACTCCGCCGCGTCCAGGTGGCAGTGGGTGTCGGTCCACATCGTGCCGGCCGCAGGCTTCAGCGGAACACCACCGTGCGGTTGCCGTTCAGCAGCACGCGGTGCTCCGCATGCCACTGGATGGCGCGGGCCAGCGCCACGCATTCCATGTCGCGACCAATGCCCACCAGCTGCTCGGGCGTGTAGCTGTGGTCTATGCGGGCGACCTCCTGCTCGATGATGGGGCCCTCGTCCAGGTCGCTGGTCACATAGTGGGCGGTCGCACCGATGAGCTTCACGCCACGCTCATAGGCCTGGTGGTAGGGCTTGGCGCCCTTGAAGCTGGGCAGGAAGCTGTGGTGGATGTTGATCGCGCGGCCCGACAGGTCTCGGCACAGCTGGGGCGACAGGATCTGCATGTAGCGCGCCAGCACGACCAGATCGATCTGGTTGTCGGCCATCACCTCACGCACCTTGGCCTCCTGCGCGGCCTTCTGCTCGTCGCTGGCGCCCAGCAGCGGGAAGTGGTGGAAGGGAATGTTGTGCGAGGCCGCGAGCTGGTAGAAGTCGCGGTGGTTGCTGACGATGGCCGGAATCTCGATGGGCAGATGGCCGGTCTGCACCCGGAACAGCAGGTCGTTCAGGCAGTGGCCCAGCTTGGACACCATCAGCAGCACGCGGGTCTTGCGGGCGCGCGACACCAGCGCCCAGTCCATGCCGAACTCCTGGGCCAGCGGGCGGAACGCCGCCTGCAGCGCGCCCTCGTCCGCCTGCGCCTCGAACTCGATGCGCATGAAGAAGCGCGCGTGATCCGCGTCGCCGTGCTGGTGCGAGGTCAGGATGTTGCCGCCCTGCTGCAGCAGCACGCCGGTCACCGCATGGACGATGCCGGCACGGTCCGGGCAGGAGAGCTTGAGAACGAAGCGCGGAGTGCTCATGCGAGGGAGGTCCTGGGGTCGGGTCTTGATCAGTGGTCGGCGAACTGGCCGGCCACCAGGCGCAGCTGGCGGTCGCAGCGCGCGGCCAGCTCGCGGTCGTGGGTGACGAGGATGAAGGCCGTGCCCTGCTCGCGGGCGCGCTCCAGCATCAGGTCGAACACCACGCCGGCGGTGTCGCGGTCCAGATTGCCGGTGGGCTCGTCGGCCAGCACGCAGGCGGGTTTGGTGACCAGCGCACGCGCAATCGCCACGCGCTGGCGCTCGCCGCCCGACAGCTCGGCCGGCCGGTGCTGCACCCGCTCGCGCAGGCCCACGCGGGCCAGCATCTCGGTGGCCACCTCGCGCGCCTGCAGCGGGGTCTGGCGGCGTATGCGCAGCGGCATGGCCACGTTGTCCAGCGCCGAGAACTCGGGCAGCAGGTGATGGAACTGGTAGACGAAGCCCAGCTGCTGGTTGCGCCAGCGGCCGCGCTCGGCTTCATCCAGGCTGGCCAGGTTGCGGCCCATCAGCGTGACGCTGCCGCTGCTGGGCAGGTCCAGCCCGCCCAGCAGGTGCAGCAGCGTGCTCTTGCCCGAACCCGATGCGCCGACGATGGCCAGCGTGTCGCCGCGCTGCACCGTCAGGTCCACGCCGCGCAGCACGCTGACGTCCAGCCCGCCCTCGCTGAAGCGGCGGGTCAGCGCGGTGGCCTGCAGGATGGGCTGGCCCGCGGCCATGTCCAGGGGCTTACTCATAGCGCAGCGCCTCCGCCGGTTGCACGCGGCTGGCGCGCCAGCTCGGATACAGCGTGGCCAGGAAGGCCAGCGCCAGCGAGATCAGCGCGATGGGGATGATGTCGCCACGCTGCGGGTCGCTGGGCATCTGGCTGATCACATAGATGCTGCCCGGCAGGAAGCTGACGTTCAGCAGGTGCTCGATGAAGGGCACGATGACGTCGATGTTGCAGGCCACCAGCAGGCCCAGGCCCACGCCGGACAGCGTGCCGATGACGCCCGACAGCGCGCCCTGCACGATGAAGATGCCCATGATGGAGCGCGGGCTGGCGCCCAGCGTGCGCAGGATGGCGATATCGCTCTGCTTGTCGGTCACGGTCATCACCAGCGTGGACACCAGGTTGAAGGCCGCGACCGCGACGATCAGCGTCAGGATGATGCTCATCATGCGTTTCTCGACCTGCACCGCATCGAACCAGTTCGCGTTGGAGCGGGTCCAGTCGCGCACCAGGATCTGCGGGCCCAGGCTCTGCGCCAGCTCGGCGCCCACGCGGCGCGCCTCGTTCACATCGCGCAGCCGCAGCTGCACGCCGGTCGGGCCCTCGGTGCGGTAGAGCTTGGCCGCGTCGTCGATCTGGATCATGGCCAGACCCGAGTCGTACTCGTAGTGGCCGGCGGTGAAGGTGCCCACCACGGTGAAGGTCTTGAGCCGCGGCGAGATGCCGGCCGGCGTGACCTGGCCGCCCGGGGCGACCAGGGTGATCTTGTCGCCCTCGCCCACGCCCAGCTGGCGGGCCAGCTCGGAGCCCAGCACGATGCCCCAGGCGCCCGGCTGCAGCCGCTTCAGCACGCCGTCCTTGAGCTGGGCGCCCAGGCCGGTGACCTTGGCCTCCTCGGCCGGGTCTATGCCGCGCACGATGGCGCCGCGGTAGTCGTCACCGCGCGCGATCAGGCTCTGCGCCGCGATGAAGGGCGCGGCCGCCACCACCTCGGGGTTGCGCCGCGCCTGGGCCGCGGTGGCGCGCCAGTCGGTCAGCGCCTCGCCGGAGTAGCTCAGCAGCTCCACGTGGGAGATCACGTTGAGCATGCGGTCGCGCACCTCCTTCTGGAAGCCGTTCATCACCGACAGCACGATGATGAGGGCCGCCACACCGAGCGCGATGCCCAGGATGGACACACCGGAGATGAAGCTGATGAAGCGGTTGCGCCGCCCGCCGCGGCCGGCGCGCGTGTAGCGCAGGCCGACCTGGAGTTCAAAGGGCAACGCCATGGGGTGAGGCAGGAGAACTGGGCATGGGGCCGGCATGGTAACTGGCGGGCCGGCGCCTGCCGCAGCGCAGGCCTTCAGCGCTGCTTGAGCTCCCATTGCGCCAGCGTGAACTCCCGGTAGGGCACGGCCTGGGTGGTCAGCGTGCGCTCGAACCAGGGGCGGGCCTCGCCGGCCTTGCCCTGGGCCGCGAGCTGCTGGCCGATGAAGAAATAGGCCTCGGCCAGGCGCAGGCGCTCCTGGGCTGGCTGGGCCTTGGCGCGCTTGAGCAGGGCCTCGCGGTCCAGCGTGCCGCCCAGGTAGCGCAGCAGCGCGCTGCCCCAGCCGTCGGCATCGGCATCCAGACCGGCCAGCTCGTCGGCAATCGCCGCGCGGCCGCGGCCGCCCTGGCGCTCGGCGGCCAGGTAGACCCACAGCAGCGCGAACTGGCGCGACTCGCCGCTGGCATTGGCCGCACTGTCGCGCAGCGCGGCCTCGGCCTGCGCGTAGTCGCCCAGCAGGTAGTGGGCCATGCCCAGCCAGGAGCCCGGCGGGTTGCCGCTGTCCAGGCGCGCCTGCTCATTGAACGCGGCCAGCGCCTCGGCCGGACGGCCCAGCCCGATCAGCGCGACGCCACGGGCCTCCAGCGCACCCGCGGCCTCCTCGGCCGGCAGCTGGGTCTGCAGTGCCGCTTCGGCATCGGCCAGGCCGCCGGCAAAGTCACCCAGCAGATTGCTGGCCTGGGCGCGCTCCGCCAGCACCCGCGCGGCCAGCCGGCTGCCCGGCTGCAGCTTGGGCAGCAGTTGCAGGTCGACCAGGCGCGTGATCTCGTTGGTCTGCAGGATCTGGAACAGCTCGTCGGGCTGGTTGCTGCGGAACTTGGCCAGGCGCCGGTCTATGGCCTGGAACTCCGGCTCCAGGCCCGGTGCGCGGAAGTCCAGCAGCGACAACCGCGCGCGGTTGCTGACCAGCTGGCGGGCGCGCCCGATGCGCTCGCGGTAGGTTTCCAGGTCGGTGGGCAGCACCTCGTCGCCGCGGCGCTCGTAGCGCGACACCGAGACCATGGCGTCACCCTCAGTCTCCACCCGGCTGGTGAAGCTGAAGTGCTTATCACCCAGCTGCTGCGGCGCCGGCGGCGTGGCCGCCATGGGCCGCGGGCCCTTGACCGCGATGCGCAGCTCCACGCGGCGCGGCAGATCCAGCCAGTAGGGCGTGCGCCGCCGCGCCTCGGACGGCACGACCAGCACCTCACCCAGCTCCACCACCGGCAGCTCCAGCTCCAGCGTGCCGCGCTGGTAGCGGCCCGGCGCCGGGTGCTCGAAGCGCAGGCCCAGCTCGAACTCGTTGCTGTCGCGGTCGTCACGGATCTCGGGCGTGCCCACGCTGACCAGACCCGGCACTGCCTTCACGTAGTTGCCGCCTATGACCTCGGCCAGCTTGTCTGCCCCGGCCTGGGCCAGGATGGCGCGCCAGCGTTCGGCCGCCAGACCCGTGGCGCGAAAGCGGGTGTGCAGCTGCGCGGACTGCCTGAGCTGGGACAGGTCCCAGTCCTGGCGGAAGCTCAGCGCGTCCTGCGCGAAGGCCGGCGGCTGTATCGCCACCGGGCCCTCGGCGCCTGCCCCCACCACCAGGCCGGCGCCATAGGGAAAGTAGCCGCGCTTGTCCAGCGACAGGCCCTGACCGGTCAGCGTCGGGTCCAGGTAGTAGACCGTCTCGCCGATCTGCACGCGGCTGATCACGTGGTCGAACAGGTCGTGCGCCGGCATGTAGTTGCGTATGCCGCGGTTGCGGAAGCCCGACACCAGCGTGGGCTGGGCCGGCACGCCCAGGCCGGCCATCAGCGTGTTGAACAGCAGCACCTTGTCCTTGCAATCGCCCAGGCGCTCGGCCAGCGTGCGCGCGGCCGGTTTGGGGCGGTGCGAGCTCTCGCCCAGCGAGGCCGAGAAGTAGCGCACCTCGTCCTGCACGAAGCGCAGCACCGCCGCCACGCGCTCCTCGGGCGGCGCGCCCTTGAGCCGCTCCAGCTCGGGCCACTGCGCGGCCAGTTGCGCGACCAGCTGGGCCGGCGCGCCGGGCTCGGACGCGAACAGCGCCTGCGCCCAGCGGTCCAGCTCGGCCCAGTCGGCGTAGTCGCTGACCTGCAGCGCCGGGTAGACCTTGAACCAGGGCGGCGTGGCCGCCTCGTCCACGACCGCCGGCACCTGCTCGCGCAGCACACGCAAGACCTGGCGCCCGCCCTCCTCGAAACGCTCGGGCTGCAGCTCGGTGGCCAGGCTGCGCACCTGCAGACGGCGTTCCAGCGGCGCGTCCACGCGCACGTGCAGACGGTCCACCGGCGCCGCGTCGGCCAGTTGCAGCAGTGTGGAGAAGCGGCCGTCGAAGATGGGGTTCTCGCCGTCCACCGTGTAGGCCAGCTCCACCACGTCGCCCACGCGCACGTCGCTGAGCACCACCAGTGCGGTGCGCACGCCGTCGATCATCTGGCGCTCCAGGCCCTGCTCGCGGCGCATCAGCTCGATGCGCGCGCTCTTGAGCCGGTCTTCACGCCGCCCCTCGCGCAGCACCGCCACCTGGTGGATGACCAGGCGCTGATAGGCCGGGTTGAAGCTGATCTGCGGCTCCGACACCTCGCGCAGCACCGAGGCGTCCAGCGCCACGCGCTGCAGGCGCAGAAAGCTGGCGGTGCGCGACTGCGGCGCCAGATGGATCTGCAGGTCCACCAGCGGCTCGCGCCAGGCCCTGGCGCCTGCGGCGAGCGGGGCCAGGGGCACCGCGGCCGCCGCGGGCGCCGGCACCGGCTTGACCCAGGCCGGCACCGGCCCGAAGGTGTAGCCCGCGTCCGCAGCCACCACCGGATAGGGCGAGGCCGCCCGGTTCTTGTCGGGCGGGGCCTTGGCCGTCTTGCCGGCCGGCTTGATCGTCTCGCCCGCCTGGGCCGGTGCCTGGGCGCCCAGGCCCAGCAGCACCAGCAGGCACCACAGTGCTCGCATCGTCATCGCTCCCTCGTGATCCTCGGGCGCGATGGTAGAGGCAGCCGGCTCAAGGCGCGCCGCTCTTCAGCGTGGGCAGGGGCTGGGGCTTGGCCGGCTTGGGCGCCTTGGGAGGCGTCTGGGGCTTGGGGGCAAGACCTGGCCGCGCGCGCAGCTCGGTCAGCATGGCCTCCAGATGCGCGATGCGGGTCTGGCTGTTGGGATGGGCATCGACCGGCCGCTGCACCACGTCCACCAGCAGCGCCAGCGCCTCCAGGCTCTGCGCGTTGGCGTCGGTCGGCTTTGGGGCGGCGGGCTTGACCGGCGGCAGGCCGCGCGCAAAGGCCTGCACCGCGGCCAGCAGGCGGCCGTCGCTGGTCTTGCCCTGGTCCAGCACCCGCATGCCGCAGGCGTCGGCCTGCAGCTCCTGCGCCTCGGAATGCTTCTCGAACACCAGCTTGCCGCCCACCAGCAGCCCCAGTACCGCCTGGGCCTCGCCATTGCGCGCACCGTTGAGCGTCTTGACCATGTCGGTGAGGCTGCCCTTGAGCGCCAGCGCGTCGATCACACGGGCCTGCAGCGCGCGGGTCTGGTGGCGCTGCAGCACATGGCCCACCTCATGGGCCAGCGCGAAATTGGCCTTGTCGCGCAGCTCGGGCTTTTCCAGCAGCGCCTTGTCCACCACCACATAGCCGCCCGGCAGCGCCATCGCGTTCTCGCCCGCCTCGGTGCTGATGTGCAGCTCGAACTGGTAGGCATAGGGCTCGGTGACGCCGGCCAGCACCTCGGCCAGCAGTGCATCGCCCTTGGGATAGAGGCGCTGTCCGACCCGGCTGTCGCGCGCCAGCAGCTTGCCCTCGCTCTGCATCTGCTCCAGCAGGTGGCGGCCGTAGCGCTGCTCCACGCTCAGCGGCAGCCAGTTCATGCGCAGCGCCGCGCGCTTGACCGCCGGTGACAGCGTCGCCAGCTTGGGCGCCGGCGTGGCCTTGGCGGCGCCAGTATTGCCACTGGACGCGGCCTGCAGCTGCTGGCCGAGATAGTTGCCGGCACTGTCGGCCAGCAGGCTGGTGCCCAGCTTGGTGAGCTCGCCCAGGTTGTCGCTGAGCTCGAAGGGCGCCACCACGCGCGCACAGGTGGCGTCGAACTCCACGCTGGACAGCTCCACCGACTTGGCGCCTATCTTGACCGCCGCGCTGTTGGCCGACGCCGAGGTGGCGCTGGACGGCGCCACCGGCGCGCTGGCCGCGGCATCCTGCTGGCCGGCTGCGGGTGGCGCGAACTTCAGCGGCAGGCTGCCGCCGCAGCCGGCCAGCAGCGCGGCCATCACCACCAAGCTTGGGCCGCAGCGGGATGAACGCGCGCCCATGTCACTTCCCCAACAGGGCCTGCGCCTCGCGCAGCACCAGCTCGCGGGCGGCGAAATGGCCGAACTCCTCCAGCAAGGCCGCCTCCAGCACCAGGCGCCGCAGCGCATCGCTCTCTGGCGCCTGGGCTTCCCGCAGCGCCTTGGCGAACTCGGGGTCCGCCTGGGCCTGCTGGCGCTCGCGCATGGCCGCGGCCACATCCAACGGCTTGTCGCCTTCCAGCTTCTTGCCCGCGCTGGTGCTGGTGCCCGCCAGGCGGCGCAGCACGTTCTGCAGCGAGTTGCAGCTGGCGCTGCCCTGCTTCATGCCGGTGAAGCTGCCTCGCAGCGCGGGCGCCTTCTGGAAGCTGGCCAGACCGCCGTCACAGCCGCCGGCCTGCTGAGCCCAGACGGGCGAAGCGATGAACAGGCCCAGCAGGGCCCAGCGACTCTTGATCATGGCAACTCCTTCCATTCAGGCTAACCACTCCAGCGGCGCCGGCAGCGCATGCCCGAGCTTGAGCAGCGCCAGCACCACCACCAGCCACCAGACCAGCGCCGGCAATGCGGCCGGCGCCACCTGCCAGGCCGCCGGGCTGCGCGGAGCCGTCAATGGAGACGGCCGCAGGCGCCGCCACAGCCAGGGGATGGGCGCGGGCCAGGCCTCGTGCAGCGGCTCGTGGTGGCGGCCCTCGCGGGCCTCCAGCCGCGCGAGGGCCACCTCCACGCTGCCCAGCACCAGCGCATCCAGCGTCATGCCCAGCAGCATGGGCACGGGCGAGACCCAGACATCCAGGCGCTGCAGGATCTGCTGCGCCCCCAGGGGCAGCGCCACCAGCAGGAGGCCCCAGGCCAGCGCCAGCAGCACCAGCCACCAGAACGCCAGCTGACGCCGCGGCAGGCGGGTGGACAGGCGCTGGTGGAAGTAGCGCCCCCAGCACCAGGTCACGCCGGCGCCCAGCACCACGCCCAACAGCAGGTCCAGCGCGAAACCCCACAGGTGCTCCACCCGTTCCCTGGGGTTCTGCGCGATCGCCGCATGCACCTCCACACCCGCCATCGTGCCCAGCGGGGTGAGGAAATCGTCGCTGGCATCGAAGCGCGCGCCCACGAACAGCTGGCGCACGGGCGGCTGCTGCGCGGCCAGCGCCTGCCACTGCTGTTCCCAGCCGCTGGCGCCCGGGTCGGGCACGCGCACCTGGACGACCGCGCGGTGAAAGCTGATGTTGTGCGCATGGTGGGCGTCTTCATCGAGTTCGACGAGGTCGCGGGCCACGTCGCGGCAGGCGGCCTGGTTGGCAGCCTGGGGCGGCTGGCCCAGCAGTTGGCCCAGCGTGGGACAGGCCTCGGGGTTGAGCCAGTGGCGGCGCACCAGACCGAACTCCTGCACCAGGCGCGGATCGGCCAGCTCCAGCCCGCGCTGGGCCACCTCGCTGCGCCAGGTGGCTGACTGCCCGCGGTCCTGACGGTCCACCGGCAGGATCAGCGCCACCCGCCGGGCCTCCTCCTGCGTGGGGGCCGCCTCGCGCCAGGTCCTGAGATGGTCCAGCAGCTGCCGGGCGCAACGGTTCTGCGCCTCATTGGGCCTGAGGCCGTCCGGGCCCTGCGGGGCGGCATCGGCACGGTCGGGCGGCAGGTCGGACAGGTCCAGGTCCAGCCCCAGGGCGCGCAGGCCGGGCAGCGCCTGCAATACCTTGTCCAGGTCATCGCGCAGCCGGCAGCGGTCCAGCGGCGTGCGGCCGCCGTAGTCGCGGTCGAAATGCTCGCGGTCTATCTGCATCACCGCGGTGGGCGGTGCGAAGTGCTCGGGCACATCCGCCTGGGCCGCGGCCGCATGGGCGACCACCAGGCGGGCCGACAGATCCAGCGGCACCAGCCAGCGCTCCAGCAAGAGCACGCTGCTGGCCACGAACAGCGCGGCCACGAACAGCTTGATCAGATGGTGGAGCCCTCCATGCCGATGGCCCGCACTCATGACACCGGATGGCTGGAACGCACCGCCACCTCTCCCTGGGGTTGGAGGGCGGGCGACGGCCCGCTCGACTCGTATCCGCTTGTAACGACGCGCTGTGACAGCGTCAATGCGGCCCGCCCCCCAGGACGCGGCCTGCGGCGGGGCTCAAAGCAACAGCAGCGCGCGGAAGTCGTTCACATTGGTGAAGCTGGGCCCCGGGGTCAGGAGGTCGCCCAGCGGCGCGAAGAAGGCGGCGCTGTCGTGCGCGTCCAGCAGTGCCTGCGGATTCAAGCCCAGCGCGCGGGCGCGGGCCAGGCTGGTGGGCGTCAGCAGCGCGCCGGCATGCGGGCCCACGCCGTCTATGCCGTCGGTGTCGGCCGCCAGCGCCCACACGCCGGGCTCGCCCTGCAGTGCCAGCGCACAGCCCAGCAGGAACTCGGTCGCGCGGCCGCCACGGCCCGGCTTGCGCGCCGGGTTCACGGTCACCGTGGTCTCGCCGCCGGACAGCACCACGCAGGGCCGCTCGAACGGCTGGCCGCGCCGCACAACCGCGCGCGCCAGCGCGGCATGCACGCCGCCCACCACGCGGGACTCGCCCTCGATCTCGTCGCTCAGCACATGGGCGGCCAGGCCCTGTGCGCGCGCGGCGGCGGCCGCCGCCTCCAGGCTCATCTGCGGCGTGGCCAGCATCACGACCTGACCCCCTTGCAGCCGCGGATCGCCGGGCTTGGGCGTCTCGAAGGCACCGCTCTCCAGACCCGCGCGCGCGGCGGCCGGCAGCTCGACGCCGTAGCGGCGGCAGATGGCCAGCGCGTCGGCGCAGCTGCTGGCATCGGCCACCGTGGGGCCGGACGCGATCACCGAGGGCTCGTCACCCGGCACGTCGCTGATCAGCAGCGTCAGCACGCGCGCCGGCGCGCAGGCCGCAGCCAGCCGGCCGCCTTTGATCGCGGACAAGTGCTTGCGCACGCAGTTCATCTCGCCGATGGCGGCGCCGCTCATCAGCAGCGCGCGGTTCACCGCCTGCTTGTCGGCCAGCGTGAGGCCGGGCGCGGGCAGGCTCATCAACGCGGAGCCGCCACCCGAGATCAGGCAGATCACCAGATCGTGCTCGGTGAGGCCGGCGGTCAGCGCCAGCAGGCGCTGGCTGGCAGCCAGGCCGGCCGCATCGGGCACCGGATGCGCGGCCTCCACCACCTCCAGCCGGCGCGGCCGGTAGCCGGGCGGCACATGGCCGTAGCGCGTGATCACCAGGCCGGACAGCGGCGCGTCCGCCGGCCAGGCCGCCTCCAGCGCCTGGGCCATGGCGCCGCCGGCCTTGCCGGCGCCCAGCACCAGCGTGCGCCCGCGCGCCGGGTCGGGCGGCGCGGGCAGATGGCGGGCCAGCACCTCGCCCGGCAGGGCCTGGGCAACGGCGGTGTCGTAGAGATGGCGCAGCAGGGCTCGAGGGTCCACGGTGTCGGCGGCAAGCGATGGAGGGCGCAGTATCGGCCGCGCCATGAAAAAGGCCGGCACGAGGCCGGCCTTCGGTGCTGTCAGAGCAGGCGCTCAGGGCAGCGGCTGGTTGACCGCGTTCACCGCGTTGATGAAGCCCCAGCCGTCCAGGAAGGTCCAGCCGGCACCGATGCGATTGGTCAAAGTACCCGAGAAGGTCGAGCCGTCGGCCAGCGTGCCGGTGAAGGTGATGCCACCCGCGGCCAGCGTGCCCTCGGGCTGGCGCACCAGCGAACCCGCCAGGTCGGCGGAGTTGGCGGCACGCGAGTCGCCGGTGGGCGGTGCGAAGGCCGAGCGGTAGGTCGCACGGCCGACACCGAAGCGCAGCGTCTTGCCGCCGGTGAAGCTGCCCGACGTGAAGTCCAGCTTGAGGCCGAAGAACTGGCCGGTCACCGAGGGCGACGGCGCCTGGTTCAGCGGCGTCGCGGTCACGTTGGCCGAGCTCAGACCCACGCTGCCGCTGCCCACCACGAAGGGCTGGCCGGCGCTGCGGGTGTCGAACACCAGGCCCGGCGTGCTGGCCACGCTCACATTGCCGCCGCCCGGGTTGGCATTGGTCGCATCGAAGGTGATGCTGGTGATGCTGCTGGGGCCGCTGTAGGTGATGCTGAACGCGTTGGGGTCGGTGCGCGCGATCGCGGAGTTGTCACCGTCCAGCGTGATGGTGATCTTGCCGCGGTTGGTGGCGACCGCCTGGCCCTTGGCCGAGTAAGGGTCCAGGTCATGCGGGAAGGCGCTGCGCTGCAGGATGGTGCGCATCTGCGCCGGGTTCACCGAGCCCGGGCCGCCCTTGGCCTGCAGCACCAGCGCGGCGATGGACGCGGCGGTCGGTGCAGCGGCACTGGTGCCGAAGAAGTTGGGGAAGGTGTCCAGGTCGCGGTTGGTGTCGGACGTGAAGAAGGTGGTGTTGCCACCGTCCATGGCCGCCATCTCGGGCTTGAGGCGCACCTGCTGGGCCTCGGGGATGCGCTGGTTGTTGCGGTCCCACACGATGCGCACCGGGCCGGTGGACGTGAAGTCCTCCGGGATGTTGGGGCGGAAGGGGCTGTAGGCCGCCACACCGTTGGCACCGGCGGCCGAGTTGTGGCCGTAGGTGATGGGCGTGCTGTAGGAGAAGTACTCGGCCGGCGCGCCGGTGCTGCCGTTGGTGGACGACAGCATCTTGTAACGCAGGCGGCTGGCCGGCTGCGGCGAGGTGGGCGTGTTGGCGCGCGAGATCACCAGCTGCACCTGACCGGTGGTCACCGAGGTCGGGAAGGTGATGGAGCTGGGCAGCTCGACCGGACGGTTGGTGGCCAGGTTGTTCTCGCAGGCGCAACCCAGGTAGGCGCCGGTGGTCGGGTGGAAGAACAGCAGGTTGAAGTCGCTGGTCATCTGCGACACGCCCGTGCCCTGGTTCACCGTGGCCACGAAGCTGCCGGTGTCGCCGTTGAAGCCGGTGACCTTGACCGTGTAGGTGCCGCCCTGGGGCGCGAAGAACGAGAAGTTCTCGCCCGCGCCGGTGTCGGTGGTGGACAGCGTGGTGCCGTCCGGCGAGATCACGGTGACGATGACGTCCAGGTTGCCGGCGCCCGCGGTGGTGGAGTCGCCATGCACGTCGATCACGTACTGGCCGCCGGCCGTGGCGCCGAAGGTGAAGGTGGGCGCCGAGCTGCTGTCGACCAGGGTGCCGGTGGTCTGCAGGATCTGCGGGCCCACGGCCGTCGGCGTCACGTCATAGGGGTCGTCCCACTGCAGCGTCATGCGCAGCTGGCGGCTGGTGCCCAGGTTGATGGTCTGGGCGATGTCCTGGCCGCCATCGGCGCGGAAGTTGTGGAAGCCGCCCGCGTACAGGTTGGCCGGCACGCCGGTGAGGTTGATGTTGGTGCCCGCAGTCGCGTTGGCACCGGCCGGCACCAGGCGGAAGTCGGACGCATAGCCCTGGGTGGGCGGCGTGTTGCCGGCCGACGAGAAGTAGGACACGCCCATCGCGGTCACGTCGTCCACCGCCTGCGCGACGATGGTGTCGGCGAACATGCCTTCGTTGAAGTACTGCACGTCGTCCACGATGACCTGGGCCGCGAAGTCGGGCCGCGAGTTGGGCAGGCCCTGCACGCCGGCCAGCGCGCGGATGTTGTTCGCGAACGAGACATCGCCGTTGAAGGCCGATGCAAAGCCCAGGCGGGCCTTGGGCGCCATGTCGTGCACCAGCTGCAGCATCGCGCGGCCCTCGTCGGACGTGGCGCTGGCGGCGTCTTCCAGCACCACCACCGGCATGGTGTTGCCGCAGGGGTTGGCCTCACCCGGCAGGTCGCAGCTGGCGATGTCGTTGGCCGCCTTGATGGCGCCGGTGGACTTGTCGTAGGAGTCGGACAGCACGCCTATGGTGATGCCCGTGCCGTTCAGGTTGGCGGGCAGCTGATCCACGCGGTGCTGCACCACGCCCTGCTGGGTCACGGAGCCCACATGCAGCTCGGGGCGGTTCACGCCGTGCACGGCCGACACGCCGGGAATCTTGGCCAGCGCGATCAGCGCGGTCTCGGGCACGAAGCCCTCGATGACGCCGGCGCGGTAGCGGCGGTCCTCCGCGGTCACGCGCATCAGCGCCAGCGAGCGCGCCTTGGCGCGCACATCGTCATGGGCGTAGCGGCCGTCCACGATCACGTTGACCAGCACGCGGCCCTGCGCATCGCGGATCAGCGTGCTGGAGGTGTCGAAGCTCAGCATGCCGTTGTCGGCCAGCGCGCGGCTGCGCGCGCCCTTGAGGCCGGTGGCGCGCTCGGCCAGCTGCTGCTGCACCACCTCGCCCAGGCCGGAGCCCAGCTTGGCGGGCACCTGCACGGCCAGGGCCGGGCCGGTGAAGACGACCAACAGGCCCGCGGGCCAGCAACGGGCCGCGAGCACACACAGGTTGTGGGTGAACTTGTTCATGGACGGAGTTCCCGAAAGACGTGGGAGCCGCGCGCACGCGGCGGATGAGCCGGCCCGCACGCGGCGGGCCGCGGGTGGGCAGGGTCAGGCGCGACGGCGGCGCAGCGCGGCCAGCAGGCCGCCGGCGGCGAACAGCATCAGCGTGGACGGCTCGGGCACGGCGGACACGCTCAGCGTGTCCACGCCGGCCAGCTGCAGCGCGTAGCTGCCGCTGTCGGCAAAGAAGGTGCCGTCCGAGAAGCCGCCCAGCACCGCGGGCTGCAGGCCGTTGGCGGGATAGCGGGTGTCGGTGGGCAGGCCGGCCGCGAACAGCAGCTGGTTGACCGAGTTCACCGGGTCATAGCCGCTTTGCGACACGCCCAGCAGGTAGAAGCCGGCGGTGAGGCCGTTGATGCCGCCCAGCGTCGGCAGCGTGTCGACACCGCCGGCGGCATCGTCGTTCAGCGCGACCGGCGCGCCGTTCAGCGTCAGCAGGAAGAGCTGCGGGTCGAACATCGAGGTGCCGGCCGCGGTGGCGCTGGCCACGAAGCTCAGCGGGTCGGCGATGTGGATCAGGTAGAGATCAGCGTCGGTGGACGAGCTGATGCTGCCGCTGATGCCAGTCAGCGCCTGCAGCGGGCCGCTGGACGACGTGTCCTGCGCCGAGGCCACGGTCTGGCCTGCATCACCGTTCTCGGTGAAGGTGGCTGCACCCGCATGACCGGCCAGGCCGGCCGCGGCGATCACGCCCAGCGCGCCGGCTCGGCGCAGGCTGGAACCCAAGGATTTAGAAGACGACATCGCGGTGCCCCTGCGTTGGGAAAGCGGTTCTGACGAGCGCCCGCTCGACCAGGCGAACGGGGCAGCGGTGTCAGCGTTATCCCATGGGCGCCGCCGCCGTCTACACAGGGGGAACACCCTCCCCCCCGTGAATGCAGGCCCCCCAGGAGGACCCGGATTGAAAGCCGCCGCCAGCCTGCAAACCCTGACCCCACAGGGCCAGGCCGCTCAGCGCCCCAGCGCCCAGCGGCCCAGCAGCGCGCGTTCGTCCTCGGTGATCGCGGTGGCGTTGTTCAGCGGCATCGCACGCTGCACCACCACCTGCTGGTAGAGGGCCGCGCGGTGGCTGGCCAGGCCCTCGGCCGAGTCCAGACGCACACCCTTTTGCGCCGCCTCGCCCGCATGGCAGGCCAGGCAGCGCTGCTGCACGATGGCCTCGGCCTGGGCCTGGGTGACCGGCACCGCCGCGGCGCCCCCGGCCGGCACGCGCGGCGCCATCGCCACCACCAGGCCGGCCAGCAGCGCCAGTGCCAGCAGCACCGCGCCCCAGCTGTTCACGCCCTTGTGGCGCTTCACGAAGAACACGCGTATGGCCACGCCGGCCGCCATCAGCACGCACAGCACCAGCCAGTTGTGCGGGTGCTGGTAGAGCTGGCCGTAGTGGTTGCTGAGCATCGCGATCAGCACCGGCAACGTGAAATAGGTGTTGTGCACGCTGCGCTGCTTGCCGCGCTGGCCATGGATGGGGTCGGCCTTCTGGCCGGCACGCATCTGCGCGATCACCTTGCGCTGGCCCGGGATGATCCAGTGCGCCACGTTGGCGGTCATCAGGGTCGCCAGCATCGCGCCGACGATGAGAAACGCCGCGCGGCCAGGGAACAGCTGGGCCGCGAACCAGGCCGCGCCCACCACGAACACCGCCACCACCGCCATCACGCGGCCGTCATGCCCGATCTGGCCGTCCGCGGTGCGGCCCAAGTGACGGCAGGCCAGGTCATAGACCAGCCAGCCCGCCACCAGAAAGCCCAGCGCCGCCAGCGCCGCCTGCCAGGGCGCGCCCCAGGCATGCACCCGCGGGTCCACCAGCATCTGGCCGGCGTTGAAGAGGTAGAGCACGGTGAACAGCGCAAAGCCGCTCATCCAGGTCCAGTAGCTCTCCCAGTAGAACCAGTGCAGCTTCTCGGGCAGGTCGCCCGGCGCCACCATGTATTTCTGCGGGTTGTAGAAGCCGCCGCCATGCACGGCCCAGAGTTCGCCGCTGACGCCCTTGGCCTGCAGGTCGGCGCCGCTGGGCGGCTGCAGGTGGTTGTCCAGCCACACGAAGTAGAAGGACGCGCCTATCCAGGCGATGACAGTGATGACGTGCAGCCAGCGCAGCAGCAGGTTGGCCCAGTCGAGCAGGTAGATGTCCATGAACGCGGTGGAGTTCTCGCACGGCCCCACCACGGCGGGTGCTGTAGGGCGGTAGGCGTCGCGTCTGCAGGGACCTTCACCCCCGACACCGCTGCGACTGGGCGCGAGTTTATGCAGCGCGAGCGCCCGCGCAGCCCGGTATCTGCCCCGTCTGGGCCCCGGCACGGCCGGACGCTGTCTCCAAGCCGTCGACCGCCGGGCCGGGCGTCGCGCCAGCGCCACGGCCGGCGCGCTGGCGCCGGCCAGCGGCCCCGCGGTCATGCGCACTGCTCACAATGCGGGCCCATGCGCCCCTGCCCCCGCCCTGCCCTGCTGCTGGCCCTGTCCGGCCTGCTGGCGCTGCTGGGCCTGGCGGCCGGCCCTGCCCGCGCGCAGGAGGCGGCGCCGGTGCGCATCGCCACCAATATCGAGCGCAGCTACTTCCCGCCGGTGGAGGCGCTGCTGCGCAAGGCCTACGCCAGCCTGGGCCAGACCCAGGTGGAATACCTGGCCTGGCCGCTGCCGCGCGCCCAGGTGGAGCTGCGCGCCGGCCGGCTGGACGCGGTGGCCATGCGCACCGACGCCTTCTTCGAGCAGATGCCCCAGGTGCGCAAGATCGACGTGCCGCTGCTGACCCTGCAGGTGTTCGCGTTCGCGCGCCCGCCCTGCCCGGCCAGCCTGACGCCCGAGGACCTGGCGCGGCGGCGCATCAGCTACCAGCGCGGCATGGTGGCCGCCGAGGTGCTGGTGCCCGAGGCCGGTCGTGTGCCGGCCAACACGCCCAGCGACGCCTTCCTGAACGTGGGCGCCGGCAGTGCCGATCTGGCCCTGGTGCTGACCACGCCCTGGATGGCCGGCGTGCCCATCGAGGCGCGCCAGGGCACGCTGTGCCAGGTCAGCACGCCGCTGGCCCGCGTGGCGCTGTACCACGGTGTGCACGAGTCGCGTGCCGCCTGGGTGGCGCCGCTGGAGCAGGCGCTGCGCCGCATGCGCGACCGCGGCGAGATCCAGCAGGCCTGGGCCGACTACGAGCGCAGCCTCTCAGGCGAGAACGCCCGGCTGCAGGCGCTGCCCGGCCGCAGCCTGCAGTTCACGCCGGCAACGCCAGGATCTGCGCCAGCACGGCCACCGCAATGACCGCCGGCTGCTTGCCGGGCACGCCCGGCAGGCCTATGGGGCAGCACACCTGGGCACGTTCGGCCTCCGAGAAACCGCGCGCCTCCAGCCGTTGCCGAAAGCTCGCCCACTTGGTGGCGCTGCCAATCATGCCTATGAAGGCCAGGTCTTGCTGCTGACGCTGGCGGCGCAGGCAGGCGGCCAGCACCTCCAGGTCCTCGGCATGGTTGTGCGTCATCACCAGCACCACCGAGCCCGGCGCCAGCCCGGCCACCGCGGCCTCGGCCGGCTCCGACAGCTCCAGGCGCCAGCCGCGCGGCAGCGGCCCCTGCCAGGCGCCGTCGAGCTGGGTGTCGCGGCTGTCCACCCAGTGCAGCGCCAGCGGCAGATCAACGGCCGCCTTGGCGATCGCGCGCCCCACATGGCCGGCGCCGAACAGCGCCAGCGGACGCAGCGGCTCTAGCGGCACGCGCGTGGCCAGGTCTTCACCGGGCGCGAGGCGCTCGAAGCGCAGCCACACGACGCCACCACAGCACTGGCCCAGGCTGGGGCCCAGCGCGCAGCGCAGCTCGGGCGGCAGCTCGGCGCCGTCCAGCGCCGCACGGGCCCGGGCAATGGCATCGAACTCCAGGTGGCCGCCGCCCACCGTGCCCTGCACCGCCTGCGGGCTCACCAGCATCCAGGTGCCCGCGCCGCGCGGCACGCTGCCCTCGGTGCGGATGATGCTGACGAGGATGGACCCGGGATCAGCTGCCACGGTAGGTCGAGTAGCTCCAGGGCGAGGCCAGCAGCGGCACGTGGTAGTGCGCGCCGGCATCGGCGATGCCGAAATCCAGCGGCACCTCGTCGAGAAAAGCCGGCTCGGGCAGCGCCGCGCCGCGCGCCTTGAAATAGGCCGCCACGCCGAACACCAGGCGGTAGCGGCCGGCCACCAGCGCCTCGCCCTCCAGCAGCGGGCCGTCGGCGCGGCCGTCGGCATTGAGCTGCAGCGCCTTGATCAGCTGAGGCTCCCCGCCGCCCAGGCGGTAGAGCGACACGGCCATGCCGGCCGCCGGGCTGCCGTGCATGGTGTCCAGCACGTGGGTGGTGAGCTTGCCCATGGGGTCCTGATTGGATTGGATGCCAAAGTGTATACACTTCGCCGCACCATGCCCTCCCCAGCCTCCGTTGCCGAGAGCGGCTCCACCACCGAGCGCATCGTGGACGCGATCACGCAGGCCATCGTGGAGCGCCGGCTGATGCCCGGCACCAAGCTGGCCGAGCAGAAGATCGCCGACATCTTCCAGGTCTCGCGCACGCTGGTGCGCCAGGCGCTGAACCAGCTCAGCCGCGACCGGCTGGTGACGCTGGAACCCGCACGCGGCGCCTTCGTCGCCCAGCCCAGCGTGGACGAGGCGCGCCAGGTGTTCGAGGTGAGGCAGATGCTGGAGGCCGCGCTGCTGAGCCGCCTGGCCAAGAGCATCACACCGGCCCAGATCGCCGAGCTGCGTGCCCACCTCAAGGCCGAGCGCGCCGCCGTGGCCCGCACCGACGTGACCGGCCGCACCCGGCTGCTGGCCGACTTCCACAGCCTGCTGGCGCGCATGCAGGGCAACGAGGTGCTGGCCCAGCTGCTGGCCGACCTGCTGTCGCGCAGCTCGCTGATCTCGCTGATGTACCAGAGCTCGCATTCGGCCGCCGAGTCGCAGGCCGAGCACGAGGCCATCGTCGACGCACTGGAGGCTGGCGACGCGCGCGCCGCCCAGCGCCTGATGGCCGCCCACCTCGGCCATGTCGAGGCCAATCTGCGCCTGCATCCGCGTGTGCAGGATCTCGCCCTTGCGTTGAAGCCCTGAGGCATTCATGACCACGCCCCGCTATCCCAGAGACCTGATCGGCTACGGCGAGCACCCGCCGCATGCGCAATGGCCCGGCAACGCCCGCGTGGCGGTGCAGTTCGTCCTCAACTACGAAGAGGGCGGCGAGAACTCGGTGCTGCACGGCGACGCCGGCAGCGAGCAGTTCCTGTCCGAGATGTTCAACCCGGCCAGCTACCCGGCGCGGCATCTCAGCATGGAGAGCATCTACGAATACGGCTCGCGCGTGGGCGTGTGGCGGCTGCTGAAGGAGTTCGAGCAGCGCGCGCTGCCGCTGACCGTGTTCGGCGTGGGCATGGCGCTGGAACGCCACCTGGACGTGACCCAGGCCTTCATCGAGCTCAACCACGAGATCGCGTCCCACGGCTGGCGCTGGATCCACTACCAGGGCATGGACGAGGCCACGGAGCGCGCCCACCTGGCCCAGGCCATGGCCAGCCTGCAACGCCTGACCCTGGGCCGCGACCCCCACGGCCTGGGCTGGTACACCGGCCGCGACAGCCCCGCCACGCGCCGCCTGGTGGCCGACTTCGGCGGCTTCGAATACGACAGCGACTACTACGGCGACGACCTGCCCTTCTGGCTGCAGGTGAAGAAGACCAATGGCGAACTGGCGCCGCACCTGGTCGTGCCCTACACGCTGGACTGCAATGACATGCGCTTCGCGCTGCCCCAGGGCTTCAGCCATGGGGAGCCCTTCTTCGAATACCTGAAGGACAGCTTCGACGTGCTGTATGCCGAAGGCGCCGAGGCGCCCAAGATGATGAGCATAGGCATGCATTGCCGGCTGCTGGGCCGCCCGGGCCGCATGCGTGCGCTGCAGAAGTTTCTTGACCACATCGAGTCGCACGACCGCGTGTGGGTGTGCCGCCGGCTGGACATTGCGCGGCACTGGAAGACCGTTCACCCCTTCGACGCCCGCACGGCCTTTGTCTGGGAATGATGACGCTCGATCAACTCAATACCGCCAGCACGGCCGACTTCGTCACGCTGCTGGACGGCACCTACGAACACTCGCCGTGGATTGCCGAGCGCGCCGCGGCGGCCCGCCCCTTTGCCAGCCTGGCCGCGCTGAAGGTGGCGCTGGCCCGCGTGGTGCGTGAGGCCAGCCTCGATGAACAACTGGGCCTGATCCGTGCCCACCCCGAGCTGGCCGGCAAGGCCGCGATTGCGGGCGAGCTGACGGCGGAATCCACCAACGAGCAGAGCAAGGCCGGCCTCACCGCCTGCACGCCCGAGGAGTTTGCGAAGCTGCAGCAGCTCAACGCCGACTACAACGCGCGCTTCGGCTGGCCCTTCATCCTGGCGGTGCGCGGCCCACGCGGCCTGGGGCTCACGCGGGCCGAGATCATCGCCAGCTTCGAGCGCCGGCTGCGCGCCCACCCCGACCTGGAACGCGCCGAGTGCCTGCGCCAGATCCACCGCATTGCCGAAATCCGCCTGAACGACAAGTTCGGCGTGGAACCCAAGCTCGGCCAGCAGCTATGGGACTGGGCCGCCGAGCTGGCCCGCCACAGCGACGACCCCGAATGGCTAACCTGCACCTACGCCACGCCGGCCCACACCGCGGTCGCCCAGCAGCTGATGGCCTGGATGCGCGATTGCGGCTTTGACGAGGTGAGCCGCGATGCGGTGGGCAATGTGGTGGGCGTCTACCACGGCACGAGCGCAGAACCCCGCCGCCTGCTGACCGGCAGCCACTACGACACCGTGCGCCGTGCCGGCCGCTTTGATGGGCGGCTGGGCATCTTCGTGCCGCTGCTGGCGGTGCGCGAACTGCACCGCCAGGGCAAGCGCCTGCCCTTCGGCATCGAGGTCGTCGGCTTCTCGGAAGAGGAATGCCAGCGCTTCCCCGCGGACTTTCTCGCATCCAGCGCGCTGGTGGGCGCCTTTGATGCGGCCTGGCTGGAGCGCAGCGACGCGGCCGGCATCAGCTTGCGCGACGCGATGCAGGCCGCCGGCCTGCCTGGCACGGTGGAATCCATCGCAGCGCTGAAGCGCGACCCGTCGCGCTACCTGGGCTTTGTCGAAGTCCACATCGAGCAGGGGCCGGTGCTGGACAGCCTGGATCTGCCGCTGGGCATAGTCACCAGCATCAATGGCTCGCGCCGCTACACCGGCGAGGTCGTGGGCCTGGCCAGCCACGCGGGCACCACGCCCATGGGCCAGCGCCGCGATGCGGCGGCGGCCGTGGCTGAGCTCATCCTGTTCGTGGAGCAGCGCGCCGCCGCCGTGCCCGATGTGGTCGGCACGGTGGGCATGCTGGAGGTGCCCTCGGGCTCCACCAATGTGATCCCCGGCCGCTGCCGCTTCAGCCTGGACCTTCGTGCCACCACCGACGCCGCCCGCGACGCACTGGACGCCGACGTGCGGGCCCAACTCGCCGAGATCTGCCAGCGCCGCGGCCTGAGCTACTCGCTGCAGCCCACGCTGGCCGCCAACGCCGCGCCCAGCGACCCCGCCTGGCAGGCCCGCTGGGAGGCCGCGGTGACCGAGCTGGGCCTGCTCCTCCACCGCCTGCCCTCCGGCGCCGGCCATGACGCGATGAAGATCCACGAGCTGCTGCCCCAGGCCATGCTGTTTGTGCGCGGCGGCAATGGGGGCATCAGCCACAACCCGCTGGAGTCGGTGACGGTGGATGACGCGGAGTTGGCGGTGATGGCACTCAGCGCTTTGTTGAACTTACATACCAGTTGAAGACCTTCCACTTTTGGCTCGCCCAAACCTGACTTCTGGAGGACTAAAACAATGTCGATAGACGCCTCGCACCTTGCGATTTATCCGAAGACGTTGTTTCCTTACGCCATGGCTGCAGCTGAGCGCGTGGTGAATGCCGGTGGCAGATTCGTCTACTACACGACAGCCGACACGGCGAACCAAATCCTCCGCAAACGACAAATATGGATGCGGAACACGCGGGTCATGAACGACTTCATGGAAGTCGACCATGGACTCCAGTGTCTAAAGGATGCCTATGCTTCAGAAGCCGGGAGCTCTCTGAAGGCCAATATGGAAAGGCATCACGCTGGCATCACTGGCGAATTTGAAAACCTCTTCAACGGCTGGGTTCCCAAAATTCGTAGTGGAACATTTGTGACATGTCTTTCGGAGCACTCGTCCGCTGAAGATTCGTTCGGACGACTTTCCATGTGGCGTGCATACGGTGGCACAGCAGGCGTAGCACTGGTGTTCGACGGCGGTGTTTTGATTCGCCCATCGGACGCCCTCGCGGCGTACTCAAGCCCTGTTGCATATATTGACGGGCTCGGCATGCAGCGAGAGATGGCCGCGATAGCGGCAGCAATCGCGCGCGAGCCGCAACTATTCGACCAGACGACTAGGGAAGAGGCGTTAGGTAGTCTTTTCCACATGTTCAGATTTGCCGCGGTTTGCACAAAACATCCCGCGTTCAGTGAGGAGCAGGAATGGCGCGTCGTGGCAATGCCATCCCTCTCGTCTAGTTCGCTCGTCGCCAATGAGGTCGAGACGATTGGCGGAGTGCCGCAGCAGGTTTTGAAGATCCCGCTCCAGGATCAACCAGATCAAGGCCTTATAGGTCTGAGCCCCGCAACACTCATCGACAAGGTCCTTATCGGCCCCTGCGAACACGCAGACGTCATCGCACAGGCGATGCAAGAGGCCCTGGCCGTGGCGGGAGTGCCGAACCCGAACGAGCGCATCGTATTCACCGGCATACCGTTGAGGCCAAATCAACGTTAACTGCTGCCAGCCGCACACCTTCACCATCCCACGTATGTCCCCTCTAGACACCCACGTTGGCAGGAACTTCGACGACCAAGTCCGCTTCCTCCAGCAGCTGGTCCGCATCCCCACCGACACCCCACCCGGCAACAACGCACCGCACGCGGAGCGCACCGCCGAGCTGCTGACCGCGCTCGGCTTCGAGGTCGAAAAACATGTCGTGCCGACCGCCGAGGTCGAAGCGGCCGGCATGCAGTCCATCACCAACCTCATCGTGCGCCATCGCTTCTCTGACGATGGCCCGACCATTGCACTGAACGCCCACGGCGATGTAGTCCCCCCTGGCGAAGGCTGGAGTCACGATCCCTACGGCGCCGAGATCGTGAATGGCAAGCTCTATGGCCGCGCGTCTGCCGTCAGCAAGAGCGACTTCGCGACCTACAGCTTCGCGTTGCTGGCGCTGAAGAATTCCGGCCTCAAACTCAAGGGCGCGGTGGAACTGCACTTCACCTATGACGAGGAATTCGGCGGCGAGCTGGGCCCGGGCTGGCTGCTCAGGCAAGGCCTGACCCGGCCCGACTACCTGATCGCGGCCGGCTTCAGCTACCAGGTCGTCACGGCCCACAACGGCTGCCTGCAACTGGAGGTCACGCTGCATGGCCTGGCCTCGCACGCGGCCTATCCGCACACGGGCGTGGACGCGCTGCAGGCCGCCAACAAGCTACTGACCGCGCTGTACGCGCACAACGAGGTGCTGAAGACGCGGCTCTCACAGGTGGCCGGCATCACCCACCCCTATCTGAACGTGGGCCGCATCGAGGGCGGCAGCAACACCAATGTCGTGCCAGGCAAGGTGGTGCTCAAGCTGGACCGCCGCATGACTCCCGAGGAACACCCGGCCGAGGTCGAGGCCGAGGTGCGTGCGCTGATCGAAGCCGCCGTGGCGCAGAGCCCCGGCGTGACGCTGGACATCAAGCGCCTGCTGTTGGCCCACCCGATGACGCCGCTGCCCGGCGCCGCGCCGCTGATCGCCGCGCTGCAAAAGCATGGCGAGGCGGTGTTCGGCGAGCCCATCCCCACCTCGGGCACGCCGCTCTACACCGATGTGAGGCTCTACACGGCACAAGGCATCCCGGCCGCCATCTACGGCGCCGGCCCGCGCACCGTGCTGGAGAGCAATGCCAAGCGCGCGGACGAGCACCTGGACCTGGCCGACCTGCAGCGCGCGACCCAGGTGGTGGCGCGTGCATTGCTTGATCTGCTGCAGACCTGACCCTCGCCAGGCTGCCTAGAATCGCCGCCCATGGTCAGCCTGCCCATCTCGCCACGCACCGCCCGCCGCCATTCGTGGTGGCTGCTGGCCGTGCTGGTGCTGGGCATGCTGGCGCCGGGCATCAGCGCCGCGCTGGCCCATGCGCGCGGTGACTACAGCGCCTGGCAGGACATCTGCCGCTCACCCGCGTCGCGCGCGCTGCAGTCCACGCCCGAGCAGGGCCCGGCCGATGCGGCGCTGGACCTGCTGGCCAAGGGCCATTGCCCGGCCTGCCACCTGAGCTGGACCGACCTGGCCGGCCCGCCGCCCGCGCCGCTGCTGGCGCTGCGCAGCGACCTCACCTTTGGCGCCCCCGAGCGCTTCTGGAGCGCGCCCCGCACCGCCCACGCCTGGCGGCATGCCGAGGCGCGCGCGCCCCCCGTTCTGAGCTGAGTGCCCTTGCGTGCGCGCGGCCAGGGGCCGCGTGCGTGTTGCCGCGCCCGGGCAATCCCCGCGCGCGCGGCCCGACTCAGTTCCAGAACCTCATGAAGAAAACCGTCATTGCGCGGGCCGTTGCGGCCTGCCTGCCCCTGTTCGCCCTGCCCGCCTTCGCCTGCGACGATTGCGACTGCGACGACGCCCCTGCGGTCGCGGCGGCCGCCAAGAACGCCGCAGCCTCGGCCGACGAAGGCACGCCGTACACCCCTGCTCGCAACAAGCTCCAGCTGGTGCGCGTGCAAGCCGCCTCCCCCACCTCGCTGCCCACCAACATCCCCACCACCCGCGAAGGCATCACGCGCGAGGAGCTGGCCCGCACGGTCAACGCCACCGATGCCGAGGACGCGCTGAAGTACTTCCCCAGCCTGCTGGTGCGCAAGCGCTACATCGCCGACTACAACCACGCCATCCTGTCCAGCCGCGCCTCGGGCACCGGCAACAGCGCCCGCTCGGCCGTCTATGCGGACGGCATGCTGC